>JAAFJG010000099.1 GCA_013298075.1 Cytophagales bacterium | reverse complement strand
TTAAGAAATATCGTCAATTTTCAGCAAGAAATTTGCTTACTTTTTAAAAAAATAAACATTACTAACCTCAATTACGACTTCCTAAAGCAGTTTTTACCTAAAAAACTTAAAAGTGTATAGTAATAAACAAAAAAATTTCAATTCCAAAAGTGGTTCGATTAAAAGCAACTTGCAAATCCTCCGCAGTTACCTTATATACAAAATTTCAATTCCAAAAGTGGTTCGATTAAAAGTAAAAGACAAAAAACGCAAATTAGATACAATACTAATTTCAATTCCAAAAGTGGTTCGATTAAAAGCTTAAATTACAAAATTGTTCTGGCAATTCTTTTACAATTTCAATTCCAAAAGTGGTTCGATTAAAAGTAAAACGATACTTTTAATCGAACCACTTTTGGAATTTTCAATTCCAAAAGTGGTTCGATTAAAAGTCCACACGAAAAATTATTGAAAAAACTGAAAGAAACTTTTCAATTCCAAAAGTGGTTCGATTAAAAGTTGTGAAGATGGACGTTTAGATAGTGCAATAGATATTTTCAATTCCAAAAGTGGTTCGATTAAAAGCAGAATAAAGAAAATGGAAAATGCCATTTATTTATATTTTCAATTCCAAAAGTGGTTCGATTAAAAGGTACTTTTTCGATTAAAATTTCAAAAGAATCGCAAAATTTTCAATTCCAAAAGTGGTTCGATTAAAAGAAAATATAGCGTTGCTACGCCAAAAAAATATCAAAATTTTCAATTCCAAAAGTGGTTCGATTAAAAGGTAAACTGGCTAAAAAAGCAAAACAACTCACGGTAATTTTCAATTCCAAAAGTGGTTCGATTAAAAGGATATTGCAAATAAATTAAATATATCACGTCAATTGGTTTTCAATTCCAAAAGTGGTTCGATTAAAAGCAAGTAAAAAATTACAAGATAAAGGTGGTGATGATTTGTTTTCAATTCCAAAAGTGGTTCGATTAAAAGAGCTATTTTACAAATAACGTGTAACGGCGATGATGTTTTCAATTCCAAAAGTGGTTCGATTAAAAGTTTTACATAAAAGTATAAAGAAAAATTATTTAATATTTTCAATTCCAAAAGTGGTTCGATTAAAAGAAAGCAAAAAATGGAGGTTATTATAATGTCAGGCACATTTTCAATTCCAAAAGTGGTTCGATTAAAAGTTCCAAAGCGGTAGGATTATTCGTTCCGTATTTCGGTTTCAATTCCAAAAGTGGTTCGATTAAAAGTTTGAGTAGTATTAGTTTTAAAGACAAACTTAGTAAGTTTCAATTCCAAAAGTGGTTCGATTAAAAGATTTACGATTAAAAACAATACTTTGCAAGCAAGTATGTTTCAATTCCAAAAGTGGTTCGATTAAAAGTGCATAGTCCCCATCTGGAGCAGGAGTTTCTGTCGCGTTTCAATTCCAAAAGTGGTTCGATTAAAAGAACACCTACACACGTCGCAAGACTCATCAATGTTTGTTTCAATTCCAAAAGTGGTTCGATTAAAAGTTTCTGTCGCCGACCCGCTTTCATCAGCCAAAACCAGTTTCAATTCCAAAAGTGGTTCGATTAAAAGCAACCTTAAAACCTTAAGGCAAACATACAAATCTGAGTTTCAATTCCAAAAGTGGTTCGATTAAAAGTCAATACTTTTTAAAGTGTAGTCTATTGCCAAAATTGTTTCAATTCCAAAAGTGGTTCGATTAAAAGTGCCAAATGCGGAAACACTTATTCCTAATTTAGTTTTGTTTCAATTCCAAAAGTGGTTCGATTAAAAGAATACTAACATTTTCGAGGGATGTTATGTATGTGTGTTTCAATTCCAAAAGTGGTTCGATTAAAAGCACCACAGGATTATTTAGAATTTATAAATAAATTAGTTTCAATTCCAAAAGTGGTTCGATTAAAAGAACAACGAAGTAAAAGCCAAGTAAGTACAACTAATGTTTCAATTCCAAAAGTGGTTCGATTAAAAGAAAGATATTGAAATTGAAGTGCCAACAAATATTCCGTTTCAATTCCAAAAGTGGTTCGATTAAAAGCCAAAGCGTTTATTGTGTACGTGCCACCAGTGTCGTCGTTTCAATTCCAAAAGTGGTTCGATTAAAAGTGGCAAACTTCGTTTTTTTGCGAACACTTTTTTGAGGTTTCAATTCCAAAAGTGGTTCGATTAAAAGTTCAATACTTTTTAAAGTGTAGTCTATTGCCAAAATTGTTTCAATTCCAAAAGTGGTTCGATTAAAAGTTATAAAGTTGCACTTGTTTTGGTAAAAAATCTAAATGTTTCAATTCCAAAAGTGGTTCGATTAAAAGTTTTGCAAGTAAATCAATCTTTACTTCTTGCTCTGCGTTTCAATTCCAAAAGTGGTTCGATTAAAAGGTAGATGCACAAGTAACCACTTGTGCAGAATATCTGCGTTTCAATTCCAAAAGTGGTTCGATTAAAAGTCAAAATAGGATATAAAGTTATTATTGGTTGAGTTTGTTTCAATTCCAAAAGTGGTTCGATTAAAAGAAACGCAAATTAGAGACTATTTTGAGAAAAGATTTGTTTCAATTCCAAAAGTGGTTCGATTAAAAGTCACTTGTAAAACTCTGGAAATCTTTTGTGTTTCCAGTTTCAATTCCAAAAGTGGTTCGATTAAAAGGGAAAGTTTTACAGAGAAAACACTCGCGGAGATTTTTGTTTCAATTCCAAAAGTGGTTCGATTAAAAGAATAAACGCGGAGAAACTGCAAACGACTTACTAAGAAGTTTCAATTCCAAAAGTGGTTCGATTAAAAGACGTTGCAATATTGTTGCCATTCTTTTTTATTTTTTGTTTCAATTCCAAAAGTGGTTCGATTAAAAGAGGAACGCAAAAATGCAGAATTAGCAGAATTAGATTGTTTCAATTCCAAAAGTGGTTCGATTAAAAGAAAAAAATGCAAATAAAATATACTTGCCCACAAATGTTTCAATTCCAAAAGTGGTTCGATATTAAAAGCATCGACGATTTGCAAGGCGCAATCGTGGTTTTGGCGTTTCAATTCCAAAAGTGGTTCGATTAAAAGCAAGTGCGTTTTGAGTGCGTCGATTGTCTAAATCTATGTTTCAATTCCAAAAGTGGTTCGATTAAAAGATACGCAAAGATATGCTAAATAATCTTAAAAACAAAGGTTTCAATTCCAAAAGTGGTTCGATTAAAAGTGTAAAAAAGCGTACAGGTGAAATTGTAGCAACCTTGTTTCAATTCCAAAAGTGGTTCGATTAAAAGTACAATTATTTATGTAAAATACGCTCATAACACGTGTTTCAATTCCAAAAGTGGTTCGATTAAAAGGCCGAGTTTATTGCGGATAGATTAGATAGCATACCGTTTCAATTCCAAAAGTGGTTCGATTAAAAGTTTTACTTTTATTGATAGTAAAGTCGCCATTGGTTTGTTTCAATTCCAAAAGTGGTTCGATTAAAAGTAAATGCGTCCGCTTTTAATCGAACCACTTTTGGAATGTTTCAATTCCAAAAGTGGTTCGATTAAAAGACAAGACAAATGTATCGCCTGTCTTAAAATCAATTTGTTTCAATTCCAAAAGTGGTTCGATTAAAAGCTGCGTTTAATCGCACTCCAGCCAAAATTACAAGCGTGTTTCAATTCCAAAAGTGGTTCGATTAAAAGAGCGGGAGATACGCGCGAGTTTTAAGGAAGACTTACGTTTCAATTCCAAAAGTGGTTCGATTAAAAGATGGTTATTGGACACCAGAATATATATGTATGGTGTAGTTTCAATTCCAAAAGTGGTTCGATTAAAAGCGACGCAACCTGTCAATTTAGATTTTGTTACAATCTTGTTTCAATTCCAAAAGTGGTTCGATTAAAAGTAGTCAGGGTTGTATGGTATTTTTACCAATAATCTAGTTTCAATTCCAAAAGTGGTTCGATTAAAAGTCAAAAAAATGATGATAAAAATTTCGCAATTAGACAGTTTCAATTCCAAAAGTGGTTCGATTAAAAGACTTTAATAATGTATTTAGATTGCGTCGTTGTAAAGTTTCAATTCCAAAAGTGGTTCGATTAAAAGGTGAGCAGCAGGCAGGCTTTTCACCTCGCCTGTTACGTTTCAATTCCAAAAGTGGTTCGATTAAAAGCGGGAGATACGCGCGAGTTTTAAGGAAGACTTACGTTTCAATTCCAAAAGTGGTTCGATTAAAAGTAAACTTTTCAATACTTAATAAAAACGCTTTAAGTATGTTTCAATTCCAAAAGTGGTTCGATTAAAAGATAAAAAAACGTGTGAAGATTTTCAATGCAGAATTACGTTTCAATTCCAAAAGTGGTTCGATTAAAAGTTAAACAAAATTTCTTTCATATATTTTTTTAATTGTTTCAATTCCAAAAGTGGTTCGATTAAAAGAAAACATACGTACTAACAAACAAATCAGCCAAACCTGTTTCAATTCCAAAAGTGGTTCGATTAAAAGCAATTTAAAAACGTTTTGGAAAGATTAGGTAAAATGTTTCAATTCCAAAAGTGGTTCGATTAAAAGTTACCACCATCTTTTAATCGAACCACTTTTGGAATGTTTCAATTCCAAAAGTGGTTCGATTAAAAGATATTGTAGTGTTTTTAGATAAACACTTCAAGAATTGTTTCAATTCCAAAAGTGGTTCGATTAAAAGGCAGATTATGTACTTTTACATAAAAGACGTAGGAACGTTTCAATTCCAAAAGTGGTTCGATTAAAAGTTTTAACACACCAAACGCATTATTTGCGCCAGCGTAGTTTCAATTCCAAAAGTGGTTCGATTAAAAGTTTGGAAAAATATTTGGAGATTGTGGAGTTGATTTTGTTTCAATTCCAAAAGTGGTTCGATTAAAAGTTGGCACAGCAGGAAAAACTTAAAAACTTTAGAGAGTTTCAATTCCAAAAGTGGTTCGATTAAAAGCAGGATTTGATACGCGCAAATTTACGCGAGCAACTTTGTTTCAATTCCAAAAGTGGTTCGATTAAAAGTGGAAAGTGAAAATGATGATGCCTTCAATTTAGGTTGTTTCAATTCCAAAAGTGGTTCGATTAAAAGCTCCAACATCTCCCAGAATTTACGAGAATCAGCCACGTTTCAATTCCAAAAGTGGTTCGATTAAAAGAGCTTTGCGAAAAATGTAAAATTCACGCAAATACTCGTTTCAATTCCAAAAGTGGTTCGATTAAAAGTTATATATCACACTAAAAACAGGGTTTATTGTGCTGTTTCAATTCCAAAAGTGGTTCGATTAAAAGAGCAGACTCTTGCAAATCTCCGCAAAGCGGAACAACGTTTCAATTCCAAAAGTGGTTCGATTAAAAGTTTGCTAAAAAAATGTATGCTTTTTTGGAATTTTGGGTTTCAATTCCAAAAGTGGTTCGATTAAAAGCAAACGACTGCATAAAAGATATTAAAAGCACTTCGGCGTTTCAATTCCAAAAGTGGTTCGATTAAAAGTCAACCGAGTTGATGTGGTTTTATGATAAAGAAACCGGTTTCAATTCCAAAAGTGGTTCGATTAAAAGTATGGTGCAAAGTTGCCAAAAAATATTTACAACCGAGTTTCAATTCCAAAAGTGGTTCGATTAAAAGGGGCATAAACTAAATAAAAATGAAAACAGAATTTTGGTTTCAATTCCAAAAGTGGTTCGATTAAAAGCCAGCTGGACAAAGACTAATTTTGACTTGTACAGGCTGTTTCAATTCCAAAAGTGGTTCGATTAAAAGCTTAATCGAGTTTTCTGTACTTACTTTTTGTTGCAAGTTTCAATTCCAAAAGTGGTTCGATTAAAAGTGCAGAGTTGCCTTTGCAAACCGCTCCAGTTTTTAGTTTCAATTCCAAAAGTGGTTCGATTAAAAGTTCAATACTTTTTAAAGTGTAGTCTATTGCCAAAATCGTTTCAATTCCAAAAGTGGTTCGATTAAAAGTTATTTTACGTCCATTCTAAACCAAAAATAAAATTAGTTTCAATTCCAAAAGTGGTTCGATTAAAAGCGTTTGGGGAAACGGCACTGCAAAAGAAATTTTGAGTTTCAATTCCAAAAGTGGTTCGATTAAAAGTTCTATGCTATCGAGGGTCGCAATAACTCGATACAGGTTTCAATTCCAAAAGTGGTTCGATTAAAAGGCAACCGCCGAGCAGGTCGATGGCGTTTTTGAAATGCGTTTCAATTCCAAAAGTGGTTCGATTAAAAGAGACGATACCGATTTATTAAGCGAAATTGATTTGCTGTTTCAATTCCAAAAGTGGTTCGATTAAAAGGCAAGTTGAGTACTAAGTTCGTTGCTTTTTATTTGTCGTTTCAATTCCAAAAGTGGTTCGATTAAAAGGTTTGTGCAATATGTTGTAACAACCTTTCTAAAATTGTTTCAATTCCAAAAGTGGTTCGATTAAAAGCAGCAAGTGGACAAATGATACACAAAGTCGGCGATGCGTTTCAATTCCAAAAGTGGTTCGATTAAAAGTCGCTCTGCTCTCATAAGAGTTTAACTCGTCATCCCGTTTCAATTCCAAAAGTGGTTCGATTAAAAGGACGATACCGATTTATTAAGCGAAATTGATTTGCTGTTTCAATTCCAAAAGTGGTTCGATTAAAAGTCCAAAAAAACTTATAAAAAATATTGTAATTTATTTGTTTCAATTCCAAAAGTGGTTCGATTAAAAGGAGGGTATTATGTACTACATCGCTACCCCGGCAAAATGTTTCAATTCCAAAAGTGGTTCGATTAAAAGATTCATAAATGGCGAGATAAATAAAAATTCGTTGGGGTTTCAATTCCAAAAGTGGTTCGATTAAAAGCAAAGTGGCTTTTTGGTTTATTTTGCGTTTGGCGTGAGTTTCAATTCCAAAAGTGGTTCGATTAAAAGCCCAAATTTTAAAATCTTCGCTTTGTCTTAAAACCTCGTTTCAATTCCAAAAGTGGTTCGATTAAAAGCTAAAAATTATACAAAAGAAAGAATTGCAAATTTTGTTTCAATTCCAAAAGTGGTTCGATTAAAAGCGTTCCTTAAAAGATAAAGATTTTACAGATGTTAAAAGTTTCAATTCCAAAAGTGGTTCGATTAAAAGGTTTGTGCAATATGTTGTAACAACCTTTCTAAAATTGTTTCAATTCCAAAAGTGGTTCGATTAAAAGGAGCAAAAGCAAAAGAAGAAGTCAAAAAACAAGTAAAGTTTCAATTCCAAAAGTGGTTCGATTAAAAGAAAAACGACTGGTTAATAATATTTGATTTTATTTGGTTTCAATTCCAAAAGTGGTTCGATTAAAAGACTATCAAATTTCAATCATTATTCAATAAAATATCAAGTTTCAATTCCAAAAGTGGTTCGATTAAAAGAAACAAATATAAATGAATTGAAACCAATGAAAAACTGTTTCAATTCCAAAAGTGGTTCGATTAAAAGAAAGTCAAATCATTTACGCCCACTAAACCTCTTATTGTTTCAATTCCAAAAGTGGTTCGATTAAAAGAGTTTTTAATGATTTTAAAAAATGGACAGGAAAAAAGTTTCAATTCCAAAAGTGGTTCGATTAAAAGTATTTGACATCAAAAACAATAATTTTATCAATGTAGAGTTTCAATTCCAAAAGTGGTTCGATTAAAAGCAGGTGTTTGCGATTCAAATAACTTTATAAAAATAGTTTCAATTCCAAAAGTGGTTCGATTAAAAGTCAAAAAATTTGGTGAAAAACTAAAAAAATTTATTTGTTTCAATTCCAAAAGTGGTTCGATTAAAAGTGATTACGAATTAGAAAATCAAAAAGAAAAAGGAACGTTTCAATTCCAAAAGTGGTTCGATTAAAAGCATCTGTTATTTGTGAAGTATTGAAATATACACTTCGGAAAGTGGTTTTGGGGTTTTTAAGTAAGATTAAACAAGTGGAATTTCTCTCCTATAAATTGTTTTAAGTCCAATTTATAATCTTTTATGTTTTCAAAGAAATTTTTGATATTGCTGGTAAATGTTTCAAATTTCTCACAATAGTTCAAGTTAATGATGTTTTTACGTGTGAACTTCCATAAGCGTTCAATTAGATTAAGGTTGGGAGAATAGGGTGGCAAGTGTATAAACTTTATAATTGGATTTTCTGCCAAATATGCTTTTACTATTTTTGAAGTGTAATAACGAGCGTTATCAGCAATAATATATAGATTTTCGTGTGTTGGGTAGCAGAGTAATAATTTGTTTAATGTTTCAATAGTTGCCTGTGCATTGATAGTATTATGAAAAGTAGTGATAACTTCTTGTGTCTTTGGGTTATACAACCCATTTATATTTAGTCTATTACGTCCAGTATTGCTACGTAAATAAGTAGGTTCACCTTTGATTAGCCAAGCATTTGCCGTGTGTGTATTATGTTGAGGATGTACAGCATCCATAAAAAGTATGGCACATTTTGGGGTCAAATTCTGTTCTATTTTTTGGTATTCTGCCACAAAGGTAGCCTGTTTTTCTGTATCTAATTTAGCGGGCAAATTGACAAATGATTTATAGGAGAAGCCAACACGTTTGAGTAATTTTGTTAGTCCTGATACACTATAGGTGAATGAATGATTCTGTTCTATGTGAGCAATAATAGGTTTTACTTCGCAAAAATGCGTAGTTTTAACTAAATTGACCAATCTACCAAGTTCAATATAACTAAGTTTGCCAACATATGGTTTGAAATTTTGCTCTAAATAGCAAACCAAATCAACAGAATTGCGAAATTTTTCTACCCAAGTGCAGATAGTATTTTCATCAAGATTGAGAATATCTGCTATTTCAACTTGTGAATACTCTTTATGTTTCAATAGTATAATATTAAGATAATTAGCAGTACGTTTGTCTTTCGTCTCTTTATAAAGAGAGCGAATACTACTATATGTTTCTGGTGACAAAGGAAATTCCATTGGTAAAATAAATTTTAAGGTTAATAAGTTTTAAAGTGCAAAGGTAAATAATTTTTCACTCTTATCATAAAACCAATTTCCGAAATGTATATAGAAATTGTTTCAATTCCAAAAGTGGTTCGATTAAAAGTAAAAAACTACATAAAAAACTACCTTACAACGCTGTTTCAATTCCAAAAGTGGTTCGATTAAAAGAAAGGTAAAAGACCTTTTGTAATCTGGTACGTGTAGTTTCAATTCCAAAAGTGGTTCGATTAAAAGTTCCATCTGCACTCTGCCCTGCTGTAAATAACACATGTTTCAATTCCAAAAGTGGTTCGATTAAAAGGCACTACATTGGCTTCAATCCTCGAATAATATCCCGTTTCAATTCCAAAAGTGGTTCGATTAAAAGCTAAACTATCAATCCCTAACTTTTCCTTAAAATTAGGTAACAGGTTGTTTTTTAAATATTTTATCAATAATTATTTTTGCTTTTTTTGGTATTTCGTTATCATGCCATTTTCCATCAATTTTAATTTTTTTATGATTTT
>JAAFJG010000098.1 GCA_013298075.1 Cytophagales bacterium | reverse complement strand
TATATATCAACATTTTTAAAATAAAAATTGAAAATTCAAGAAAATCCGTTTTAATCCGCTAAATCCGCGTTATCCGCGTGCTAAAATATTTATCATAAAAAAA
Organism: Cytophagales bacterium; assembly: GCA_013298075.1. Lineage (GTDB taxonomy): Bacteria > Bacteroidota > Bacteroidia > Cytophagales > Microscillaceae > RDXZ01. The sequence goes on along the minus strand of JAAFJG010000098.1, from coordinate 9,593 downwards.
AACTATAAACAATGCAAAAACAAGAAATTATAAAACGTATCCAACAAAATTATCAATTATTTATTGACTATATTCAACAATTAAACGATAAAGAATTTATGTTTAGCTACCAACAAAAATGGACTGCGGGACAACAACTTCACCATATTGTTATATGTGTAAAACCACTTACGCAAGTTTTTGGTATGGATAAAACAATGATTGCACAAAATTTTGGAACATCTGATAGAGAAAACGTAGATTATGAAACATTGCGTACAAAATATGTACAAAAATTAGAAGAAGGTGGAAAAGCACCTGAGAGATTTTTGCCCGAAGATGTTTCATTGGAACAAAAAAATATTTTATGCGAGCAGTTATCTCAACTTATTATAGATTTATGCAATAAAATTGATAACTTCGATGAAAAATCATTAGAAACGCTTAATATTCCGCATCCTTTACTTGGTGCTTTGACTTTAAAAGAAATGTTATATAATTGTATTTATCACGTTGAACATCATCATCATCAAATAAAATCATTTCTGTTGTCAATGGAAAACGTAAAAGTATAAGTTTTTTATACTATCATTTTTAGTCTTATTTTCTGAATTTTTGGTTGATTTTAAAAAAAAATTAAAAAAAAAGTCATTTTTATTTTGATTATTTAATATTTTTTTTCAATTTTGAGGAAAATTTTTAAAACTATCATTTTATTATTTAATTTATTATAATTTTTTATATGAATATTCCTGAAAATCTTTATTATACAAAGGAACACGAATGGCTTCGTGCAGAGGCAGATGGCGTGGCTTACATTGGCATCACTGATTACGCACAAAAAGAATTGGGTGATATTGTATATATAGAAATCGAAACTGTCGGACAAACATTGGGACAAAATGAAGTTTTTGGCACAGTAGAAGCAGTTAAAACTGTTTCAGATTTATATTTGCCTGTGTCTGCTGAAATTTTGGCTTTTAATGCTGATTTGAATAATGCACCCGATAAAGTAAATACTGATTCTTATGGAGAAGGTTGGTTGGTGAAAGTGAGAATGACAAACACTGATGAATTGGGTGGTTTGATGAAATCGGATAAATATACTGAATTAGTAGGATAATTTGACATAAAATGTATTCAAATCATAATTTATTTGCTTTTTTATTGGCTGTTGTCATGTTTTTTTTGAACGTTTATCGTTCACAACCTTTACCCGATTTACAGATGGGCGGTTGGTTGCCTTTTGATAAATTTGCACATTTTACACAATTTTTTATTCTTAGTTTTGTAACAACTGTCGGATTTTCAAAACAATCTAAATCAAAAACAATACAATACAATGCAATGCAATATAGTTTTATACTTTGTATTATATTTTCGGTGATAATGGAAATTTGGCAATTTTATTTTTTATATAAATATTTTCAAATTTTTGACAGCCTTGCTAATTTATTAGGAATTTTTACAGGAATTTTACTATTTTTCTGGATTTATAAAAAAATAAATTTATTTTCAAAAAAAAATTGAAAAAAATTTGGTAATAACTAAAATATTAGTTATTTTTGTATCGTTAATTAAAAAATAAATAAATAAAACTAAAAAATATCACAATGGAAGGAAATAACACAAATGTAGGCAAACCAGAGGTTGCTATACAGGAGAAAAAAAATCCAAAAGTAAATCTTAGAAGACAATCAGGGTTGTTTTTAGGTTTGGGTATGATAATAAGTATGGGTTTGGTATTGTTAGCTTTTGAATTAAGTTTTATTCAGGGCTTATCTGCTGATGCTTTATCATTGAAAAAAGAAGTAGAAGAAGAGAAAATATTTGAGGAGCCACCACCAACGGACCAACTACCTCCTCCTCCACCACAAGCCATTCAATCACCTGAAATAATAGAAGTGCCTGATGAAAAAAAGGTACAGAAATTTATTGAGGAAACAAAAGAAACTCCTACCGAGCAGAAGAAAGTAGAAGTAGCAAGAACAGAAACTGGAGTCGCTCCTCCTGCAAAACCAGAAGAAAAAGAAGATGAAGATAAAATCTTTAACCCTCACGAATTGCAAGAACAAGCCGAATTTGTAGGTGGACAAAAAGAATTTTATAAATTCTTAGGTGAAAATATCAAATATCCAAAAATGGCTCGCAGACAAGGTATTGAAGGAACTGTTTATTTGGAGTTTGTTATCGAAAAAAATGGTGAATTAACTGATGTAAAAATCAAAAAACCGATTGCTAATGATGGTGGTTGTAATGACGAAGCGGTGAGAGTTTTAAAAACTTCTCCAAAATGGAAAGCAGCCAAACAAAGAGGTAAAAATGTAAGACAAAAAATGGTAATTCCTGTAAAATTCAAAATGCAATAATCATTTATCAATATAATAAAAAAACGCTTATTCTTTAAAAAATAAGCGTTTTTTTTATTTGTTTTGAGATTTATTTACCTCTTTTTAAAACAGCCGTAAGCGTTACTACATCATTTTTAATGATTTTAAAATGATAAACTGGATCTGTATAAATATCACAATCGTAAGCATATTCGAGTGTGTGCGTTCCTGCTTTTTCTTCAGGATTATTATAAATTTCTCTTACTAAAATACCATTGACATCAAACATAGCCAATCTTAAATGGCATTTTCCTCGCACCGTAGCACGTCCATTTCCCCACATTTCGCACATCGGTTCAGGATTTTGATTGGTAATTAGTCTGACATAAGTAGAATAGACTTTACCATTTTTTTTGACTTTATAATCTTTTTGTCCATATATAATTTCTCCCAGCGATTCTGGTGTTGCTTTGGTAAGGAAATATTTCTTTTTCAATTTTTTTCCTTTTTCTACTATATCAAATTCTTTTTCTCCAATAATAACACTATCAGGCGAAGGTTTCTCACGCGTGCAATAATGCTTTATGCGTGTGCGTTCGCCATTTTTTACTACATCAAATTCTTCTTCTTTCAAAATAGTATTGGCAGGTTGTGGATTTCTACGAGTAGTTGTATGTTTTTTCATTACAGGTTTTCCGTTTTCTAATACTTTAAATTCCTTTTCTTCTGTAATAAAATCACCGTCAGGTGTGAGCCAAGGTACATTAATATTTTTTAATTTACCTAAAAAATAAGTAATTTTTCCTGCCATTTTTTCGTTGCTACCATCGATTAACCAATCTAAATCATTACTAACAGCCCACATACCTTTTTGGGCTTCAGACGTACCAAAAAATTTATTTTCATTGATAAATTTAGCATATTTAACATATTCAGGTTTGGGTGCGGGTGCGGCTTGATAATTCACTTTCTCATTAGGTGCTGCTAAAGTTGCTTCTGAACAGGCACCTGAAATAGGCACTGAATTACTTTCATTGGCTTTCAAAGCAATCGTCATCGTTTCCAAGACTGTAATATCTTGATAAGGAGCAGGATTCGAAACAAAAAAACTTCCCGCTTCTATCAAAATAGTTTGCCCAACTGCTTGCAAATTTTTGACTTGCATCAAAAGAGGTTTCAAATAATGAGAACTATTTTTATTTCCTGTAAATGATGCCTCAATTTTTTTCTCTTTGATGGCTTGCTCCAAAGAAATTGGTTTATTTTGTGCGGTTATATCAGACACAAAAAAAACATACATAAAACATAACACACTTATTTTTTTCATACAATTTATTATTTTAGTTAGTATGTTATACGTTTTTTATAATTTTATGTTCAATTTTTTTTTTATAAATATTTTTGGTTCTTAGGAAATTTGTGCGGAATTTTTTTTTCAAATATGTTTTTTGAATTGCCTCCAGATTTATCTGGAGGATAATATAAAATTCAATTGTTGGCTTTAGCCGAAATTTCTGCATTTTTCAAATTAATATTTTTATTTTTTTTTAAATAAATGGCATAAATGCCATTTCTATTCATACACAATAAAACTATATCCGTAATATTTTCCTATGAACCATATTTTTTTAAAAGCATTTTATTTCATCATCTTCTCTAATAATTCTCTAAAACCTGCTCGCCAGCTATTTATATTTTCGTTTGATAAATTTTCTTTGAGTGTTTGTTCCCAATCCATTGCGTCAATTTTTTGTTGTATCAATGGCATTTCTTTCAAAAATTTTTCTTCAATCCATTGATTTAAAGGCAAATTTGCTAAAATTTCTTGTTTAATTTTTTCTTTTAAAGTAATTTCAGAAGTGATTTTTGCTTCTTCTACCAATTTTTTTTCAGGCGGCACCACTTTTCCTTTGTCGTATTGTCTAATTTTTTCAGAAAGCCAATCGATAAAAGTAGGCGTATCCATGGCATTTAGTTCGACTCTATAATGTTTGAGCCAATCTTCCCAAGCCGTATAATTTTCATATTTTGGAAAATGAAATGGTTTTGGATTATCGAAATTTTTATCAAATTCTAACACATAAGCAGCGGGAGTTTTGGTTTGTTTTGATTCTAATTTTTCGACTTCTAAATCCATTGCCAAACCTTCCCACGCATCTAAACCTAAATTGATAATGCTTACTTTGCGTTTTGGGCGTGCTTTGGTGGCGTGTTGCAAAGCCTGATAAATCAATGTGCCTGACAAATCTGCATCATGCAAACAAAAAAATTGCAATTCTTCGTCAGTATCTGCCAACAAATCTAACACATCTCTTGCCGCTCGGCTCGCAAAACCTTTGGAAGTCAATAACGCACAATCAAATTTTTCGGGAAAATTTGCTTCTTTCAAAATTTCAAAAAAACCTTCTTTTTCAGAATAAATAATTTTATTAAAATTAAAAATAGGTCGATTGTATTTTTCTATATTTTTTGTCCCTAATTTTATTTCTTCCTGCGTATGTGGGTGCAAAAGCGTACCTCTTTCATCTCTATAAACGCCTTTCAAATCTTCTCCTTTTTCAAATTCAAATTCTGTTATCAGCATATTAAAATGGGCATATTTGAGTTCTTTTCCTGTATTTTGCATCACAAAAGGTCGCAAAGCATAATATAATTGTCGCAAAGAATAACGATATTTTCCATTTCCAGAGGCTTTATCGATGGCTTTTTCTAAATTTTCTAATACAATTTGTTTTTGTGAAGGAATTTTATCTATCAATTCTCCCGCTTGATTTTGAATTATTTTTTTGGGTAGATTTTTTTTAAAATGATTGATTGCTTTTAAAATAGATTCATTGATAACCACATTTAACAAAGAAAAATCGGGTTCTTTGCCATTGCTCACAATCGGCATATAGGGAGTTAAAATATTTACCCAAACAAAAAAAGGAGTATTAAATTTGGGTATTTCTATCATTTCTTGTAATCCACAGCCATATAACCAAATTTTCTTTTCCAAAAATTGAAAATTAATATCACCTACAATAGGAGTTCGATTGACAAAAAAAACATTTTCTGTGCAGTTTTGATTCGAATTTGTATCTATTTCTTGGATAAAACTTTCAATCACCACAGGAATATTCGCCTCTAATTTACCTTTGGACGCAGGAATAATCATCGTAGAAAATACACAAGCATATCCTTGAAAATCATTCATTTCTCCAATTTTTCCTAATTTTTTGGGTAATAAAATCGTTTCATTTTCTCTTAATTTAGTCAATAATTCTTCTGCGTTTTCTCTTGTAATAGTATCAAAATCAATGTGTTGAATAATATTTTTAGCATAATTTGGATTAAATTCTTTTAAAAAATCTAACAAAGTTACTTCTTTTGGCAAACTCAATAATAAGTTATAAAAACTATCCGAATCATACCAAAAAGCATTTGTTTTTCCTTCATAAATAACGTTTTGTGGCATTTTGAGGGCATATTTTGCCCATTGCAACAAATCTTTTCCGCCAAATAAATTTTCTTTGAAAGTGATTTTTATTTCCGTTCCTTTTCCTGTCCAATTTTCTATTTTTATTGCCTTACTATAGCCATCATCTTGCGGAATAATTTGTATTTTTCGACCTTTGGTAGCAATTTCTAATTGTCCATTCATACAATAAACCGTTCCCATCACGACACGCAACCCATTACCCAACGCACCTCTTTGTGGCAATCGCAAACGTTTCGAACTTGTCAAAGGTCTTCGCAAAGAAAAAAGATAAGCAATTTCGTCATCTGTGCCATCAATGCCTTGTCCATTGTCTCGAATCGTAATTATATCAGTCCATAATTCAGGTTGTTCGTGAAAAATTTCGACAGCCGAATTAGTATCTAAAGCATTGTCTATCAATTCTTTAATGACTAATTTTGGCAATAAATGTTTAGCAATTCCCGCTTGTTGTGGGAGCGTATTTAAGTTGGTAAAAAGTTGCCAATCAGGTTGCGAAAATAAAATAGACATAGAATTATTTTTTTGCAAATATATATGTTATTTTATGAAATTAAGTAATTCGAAATAAATAAAAAATTTTCATTCCGAGTTTGTCAATCTCGAAGACTTGACAAACTCCAAATGAAAAATCAAATAAACAAAATAAATTTGCACGAAGTTTTTATATTTATAATTAACCGCCCATCATTATTCTTTGCATACCTTTTCGCTCGGTGGGTTTTGATATTTTTGATAAAGAATAAGTAAAACTTAGCATAAAAAATCTACCCAAAGAACTAATACGTTCTTGTTGGATATAGTTTGCACCCGCATTTTGAGTAACACCTAAGTTTCTATCCAATAAATTGACAACTGAAAATTTTAATTCGCCTTTGCTATCTTTCAATACAAAAGCAGAAATAGAAGCAGTCCATAAAGGTAATTCTTGATAAAAATTAGTGGTTAAACTTCTATAAATCATATAATTCATATCAGTACTTATCCACGCTTTTGTACCTAAATTTAGATTACTTTGCAACGTATAGGTTTCATTGAAAAATGTTTGATTTTGATTGGCATTAAAATCATATTTAGTGGTTTGATGGCTCAAATCACCTCTCAAAGTCAAATCAAATTTATCGTTCAAAGTCAAATCATAACGTAGATTTCCACCTAAATTTTGTTGATTGATATTGCTTTCTCGATTATTCAATACGTTGATGCTTTGATTAAACATTACATTTGTCCCCACGTTAAATCTATTTTGTTTGTTGATTCTAAAACCATAATTTACATAATTCATTACATTCCACGAGCCACTTGTGTTGATAGGTTGTGAAGTTCGAATAAAATTTTCGGTAACGGTTTGAGCAGTTGTAATCGCATTTTTTGTATAATTAGCATTCACGCCCATAAACAAATTCGTAAAATTGACAATATCAAATTTATAAAAATTAAGGCTTGCTCTGTGATTATATTCGGGTCTTAAATCTGCATTTCCTCTTGATATATTTAATGGGTCTGTATTATTGACAACAGGTTGTAATTGTTGGATAGAAGGCTCGCGCACATCTGTATCATAATTAAAATTTAAGGCTTTGTTCATCGCAAAATTATAATTTAAGCGAGCATTTGGCAAAATATTATCAAAATTTCTACGCACCGAAGTACCATTCGAAAAATTACCTTGCAAAGCCGAAAATTGTCCACTTGCGCCAAAAGAAAAGTTATATTTTTTTTGTGTAACACGCAAATTTGTTCCTACTCTATTGTACTGAAAAGTGTTATCAAAAGCATTCGTTAAATTGGTATTGATAGTACGAATATCTCCATTTATATCAAATACATCTCTCGAAACTTCGTTGTTATTGAATTGATATTGATGATTAATTTCCAAAAAAACCTTTGCCGCTAAGGGTTCAGTATAAGCAGTTTTGATGCCATATCCTTGACTATAATTGTTTTGTGTATTGCCTTGTAATAAGGCAATATTAAAATTAGTAGGAGTATAAAATCTATTGATTGAGTTTAAATTACCATTTTGTGCTTGATTATTTCCTGTCGCAGTCAAATTAGTCGAGATGGTTCTACCTTTTTTTCTTAATCTTTGGCGATACAATAAATTGAAATTATAATTTAATCCATCAGAATTATTGATAGTGTTTCTTTGATTTGTATTTTGTAAAATATCTAAATTATTGGTAGTGGCAGCGTTGCTCAACAATGTATTTTCAGTTTGATTATAGCCTGCATTTCCCGTAAATTTTAAAGATTTTAAAGAATCAATTTTATATTCTACGGTCATATTTAATCTATGGCTATAATTTACATTGCGTTGATTATCGACTTGATTGGCTAAAAAAGACGCATTTGGCACAAATGTTTCACGATTTTGGCTTTTATCTACCAAATTATTAAATGTACTTAAAAAATAACTTCCATTCAATTCTACTTTTTTAGAAAGTTGTCTATTTAGGTTTACGCCACCTGCAATATTTTGTAAAATTCCGAAATTCCCACCATTTCTATTTGAGTTAAAATTCAAAGGCATACCTGTCGAACCTGCTCCGTCAATACCCATCATACGCGCACCACCACGTCCTCCGCCCATTCCGCCCATACCTTGTCCTTGTCCCATAAAATCCATATAATCACCCACTGAAAAGCCTGATTGGTTGATATTATTACCCATTCCAATCACAGAAATTTGGTTAGTTTTATCAAAAATATTAAAATTTCCTTTGCCTTCAAATCGACTTTCTGTTCCAATTCCACCCATAAATTTTCCAAAAGACATTTTTTTATCTTTATTTTTGGTGGTTAAATTGATAGTTTTTACTTTTTGTCCATCATCAATGCCCGTAAAAGCGGCTTGGTCAGATTTTCTATCCAAAATTTGTATTTTATCAATCGCATCAGCAGGAAGATTTTTGGTAGCAGTTTTTGGGTCATTGCCAAAAAACTCTTTTCCGTTCACCAAAATTTTCTGCACGTCTTGTCCTTGTGCTTTGATGTTTCCTTCTCTATCTACTTCTACGCCCGGCAATTTTTTCAATAAATCTTCCACAGCAGCATTAGGACGAGTTTTGAAAGAGCCAGCATTAAATTCAATCGTATCTTGTTTGATAGTAATTGGATTTTTTTCGCCATTGATAACTACTTCTTTCAACATTTGTTCTTTCATTTTTATTGTTCCCAAATTCAAACTATAAGTCATTTGTAGATTTTGAATGTAAGTTTCATAGCCAATCGAAGTAATTTTTAGAATATATTGAGCGGGAGAAATATTTTGCATATTAAATGCACCCAAATCATCTGCGGAAGTAAATTGCACCAAACTCGAATCCGTTGGGCTTAATAACATAATGGTTGCGACAGGAATAACCACCTGCGCGGAATCTTTTAAATTTCCTTTGATACTGAATTTTTGAGCAAATACAGATAAAGATAAAAGTAAAAAAATAACAAGTAAAAATATTTTTCTCATTTTTTATAATTTAATAACACAAATCAATAACTTGATTAGTTAGAATAATGTTATTTTTATTACTTTATATTTCGTTAAAAAATCATTAATTTTTGAAAATGTGATTGAATGGTAAAAAAAGTAGATTTATGATAGGAATTTTATGACTTTCAAAGTTTTATAATTTTGGAAAAATATAAAATTAAGTATTTTTGAAAGTATAATTTCCCAGTAAGGGAGCATATAAAAAATAAACTACCCACTCAAAAAAACTTATTTTTAGTTCCCTCACCGCTGGGGAGGGTTAGGGTGGGGCTTTTTAGTCAAATTATGCCCCACCCCAGCCCTCCCCAAAGGT
>JAAFJG010000097.1 GCA_013298075.1 Cytophagales bacterium | reverse complement strand
ACTCAAAGCACTTACTTTACAAGACGATAAACATAGTATAAAAGAACGAAGAAAAAAAGCAGGCTGGAATGATAAATATTTAAAGGAATTATTAAAAAATATGGCTTATTAGGTGCGTTTAACCTGAAGATGAAATGAAATCAGCACAAGTGAGAAAAATCTTATTGTAGATTTTGTTCAGCGTAGTAATAGTATAATTTGTAAGTAGTTAATAAGGTTCAAGAAACTAAAATTAAGCGCATCATCATTTCTATTGTTAGTAAAGGTAGTTTAGTTTATACCCGACCTTCCGCACCCTATTTTTAAAAATGAGTATTATCGTTAAAATTCGAGAATTTATTGGCAAAATCATCTAATAATTTTTATTTTAACAATAAACTGAATAAAAATTAATAAATCGGGTAAATTTTCAGATAAATTAAATATATTTTATGTGTAAATTTTTAAATATTTATATTTTTTTGAGTAAATACTCTAAACTAAAACAGGGGTGCGGAAAGTCGGTTATACAGATGAATATAATATTTATAGGAAATTAGTTCTTTGAGGTCATGAACATAAAACGGTGAATCATAGAACAGGTGAATATGCCAGAGATGAAGATAATGATGAGTTTGATGAAGTTCATTGTAATACGCAAGAAACAGAATATGGTCATTATTAAAGAGTTGGCTTCGTCTACATAGATGAATTAGTGAAGAAAAACTACGATTTTATGTAATTTTTTGAATGGATACATAACTTAAAAAAAAGAGGAAAAAAGACATTCAGTGAATCACTAACATTACTTTTAAGTCCTGATATTAGAAAATATCAGGATTACTTGTTATTAGTCCAAAGATAGGTAAGAACCTAACCTCTAAAAAATAGACATTAACGCCTATTTTTTAGAGGAAAAACAGGTTTTTATTTCATTCTCAGAAAATTTGAGAAAGACTGAACAGTAGCATAAAAAAATATCGTTATTAAACTAAATCACACATTATTTTTGTATATTTCAAAATAAATGAAACAAATGCAATTTCTATTTTAATCACAAATTGCACATAAATTTTGTAACAATCAAATTTTTTTATAATTTTTTGTAAATTTTATTTTAATATTATTTAATTTTAGAATAAATAATTTATCTTTGCAAAAAAAACCTTACCCCCAAAGGAAACATTTTATCACAACTCTCTCTTGATGGGGAAAATGGAGAGGAGGTAAATACAACTATGATAAAAATAATTCCTGCCATGCCTATCAAAGGAGGCAAAGTTGTAAAAACTCGCAAAGGCGACGTAGATGATGTCATTATTTATGACAAAAATCCATTAGATTTAGCCATGGAATTTGAAGATGCAGGACTTACTCATCTGCATATTATTGACCTTGATGGTGCAAAACAAAGACGTGTAGTCAATTATCCTATCTTGGAAATGATTGCTAAATACACAAAATTAAACATTGATTACACAGGCGGTATTTCGAGTGATGGTGATGTAAGAACGGTATTCGAATTTGGTGCAAAAACGATGACTTTGGCTTCGGTAGCTATCGAAGAACCCGAAAAATTTAAGTCTTGGTTGATTTCTTATGGAGCAAATAAAATTATTTTAGCAGCGGATGCTTTGGATAATATCGTCAGAACAAAAGGCTGGAAAAATAATGTAGGAATTGATTTATTTGACCACATTCGTAATTTTGCAGAAAGAGGCGTTTCTTACGTCAAAACAACAGAAATTGCAAGAGATGGCACTATGTTGGGTCCTAAATTTGAATTATACGAAGAATTAATTGCAAAGATTCCTGAAGTTAAATTTTTGGCTTGTGGCGGTCTTAGAGATGCCGATGACATTGCTAAATTAGATGAAATTGGAGTATATGCTGTTATTTTCAGTAAATCTTTTTACGAAGGCAAAATTCAATTAAGTGATTTAAAAAAATTCATATAAATGCCAAAAAAATTAAAAACAATTCTAGCCCAAACGCTTATTATTAGTATTACATTGATGATAGTGAAGTTTTGGGCTTATTTTATTACTAATTCTGATGCTATTCTAACCGATGCTTTGGAGTCAATAATCAATGTCATTGCTGGCTCTTTTGCCTTGTTTAGTTTGCATTTGGCGCATTTACCCAGGGACGAAAATCATCCTTATGGGCATGGAAAAGTTGAGTTTCTTTCTGTTGGTTTTGAAGGTGGTTTGATAGTGTTGGCAGGTTTGGGAATGATAATTAAATCGATTTATTCATTTATTTATCCTCATAAAATTGAAGAATTGGCATTAGGAATTATTTTAACAATTATTTCTACTTTGGTTAATTTTTCGGTGGGTTATTATTTAATTTTCATAGGAAAAAAACAACGTTCAATGACAATGCAAGCCGATGGACATCATTTACAATCTGATGCCTATTCGAGTTTAGGACTTTTATTGGGTTTGATATTGATTTTGGTTACTAATATTTTTTGGTTAGATAGCATTTTAGCGGGAGGTTTTGCGGTTTTTATTATTCTTACAGGAATTTCATTAGTCAGAAAAGCCACTGCGGGAATTATGGACGAAGCCAATACGCCTTTACTTTCGGAAGTCGTAGAAATATTAAATAAAAATAGAGAAAAATCGTGGATTGATATTCATAATTTACGAATCATTCAATATGGACAACATTTGCATATTGACGCACATCTCACACTTCCGTATTATTGGGATTTAGAAAAAGCCCATGATGAAGTCAAAAAATTGGAATATATAATGTTAGAAAAACACCCACAAACCAGCGAGATGTTTATCCACGTAGACCCATGTTTGCCCACCTCATGTGCGATTTGTCAAATTGAAAAATGTATGGTTCGAGAGAATAATTTTATTCAAAAAATAGAATGGACAATGGAATCAATTGTCAAAAATCAAAAACACCAAGTATAAAAACGTACATTTTTTTATCTCCAAAATTTATTTTAATTGAAATAAAAAAGGCAAATTATCAGCCCATTCTTTTGCATTTTCGCCTTGCATAATGGTCATTCCTTTTTGATTTGTCCACTCTTTTATTTTTTTTGGTGGAAAAAATTTTTCGAGATGAACTTCTATTGGATATGTATTATTTTTTTGTGCGATAAAATTATCAAAAACAATATTTCTAAAACATTCATTACTTCCTAAATGAAAAATTAAACCTTTTTTTTGATGATTGACAAAAAAATACGCTTCTAATTTAAAAAAAATATACCCATTTTCCCAAGTCCAAAACATACCTTTGCTTAAATCTAAATCTCCTTTTTGTTTGATGAGATTATTTTTTTGATTATTTTTTTGATTATTTTTTTGGTTATGTTTAGGTAAAATTCCAACAGAAAAATATAGTTTTTTTTGTGGAATAAAATTTTTTAATTCAATTTTTTTGATGTGTTGATTGGTATCTATTCCAATTAAAAAATAATTATCGTTTATTGTTTTTTTCTCGTGAGTAATATTTCCTATATAATATTGACATCGAGAAATATAAATGGTATCCCCCAATTTTGTAATGATTGGTTTTTCTAATTCAATTTTTTTACCTTCGAATAAATGCTCAAAAGATAGATATGTATTTTTTTGGGCGGATAAATAAATATGAAATAAACAAAAAAATAAGAAGAAAAATAAAGAAAAATAAAGTTTCATTTTTTTAATTTTGATTTGATTATCTATCATATTATTGTGATTATTTTAAGTCATTCAATTATTTTTTGACCTACATTTTTTTACTTATGCAAATATACAAAAAAATTGGTTTTTAGGAAATTTATGTGGAAAATGTTTTTTTTGAATTGCCTCCAGATTTATCTGGAGGATAACATATAATTTGATATTTGGCTTTAGCCGAAATTTCTGTGTTTCTCAAATTGATATTTATAGTAGAATAAAATTAGGTTGATAATAATTTCCCATAAACCAAAACATAAATTAGTTTTGCTTATTTTTTAGATGTATTTTTAAAGCAAATAATTTCAATAAATAATAAAAAATTTTTCCTCATTTTTAATCTATCCAAACAAAATATTTTTATATTTTAAAAGAAATAATAAACTTTCATTTCTTTTTTTTGGTATTTTTACAATTATATATTAAAATTGCAACAATAAAAAGACTTATAAACTTTATTTATCTTAAATATATGAGAGAAATTCAATTTAGAGAAGCCCTAAGAGAGGCAATGACAGAAGAAATGCACAGAGATGAACGCATTTTTTTGATGGGAGAAGAGGTAGCAGAATACAATGGAGCGTATAAAGTTAGCCAAGGTATGTTAGATATTTTTGGTGCAAAACGCATCATCGATACTCCTATTGCTGAATTAGGGTTTACAGGAATTGGGATAGGAGCAGCTATGAACGGATTGCGTCCTATTATTGAATTTATGACTTTTAATTTTTCTTTGGTGGCAATCGACCAAGTAATCAATAGTGCCGCTAAAATGATGTCTATGTCAGGTGGACAATATTCTGTGCCGATTGTTTTTAGAGGGCCTACAGGCAATGCAGGTATGTTAAGCTCACAACATTCACAAAATTTTGAAAATTGGTATGCCAATACACCCGGTTTAAAAGTAGTTGTCCCAGCCAATCCTTATGATGCAAAAGGTTTATTAAAAAGTGCTATCAGAGATGAAGACCCCGTTATTTTTATGGAATCTGAATTGATGTATGGAGACAAAGGCGAAGTACCCGAAGGCGAATATTTATTACCCATCGGTGTCGCAGATACAAAAAGACAAGGCACAGACGTTACTTTAGTAACGTTTGGAAAAATGGTAAAAGTAGCGTTGGCTTCGGCTGAAGAATTACAAAAAGAAGGAATTTCGGTGGAGGTAATTGATTTGCGTAGCGTTAGACCTATCGATTATAAAGCAGTGGTTGATTCTGTGAAAAGAACAAATAGATTAGTTATTTTGGAAGAGGCTTGGCCTTTGGCATCTATTTCGTCTGAAATTACTTATCACGTACAACGTTTTGCTTTTGATTATTTGGATTCTCCTATTATTCGAGTCAATAGTATGGACGTACCTGTGCCGTATGCACCGACTTTATTGGAGGCTATTTTGCCCAATGCTGAAAAAACTATCAAAGCCATTAAAGCGGTCATGTATCGATAATTTATTTTTAAATCATCAAAAAAATAATGAAATTATTAGAAGGAAAAATTGCTCTTATCACAGGAGCATCAAAAGGAATCGGTAAATCTATTGCCTTAAAATATGCAGAACAAGGGGCAAGCGTAGCATTTACGTATCTTTCAAGTATAGAAAAAGGACAGGCTTTGGAGGCAGAACTAACGGCTTTGGGAATTAAAGCAAAAGGTTATCGTTCTGATGCGTCTATTTTTACAGAAGCAGAAACTTTGGTCAATCAAGTCATTGCTGATTTTGGTGCGTTAGATATTTTAGTCAATAATGCAGGAATTACAAAAGATGGTTTGTTGATGAGAATGTCAGAAGAACAATGGGATTCTGTGATTACTATCAACTTAAAATCTGTTTTTAACCTTACCAAAGCAGCGATGAAGCAAATGATGAAACAAAAAAATGGTTCTATCATCAATTTAACTTCTGTGGTTGGTATTCGTGGGAATGCAGGACAAGCCAATTATGCAGCCTCAAAAGCAGGAATTATTGGTTTTACAAAATCGGTAGCCTTAGAATTAGGCTCAAGAAATATTCGTTCTAATGCGATAGCTCCCGGTTTTATTGAAACAGAAATGACTCACGATTTGGCTAACAAAGAGGAATGGTTAAAAGGAATTCCTTTGAGAAGAGGTGGTTCGCCTGAAGATGTAGCAAATTGTGCTGTTTTCTTAGGTTCAAATTTATCTACTTATATCACAGGACAAGTTTTGCAAGTAGATGGTGGTATGCTTACTTAATATTAAATATAAATATTTTTCTAAAACTTAGTTTTCACTAAGTTTTAGAAAAATAATATTTTCTTTAAAATGTTATGCCCATTCCAAACAAAAAATTAGTGCCTGCTTGTGGAAAATAAAAATTTTCTACAATTCTTTCACCGCCTGAAATATAATTATAGGTATAACCATTACTTTCATATTTCGCATTCAATATATTGTTTATCAATAAGTTAAAATTTATTTCTTGGGCAAATTTTGGCTTCCAAATATAATTCAAACGAATATCTTGCATAAAATAAGCGTTTAATTTTCTATTTTCATCATTTGTATTATCTAAATATTGTTTACCAACGTATTTAGACATCAAACCCAAAGTAAAATTTTTGAAAGGATTATATTCTACTATACTTCCCGCAATTATATTAGGAGAAAAAGCAATATCTGTTTTCGAAAAATCTTTTGTCATTTGTCCGCCATTGTCATAATCATCAGTAAATTCTTTGAAATTTTGAATTTTATTTTGACTAAAAGTAGCATTGATTCGCCAAGTAAAATTATTCATAATTCTCCACGCAAATTCCGATTCTACGCCTGCACGATAACTTTTTGCAATATTTTTTCGAGTATATCCGCCCACATCATTGACTTGTCCTGTCAAAACTAATTGATTTTGATAGTCCATAAAATAGCCATTGATTTGAAAATTGATCGACTTATATTTTTTTCTAATACCCATTTCATAATCTAATAAAGTTTCGTTTTTTGGTCGACTTTGTGGCGAAGATTGTGTAAAATCATCACGATTTGGCTCTTTATTGCCTACTGAAAATGACGTATAAATTTGTGTATTATCATCAAAATTATAACTTATTGCCGCTTTTGGATTAAAAAAATTAAAATTTACGTTTTGATTGACTGTTCTGATTCCAAAATTATCATTTGCCAAACCTACAAAATTATATCCAACGTTTCGATATTGTATATCTAAAGTTGTGTTTAATTTTGTTGTCCATTTATAATTTAATTTTGTGTATAAATTAAAATCTTTTTTAGTGGCATCATTGTCATAATATCGATGGCGAATATTGCCATTGGAAGCATATTTTGCCCAAATTACTTCTCCAAAATGTTTACCTTGATATGTATTCCAACCGCCACCAAAAGTCAAATCAATTTTACCTCTATCATAATTCGCAGAAAAAACAGTTCCATAAAAATCATTATCTAACCAACGTCTTCGAATTAAATCAGTTTTTGTAATGGTTTGATTGCCAATCGTTACATTGTCTAAATTATAATTTTCTAACTTATCATCTTTTCGATATTGCTCAAAAAAACCTCTGCCTTTGGTATAATGAAAAGAAATATTAAAATCCCAATCACGTATTCTTTGGTTGATAGATGCTTGATAATTATCTTGTTGATAATCGTCAATTTCATTGTTATATGTGTAAGAATTATAAGTTCGAGAGTTGCCATTCAGCAAATTTTGTGCGTCTGCATTATCCAAACCATTGCGGATAATATAATTTTGCATACCTTGTGTGTCATTTCTCAAACGTGATTCTGGTACGCCATTCCACGCTTGATAGGTTTGCTCTTTGCCCGAAAATGCAATTAATTTTATAATTGTATTATTCGAAAAATAACCACCTGACAAATAATAAGAACGCAAATCGGTTTTTGCTCTGTCTATAAAACCATCAGAATTGAGTCTTGATAATCTTCCTTCTAAGGCAAAATAGCCATTTTTCATACGTTGATTTTTGATGTTTCCTGTACCAAATTTAATCGTATTTTTCCAAGTATTGAAACTTCCAAAAGAATTATTGAGCGTTAAAAAAGATTTTTGGCTGATATTATCCGTTTGAATATTGATACTTCCGCCAAATGCTCCTGCTCCGTTGGTAGAGGCACCCACGCCTCTTTGCATCTGAATACTGCCCACAGACGAGGCAAAATCAGGCATATTGACCCAAAAAACGCCTTGCGATTCGGCATCATTGACAGGAATTCCATTGATGGTTACGTTGATTCTGCTCGCATCACTCCCGCGTATGCGTATGCCTGTGTATCCGATGCCCGCTCCTGCGTCTGAGGTGCTGACGACAGAAGGTTGAAAATTTAATAATATAGGCAAATCTTGTCCTACGTTTAATTTTTCGATTTCTTTTTTGGAGATATTGGTATAAGCCACGCCATTTTCGTCTGTAACTCTGGTGGCATTGATAGTAATTTCTTCCAAATTTTTGATTGGCATTAGTAAACATTCAATAATGGTATTGGCTGGTTTTAATCCAATTTCTATGACGTGAAATTCTTTTATTTCTATTTTTTGGGTATAAATTTCATAAAAGTCAGCTTTCACCAAAAACGTATAAGTACCTTTTTCGATGTTATCAAACTCGTATAAACCTGCTTGATTGGTTTGTGTAACGTATTTTTCATCGAGAGAAACAAAGGCATTGGCAATGCGTTCTTGTGTGATACTATCGATAATTATACCCGATAATTTTGTGTTTTGTGCTAATATAGGTACAAAAAATAAAGATAATAAAAGAAGAGAAAGAAATAATTTTTTCATAATGATTTTTTTTAAAATGGATTAAACTAAATTTAAAAGACCTTTTTTAAAAAAATCGGTGTTGAGATGTGATAAGTTTTTTCAAGAAATATATTTCTGAAAAACTCAAAGTATTTTCCCTGAATCGGCATTATCCGTAGCAGGTGCAATGGGTATAATCTCAGCCTGAAAGTAAGGCACCCCGTTTTTTTTCTGTGCAAAATTAGATATTATTTATGAAAATACAAACAAATAAGCTAAAAAATATTTTTTTGTTTCTTAGGAAATTTATTTGGTAAATTTTCTTGCAATGAACTTGGGACAGCATCAAATTATTTTTAGTATTTATTTGTATAAAAAAAAATCCATCAAAAAAAAGAAAAAATAAATAAACTTTTTTTTAGATCCGACTTTCCGCACCCTATTTTAAGGAAATAGCATTATCATTTTGAAAAATTAGTATTATTTTTGATTTGTTGATTTTAGGTATTATTTTTTATTTATATTATGAATACGGCAGAGATGACTATGGAAAGTAAAGATTTAGGGCATTTAGGTTTGATTGCAGGTATGTGTGATGACTTAAAAATGGTTTCTTTGGTAGATTCTTTATGTCCAAGCAACAGTAATGAGCGTAAAGTAAGCACAGGTAATTGTGTGAAAGCCTTGATTATGAATGGTTTAGGTTTTAGTGGTAGGCGTTTATATCTAACTCCCAAGTTTTTTTCTGACAAACCTATTGCTCATCTTTTAGGAGAAGGTATTAGTGCTAATATGCTAAATGATGATCGACTTGGGCGTTGTTTAGATGATTTGTATGATTTTGGTTTAACAAAATTATTCAGTATTGTCTGTGAACGTGCCTACGAAGTATTAGGTTTAAGCTCTTGCCCTCAGTTTTATCATCTTGATAGCACAAGTTTTCACGTAGATGGGGCTTACAATAGTGATACTCATCAAAACGATGATGCTTGTATTCATATTACTCATGGATATAGTCGCGATCATCGTCCTGACCTTAACCAAATTTGTTTTAATTTAATTGTTAATAATTCAGGCTTGCCGTTATTTATGTAGGTTTTAGATGGTAATAGTAGCGATAAAAAGACTTTTACAGAAAGTATAAAATCTTTTACAGATAACCTTGTTTCTGTGCCTTCGCCCAGATGTTGGGTAGCTGATAGCGCTTTATATAGTGCCGAAAATATAAAAGAATTAAGCGAAAATGGGTCTTGGCTTACCCGTGTTCCTGAAACGATTAAAGAAGTTAAAGACTTGATAAACAATGTTTTACCAGAAAAAATGGAGTGTTTTTCTGAACCTTCTTTGTCTAATTATAGGTATCAAAATTTTACAAGTAACTATGGAGGAGTAGAGCAAGAATGGCTTTTAGTTTTTTCACAAAAAGCTTATGAACGAGAGCTCGAAACTTTCACTAAGTCTTTTAACAAGTCTTATTTGAAAGAAAGTAATATTTTTTCAAAACTTTGTGAAAAAATATTTTCCTGCCAACAAGATGCCCAAGAAACATTTACTATTTTTGAAAAAAAGTGTAAATATATCAAGTTATCCAAGGTAGAAATAATAACTTTAGAAGGCTATAGTGGTAAAGGTAAGCCCAAAAAAGATGCCCCCAAAATTATTAAAGGGTATCAAATAAAGGCAGAATCAAGCATTTCAACCGAAAATTTTGAAGAAAAGAAGAAAAAACTTGGTTTTTTTGTCTTAGCAAGTAATCAAAAAGACCTTACGCCAAGCCAGAAATTATTGGGCTATAAAGATCAAGGTAAAGTAGAAAAAGGATTTCGTTTTTTGAAAGACCCTGCATTTCAAGCATCTACTATTTTTGTTAAAAAACCTGAAAGAGTAGAAGCAGTACTAATGATAATGGCTTTATCACTCTTAATTTATACAATGTTAGAAATACAACTCCGAGAAGCACTAAAAACAAAAAATGAAACATTACCTAACCAAGTAAAAAAACAAATAAAAAATCCTACAATGAAGTGGGTATTTGTTATGTTTACAGGTATTCATTGTTTATATATGAATAACCAAAAACAGCCTATATTACTTTGATAACGACATTTTTTTTACGTATTTTTAATATTAAATATAGTTAAAAAATAGTTTATTTATCTATTTTTTTTTATTTTTGCGAAAAAATAATTTATTTATACTATTTATTATGAAAAGAGAT
>JAAFJG010000096.1 GCA_013298075.1 Cytophagales bacterium | reverse complement strand
TTAATGTATTTAAAAGCATATTTTATTTTTTATTTTTTATTCAAAAAACAAAAATAGTAATTTTTATGCTTTTTTTAGCTTTTTTTATGCTTTTTTTCATCAGTTTAAATTAATGTCACCCATATTGTTATTATCCTCCAAATAAATCTGGAGGCAATTCAAAAAATACAATTGAAAAAACCATTTTCTGCACAAATTTCCTAAGAACCAATAAATTCTTCCAAAAAAATAAAAATAAACAAACTTTTTTCAGCCGAATAACGTTATGAAGTTGTAAATATTGCTATTCTTCGAATGGCAAAGTCAAAAAAACTCAAAAATTATAGATTAAAAAAATATGTTTCAGAAAAAAGAAGATCCTTTGCAAGGTAAAACCTTAGAAATGATTTTAACGTATCTCGTAGAGATTTATGGTTGGGAAGATTTGGGACAACGCATTGATATAAGATGTTTTAATATAGACCCAAGCATCAAATCAAGCCTTGCTTTTTTAAGAAAAACTCCTTGGGCAAGAACCAAAGTAGAAAATCTTTATATTTTTACACTTAGAAAAGAAAAACAAGCCCAAGAAAAATTGGAAAATAATACAGAAAATCAAATTGAAAATTAAAATTTCTCATTTTTTTCAATAGAAAAAGAAGAAAAACATAATAAAAGTCAGAAAAATTTACATATTTCTATATTTTATTAACAACTTTAACCTTTCATTAACATAGTTTAATTTTCGTTAATAGTATTGTATTAAAATCCGTTTTATCTTTGCAATAAGAAATCCAAATAATAAAGGTTTCTTTAATGCAAACGATTACATAAATAAGTGGAATCCTTTGCAGATACAAGAGAAAGGTTTTCACAGGACATTACAAACAATGTTTGTTCTTTTTCATATATTCCTGAGATTATGTTTTTTAAGTGGTTTTTAGATTCTTAGAAAAGCGAAAGTTTTAAAACTTTCGCCTTTTTTTTTACATAGATTTTGTCCTTCCTCCATCAATCGCCAAACTCGTTCCTGTAATATAATTGGCTAAATCAGACACAAAAAATGCCACGCCATTCGCAATTTCTTCTGGCTCTGCAAATCTTTTCATCGGAATTGCATTTTCCATTTCTTTTTGTGCTTCTTCTATCAAAATATTTTCTTTTTTTGCTTTATTATTTAAAATAAAATCAATACGAGCAGTTTTGGTGGCACCGGGCAAAATATTATTGACCGTAATATTAAAAGATGCTAATTCTGTTGCCAACGTTTTTGCCCAAGCCGCCACCGCCCAACGCGTAGAATTAGAAACGCCCAAATTTTCCAAAGGTTCTTTGACCGAAGTAGAAATAATATTGACGATTCTTCCTTGTCCATTTTTTTTCATTAACGGAACAAAAATTTGTGCTAATATTTGATTACAAATTAAATGTTGTGTATATGCATTGCGTAACATTTCGGGAGTTGTGTCCAGAATGGAACCGCCTGCTGGTCCGCCTGTATTATTCACCAAAATATCCCAAGTAGAAATATTATTTTCCTCGATAAATATTTTTGTTTTTTGTGCCACTTCATCAGGAAATTGATAATCAGCGACAATATAGGTATGTTTTTGTTGATAATCAGTAGATAAAACCTTGATAACGTCTTTTAATTTATCTTCATTTCTGGCTATCAATGTAATTTCTGCGCCCATTTTTGCTAAAATTTGAGCAATGGCAAAGCCAATTCCTTGTGTACTTCCACCGACAAGGGCTTTTTTATTTTGTAAAGATAAGTTAAGCATATTGATGCATTAAGCGGATACAGTTTGAAAATTCTTTTTCCATTCCTTATATCTAATCGTAATTCTTGCAGATAATGTTGTATAGTTTTCCCAAGTATCTTCTACGTGTCCGTTTTGAATTTGGTTTACTAATGTTTCTTGGTAATCTCTTCGATAGATTCCACTTTGGTAATAATAATGACAAAAATCGTTTCCTTCTTCATTAAAAAGTTCTTCTCCCAAATATCCGTCCCATAAAGCGCTCAAAAGTGAGCATGAAATTTCCTTATTATTAAATCTTAATAATTGATGTGCTTCTTCGTCTTCAAAAATTTCGCTATATAAATCGTGTTCGAGCATCCAACCCAAAAACATACCCACGTGTACATAAGCCTGATCCATAGGTAAAATACTTGGAAAATGGCTTAAAAATTGTGATTTTGATTTTTGATAAATAAGGTTTTTCATTTTTTCGAAGTTTATTTTAATACGTTTTTATGTTTTTTATTATATATGTAAGATTTACGTACAAAATTAAAGCAAATTTATATCATAACCAAATTTATTTTCAAAAATATTTAACTTTTTTTTAATTTTTATTGAAATTCATTTTTAAAAGTATTGCAAACTTTTTCAATTTATTAGTTTTACTTTTTGTATCTATATTTTATTTTCATCTAAAAAATAGAACTAAATTTTATTTTTTACGTTATAAGTAAAGGAACTAATTTTATAAAAAAATGAAAAAAAATACTTTATTAGGAATTATTCTGGGTCTGATAATGCTTCTATTTTCAAATTGTGGCATTCCACCTCGTTGTAAAATCCCTGCGTGCCACGTCGTAATTGATCATAATCATTCTTATGGCTCTATGGAAAAAGCAGGTGCGAAAACCAGTGTAAGCAAAGTATATAGAGGTTTGCCTTGGTATAGACATTTGTTTCGTAAAAAATATAGTGCAGGCGATGCAGGCGAAACAAAAGTAAAAGGAAAATATAGAAAAATAGACACAAGAGAAGCCTACGACAAAAAATAAGGTTTTTATTGACAATCAACATAAAAAAATCCTATAAAATATTGAATTTTATAGGATTTTTATTTTATTTTTCTACATGAACAAAAGTCAGTTTGTGCGGTTCGCCATTGATTTTATCGGTAAAACCAGCATCAACACTAATTTTCATTTTTTCACCTTGTTTATTCACCACTTCCCAAGTTCTAAAAACTTCGAGTTGAATTTCTATGAATTTATCATGTAAATGTGATAATTCTTCTTTCGTTTCTTGAGGCACAACCATCAAAAAACTATTTCCAACCAATTCTTCTTTTGTATAACCATAAGCATTACAATAATTTTGATTGACTTCAAAAAAATTTCCAAATTTATCAGTAATACAAATGGCTAAATCTGTACTTTCGATAATTTTCTCATAATCTGATGGATTTTCCTCAATTTCATCTTTGAGGCGAGATGTTTCTAACAAGTTTATCATACAATTAAAAAAAATTTATTAGTGTTTTAAAAAAAATTAAAAGCTAAATTCGTCCTTTTCTATCAAATCTTCATCGGCTATTTCTACAAAAAGTTTATTTTGTTTTTCAAATAACGCAAAAAAGCGCAAGGGAGAAGTATTTTTTCCGTTTACTTCTTCTCCATTTTCTAATGAAAATTTATATCTATGAAAAGTACACAATACACAATTATCGTCTGTCAATTCTCCTTTTGTCAATGGGATTTGCAAATGTGGACAGGCATCTTTGAAAGCAATCCATTTTTCGTTTTGATTTTTTAACAACGCAATTTTAGTTTTCCCTGCTTGTGCTTGCACCATTTTTTTGGCGGGAATTTTTTTATTCATTTCGGTTAAATTATCAAATATTTCAAAAAGCATTTTTATTTTTTATAAAATTTAGGCAAAAGTAACATTTTTTTTTGTATTTACAAAAAAAAATATAAATATGTATTAAAAAAGTTATATTTTTTCTTTTTACTATCAAAATCAAACTAAAAATAAGTACTTTTTTTCTTTATTTTAATTTAGAATTTGTATATATTACCAAAAAAAACATTTTTTTTGAACTAATTACACTTACAAATAGTAATATGAATATAATTCAAAAAAAAATTAAACAAAATTATGAAAAAGGATTTGGTAAGAATGAAAACAGCACTTTCTCAAGAAGTGATTACAGCATTAAACGAGCAAATAAAAATGGAAAGCCGTTCTTCTGCAAAATATTTAGCAATGGCTTCTTGGTGTGGCGAACACGGTTTTACAAATAGCGAAAATTTCTTTATGTTGCAAACAGAAGAAGAACGCGTACACATGCTTAAAATTTTTAAATATTTGGGCGATTCGGGAGCGAAAGCAATCTCACCTGAAGTAACAGATATTCAACAAGATTATGCAAGTTTGAGAGATGTTTTTGAAGTAAGTTTGGAACAAGAAATTGCCGTTACGCACTCTATTCATAGAATTGTAGATGCTTGTAGAAAAAATCGTGATTATACAACTGAACTATTTATGCAGTGGTTTATTCGTGAACAAATGGAAGAAGAATTTATAGCAAGACGAATTTTGGACTTATTCGAAATGATTGGAGAAGAAAGACAAGGTTTGTATTGGATAGACCAACATATTGCCAAAATACGAAGCGAAGGCTCACCTGAAACGGGGGCAAGTGCAACCGCAGCAGAATAATCATTACAAAAAAAACATCTTTTTTCAAAGATGTTTTTTTTATTTTTATTACTTCTTGCCCACAGAAACGACTATTACTGTAAGCTTGCTTAGCACGCTGAATGACATAGGCGTTTGTTGAAGTATGCCTAAGTTCACTTTTTACTATGGCGAATCACCATACAAATTGCTAATAAAATTTCTCATATAAAGATATTATTTTTATTTGAGATAAACAAATTTTTTGTTTTATTTTTTGGTGAAATATTAAAAAAATCCATTTTCAATTCAAAATTTCAATCATTTTTTCAAATAATAAAATATTTATAAAAATGTTTACTAACTTTGCAAAAAAACAAAAAAATTGATTTAAAATGCAAGTTACACAACCAAGTTTAGTAAGAGGAACAAGAGATTTTTCACCCGAAATTATGGTGAAAAGAAATTATATTTTACAAACTATCAGAAAAGTATTCGAAAAATTTGGTTTTTTACCTTTAGAAACGCCAAGTATCGAAAAATTAGAAGTTTTGACGGGAAAATATGGAGAAGAAGGCGACCAACTTATTTTCAAAATCTTAAATTCAGGTAATTATTTAGATAAAATATCAAACCAAGACTTCGAAGAAGGAAGCAAAAAATTAACTCCCAAAATTAGTGAAAAAGCACTTCGATACGATTTAACTGTGCCTTTTGCTCGTTTTGTGGCAATGAATAGAGGTACATTAACTTTTCCTTTCAAAAGATACCAAATTCAACCTGTTTGGCGTGGTGATACCCCTCAAAGAGGACGTTATCGTGAATTTTATCAATGTGATGCTGATGTGGTCGGTACAAAATCTTTGTTGTGTGAAGTAGATATTATTTTGATGATAAACGAAGTATTGAAAAATTTAGGTGTGTCAGATTTTACCATCAAAATAAATCATAGACAAATCTTGACAGGTTTGGCTGATGTAGCAGGCGCGGGCAATAAAGTAGCAGATTTGTGTGTGGCGATTGATAAATTAGATAAAATTGGCATCGAAAAAGTAGAATTAGAACTCAAAGAAAGAGGTTTTGAGGCTGATTCATTAGCCAAAATTCAACCTTTATTGGCTTTGAAAGGAAGTTGGAATGATAAAAAACAGATTTTAGAAACACAATTTAATTCGTCAGAAGCAGGCAAAAAAGGCATCGAAGATTTGAATAAAATTTTTGAATTATTGTCTATTTCTCAACCTAATCTTAACCTAGAAAAAGATTGGCACCTAGATTTTGATTTGACTTTGGCACGCGGATTATCTTATTATACAGGCGCAATTTTTGAAGTAAAAATCAATCAAGTAAGCATAGGAAGTGTGAGCGGTGGCGGGCGTTATGACAATTTAACAGCGAGTTTTGGTGTGCCAGATTTGGCGGGAGTTGGTTTTTCTTTCGGGATTGATAGGTTGTTTGATGTGTTAGAAGAATTAAAATTATTTCCTGAAAATACACAAACTTCTACACAAGTGATGTTTACTAATTTTGATGAAATAGCCGAAAAATATGCTTTGCCTTTGGTCAAAAAATTAAGAGACGAAAATATTAAAACTGAAATTTATCCTGATAGTGCTAAATTGAAAAAACAATTTGGGTATGCTGATGTTAGAAAAATTCCTTATGTGATTGTGATTGGCTCTGATGAAATGCAAAATAATCTATTGACTTTCCGAAATATGCAAAACGGAGAGCAACAAAAAATGAGTATTGACGAGATTATTGAAGTGTTAAAAAAATAATATTTGGTTAATTGAAAAATAGTATTTATTCTGTATATACTTTATTTATTTATTTATAAAAAATGCACAGCACAGAATTTGAAAACCTTTTATCTTTATTGGAAAGTACAACTGAAGATAGTTTTAGATTAGGATTGATTTTAGCCCAGAACTATCAAGAGGAATTTAAAAACTATTTTGGTTGTCAATTAAAAGACCTCGAAAAACTAATAAATATTTTGGTGAAAGAAGATAAATATCATTTTGAAACGCCATTAACAAGCTTTGAAAAAATAGGCTTAGTAGGAATGAAAATTAAAATAGTTCCCAAAGCAATTTATATGTTAAAAAGACTGAAGGATTTACGTTTGAGTTATAACCAAATTACAAGTATATCTACAAAAATTGGCAATCTAAAAAATGTAGAAACTTTAGATTTATGTCATAATCATCTCGAAAAAATACCATCACAAATTGGCAAGTTAAAAAATTTAAAATATTTGTATTTAGACCATAATAATATAGAAAAAATACCACCAGAAATTGGAAAATTAGAAAATATAAAGCATTTAGATTTAAGTTGCAATCAGATAAAGTATTTACCTGAAGAGATTTGTAATTTAAAAAATTTAACACTTTTATATTTACAAAAAAATCGGTACTGTCCCAAATTCGTTGCAAAAAAAGTATATCGTTGTACAGACGTTGCATGCAAGGTCTGTACTGTAGCAAATGTTCCAAAATAAAAAAATTGCAACGAATTAGGGACAGCATCAAAAAAATTAGTCTTTCACCCAAATTTTAATACTCAAAGGTGGCATTTTAATCGTGTGAGAAGTACTTCCTTCTAATTTTTCTATTTTTTTATCCTTATCTTTTACGCCTTTTTCGTGGTCAATTGCTTGATTATTCGCAATCAATTTCCAATTTCCCGAAGGCAAAGAAACTTTCTCAAATGTATTAGGTTTTTCCTCTGTATTGATTAAAACCAATACTTGTTGACCCACCAAATAACCTAATTGATACTCATTTTTTGCTCCATGCCATTCATAATATCCTTCAGGAATTGCTTCTTCGTTTCTAAAAACTTCGCCATATTTGCTTGCTCTCAAACGATTTAAACCTCTCCAAAAATCATACATACCTTTATAATCACAAAAAGAACCATTTTCGCCTTTGCTTTTGCCTGCATTTTCCCACAAAAATAAATTCGCATTACGCATATTGTACGTATCACGTTTGCCGTGAATATAAATTTTTATGCCTGATTTGGTTTCTTTGATGGTTTCTTTCAATTCTGCTAGACCTTTTGAACGCATCATTTCGCTTCCGCCATGCGTTACAATCGGACCTTGCGAAGTGTAAAGTAAAACGGCTGCAATTTTATAATTATCTTCATCAACTCCCATTCTTCCGTCCCAATTTTTAGTAGCGAATTGGTCTGCTAATGCCCAGTTATCGTGAATATCCAAATAATTGATACCACTCAAAGGACTTGTTTCTTCGGGGAATTTAGAAGTTAAACCCAATTTTACTTTTTCTTTTGCTTTCGAATCTCCGCCTGCATATCCTCTATCTTTTAATTTATTTTCAGGATTTGAAACTGCCCCTTTGAACGCATTACGAGAATCATCTTGAAAAAATGTAATAGGAGAATCTTTTTTATACCAATCCCAATCAGGATTATTTTCAAATTCGGGGTCATTCGAACCAATCCAAGGCTCGCCATAAATAATCACATCTTTTCCTACCGCTTCGCGCAATTTGATTAAAGTTTGTTGATCGACTTGTCCTGCTAAATCAATTCTAAATCCATCAATACCAAATTCATCTATCCAATGTTTGCATTGGTCAATTAACCATCTTTGCGTCATTGGGCGATTTTCAGTTTTGACTTCATTGCCATATTCTCCAATATGTTTTAAATTTTTTGTTCTGTAATAATATTGTTTGTCAATGGCGTTAAAATGCAGATATAAATTTTGTCCGTCCATATTTTCGCCTGTATGATTAGGCACAATATCAATAATAACCGCCAAACCTTTGTCGTGAAAAGCCTGCACTAAATCTCTAAATTGATTCCGTTCAGTGCCAAATTCTCCTCCTTTTTGTCTATATCTATTTTCGACTGCGAAGGCGTGCGTGGTTCTATATCCCCATTCATACCATTCTTTATCGATTCCTTGCTCTTGCATAAATTTATCATTTTTGAAAGATGCTTGCCAATCTTTTGATTCCCAATGTAAAAATTCTTGCATTGGCAACAAATGAACGGTATTTATTCCCAAATCTGTCAAATAATCAAAACCGATTTTTGCTCCTTTTTTATTTTTCAAACCTGTTTTATGAAAGGCTGGAATTGTACCTTTTAAATTTTCGGGCAAAGGCAATAAATTTGTAAAATCTTCGATATGCACTTCATAAGCGATTAAATCTTTCATTTTTGGTCTGCCATTTTTGAGTGGAGTAGCAGGTTTGGTACGTTCCCAAATTCTACCTTTTCCAAAAGAATCCACACTCACACGCGAATATGGGTCTGAAATATGCACAGGAACGGTTTCATAAAAAAAGTTTCCTTCTTCTTTTGCCCCATGCACCGTAAAATCATAATAAACTCCTTTTAAATTTTCGTTAATAGTTGTTTCCCAAACGCCATCAGCATCAACTTTCATTTCGATAGTTTGATAAGCCTCTTTGTCTGTATGATTTTTAAATAGATATAATTTTACCATATCAGCACGTGGTACAAAAATTCTGATGTCTGTTTTTTTACCATCTGCTGAAATATTTGCACCCAATTCTTTTTGTGATAAAACTTCTCTAAACCAACCATCAAAAGAAACGGCAGTTTTTAAACCTTCTTTTACTAATTCTAAAAAATATACTTTTTTATGGTCAATAGTTGTGGCAGGTTTGAGCAATGTTTTTTCCTTTGTATTAGGATATACTTCTGCAATCGGAATTTCTTTTCCTTGTGAATTAGTAAGTTTATAACCCGCAGGCGAAAGAGGTCTTTCTAAACCAAAACCTTCTACAAAAGCCCAAATTGTACCATTTTTATTGATTTCGGCTCTTAATTGTGGTTTTTTTTGTCCTTTTAAAAATATTAAATTTCCACCTTCTTCATTGGCGAATTTTTTAGCATCAGGCGTAAGCCATTGTCCATCATCGATTCTAAACTTAAATTGCGCTCCTGGTGGAATAACATCAAGATTAAAATTTTCGAAAGCAACTATCCAAAGTTTATCTTTTCTTTGTTGGAGTTGCCATTTTTTATCATTCATATCTGTACTCCAACCTCTAAAACTTCCTGTAACATTGACTTGTTTGGGTGGCGTAGTTATTCCCTCATATAAGCCAGCTTGAAAAATAAAGTAAGACGTTTTGTCGCGGTGAGCCGCACCTTGTAAGATTTCTTCTTGCGAAAAAAAGATGTTGTTTTGTTGTGCTTTTGCTTTCATACTAAACAAGTGCAAACACAAGATAATGCACCAAAGTAAATATTGTTTTTTCATTGTTAATTTTATAAAAAAAAAATCTTTTTATTTTAAGAGTGTAAAGGTAGTATTTATTTTGGAATTGTCAAAAATGAGTGTATATTTTTTAGAAAAAATATAATAATTTTGATAATTAAAAACATTAGTCAAGAAATATGAACTATTTTTTTGATTATAACTAAAAAAATAAAGTGAGAAGTAAGCAAACTTTTTTTGGATAAAAAACGTTATAGTTTCGTAAAAGTTACTATTATCAAAGACAAATTAAAAATATTTAAAACTATGGAAAACCAAAAATACCCGATTGGCATACAAGATTTTGCTAAATT
This sequence comes from Cytophagales bacterium, assembly GCA_013298075.1. Taxonomy (GTDB): domain Bacteria; phylum Bacteroidota; class Bacteroidia; order Cytophagales; family Microscillaceae; genus RDXZ01. The sequence continues at coordinate 775 of JAAFJG010000096.1, read as the reverse complement.
GCGAGAAGAAAATTATGTATATGTGGACAAAACAAAGTACATTTTTCAAATGTTACAAGGTGCTTATTATTTTCTTTCGCGTCCGCGTAGATTTGGTAAATCCTTGTTAGTCAATACACTATATTATTTATTCGAAGGTAGAAAAGAATTATTCAAAGGACTTTGGATTGAAGAAAAAATCGAGTGGAAAAAACATCCGATTATAAAAATTGATTTTACTTTGTTGGATTATGATAAATTAGGTTTAGAAGATTCTATCAAAGAAACTTTATTTCTAACTGCTAAGAAATATCAAATAGAGATTAAAAATACAACTATCAAATCTATTTTCAATGAATTAATCATCGAATTATCCAAAATAGAAAAGGTAGTTATTTTGATTGATGAATATGATAAACCGATTGGCGATTATTTAGAAAAAGATAAAATGGATATTGCGCTCAAAAATCGTGATATTCTCAAAAACTTTTATAGTACTTTGAAAGGATTGGATTCACATATTCGTTTTTTCTTTTTAACAGGCATTACAAAATTTAGTAAAGTTTCTATTTTTTCTGATTTGAATAATCTAAATGATTTAAGTTTACACACAAAATATGGTGAATTATTGGGTTATACACAAACAGAATTAGAGTATTACTTTCCTGAGAAATTAAAAGAAATTGCAGAAAGGGAAAATTTATCTTATGCTGATTTTTCGGACAAAGTAAAACTTTGGTACAATGGCTATAATTTTTTAGGCAATCAAAAAGTGTATAATCCTTTTTCAATGTTA
>JAAFJG010000095.1 GCA_013298075.1 Cytophagales bacterium | reverse complement strand
CATAAAAAAATTAAAATTGATGGAAAATGGCATGATAACGAAATACCAAAAAAAGCAAAAATAATTATTGATAAAATATTTAAAAAACAACCTGTTACCTAATTTTAAGGAAAAGTTAGGGTTTAAATATTATAAAAAAGAAAATCTAACCAATTTTGTCGAACTTAGTTTTACAATGACGCTTGTGGCTCAAGCAATACTGAAAGAATACAGAATAAAATATCAAAGACCTAAAATGAGTGTTTTAGACCTCAAAATCATCATAAATGCTAGATTTAATGCCAAAGCTACTCTTAAATACCTCAATATTGATGAGGGTTTTGATCATTTAATTGATGATTATATTCCTGAGCATATTATAAATAAATGTATAAAACAAAAAAAATTAGATTTAATACCTGAAATTTAACGCCTATAATTTGAATACTTTGAAACAATATAATTAAAAATACATACGACAAACTTCCGTAACTATTTTTTAATATTTTACCTCAATAATATACCTTTGAAAAATAAAAAAATATCTATGTACTATTAAATAACACATTTATCGTAAATTCAAAATGTCATTCATATTGTTACATAGTGTTCAGTCTTTCTCAAATTTTCGGAGAATGAAATAAAAACCTGTTTCTCATCTAAAAAAATAAGAGTTAAGGGACTAAGTAGAAAATATTATACAAAAAAAAACTCCCTCACCTTCGGGGAGGGCTGGGGTCAGTGTTGTTAAGTTCTAATATTTGTCAGATAAATTATTTTACAAATCAAAATATAATTTGCCAAATCTATAAGATTTTCAAAATATTATAGATTTTTTACAGAATATTATACAAGTTAATTTCTATTTTACTTGTTAAAAAAAAAGAATTTAACAACACTGCCCTAACCCTCCCCAGCGGTGAGGGAACTAAAAATAGGTTTTTTTGAGTGGGTAGTTTATTTTTTAGATGCTCCCTAACGCCTATTTTTTAGATGCTATTTACAAAATAAAAAACGAATTTTTCACTCCGACTGAACACTAGATAAAACTTCTTGAAAGAAAGCCAACGCTAAAATATTGTCCAAAGACTAAAATATATTTGCCACCAAAAAAAGTACTAAAAAAACAAATATGGGCGTAAAAATCAATAATTTTTTATGTCTTTCAAATTCAAATTTATCTAAATACGTCCTAAAAATTGTCGCCCACACATGACTTACATCTATGCCCATCACCACCAAAACCCACAACCACAAAGGTAATTGCATCTCTAAAATAGTAGTAGGAATTAAAAAACAAGCAAAACAAACCAACCAAACAGGCAAAAAAAGGACTAGAATATCAATTTTTAGAGAAAATATCCAATTTTTTTTAGGTTGAAGTATCATCAAATAATTAATTTTTGTTGTTCTATTTTTGTATTTTTCTCGGTTTTTATTGTTTTTTCTGTGTGGATATTTTTATCTAATAAATTACTCAAAGACCAATAACCTCTGCCTGTTTCGGTGATGAGTATATCGATGGTTTGTTTTTTATTATGCCCATCTTGACGTAATAACGTATATCTGGTTAATATTTTTTGTATTTCTTCTTCTGCGAGTGGTTTTCCTTGATTATATAATTTATTTTCAGTTGGATTTCTGATATTTTCTAACAAACTGCCTTTTTTTACTTTTTTGATTTCTTCGTTTTGATAATCAAAAGCAATGGGATTTTTTTCAAATCCTACAGCATTTCTATTCAAACCCAACGCTACTTTTGCGGTAGAAAAACTTCCTAAGAAAAAATCACAGACCAAATCATTTTCATTGCTCGAATATTGAATTATTTTTGTCAATAATTGTGTGGGCAATTCATTTTTATTTTTGATTTGATTGGGTTTATATTCTTTGTTGATAAGCCAAACATCTTCTCTATCTTGATAATTCATAGATTTGTTTTCGTCATCTTTTTCGCTATCTCCAAACCTTGCAAAAGTATTAAAAGTAGGATTTCCACCTTTTTTTTGATAAAATAAAATATGGTAATGAGAAGAAATATATTTTTTTTTGGTATATACACCAAAATTATATTTCCAAATAATATGATTAACCAATTTTAATTCTGTTTTTTCGAGTGCATTTAAAATATGAACTAAATTAGTGTAACCCGAAATGATATACAAACTTCCGCCAAATTTAAGCACTCTTTCTGCTTCTTTTATCCATTGCATCGAAAATTCTGCATATTCCTCCAACGGCACTTCTACATATCCATCTAATACCTGACTTTCATCACGATTATAATGTTTGTGCAACAAATCTCCCTCAATGCCATAAGGTGGGTCAGTAATAATTAAATCTACTGAATTATCAGTTAAATATTTTTTTGCACCTTCGATGCAGTCTGTGTTGTAAAACATTTTATTTTTATTTCGATAATGGCTATTACTAAATTTTTGGCTGGTAATTTTTTTTAGGTAGATAATTCTATCATTTTCTTTGTCATATTTATGTAAGACAAAATAAATACTAAAATATGTTTCATTTTAAGATTTCAAAAATAAACATAAATTATTATTAGTTAAAGAAGAAAATTTATTTATTTGATTTTTTAATTGTGGAATTACATAATCAGAAACTTGTTTAAGAAATTTGATTATATTATCTAAAATATTAGTTGTATTTTTTAATCTTTGTGAATGATTGTTTATTGGTTCATCAAATAAAGATATTATTTGACTTTCTTTTTCTACTTGTTCATTAGCTTTTTTTATTCTTTGATTACAAATTTCGATATAATCTATATTTTCTTTTTTGTGTAAAGATACATTTTCATTTTTTTTAATGCCTATAAATCTTCGATTTTCTAAAATTGCTGCCACTAAAAAACTTCCACTTCCACAAGCATTATCCAATATAATATTTCCTTTTTTTGAATATGTTTTGATTAAATATCTTCCTAAATCTACTGGTTTTTGTGTTGGGTGCAATACTTTTCCTTCACTTTCAGCAGTTTTACAATAAATAAAATCTTGATATTCGTCCTGTTCCTCATCATAAAAAACTATATCGTTTGAATACCTTTCTCCATTACTTTTTACGTGACTTGGTTTAAAATTCCCATAACTTCCAGAATATTGGTCTTTTCTGATACCTTTGTCATAAGGTTCTCCCTCAGTCATTTGAGGAGTATAGTTAGGTTGTTTTTTGTAGAAAATACAAATATCTTCGTGTTTTCGTAAAGGTTGTATTTTTGCATTTAAAAAATTTGTGGGCTTAGATTTTATCCAAACTATTTTATATTTGAATAATTTTTCGTTACTCAAAATTAATTTTGCTGTAAATAAACCTTGTGCTGTCAATACAATCGCTCCATTATCTTTGATAATTCTTTCATATTGATTCCAAAGTTCATCTAACGGAATAATGCTATCCCATTTATTTTGTGTAGTTCCATAAGGTAAATCGCACAAAATCATATCAATAGAATTGTTTGGAATTTCTTTCATTACTTCTAAACAATCGCCTTGAATTACTTTGTTTTCAAATTTATCTAATTTTATTTTATGATTGCTATATTCAAAATATTTTCTAAGATAGTTTTTATATTTTTTGGCACTAACGTATGTTTCTCCATTCATAAGAAATTAAAAAAAAAGATTATATTGAATAAGAACGAAAAGTAATACAAATTATTATTTATCAAAAAACAAAAAAAATCATGCAAAAAAAAATAATCTTCACATGATTTTATATTTTTATATTTTTTAAAAAGGTAAATCATCTCCACCTTGTTCTTGAGAGGCTAATTCTGCGGGCAAAGGCTCGCTTACTTGTTTTTGAGGAGTGGCTTGTGAGGTTGATGAAGAAGTTATAGGAGTTTGTCCTTCAGGATTTCCGCCTAATAAACTAATATTTTGCCCTCTTACTTCCAAAGCAAATCTGGTTTTTCCTTCTTTATCCAAATATTCTCTTGAACCTAATTTTCCATCAACATATACTTGACTTCCTTTTCTGAGGTATTTCATAGGAATATCTGCTGAATTTCCCCAAAAAGAAACGCTAAACCATTCGGTTTTTTCTATCAATTTTCCTTCTTTGTCTGTATATTTTTCGCTTACAGCCAAAGAAAAACTACAAACTTTGCTACTTGGAGTTTCTCTCAATTCTGGGTCTCTACCCAAATGCCCAATTAAACTGATTTTATTTAATCCTGCCATATTTTTATTTTTTTAAATGTAATAAATTATTTTTTGTTATAACATTAAAACTATCTTAAATGTTTATGCAAATATACACTTTTTTTAACAAAACAACAAATTTTTAAACTTTTTTTTCGAAAAATAAGAAAAAAATATGTATTTCTTTATGAATGATAAAAAAATACATATTTTTCAGTTTTATTTCCAAAATCTATTCATTCGCAAATAAAAATATTTTCTTATCAAAACCACCCGTTACAATCGTTTTTCCATCTTTACTCACCACCACAGAACGCACAGGATTTGTGTGTCCGTTCAAATCTTTGATAAATTCGCCAGTCGCTGCATTCCAAACTTTCAACGCATTGTCTTCGCCTCCACTCAATAAAAATTTGCTATCTGTGGTAAACATAACGGTATTTACGGCATCTTTATGTCCTTCCAAATTTTTGATAAGTACGCCATTCATTACTTTCCATAATTTCAAACTATTTGTTCCATCTCCGCCTCTTTGTCCACTTCCTGAAGCCAATGTTTTTCCATCTTTGGTAAATGCCAATCCCCAATAAAGTTCTGTTCCTTCTTCTTTGATAGTTCTGATAGGTTTTAAGGTTACAGCGTCCCATAATTTTATCTCTTTTGCTGCTGCAGTGGCAATTATTTTTCCATCAGGACTATACGCAATCGCAGTAACCGCATCATCATGAACCTTAATACTTCTTGTCATTTTTCCTGTTTTTACGTCCCAAAAACGAATTGTTTTGTCCGTACTTGCCGTTACTAAAAATTTATTATCTGTACTAAAAGTAAGTGCATTGACCGAAGCCGAATGACCTTTGCAAGTAAACAATGGTTTTCCTGTGCCAACTTTCCAAATAATTGCCATTTTATCTTCACTTCCAGAGGCAACTAAATCGCCTACATAATTAAAACCCACGCAATTTACTGCTCCTGTGTGTGCTTTATAAGGTTTTTCTGCTTTCGATTTGGCTACGTCCCAAACCATAATCGTTTCGTCTGTACTACCACTTGCGATTTTCAATCCATTATTTGTAATAGCAATACCATTTACAACATTAGGATGTTCGCCCAAAGTTTTTGGCTCTGTTGATTGTGCGTATAATTGGGTAAAAGAAGCTAAAAAAATAGCTAAGAAAATTCTTTTCATTTTTATAAAAGTATTATTTTGAAAAATAAATATTGAAACTAAATTGATAAACGAATAAAACGAAAAAATAGTTTAAAATATAAGAACAATTTTTTCAAATTGATGACTGATAGATGAAATGAAAAATGAGATTGATTAAAAAGCCTTATAAATACCAAAAGCCTTTATAAATAAAGGCTTTTGAATAGTAGCGAAAGAACCGCGTTAGATATTGTTGCAATCTAATTTAGGTACGTGATAGCTCCGCGACTGCAAAGATAAATAAAAAAATTAAAATAATCATTATTTTTTGATTTTTTATGTAACTTTGCATTTTAAAACACAAAGTTCCAATAAATATGACTTCTCTTTTTTTTTGGCGTGAATGGCAAAAATCGACGCAAATAACTTATATACTTTTATTATTTTTATTTTTTACGAATGTTTTTTTAGTGATTTATACCTATCAACTTGGTTTAGATAAAGTTGCACCATTTATTACACAAGATATTACACAAATTCTAAAATATTCTTTTGCAGAAATAAATTTAGGAATGTTTAATATTCCTTTGGAAGGCGAAATGTTTAGCCAACGTATTTTTTATCAAGTAGAAGCATTACAATTAAATAGATATTATTATTATTATTTTGGAATTGTTTTTTTGGTTATTTTAGCAGGACTTTTGGCGGTAGTAAGTGAGATGAGATTTATTCCTTATGCTGTTGGTATGACTATTTTTATATTTTGGTTGAGTAATTTAAACCTTAATTTATTACGAGTTTTGCCCGAAAATATGCTTTTTATTCTTTCTGTAGTGATTTTTGGGGGAATAAGTTACGTTTTTCAATCTTTTTTTACTAAATTAGGTTTAGGAATTCGTTTTTTGATTTTTTTAATTGCTTTATCTTCTTGGGCATATTTTGTTAGTTCGATGAGTGCAGTTAAATTTCCTTTATTATTTGTGGTAGTCAATGGAATGTGGTTGCCTATTATTTTGACCGCATTTTTTGTGATATTAACCGCTTTAGAAATTGTAAGAAGTTTTTTCTATGTATTGGTAAAATACAACGCACAAGCAGGCTCGCAAAATACAACTCATTTTACGATTTTAACCGCAATTTATTGGTTTAATTTATTATTTTTATATTTTGATTTTACAGGTTATTTAAAATTAGGTATATTTTTACCTGATGTTCTTATATTTTTAGGCGTTGCTTCTATTTTAGGAGTTTGGGGATTTCGTTTGCGTGAAGCCATTTATATTTCATTTTTCAATTTTAAAACTACAGGTGCATTTTTGTATATTTTATTGGGAATAGTTGCTTTTTTAACGCTTAATTTTTCTCTTTTTTTAGGGAATGAATCTCTTATTTTAGCCTTAAAAGAATTTACTTTGTATGCTTATTTAACTTTTGGCATTACTTTTTATGGCTATTTAATCTTTAATTTTCCTCCTTTGATGCGTGATTCTCAGGCTGTTCATACGATAATGTTTGAGGGAATTTCTTTTGATTTTGTGTGGGCGAGATATTTTGCGTTGGCGGGAATCATTGGTTTGTCGATGTCTGCGGGGCATAAAATATATTATCGTTCTTCAGCAGCCGTTAGTAATTTGAAAGCCGATGCTTATTTTATTCACGCTGATTTTGAAATGGCAAATAATTATTATGAACACGCTTTTTATAATGATTATTCAAATATGCGTGCTTGTTATGGATTGGCAACTATATCCGCCACCAAAAATAATTTTTCTGACCAAGTAAATTATCTTAAAATTGCGCTTGGACGTACCCCTAACGAGCAATCTTATCTTCGTTTATCAAAATTATTAGTCGAAGACGAAAGACCAAAAGATGCTATATTTTTGTTGCGTTCTGCTTTTAATAATCTACCTAAAAGTTCGAAAATTGCGAATAATTTAGCCTTATTATATGCCTCAGAAAATAAACCTGATTCTACTTTTTATTTTCTTTCAAAAGCAAAAAAATATGCGATAGATGATATTCCTGAAGCTAATTTAGTGGCTTATTTTGCCTCTGCAAAAGTGGTGAAAGAAGGAAAAGATGCCTTAAAAGATATTAACATTAGCAAAGAAAATTTGGTAGGACAAATGAATTTACTTGCTTTGTATAATAATTACGAACAAAATTTTGAGAAATTTGATAATCAATTATGGAAAAAATCGATTAGCAAAAAAGGTTTTGGATATGTATATAATTATGCGTTGAATAAAAATTCCAAAGATTCTTCTGCGTTAAAAGTATTACAAGAATATGATGCCAAAGATGTAAGCAAACAATTTGGTACACGTTTACAATTTGCGACAGGTTTTACACATTATTACAAAGGCAATGCAGACAAAGGGATTCAAGCCATTATTGCGATGCCAATTTTGAATACTGAACCTTATTTTAATACAGTGGCTGGACTTTGGTTGGCAGAACAAGGCGAGTTTTTGGCTGCTGAAACGTATTTTGCGAAGGCGTTTGAGTTAGAAAATACACAAGCATTATTATATCAAGCCATTGCTTTGAGCGAAGCGGGAAAAATTGAAAAAGCCTTGCCACTTTGGGAAAAAGTAATCGTTACAGATGGAATATCAAAAGAAAGTAAACAACAAGCCGTAAAAATTTTAAGAGTTTTGGGTGATTCTGCTAAAATTGATGATGACATTGATAGATATAATTTTTTACATTATCAATATAAAATTTTGCCTTTGGCGGTCAAAAGGAAAATATTTGATGAAATAAAAAATGATTATTATAAAACAAAAATAGCTGCTGAATTTGTCAATCAAAGTTTAGATTTGCAAGACAATGAAACTGCTTCTTATTATTTTGATTTTATAAAAAATATAAAAACAAAAGATAAAATTACAAATTCTATCGCTCAATATGCGTATTTGCGTTATTTGCTCACTCGCAATGCGTCCCCGCGTGTGCTTGCTGAAATCGAAAAAATGGAATGGGTAGGTATTTATCAATACAAAAAAGATTTTCTCAAAGGAGTTGCTTTGCAAAATGTAGGAAAAACCAAAGAAGCAGAACAATATTTTGCGGTAGCTAATTTTACTTCGCCTTATGCAATAGAAGTAATTTTGAATAGTGCTGAATTTTATAAAAATGTCAAAAAAGATGAGGCAAAAGCCTATCAAATTTTGGTAGAAAGTATCAGAGGAAGAGCATTTTCGTTGCCATTATATAAAATGTATGCGTTGCAATGTTTAGCAATAGGATTAGAAAGTTATGCAGAAAGTGCCTTGGCTGAAATCAAAATAAATGCACCTAATGAATATGCAAACTTTGAAAAAATATTCAGAGAAACACAACAAAAATACAATCCAAACAAAGAAAATAAAGAAGAAATGTAAAAAAAAGTCCTTATTTTTGCTATAATAAAAAAAACCACTTACTTTTGTATCTCATTAAAAACATAAGCTGTTATGACTATTAAAAAAAGAATTATTATCGGAGTTTTTTCATTTATCAATGCAGTAATTATGTTATTGATAACATTTTGGGTTTTATCTATTCCACAAGCACTGCCTGATGAATATTTATTAGTACAAGCCTCAGCAGTTACTAAAAATTTAATTTTTGGATTGGAAAAAAAGCCAGATTCAACTCGACTTTTATTTATCAATGTGTCCAAAGATAAAGCTTTATTAGATTTGGAAGACCCAGATGTGCCGGGTTATATAGTTGGCAATGAAGCCATTACAGACAGAAGTAAGTTGATAAAATTATTAGAATTAGTAATTCAAAAACCGCATCATAAATTTATGGTATTGGATATTGATTTTAAAGGAAAGACAGAACACGATTCTGCTTTAGCTATTTTAATTAATAAAGTACCAAGATTACACGTTTCTTATCATCGAGATGACAAAGACAAACCTGATTATCCTGAGATGCCTATTAAGCAAAAATTGACACTTTCTGATATTGAAAAAGTATGGAAACAGGCTTTAAAATACAAACTATTTTTTAATGATTCTATCAAAAGTACACCTTTGGTGATGTATGAAACGATTCATAAAAAGAAATTTAGCAAAGGATATAGTCCATTAGGTATTCATTATATAGACAAAAAACCTATTTTCAATAATTTTATTTTAGATTATAGAATTAGAAGGTCAGATTATGGGGCAAGATATCCCAAAATTTATTTAGGGGAATCATTAAGAAGTTCAACTGATTCTACGGGAGAAGTTTCGCTTGAGTCTGCCGATATTTTATTAACTCAAATCAAGGATAGAATTGTTTTTGTAGGTGATTTTGAAGATCGAGATATTCACGATACTATATATGGTGAAATTCCGGGTCCTATGGTTTTAATCAATGCTTTTTTAGCCTTAGAAAGTGGAGATAATAAAATACACGTTAGTTTAGTTTTATTTTTACTTTTTGTTTATACAATCCTTTCTTATCTTGTTTTTAGTAGTAAATATGTTTTCAAATATTATATTACACAAAAAATAAAACGTTGGAAAATCGAAAACCCAGAAACAGAAATGTATGGCGGAGTAGCATTTTATGTCCTTTTCTTTTCTTCTGTTTCTGTGGTTACTTTTTTTATTTATGATTTGCATGTAGGCGGTTTGGCTTTGGCTTTTTATTTTTTCGTATTAGATTGGATAAAAAACAAAATCAATAGATTTATTGATAAAAGAAATACAAAAACGTTTGTCAAAGATGAATATATGGGCAAAACTGAGTAATAATGGAAAAATTTATTAATCTTTTTACAGATTTTGGTTTCAAAAGAATTTTTGGCACAGAATCAAACAACGATTTATTGATAGATTTTTTGAATACTATTTTAGATAGAAGTAACAATCCTATTGTGAGTATTTCTTATGGTAACGTTGAGGTAGGTGGAAGAACAAAAATGGACAGAAAAGCATTTTTTGATTTATCTTGTACTTGTAACAACAATGAAAAGTTTATTATTGAGTTACAAAGAGTAGAACAAACTTTTTTTAAAGATAGAACAATTTATTACACGAGTTTTCCAATTCAGGAGGCAGGTAAAAAAGGTAAAAATTGGAATTATGAATTACTTCCTATTTATAGCGTTTCTTTGATGAATTTTGTATTTGATGAGCAGGATGATGAAGTTATTTCTATCGTAAAATTGATGAATGTTGTAAAAAAGACTGTTTTTTATGATAAATTAACCTATGTTTATGTGGAACTACCTAAATTTCATAAAACAGAAAAGGAATTGATCACTAATTTAGATGAATGGTTATTTTTCTTTAAAAATATGAATAATTTTGAGAAAGTTCCGTTATCTATTCAAAGCAAACTATTTTTAAAATTATTCAAACAATGTGAGATTGCACAATACAATCAGAAAGAACAAATGAGTTACAAACAAAGCATAAAAGAATATAATGATTGGTATGCCGTTACAGAAACAGCAGAAAAAAAAGGAATAGTGAAAGGTAAAATCGAAGGTAAAATCGAAGGTAAAATCGAAGGTAAAATCGAAGGTAAAATCGAAGTTATTTTAAACGCTATCAAAAAAGGTTTTGATAATCAAACTATTCAAGATTTAACGGGGTTATCCGTTCAAGAAATAACAAAAATCAGACAGGAAAATACCTAAAATATTTTATTATTTGAGTTTTCCAATTCAAACATTGGGTAAAAAAAGTCAAAGATTAGAATTATAAATTACTTCTAATTTATAGTATTTCTTTGGTCAATAATCAATTTAGATGAATGGTTATTTTTCTTTAAAAATATGAATAATTTTGAAAAAATTCCGTTATCTATTCAAAACCAACTATTTTTAAAATTATTCAAACAATGTGAAATTGCACAATATAATTCTAAAGAACAAATGAGT
>JAAFJG010000094.1 GCA_013298075.1 Cytophagales bacterium | reverse complement strand
AAATGCCAAAAAAAATGCCTTCAGAAAAAAATAAAAAAACCTAAAAAATCAAACCTGAAAAGGTAGAAAATTAGGTTGATTTTGGATGAAAAAACGAATGTATTTTTAGCACATTCTGAACAGCCTAATATCAAGGATTACATACAGTAACAAAAAAAACGTATTTTAAAATAGGACCGTTAGAAGACGGAACAAATAATATTGCTGAATTTTTAGGAATAGTTCACGCACTTGCATATTGTAAACAACATAATATAAAATTACCAATTTACTCAGATAGCAGAACAGCAATTAGTTGGGTGAGAAATAAAGAAGCAGGAACAAACCATGACAAAAACGAGAATAATATAAAAATTTTTGAAATGCTTGATAGGGCTGTAAAGTGGTTGAAAGAAAATGAATTTGAAAATCAAATTTTAAAATGGGAAACAAAAGCGTGGGGAGAAAATCCAGCTGATTTTGGAAGAAAATAAAATAGAAACTACTAACAAGAGTTTGCAAAAATAAGCTAAAATACACCTAACTATTTTAAGTATTAAGCGGAGCATTACTTAAATCAAAAAAAAACGAAATCTCCAGACTTTACTATTCAAATAATGGTAAAAATACTTGTTATCGAGATAGAAAATGGTATATTTTCATCAAAATAACAAGTCTATTTTTTGTATTTTCAACAAAAAATACATTGATTTATTCAATGATTAACAAAAATATTGTGTTAGTTGTTGGGCTTGGTATGATTTATTTCCTCTTTCATTTTCCGTATAAATTTCCTAAAAACCTAAAAAATTGAAATTAAATTTCAAAAACATCATCAAAATTAGAGGATTTTTTACTAATTTTGCACCTCAAAAAATAGGTTAAAAAAATATAATTATAAAAAAATGATAGTAGTTACGGGAGCAGCAGGTTTTATTGGTAGTTGTTTGATAAGTCATTTGAATCAAAATAATTTTAAAGCAATTATTGCTGTTGATGACTTTTCTAAATTAGATAAAAAAGATAATCATTCGAACAAAAATATTCAATCTATGATAGAAAGAAATGTTTTTTTTGAATGGTTAGATAAAAATTATAAACAAGTTGAATTTATTTTTCATATCGGAGCCAGAACCGATACGACTGAATTTGATGTGCAGATTTTTAACGAATTAAATTTAGATTATACTAAAAAAGTTTGGAAATCTTGCATCAATTATCAAATTCCGATGGTGTATGCGTCCTCAGCCGCTACGTATGGAGCAGGCGAAAATGGATATGAAGACAATGAAGCCAATATCAAAAATTTAGTTCCTTTAAATCCTTATGGAGATTCGAAAAATAATTTTGATAAATGGGCATTGGCACAAGAAGAAAAACCTTTTTTTTGGGCAGGTTTAAAATTTTTTAATGTTTATGGACCCAACGAATATCACAAAAACAGAATGGCATCTGTGATTTGGCACGCTTTTCAACAAATTCAAAAAACAGGAAAAATGAATTTATTTCGTTCACATCACCCCGATTTTAAAGATGGCGAACAAATGAGAGATTTTGTGTATGTGAAAGACGTTGTAAAAGTTTGTTATTTTTTGATGCACCACCGCAAAAATTCAGGTATTTATAATTTAGGAAGTGGAAAAGCACGCACTTTTTTAGATTTAGTCAAAAATACTTTCAAAGCAATGGAAGTCGAAGAAAATATTAGTTTTGTAGATACTCCGATGGATATTCGAGATAAATATCAATATTTTACAGAAGCAAATATGCAAAAATTAGTGAATATTGGTTATCGTCAACCTTTTTATTCTTTGGAAGAAGGCATCGAAGACTATGTTAAAAATTATTTATTAGGACATAAATATTTCTAAAAAAATCGGACTAAAAAATCTCAAAACAACTATTTTTACAATTTTTTCTTTAAATTATACTATTTTTTTGAAAACGTTTGCATAATACAAAAAAAATAATCTATCTTTGCAAGTAAATTTTTTAAATTCTCAAATTCGTAATTTTTTTATATATGTCATATTTAGAACCTGCACCTATCAAGGATAAAGAAAATCCTTTGCTCTCGATGATGTCCCGTTTTGATGAAGCCGTCAAACATTTGGGTATCAGTAATGAAATGTATGATATTTTGAAAATGCCTTATCGCCAAGTGGTCGTTGGTTTGCCCATCACGATGGATAATGGAAGTATCAAAGTCTTCGAAGGCTATAGAGTTTTGCACTCAAATATTTTAGGTCCTTCAAAAGGAGGAATTCGCTTTGCACCTGACGTGCATTTAGACGAGGTAAGAGCCTTAGCCGCATGGATGACGTGGAAATGTGCAGTGGTCGATATTCCTTATGGCGGAGCAAAAGGAGGAGTTACTTGTAACCCAAGAGAAATGTCAGCAGGCGAATTAGAAAGATTAATGCGTGCTTATACACAATCTATGTTAGATGTTTTCGGACCTGACAAAGATATTCCCGCACCCGATATGGGAACAAGTCCACGAGAAATGGCTTGGTTGATGGACGAATACTCAAAAGCAAAAGGAATGACCGTACAAGCAGTTGTAACAGGAAAACCTTTGGTTTTGGGTGGTTCATTGGGAAGAGTAGAAGCAACAGGACGTGGCGTAATGGTTTGTGCTTTGGCAGGTATGGAAAAATTGAGATTAAATCCATTCAAATCAACCGCAGCCGTTCAAGGTTTTGGAAATGTAGGCTCACACGCAGCCCGATTATTACACGAAAGAGGTGTGAAAATTGTGGCAATTAGTGATTTTACAGGCGGTTATTACAACGAAAACGGAATCGATATTACTGAAGCAATGGCTTATACAGAAAAAAATAACAAATCTTTGGAAGGATTCAAAGGTGGTGAAAAAATCACTAACGAAGAATTGTTAGAATTACAAATTGATGTATTAGTGCCTGCTGCCAAAGAAGACGTAATTACTGACGAAAATGCGGCTCGAATCAAAGCGAAATTAATTGTAGAAGGTGCAAACGGACCAACTTCAGCAGGAGCAGATAAAACTATCAACGAAAAAGGTATTGTAGCTATTCCTGATATTTTAGCGAATGCAGGTGGCGTAACGGTTTCTTATTTTGAATGGGTACAAAATCGTTTGGGTTATAAATGGACGCAAGAAAGAGTAGAACGCCGTAGCGACCGTATTATGAAAGATGCTTTTGAAAAAGTATATGACGCATCGGTTAAATATAATACTTCAATGCGTATTGCAGCTTATATTGTGGCGATTGATAAAGTAGCACAAACGTATAAATTTAGAGGTGGTTATTAGTATTTGAATAAAAAATATTAACATAATCAAAATAAATCCACAATTTTTTTAAAAATTTTTGTGGATTTATTTTTTATATCAACACAAAAAATTACATTCTCAAATATAAATCTTTAATTTGTTGTCTTGTTAATTTCTGTTCCCAATCCTCTCCTATGGCGTGTTTCCACATGTGCGTCAAAGCCCAACAAATATCAATCATTTTTTCGATTTCTGCCTCAGTCCAATCTTTTGATAAATTTGAAGGAATATGAATGTTATTTTTTCTAACCATTTCTTTAAATTCTTTTACGCCTTCGGGATAATAATCTTCTAATTGATTGAAAATGATACAATTAGCAATACAATGACGCGAGCCAAACACATAAGACATACCATAAGAAAGGGCATGACAAACGCCCACTTCTGAATAAGTAAGGCTCAAACCTCCAAAATAAGAAGCAACCATTAATTTTTCGTCATTAGTAGCATTTTGTCCACAACCCTCATACAAATAAACCTCTCTACATAATTCTAAAGATTTATAGCCATACGCTTCGCTAAACGTATTTTTTAATCGTCCTGTCATCGATTCTATGCAATGAATATAAGTGTCCATTCCTGTATAAAACCAATCATTTCTTGGTACACTTGCGATTAAACTTGGGTCTAAAATAATCTGGTCAAAAACTGTCCAATCACATTTTAGACCTAATTTTTTAGTCGGACCTGTCAAAACTGCAGTCATCGAAACTTCTGCTCCTGTTCCAGAAATAGTCGGGATTCCTACGTGATAAACGCCTTCTTTTTTGATTAAATTTAAGCCTTGATATTGCACAGATGAACCTTCATTGGTCAGCATTAAAGCAGTTGCTTTGGCAATATCCATCAAACTTCCTCCGCCAATGCCTATCACACCCGCGGGAAGTCCTTTTGTACTCAATATTCTATCTCTTAATTCATCAATTTGGGAGGTTTTGGGTTCGTCTCCGCCTGCATAAATAAATTCGAGCATATCATTGGGCTGCAAAGGTAATTTATCTACTAATTCTTTTCCTTTAAAATAATCATCAACCAAAAAAACCATATATTGATTGTTTTCTTGTCTTTTTTCTTCTAATATTTTTCCTAAATCGTTCAGAGAGCCTATTCCATAGACGCATTTTGAAACGCTTTTAAAATTTTTGAACATACATCATAAAGCCCTTAACCTCCAAAAAAGGGGATTTTTTTAGTTGCAATCATCGAAGGTTTCTTTTATTTTTTTGCAAAGATATACAAATATTATGGACTTAGCAAAGTTCAAAATTAAATTATAAAAATAAAAGGAATAGTATCAAAATGAAATTATTGCCTGATATTTTTTTTTTAGGTGAAATATTGAAATTACAATTTTTTCTTTTATTTTTGCATAGAATAAAAAACAATAAAAAATATCAAAATGAAAAAAAAACATTATTTATCTCTGTATTTTGTGGGCAATTAGCATCACATCAATCATCGCACAAACGCAAGAAAATTGGTACTGTCCCAAATTCGTTGCAGAAAAAGTATATCGTTGTACAGACGTTGCATACAACGTCTGTACTGTAACAAATGTTCCAAAATAAAAAAATTGCAACGAATTAGGGACAACATCAAAAAATTTACAATCTCCCAACAAAAACTTGGTGCTTGATTTTGAATTGAACGAATTGGGCGAACCATTTTATCAACTAAAATATAAAAATAAAATAATTCTTAAAAAAAGTAAATTAAGAATAATTACTAAAAATGGAGATGATTTTATCAAAGATTTTAAATAGATAAACGAAAAAAATAAAGAATTTTATGAAACTTGGCAACCAGTTTGGGGAGAAACCAAAAATATTAGAAATCAATACAAAGAACCAAATATTTTAAAAATATAATTATGAAAAATCTAAAATATTGAAACTTTATTGAGTATTTTATGGTTATGAAGAAAAATTACAACTTAAAACAAAATATCATTATGATTTTTATAACGGATATTGCAAAAGATAAAATTGCGGAAATTAGACAACAAGAAGGACATTCTAACCAACATAATATACGCGTTTCTGTAAAAGGTGGAGGTTGTTCGGGGCTGATGTATGATTTGAATTTTGATGCTGAGATTTATCCACAAGATCAAATTTTTGAGGATAAAAATATAAAAATATTGGTCGATAAAAAAAGTCTTTTGTATCTTTTAGGCACAACTTTAGATTTTACTGATGGCTTAAATGGCAAAGGATTTCAATTTGTCAATCCAAATGCTTCGCGTACTTGTGGGTGCGGAGAAAGTTTTGCTGTATAAAAAAAATTTTTTTTAGGACTAATTTTATACTATTTTTTTGTGTTGTTTATTTTTTTAAGCAACACAAAAATATTTTTTTATTTATTAAATTATTTAGTTTATTGATTTTCAATAAGTTGTATTTATTTTTCCTTCAAATTATTGATTTCTTTTTTGAGATTTTATATTTGTTCTGTGATTGCTTTTATTTTAGGTAGTTCTTTATTATAAGATTCTAAATTTTGATAAAATTTAATTAAAAATTCAGTAATAAAAAAATAATCACCATTTTTTTTGATAATTTTTACCATAATTTTCAAAGATTTTAAAAGAAAATTTACAAAAATACTAAAAAAGTATAAATTTTGTATTACTTTTGCACTTTCAAAAAAAATGTACTATTCACAATAAAATGGAAACACAACAACCCAAAAAACAAAAAACGGGACAAATAGGATTAATAATTTTAGTAGTAACTTTAATTACCGCTATTTTTGTATTGTTATTTTTAATGCGACAAAATTTAAGTAATCAAAAAAGTGATTATGAAAAAATATTAGCAGATCAAAAATCAGGCTACGAAAAAGACTTTGCCAAATTACAAAGTGACCTCAAAGACCAAATCTCAAAAGCAGAAAGATTAGGAGATGAAAAAAATCAAATGGTCGATTCGCTCAAAAAAATGTTACAAAGTGTTGAAAATGATAGAAATTCATTGAAAAAAACTTTGCAACTTTCACAAGCACAAAATAAACAATACAAAGAAAAAATTGAGGCTTACGAAATGCTACTCAAAGCAAAAGATAAGGAAATTGATAGGCTCAAAGAAACGGCTGATGTGCTTTATAAGGAAAATAACAACCTTAAAAATGAAAAAAATTCTATCACTACCGAACTCACAGACGAAAAGAAAAAAAAGGAATCTTTGCAAGGAAAAATAGAAGAAGCAGCAGTTTTGAAAGCAGAAAACGTGCAAATCAATATGATTGATAGAAAAGGAAAAGAAAGCAGTGGCGGGCAATATCGTGCCTCAAGAATCGATAAATTGGCTATTTCTTTCAATACGGCTGATAATAAATTGGCAAAAATTGGTAATAAAGATATTTATATGCGTATTTTAGAACCATTAGGAACCATTTTATCAAATTCGGGTACAAGTGGAGATTTTGAAATTAATGGCAAAAAAATGACTTATACCTCTCGCCAACAAATTTTATTTGATAACTCTCGCCAAAAAATAACTTTTACTTTTGCAAGAAGTGGAGAATTTCAATCAGGAAGGCATACCATTGAATTTTATAGCGAAGGAGCAAAAATTGGATACGGAAATTTTGAAGTGAGATAAGGAAAGCTCTTATATGTTTTTAAACTGATAATATATTGGTAGTGGATGTTTTTGGTTGGTTATATTTTTAAAGGCGTTAAAAATAAAGGGTTGCCCTCATAATTTTAAAAGTCAAAAAATCGTATCAACTAAAATATAGCCCACTACCTTATTTTCATCAGTCTGAACTTTGATAAAAATCAATCCATTATTTTATTTTTTATTTTTTTTATATTCACCATACGCTGTAACCAAAGCATCATACAATAAATCACCTTGCAATCTATATCCTTTTCCGCTCAAATGTATTCTATCAGACGCAGAAAGTCCCGCTCCTAACCATTGATTGATAGAACCTAAGCCACCCATAATCGTAAATAAATCCCAAACCGCACAATTAGATTCACTCGCCAATTCTAAAATCACGCGTGTTGCTTCTTGATTTGCCTTATTAAACTTCCCATATAACGCACAATCATTGGGAGTTGTCAATAAAATAGAAGTATTTGGAGCAGCATTTTTTATTTTTTGAATAAGTCTTGCTAAATTCATTTTATATTGATTTGGATTGAAATAAGGCGTATAAGCATCGTTTGTTCCCAAAGAAATAATCACTAAATCTGGGGCTAAACTTCTTAAATGACTTTCAAATTTTGGCATTTTCAAAAAAGATGGCACCGTAGCACTATTTACGCCCACCGCATTATATTGTACGCCTTTGTTATCATTTTCAAAAGAAATTCCCTCCAAAGTAAAAAAATTTTGATGGTCAAATCTTTTTTCTAATCCAATAGTAATATTTTTTTCAGGAGTGGGCAAAATAAATTCTGCATATCCATCAACATCTAAACGCACAGGATACAAAACTCCATTATTCAACAATAATTTTACATAATACGAATTTTTATTACTGACTTGATAATACACTTTCACGCGTGTAATTTCGTATTTATGTGATTGTTGAGAAAGATTGGGATCGACTGTAAAAGTTGCCTCTGTATTGGTAGTAGTTGAGGTCATTCCACTCAAACCCCAAGAGCAAGATTTATGCAATTCTACATTTCTACAACCATTCCAAATACCTTTATAACTCACTTTTATATTGTGTGGATTGCTTGCATTTGCCATTGAGCAAGGAAATAAATAACCTCTCCCGCCATTGCCCAATAAAAGTTCGTCATTAAAATGAGAACGCATTTCACCCGAAAAATAATCTGCTTGAATATGTGAATCACCAAAATGGACAATATTCACTTTTTTCTTTTTACCTTTTATCAGTGCATCCAAAGCTTCATTTAATTTTGTTAAACCACCATTTTGAGTCGTAAAAATCCGATTTTGTTCGTATTTAACAAATTTATATTTTTGTTCTAAAGTATATTTTGGTTGAGGAATCTTGTCCTCTATCGGAGTCAATGCAATCGCCAACCCCACGTACCAACTAATTAAAAAATTTGTGATAGGCATCATATTCTGTCATCAAGGCTTTATATAACATTTCAGAAACTACTCCAGCACCCTTTGCTGTGAAGTGCGTAAAATCCTTAGTAGCTAAGGCTTCGGGCTTCGCAAAGACCCAAGCAGGCATAGAGTTTTTCCCACCCATTGCCTCGTATAAATCCCAAAAAGCACAACCTGCTTTAAAGGCTGCATTTTTTTGAGCATTGCGTATTTTTTCTATATTTGGATAACTTTCGTAATTTCCATTTATATTTCTGGACATATCCGAAACGCCAATCACCAAAATACTTACGTCAGGTGCAATAGATTTTAGATATTTTAACTGAGCATAAAATTCATCTTCATAAAATTGATAATCGGGCAACGGATTAGGCACAATATTAACCCCAAATTGCATAATCATACATTTTACATTCATCGTTTTGAGTTGTTGTTGCCAATGTTTTTTAGGAATACGTGAAAATTCAACTCCAGAGCTTCCTCGTAAAGGAATATTATCAAACGTAATTCCTACTTTGCTATCTAAAGCAACTCCATAAATTTCAGGACTTTGAGAATTTGTACCAAAACTAATATTTATTTTTTCAAAAGGTTCTGATAAATCATAATAAAAAGCACCTAAATTACTCGATTTTTCTATTTTTTGTTTGACAATTTCCTTTTCTCCATTGTTTAATCCAATCTCAAAAGGTGCATTTGGATTTCTAAAAAATACTCTTATTCGTTCTACTTTTTGTTGATAAGGCGTTCCATAAGGTGATTTTGTATAAGTAACCGATGATTTTGTCCAAGTCGCAGCAGTAGGCACAGACATTTTATAATAATCTCCTAATACGCCATAAAAATTAGAATTATTGGGATTATATTTATACCCGTACATCGTAGATTGCAACCAATTTGATTTTGTAGATTGCAAAATAGTTCCTTTGACCGCCAATTTATCTACAAGCGTCAATAAACCTACTCCTGAACCACCAAAATTACTCTGAAATTTTTCACGCATATACGCAGTAATTCTATCTCCTTCTAATTGGGAATCGCCAAAATGCAGCACACGTACCATTGTGTCTTTATTTTTTTTCAAATTATCTAAGGCTTGAAAAAAAACTTCTAATAAATCTTCTTTTCCTTCGGGAAATTGAATCCTTAATTTTTCATTGATTTTTAAAGAATCAGGTACATACACAAAACTATTTTCGTTATTATTATCATTTTTTTCTGTGCCATTTTTTTTGTTATCAGAAGGAGTTTTTTTCTCGAATTCGTTTTGTAATTTGGTTATGTCGGCATATTTTTCTTCTTTTTTATTGTTAAATAAGGCAGTGATTTTTGGAATTTTAATTTGCAAAGACTTCGCTAATATATCACCAAAAAATGCTAAAAAGCCTAAAATTACACTGATGTAAAAAAGTAATAAAAATATTTTGTACGGTTTTATCATATTTATAGCATTAAATTTTGTGCAAAAGTAGTGTTTTTTTGTTAAAAATCAAAAATATTAGATAAAAAAATCAGAAGAGATAAAAAATAATTGATTCTTAGTAAATTTGTATGGAGAGTAAAAGTATATATTTTTTTTATACTGATATAAAACACAACCAAAAAATTAAATTTATATACAAAAAAACTAAAAAACAATCATTTTTTATCTCTAATAATCATAAAAAACCTTAAAAAACGATAAAATTATAGATTTTAATTTTTAGTTTTAATCTAATTTTGTACTTTTGCAACATTAATTTTAGAAATGAAATAAAAATTTGTTTTTTTGATGATAAAAAAATGTAAAATTGTATTGAAATTTTATATTTTAGGGGGCATCTAAAAAATAAACTACCCGTCCAAAATAACCTGATTTTAGTTCCCTCACCGCTGGGGAGGGTTAGGATGGGGCTTTTTGGATAAAATTTTGCCCCACCCCAGCCCTCCCCAAAAGTGAGGGAGTTTTTTATAGATATATTATTTTTTATTTATTCTTTTAATGCTTGATTTTTAATTAACTTTTAATTTATAGTTACTATGTCTTTAGTTGTTATTGGTTCGGTTGCTTTTGACGGCATCGAAACCCCATTTGGTAAAGTAGATAGAATCATTGGTGGTTCTGGCACATATATTTCATTTTCCTCTTCCTATTTCACAAAAAACGTGAAATTAGTGGGCGTAGTAGGCGATGATTTTCCTAAAGAATCTATCAAATCTTTGCAACAAAGAGGAGTTAGTACGGAAGGTTTACAAATCAAAGAAGGTGAAAAATCTTTTTTTTGGCAAGGAAAATATCACTTAGACCTTAATTCTCGCGATACTTTGGTTACAGAATTGAATGTTTTGGCTGATTTTGACCCAATTATTCCTGAATCATACCAAGATTGCGAATATTTAATTTTAGGAAATTTAACTCCACAAGTACAAAAAACTGTCATCGAAAGATTAAGAAAACGTCCCAAATTAGTTGTCATGGATACCATGAATTTTTGGATGGAAATAGCTCTTGATGATTTAAAAACCGTTTTAAAAATGGTTGATGTACTTTCTGTCAATGACGAAGAAGCAAGGCAATTATCAGGCGAACATTCTTTGGTGAAAGCAGCAAAAAAAATATTAACGATGGGTCCTAAATTTTTGATAATCAAAAAAGGCGAACACGGTGCGTTATTATTTCATAAAAATGAAGTCTTTTTTGCTCCCGCTTTGCCATTAGAAGAAGTATTTGACCCGACAGGTGCAGGTGATACTTTTGCAGGTGGATTTATTGGACATATTGCCAAAACAGGTGATATTTCTTTTGAAAATATGAAACGTGCTTTGATTTATGGCTCGGCTATGGCTTCTTTTTGTGTTGGAAAATTCGGACCAGAAGCATTATATACGCTCACAGACGCACAAGTGCAAGAAAGAGTACAAGAATTTGTGGATTTGGTACAATTTGAAATCGAATTAGTATAATCAATTTAAAAATATGAAAGAAGAAAAAGAAAATTTAACAGAACAAAAATTCGCTTTTGATAAATATAATTATATGATTATGTTGTCAGGTTTGGGCGTTTTGATGTTAGGATTTATCATTATGACTATGGACAAAGAGCCTTT
>JAAFJG010000093.1 GCA_013298075.1 Cytophagales bacterium | reverse complement strand
CTTTGGTAACTCGTTTTTTATCTACTTTTTCCATTTTTATACTTTTTTTAAAATATGGGAACTTTTTTGATGCAAAGTTACTAATTTTTTATACATTTGCCTAATTTACCTCATTTAAAAAACTCTAATGTAGAAAAAAGTTTGCAAAATAAATGGCGTAGAGATATTGTCCCTTTTTCACCTGTCATAAAAATTAATTCAAAAGGTGATAATATTTTGGGACACTCTGCTCCTTTCCCTGAAGATATACCAGAAATGGCAATTAAATATTTTAGTTATGCAGGCGAAAAAAGTTTTAGATCCTTTTGGAGGTAGTTTTACTACGCCTATTGTGGCTCGAAACTTACACAGAACAGGAATTGGTATAGAATTAAATAAAGATATGTATAAAGAATCTATTCTCAAAAAAATAAAAAGTAGTCAGGGAATTTTTTCGAGTGATGGAAAAATATTTTCTGAATTTGAATAATTTTTATTATCTTTGCAAATTCATTTACAAAAACTTATGTCATTTGTACGACATAAAAACGTAAAGATTATTTTTTATGAGTAATATCAAAATTACACTGCCTGACGGAACTATTCGTGAATATCCAAAAGGCACTACAAGTATTCAAATCGCACAAAGTATTAGTGAGGGTTTGATGAGAAATGTATTGGCTGCCAAAGTCAATGGCGAAATATGGGACGCAAATCGCCCTATCGAAAATGATGCAAACGTCCAACTTTTGACGTGGAAAGATACAGAAGGTAAAAATACTTTTTGGCATTCTTCTGCTCACTTATTGGCTGAAGCCATCGAAAGTATATATCCTAAAACAAAATTTGGCATCGGTCCAGCTATCGAAACAGGTTTTTATTATGATATTGAACTGCCCGAAGGCAAGATGCTTTCGCAAGACGATTTTATCGAAATCGAGAAAAAAATGTTAGAATTGGCACGCACAAAAAGTGAATATATTCGCAAAAGTGTAAGCAAAAATGACGCAATTAGTTATTTCACAGAAAAGGGAGATAATTATAAATTGGAATTATTGGAAGGTTTGGAAGATGGCAAAATTACTTTTTATACACAAGGAAATTTTACAGATTTATGCCGAGGTCCGCACATTCCAAATACTGGTTTTATCAAAGCCGTTAAAATTATGAATTTGGCGGGTGCTTATTGGCGTGGAGATGTTACACGCAAGCAACTCACACGCTTATATGCCGTTACATTTCCACAAGACAAAGAATTGAAAGAGTATTTGGTTTTGTTGGAGGAAGCAAAAAAACGTGACCACAGAAAATTAGGAAAAGAATTAGAATTATTTACTTTTTCAGAAAAAGTTGGGGCTGGATTGCCTTTGTGGTTGCCAAAAGGCACACTTTTAAGAGAAAGATTAGAACAATTTTTGAGAAAAGCACAAGTAAAAGCAGGTTATTTGCCTGTAATTACGCCGCATATTGGCTCTAAAAAATTATATATTACTTCGGGACATTGGGAAAAATATGGCAAAGATTCATTTCAACCTATTCATACTCCTGAAGAAGGCGAAGAATTTATGTTAAAACCAATGAATTGTCCACATCATTGCGAAATTTATGCGTCAAAACCTCGTTCTTACAAAGAATTACCTTTGCGTTTGGCAGAATTTGGAACGGTTTATAGATATGAACAAAGTGGAGAATTACACGGTTTGACAAGAGTAAGAGGTTTTACGCAAGATGATGCGCACATTTTTTGCAGACCAGACCAAGTAAAAGATGAATTTGGAAAAGTAATCGATTTGGTTTTATTGGTTTTTAAATCTTTAGGTTTTGAAGATTATACCGCTCAAATTTCGTTAAGAGACCCTGAAAATAAAACAAAATATTTTGGGGAAGATGAAGATTGGGAAAAAGCAGAATCTGCTATTGTTGAAATTGCCAAAGAAAAAGGATTAAGAACGGTTACAGAATTGGGAGAATCTGCTTTTTATGGTCCTAAATTAGATTTTATGGTCAAAGATGCTTTGGGTAGAAAATGGCAATTAGGAACGGTGCAATTAGATTATCAATTACCTGATAGATTCAAACTCGAATATGTAGGTTCTGATAATAAACAACATCGACCTGTGATGATTCATCGCGCTCCTTTTGGTTCATTGGAACGTTTTATTGCGGTTTTGACAGAACATTGTGCAGGAAATTTCCCTTTGTGGTTGGCTCCTGACCAAATTGCTGTGTTGCCTGTGTCTGAAAAATATCACGAATACGCTAAATCTATTCATACCATTTTAGAAGAGGCAGATATTCGAGGATTTTTAGATGAAAGAGACGAAAAAATTCAACGAAAAATCAGAGATGCAGAAGTTAAAAAAATTCCTTTTATGCTGATTGTGGGCGAAAAAGAAGAAGAATCTAATACAATTTCTGTGCGTGAACATGGGCAAGGCGATAAAGGTGCTTCGAGTTTAGAAGATTTTATCAAAATGTTTCAAGAAAAAATAAAAATTCACTAAAAATAATAAAAAAATACACTCAAAAGAATCATCTTCTTTTGAGTGTATTTTTTGGTAAATTTAAAATTATTTTTATTTATTTTTTGGATTTTTGTGAAAAAAACATTACTTTTGCTTTTTATAAAAGTCTATTTTAATAATTAAGTTATGAATACTGGATCAAATGGTAAATTAAAAGACTCTATTTACTTTCAAGAAAATTCTAACCCAATTAAAGTATGTGAAAGCAATAATCAAATTTACTTTAATTACAGTGATGTGTGTAAAATATTCAACAAAAATATTGATGAATTTAAGGAATGGGATAAAACTCTACAAGCACAAAAAGCGTTAAAGAAATATAATATTGACAGTGATTTTTTAGAAGATACTAATCAGGAAACGTGGGGAAATAAATTTTTAATGATAATATTAGGTCAATGGATTGAGGATATTTTATTTGAAACGTGGTTATTTCTAACAATTACTACATATGATAGTTTTGAAACAACAAATAAATCCAACCATACTGCTGATTATAATTATAAAGAAACTCAAAGAAAGAGAAGTGAAGTAATAGAATATGTTACGAGTTACGCATCAGCAACAGGACAAAAACTAGTTGAAGTTTGGGTAATGTTATATCACGAATTTAAAAATAAATTTGAGATAGATCCTAAGAATCTTACAAAAGATAAAGAACTTATAATTGACAAAATATGTAAAACAGGTTATATCGATGACCTTTTAGAAATTGCTTGGGATCTGATTGGAAGATAGCAATAAAATGAAAAAATTCAACGAAAAATCAGAGATGCAGAAGTTAAAAAAATTCCTTTTATGCTGATTGTGGGCGAAAAAAAAGAAGAATCTAATACAATTTCTGTGCGTGAACATGGGCAAGGCGATAAAGGTGCTTCGAGTTTAGAAGATTTTATCAAAATGTTTCAAGAAAAAATAAAGAAATAATTTTTATCCAAAAGATAGACGTTTAAGTCTATCTTTTGGGTATTATAAAAATTAATCTTCCCATAAATTTGTCAAAATAACATAATCATCAACCGATAATTCTTCTGCTCTTTTGTCTAAATAATGGCTTTGTGTTACTTTTTCGTTCATTTGCAAACCTTTTAAAGCATTTCTTAACGTTTTTCGGCGTTGATTAAAACCTTGTTTTACGATTTGCATCAATTTAGCTTCATTACAATCTAATTTCTCCACTTCATTTCTTCTTAATCTTATCACGCCTGAACGCACTTTTGGAGGCGGGTCAAACGCCTCTGGCTCTACGGTAAATAAATATTCTATGTCATAATAAGCCTGCAAAAATACGCTCAAAATGCCATAATCTTTGGTTTTAGGTTTTGCTGCTAACCTCATCGCTACTTCTCTTTGCAACATTCCGACTACTTCCATTACCTGATTTTTGTAAGGCAATAATTTAAAAAATATTTGCGTAGAAATATGATAAGGAAAATTGCTAATCACTCCAAATTTTCCTTGAAAATTTTCTTGTTGAAACCAATCATCTGGTGTAGTTTCTAAAAAATCCGCTTCTATCAAAGCCAAATCTGGATATTTTTTTTTGAGAAATGTAACAGATTCTGTATCAATTTCGACTACAAAAAAATTTTCTCTTTTCATCAAAGAAGTAGTCAAAACGCCTGTTCCTGCTCCTATTTCTAATAAATAAGGATAGTTTTTGTGATTTGTCAAACCATTTACAATATTTTCAGCAATATGATTATCTATCAAAAAATGTTGTCCTAAATGTTTTTTAGGATTTACTTTTTCAGTAGATTTTTTATTGTTTTTTTTATTATTTATTATTTTCTTCATTTTTTCGGGTTTTAAAAAATTGTATTATGTTTCTATATTTTTATGGTTTATGGAAAATTATTACGGATATAATTTTTTTCTGTATGAATAGAAATGGCATTTATGCCATTTATTAAAAAAATATCAATTTGAAAAATGCAGAGATTTTGGCTAAAGCCAACGATTGAATTTTTTATTATCCTCCAGATAAATCTGGAGGCAATTCAAAAAAAACATTTTCTGCACAAATTTCCTACTAACCTTTTTTATCTTATCAAAATTCAAAAAAAACCTGCAATTTTTAGATATTTTGCAGGTTTTTAGATATTTCATAACAAAATTAATAAAAATTATTTATACATCGTTTCTCTCAATGCTTTGATTTGTGCATCTTCGAGATATTCATTATACGTCATTCTTCTATCAATGGTGCCTTTTGGCGTAATTTCTATGATTCGATTGGCAACAGTTTGCACAAATTCCCTATCGTGTGAACTAAATAAAATAGAGCCTTTAAAATCTTTCAAACCATTATTAAAAGCAATGATTGATTCCAAATCTAAGTGATTGGTTGGCTCATCTAAAATCAAAACATTGCCTTGCGAAAGCATCATTCTCGAAGTCATACAACGCATTTTTTCTCCTCCTGATAATACATTTGCTTTTTTCAAAGATTCTTCTCCTGAGAATAACATTCGTCCCAAAAAACCTCTGATATAGGTTTCGTCTTTTTCTACAGAATATTGACGAAGCCAATCTACCAAATTCAAATCGGTTTCAAAATATTTACTATTGTCCATTGGTAAATAGGTTTTTGTAATCGTAATTCCCCATTTTACTTCGCCTTTGGTTGCTGCTAATTCTCCGTTTATAATTTGGAAAAATGAATTGACAGCCAAACTATCTTTTGAAACAATAGCAATTTTATCACCTTTTCCTATGTTTATATTGATGTCTTGAAATAATAAAGTGCCATCATTTGAAGCATAACTCAATTTATCGGTAAGTAAAATTTGGTCGCCTGCTTCTCTTTCTTGTTGAAAATTAATCCCCGGATAGCGTCTATTCGAAGGTTTAATTTCTTCAATATTTAATTTTTCAATCATTTTTTTACGACTTGTTGCTTGTTTTGATTTGGCAACATTGGCACTAAAACGAGCAATAAATTCGAGTAATTCTTTCTTTTTTTCCTCACTTTTCTTATTTTGGTCAGACCTTTGGCGGGCTGCTAATTGACTTGATTCATACCAAAAAGTATAATTTCCTGAATAAGTTTGTAATTTTCCAAAATCAATATCGACTACGTGTGTACAAACTGCGTCCAAAAAATGCCTATCGTGAGAAACCACTAAGACTGTATTTTTAAAATCAGCCAAAAAATCCTCTAACCAAGTAATTGTATCCACGTCCAAATCGTTGGTTGGTTCATCTAATAACAACACATCAGGATTGCCAAAAAGGGCTTGTGCCAATAAAACTTTTACTTTTTCGGGAGCATTCAAATCGCCCACCAATTTATGATGTTTTTCTTCTTTCACTCCTAATGCTGATAAAATTTCGGCTGCCTCACTTTCTGCAGTCCAGCCATTTAGTTCTGCAAATTCACCTTCCAAATCAGAGGCACGAATACCGTCTGCTTCATTAAAATCGGGTTTGGCATAAATAGCGTCTTTTTCCAACATCACTTTCCATAGTTTTTCGTGTCCCATCATCACTGTTGATAACACTTCAATCTCATTATATTCATAGTGATTTTGTTTCAAAACTGCCATTCTTGCGCCCTTTGGCATATTTACGTGACCTGTATTTGATTCAATTTCTCCTGAAAGAATTTTTAAAAAAGTAGATTTTCCTGCACCATTCGCCCCAATTACGCCATAACAATTACCTGATGTAAATTTTACGTTTACATCTTCAAATAAAATGCGTTTTCCATAACGCAAAGAAACATTATCAACTGAAATCATAGTTTTTTGATAGCCACAAAGCAATAAGTAAAAATAATGGTGCAAAGATACAACAAAAAATGCTTTTTTATTTATTATTTTGAAAAAATTATCTAAATCGTATCCCTTTAAAATATTTGGTGCTGTCCCAAATCCGTTGTAACGGATTTGGAACGTTATCAATTTTTTTATCTTAATTTAACGATAATTATTGGTATAAAATTTTTATTTATCAAAATAAAAATCAAAAAAAATAATAAATTTGGAGAATTAAAAAAAAAGATATATTTTTGCTAAAAAATTGTTTTTCATATCGAAAAATAATCATTCTTTCAAAAATAATCTTATAAAATAAACAAAAATGGAATTTTTTTTAGATTTACTTAAAATATCTTTGCCCGCAGGATTGGTTTTATATGCTATGTATTTGGTCGTTTCTGCTTTTGTAGGCAAGGAATTGCAACAAGCACAAGCACAATCTGCGTTACAATTACACCTCAAACAAGTTGATTTAGAAATCAAACAAAAAGAAGTCGAAATCAAAAATAAAGAACAAGTTTTGCCTATTCGCCTACAAGCTTATGAGCGTATGTGTTTGTATTTGGAGCGTATTTCTCCCGTTCAAATTATTCCTCGATTGAATAATCCAGAGTTTACGGTTGGTTTTTTTCAGGCTTTAATTATTCACGAAATTCGAAGTGAATTTAATCATAATATTTCACAACAATTATATATAAGTAATGAATCTTGGAATTTGATTGTAAAAGCCACAGAAGAAGTAATTGTATTGGTCAATAATTCAATCAATGGACTCGATGAAGAAGGCTCGGCTTTCGAATTATCTCGAAATATTTTAAGAAATGTAACCGAATTTAATATTCGCCCTACTGAAATAGCCTTAGATTTTGTTAAAAATGAAGCAAGAGTTTTTTTAATGTAATTGTATGATTTGGGTTTTAGTTTTTGAGAAATTATTATGAGTTTAATTTTTTCTAATTTATAAATAGACGTTTATTTTGAAATAAGAAATAGGTTTTTAGAAAATTTATGCAGAGAATGAAAATATGTTTTTTGAATTGCCTCCAGATTTATCTGGAGGATAACATAAAATGCAATCGTTGGCTTTAGCCGAAATCTATGTATTTCTCAAATTCATATTTTTTTTTAATAAATGGTATAAATGCCATTTCTATTCATAGTAAACCAAAATTAACTCCACAATAATTTCCCAAAAACTAAAATATATAAATTTCGAAAAGATAAAATTTCGGCTAAAGCCAAGAATTGAATTTTTTATTATCCTCCAGATAAATCTGGAGGCAATTCAAGAAAAGCATTTGAAAAAAAATAATTTTTATTTTTTGCATAAATAGGCAATTCAAGAAAAATATTTGAAAAAAAATAATTTTTATTTTTTGCATAGATTTCATTATAACCTACTTTTTTATTTCCAAAAAATGAAAAGACCTATTTTTAGAGAAAAAGCCTTAGAAAAAATGGCTTCGCCCGAAAATCTACACGAATTAGTGCCATTAGTTACCATTAAAAGTTGGTTGGCTTGGGCAACTTTGACTTTTTTGATGCTTGGATTGGGTCTTTGGGCGTTTTTTGGTGAAATTCCTAAAACGGTCAGAGGCAAAGGAATTTTAATTCAATCAGGCGGAGTGGCTGATGTGGTGATTATTAACAATGGAATTTTGGATAAAATATTAGTGAAAGAAGGACAAGAAATAAAAACAGGCGATACTTTGGCGATTGTCATTTCCCCCGAACTTGAACAACAAATTCAAAATATCAAATATAAAATTAGCAATTTAGAAAATAAAAAAAGAATATTAACAGATAATAATAAAATTGCTGCTATCGAAAATCTTATTAACCAAAACAAAAACGAACTCAAAGACCAAGAACAAAAATTTGCTTCTTCTGCTTATATCAGAAGTAATTATCAAGGGACAGTCATAGAATTAACCGCGAAAAAAGGACAATTATTAGAAGTTGGACAATCTATATTGAGCATCGAAGTAGTGGAAAATAAAAATATGCCCGACGTAGAAGCAATGATTTATATTGCCTCAGAAGAAGGAAAAAAAATCACCAAAGGAATGAGCGTCAGAATTGCTCCCTCTACTATCAAAACCGAAGAACACGGTTATTTGGTTGGAAAAGTAATACAAGTATCTGAATATCCCGCCACGCGCCAAGGTATGTTACGTACCTTAGGCAATATCGATTTAGTACAAACATTTTCTCAAAATGGCGTTTCAACGGCTATTACAGTCAAATTAGAAAAAGCAAATAACAAAAGTGGATTCAAATGGACAGCCTCCAATGCACCTAATATCGAAATAAAATCAGGAACTTTATGCGATGCTTTTATCGTAATTTCTAAACAAAAACCAATAGAATTATTGAAAGGTGATTGATAAAATTTATATATCAACATTTTTAAAATAAAAATTGAAAATTCAAGAAAAATCCATTTTAATCGGCTAAATCCGCGTTATCCGCGTGCTAAAAATATTTATCATTTAAAAAAAACTATTAACAATGCAAAAACAAGAAATTATAAAACGTATACAACAAAATTATCAGCTATTTATTGACTATATTCAACAATTAAACGATAAAGAATTTATGTTTAGCTATCAACAAAAATGGACTGCTGGACAACAACTTCATCATATTATTGTATGTGTAAAACCACTTACGCAAGTTTTTGGGATGAATAAAACAATGATTGCACAAAATTTTGGAACATCTGAGAGACAAAAGATGGATTATGAAACATTGCGTACAATATATTTGCAAAAATTAGAACAAGGAGGAAAAGCACCTGATAGATTTTTGCCCGAAAATATTTCATTGGAACAAAAAAATATTTTATGCGAAAAGTTATCTCAACTTGTGGCAGATTTATGCAACAAAATTGATAATTTTGATGAACAATCATTGGAAACGCTCAATATTCCGCACCCATTATTTACGCATTTGACTTTAAAAGAAATGTTATATAATTGCATTTATCACGTTGAACATCATCATCAACAAATAAAATCATTTTTGTTACAAATGCAAAATGTAGTAGAATAAGTTTTCTATGCTATCGTTTTTGGTATTATTTTTTTGATTTTTTGATTGATTTTAAAAAAAAATAAAAAAAAAGTCATTTTTATTTTGATTATTTAATATTTTTTTTCAATTTTGAGGAAAATTTTTGAAACTATCATTTTATTATTTAATTTATTATAATTTTTTATATGAATATTCCTGAAAATCTTTATTATACAAAGCAACACGAATGGCTTCGGGCAGAGGCAGACGGCGTGGCTTATATTGGCATCACTGATTACGCACAAAAAGAATTGGGCGATATTGTATATATAGAAATCGAAACGGTCGGACAGACATTGGGACAAAACGAAGTTTTTGGCACAGTAGAAGCGGTTAAAACTGTTTCGGATTTATACTTGCCTGTGTCCGCTGAAATTTTGGCTTTTAATGCTGATTTGAATAATGCACCCGACAAAGTAAATACTGATTCTTATGGAGAAGGTTGGTTAGTGAAAGTGAGAATGACAAACACCGATGAATTGAGTGGTTTGATGAAATCGGATAAATATACTGAATTAGTAGGATAATTTGACATAAAATGTATTCAAATCATAATTTATTTGCTTTTGTATTGGCTATTGTCATGTTTTTTTTGAACGTTTATCGTTCACAACCTTTACCCGATTTACAGATGGGCGGTTGGTTGCCTTTTGATAAATTTGCGCATTTTACACAATTTTTTATTCTTAGTTTTGT
Organism: Cytophagales bacterium; assembly: GCA_013298075.1. Lineage (GTDB taxonomy): Bacteria > Bacteroidota > Bacteroidia > Cytophagales > Microscillaceae > RDXZ01. The sequence continues at coordinate 1,426 of JAAFJG010000093.1, read as the reverse complement.
GGCAACTGTCGGATTTTCAAAACAATCTAAATCAAAAACAATACAATACAATGCGATGCAATATAGTTTTATACTTTGTATTATATTTTCGGTGATAATGGAAATTTGGCAATTTTATTTTTTATATAAATATTTTCAAATTTTTGACAGCCTTGCTAATTTATTAGGAATTTTTACAGGAATTTTACTATTTTTTTGGATTTATAAAAAAAATAAAATTATTTTCAAAAAAAATTGAAAAAAATTTGGTAATAACTAAAATGTTAGTTATTTTTGCATCGTTAATTAAAAGAAAATAAAAATTAAATAAAAATATCAAAATGGAAGGAAACAACATAAATTTAGGCAAAAAAGACGTTGCCAACAACACAAATGTAGGCAAACCAGAGGTTGCTATACAAGAGAAAAAAAATCCAAAGGTAAATCTTAGAAGACAATCAGGGTTGTTTTTAGGCTTAGGTATGATAATAAGCATGGGTTTAGTATTGTTAGCTTTTGAATTAAGTTTTATTCAAGGCTTATCTGCTGATGCTTTATCATTGAAAAAAGAAGTAGAGGAGGAAAAACCAATCGAAACTCCTCCGCCAACAGACCAACCACCTCCACCTCCACCACAAGCCATTCAAGCACCTGAAATTAAAGAAGTGCCTGATGAAAAAAAGGTAGAGAAATTTATCGAGGAAACAACGGAAGATAAACCTACTGAGCAGAAAAAAGTAGAAGTAGCGAGAGAAGAAACGGCAGTTGCTCCTCCTGCAAAACCAGAAGAAAAAGAAGATGAAGACAAAATCTTTAATCCTCATGAATTGCAAGAGCAAGCAGAATTTGTTGGTGGACAAAAAGAATTTTACAAATTCTTAGGTGAAAATATCAAATATCCAAAAATGGCTCGCAGACAAGGTATTGAAGGAACCGTTTATTTGGAATTTGTTATCGAAAAAAATGGTGAATTAACTGACGTAAAAATCAAAAAACCGATTGCCAATGATGGTGGTTGTAACGACGAAGCAGTGAGAGTTTTAAAAACTTCTCCAAAATGGAAAGCAGCCAAACAAAGAGGTAAAAATGTAAGACAAAAAATGGTGATTCCTGTAAAATTCAAAATGCAATAATCATTTATCAATATAATACAAAAAACGCTTATTCCTTAAAAGATAAGCGTTTTTTGTATTTATTTAATTTTTATCTACTTCTTTTTAAAACAGCCGTAAGCGTTACTACATCATTTTTAATGATTTTAAAATGATAAACTGGATCTGTATAAATATCACAATCGTAAGCGTATTCGAGTGTGTGCGTGCCTGCTTTTTCTTCAGGATTATTATAAATTTCTCTTACTAAAATACCATTGACATCAAACATAGCCAATCTTAAATGGCATTTTCCTCGCACCGTAGCACGTCCATTTCCCCACATTTCGCACATC
>JAAFJG010000092.1:1677-11619 GCA_013298075.1 Cytophagales bacterium | reverse complement strand
ATAATTTATTTTAACAAATTATATTCGTATTATTCTATATTAAAAATTTAAAAATTTAATAAAAATAGCATTTAAAGTCATTAAAACCGACTTTTTTAATAATAATCAATTTTTCCACAGTTTTCAAATAAGTATATATATTTTTAACTTTTCTTTGTGTCGCAATTCAATTATTCGCGGAATATAACTTTTGATAATGCCTGAAAAGAAAATTGATTTAAGAAATAAGTGTCGCAATTCAATTATTCGCGGAATATAACTTTTGATGTAATTTGCTTTACCTAAATTTTTGGAAACTAAATCGTCGCAATTCAATTATTCGCGGAATATAACTTTTGATTGTTTTGTTTTAATCACAATACAAAGGTATAGCAAAGGTCGCAATTCAATTATTCGCGGAATATAACTTTTGATACCACGTAATAAAATGAATAATTTAGTAGAATCTTGTCGCAATTCAATTATTCGCGGAATATAACTTTTGATAACATTTCAAAGAAATAGCAAACAAGGGATGTTTTGTCGCAATTCAATTATTCGCGGAATATAACTTTTGATAATATAAACGATGCTTTGGTAAGAAAGTATTGTTTAGGTCGCAATTCAATTATTCGCGGAATATAACTTTTGATAATTAAATTAGATAAACTTAAAAAAATAAAATTTTAAGTCGCAATTCAATTATTCGCGGAATATAACTTTTGATACTACTTTTAAAGTTCGTGAGTATAATTCAGAAGGTAGTCGCAATTCAATTATTCGCGGAATATAACTTTTGATAGTTGATTTTATATAATTGATAGGCAATGCTTATGTCGCAATTCAATTATTCGCGGAATATAACTTTTGATATTGAAAAGGATACTGAATGTAATTGGCTGCACTTGTCGCAATTCAATTATTCGCGGAATATAACTTTTGATGTTGTAAATAAAAGCCCTAATATCAATAGATGTTAGGTGGTCGCAATTCAATTATTCGCGGAATATAACTTTTGATATTATAATACAAAAACTTTAAACGCTTTTAAAAAGTCGCAATTCAATTATTCGCGGAATATAACTTTTGATAGATAGTGTGTATTCGGGTTATATTTTTAAATCTTTGTCGCAATTCAATTATTCGCGGAATATAACTTTTGATATTATGTTCAAAATAGGTATAATCTTTAAAACCCGCATTGTCGCAATTCAATTATTCGCGGAATATAACTTTTGATAGAGTCTGCTGCACGTGAAAAATCAGAACGTGAAATGTCGCAATTCAATTATTCGCGGAATATAACTTTTGATTTGGTTTGAAATTTTTCCAGCGAGCATGTAATATGCGTCGCAATTCAATTATTCGCGGAATATAACTTTTGATGTGCCTCCCGTTCCTTGAATTAAAGGAATGCACCGTCGCAATTCAATTATTCGCGGAATATAACTTTTGATCACTCGGGTTTTAAGTGTTTACCCACTAACTATTGTCGCAATTCAATTATTCGCGGAATATAACTTTTGATAATTACAAAACATTTATTATTATGCAAAATTTAGAGTCGCAATTCAATTATTCGCGGAATATAACTTTTGATTTTTTGGAGTTCTTAGTTGATTTGGTTTTACCCAATGTCGCAATTCAATTATTCGCGGAATATAACTTTTGATAGTATTCACCTCCTGAATCATCAGAAAGGTGAAAGTCGCAATTCAATTATTCGCGGAATATAACTTTTGATTTCTTCTTTATTCTTTTAATTTTATTGATTTAAAAGATGTCGCAATTCAATTATTCGCGGAATATAACTTTTGATAATGCAAGTTAAAATTTATGAAAAAGAAAAGGAATTGTCGCAATTCAATTATTCGCGGAATATAACTTTTGATAAAGACAAAGTTTACAAGATAGAACTTTAACAGCAGAGTCGCAATTCAATTATTCGCGGAATATAACTTTTGATAGTAAGCCCAAAAGTAAAAAGCAACTTAAAATCAGTCGCAATTCAATTATTCGCGGAATATAACTTTTGATGAACTATTTTTATCTCTACCACTAATTTTGAGGTAGCGTCGCAATTCAATTATTCGCGGAATATAACTTTTGATATTTTGAAGGTTGCTACTAATAACTTCGAAGTCGCAATTCAATTATTCGCGGAATATAACTTTTGATAGGATGCCTTGTCTATTTCAGTGGGAGGACAAAGGTCGTCGCAATTCAATTATTCGCGGAATATAACTTTTGATAAATACAAAAACACAAATCGAAGGATATATTTCAGTTTTGTCGCAATTCAATTATTCGCGGAATATAACTTTTGATAAAGAGATATGCCTCGTATGTTTTTACTTTGTGGTTTGTCGCAATTCAATTATTCGCGGAATATAACTTTTGATAAAAGTGCAGTTTATTAAAATTGAAAAATCAGAAAAGTCGCAATTCAATTATTCGCGGAATATAACTTTTGATATTAAACCTACTATTGAATTAGAAAAAGAAAAATGTCGCAATTCAATTATTCGCGGAATATAACTTTTGATATATGAAATGTATTCTCAAGATAAAAAAAACCTTGTCGCAATTCAATTATTCGCGGAATATAACTTTTGATTGTGTTTAAAATCAGGTAAATTTTATTCACGTGTAAGTCGCAATTCAATTATTCGCGGAATATAACTTTTGATATGTTAAAATGCAAACACATTTTAATAAAAAGAGTTAATGTCGCAATTCAATTATTCGCGGAATATAACTTTTGATTTGGTTTGAAATTTTTCCAGCGAGCATGTAATATGCGTCGCAATTCAATTATTCGCGGAATATAACTTTTGATAGGACTTAGGTTTATAAAAACCACACGTGTAATATTGTCGCAATTCAATTATTCGCGGAATATAACTTTTGATACTCTCTTCTGTTTCTAATTCTTTCAATTCTAATAAGGTCGCAATTCAATTATTCGCGGAATATAACTTTTGATACAATTTCTTTTTCAATTGCAACACTTGGTACAATATGTCGCAATTCAATTATTCGCGGAATATAACTTTTGATATTTTATAACATAGTTTTTTATTAAGTGGACTAATCAACGTCGCAATTCAATTATTCGCGGAATATAACTTTTGATTACTCCCCTCCTACTCTTGTATTTTCCTATTATAGTCGCAATTCAATTATTCGCGGAATATAACTTTTGATACATGAGTAATCAGTATATATAAATATATAAAGTTGTCGCAATTCAATTATTCGCGGAATATAACTTTTGATTATTACTTTCAAAGTAAGAGAGTATGATAGCAAAGGTCGCAATTCAATTATTCGCGGAATATAACTTTTGATAGTTAGAAATTGAAATTTGGAATGGGGAAAGAGACTGTCGCAATTCAATTATTCGCGGAATATAACTTTTGATATTTTAATAAACTGCACTTTCAAAGGGGTTACGCCGTGTCGCAATTCAATTATTCGCGGAATATAACTTTTGATAAAAGAAAAATCAGAAAATACTACAAAAGAAAAAAGTCGCAATTCAATTATTCGCGGAATATAACTTTTGATTGGAGTTTATGTAAATACGAGTATGATTGTGGGTGTCGCAATTCAATTATTCGCGGAATATAACTTTTGATTTACCACGAAGAATATTTTGTTTTCAAATATATTGTCGCAATTCAATTATTCGCGGAATATAACTTTTGATATTTGACAGACCCAATATGGTAAAACATAATGGAGTGTCGCAATTCAATTATTCGCGGAATATAACTTTTGATCCCATATTCAGAAATGAGTATGGGTTTTTATACAAGTCGCAATTCAATTATTCGCGGAATATAACTTTTGATATATTAATGATAGAAGAAGATGAAACTAAACCAAAGTCGCAATTCAATTATTCGCGGAATATAACTTTTGATAATTTAAATGATATTGAAGATGATAGTAATATAAGTCGCAATTCAATTATTCGCGGAATATAACTTTTGATGGGATGCGGATTTACTGGGGGCAGTAGAATTGTAAAAAGTCGCAATTCAATTATTCGCGGAATATAACTTTTGATTGTAATATTAGGTAAATTCTATGGCAAATATGCCAAGTCGCAATTCAATTATTCGCGGAATATAACTTTTGATAAAACTGCTGTATTTCAGCACGTGCAGTGGAGGGAGTCGCAATTCAATTATTCGCGGAATATAACTTTTGATTTAAAATACACCCTTTAAAAAGCCTATCTAATGAATAGTCGCAATTCAATTATTCGCGGAATATAACTTTTGATTGTAATCCTTTTCTTGTTAAATTATTACTATTTCTATGTCGCAATTCAATTATTCGCGGAATATAACTTTTGATATTTTTCCTTCGGTGAATTTGAAAGCCAAATCACCGAGTCGCAATTCAATTATTCGCGGAATATAACTTTTGATTTAGTTTTAACTTTAACCTCCATAGGAGTAACAAGGAGTCGCAATTCAATTATTCGCGGAATATAACTTTTGATACAATCTTAGCAAAAATTGTGTATTTGTCTTCAGGGTGTCGCAATTCAATTATTCGCGGAATATAACTTTTGATAATTGAAAAATCAGAACAATTAGTAAAAAATGAAAATTGTCGCAATTCAATTATTCGCGGAATATAACTTTTGATATAATAATTATTGTTTACCAAAATAGTATCAGATGTCGCAATTCAATTATTCGCGGAATATAACTTTTGATATGCTAAAGGCTTGTTTCTCTCAGATGGTTGTAGCGTCGCAATTCAATTATTCGCGGAATATAACTTTTGATAACACAAATGTTAATTTCACGTTGGTTATCATCAAAGTCGCAATTCAATTATTCGCGGAATATAACTTTTGATCCAATTATATAAAATCAACCAACACGTGTATTACGTGTGTCGCAATTCAATTATTCGCGGAATATAACTTTTGATAGAAAATACTTCATTAATTACCTCAATACAAACTGTCGCAATTCAATTATTCGCGGAATATAACTTTTGATTTAAACGATTATCCCCCAAGCATTAAGGAATATCGCAAGTCGCAATTCAATTATTCGCGGAATATAACTTTTGATATTTTCCATGAAACTCAAAAAGACGAGATGATTAGTCGCAATTCAATTATTCGCGGAATATAACTTTTGATTCAATTAAAAATGAGATTAAGAAATAAAGATGGGAGTCGCAATTCAATTATTCGCGGAATATAACTTTTGATTGGTGAAGTATGCACCGAAAAAAAAATGCTATCTGAGTCGCAATTCAATTATTCGCGGAATATAACTTTTGATAATTTTAAATAAATAGTAGGTGTAAAAGCCTACATGTCGCAATTCAATTATTCGCGGAATATAACTTTTGATTTATACCTGATTTATAGTATTGTATGTGGTATAAGTCGCAATTCAATTATTCGCGGAATATAACTTTTGATGAGATTATTGATTGCTTCAATGTAAAGATAGTTTTTGTCGCAATTCAATTATTCGCGGAATATAACTTTTGATATTTACTGTGTAATCTATCTTTTATTTTCATTCGTGTTGTCGCAATTCAATTATTCGCGGAATATAACTTTTGATAACCCTTTTATAATAGGAGAAATAGTTTTACTAAGTCGCAATTCAATTATTCGCGGAATATAACTTTTGATATCATCTTTATCTAATTTACCATTAGAATAATATGTCGCAATTCAATTATTCGCGGAATATAACTTTTGATATAGATTCATTGTTAGCAATGACAAAAGATTTAATTGTCGCAATTCAATTATTCGCGGAATATAACTTTTGATATTGGATACATCTTTGCGAGACTACTCTTTTCAAAGTCGCAATTCAATTATTCGCGGAATATAACTTTTGATTAAAACTGCTTTTGAATGATAAAGAGTTAAGTGATATGTCGCAATTCAATTATTCGCGGAATATAACTTTTGATTGAGAAATTGAAACTTACTATGGATTAGAAAATCCAAGTCGCAATTCAATTATTCGCGGAATATAACTTTTGATACGCTTTATTACTCGAACAAGTGAAAAAAGACATTGTCGCAATTCAATTATTCGCGGAATATAACTTTTGATATAAAATATATGTCAATAAACCAAATTGGTTTGCGGCGTCGCAATTCAATTATTCGCGGAATATAACTTTTGATAATTGAAATTTTCTTCATCTAATGAAAGATGTTTGACGTCGCAATTCAATTATTCGCGGAATATAACTTTTGATATAACAGAGTTTATTTAGATAGTGGAACTCATCAACCGTCGCAATTCAATTATTCGCGGAATATAACTTTTGATTGCTAAAAAATTCATTAAAAAATGCAACAATGAAAGGTCGCAATTCAATTATTCGCGGAATATAACTTTTGATTCCAAATAAGCAGGAACACTAAGTGTCTTGCCTATGTCGCAATTCAATTATTCGCGGAATATAACTTTTGATATTATATACATAATATATAATTTTCCTTAATAGTAGGTCGCAATTCAATTATTCGCGGAATATAACTTTTGATAATGCATGTTATACGCCCAAAATTCAAAAACCCTTTAGTCGCAATTCAATTATTCGCGGAATATAACTTTTGATATATTATTTTTAAATGCTCAATTCTGGTTTCCAAAGTCGCAATTCAATTATTCGCGGAATATAACTTTTGATAAACAAAATTAGCAAGTGCAGACAAAGATGAGAAAGTCGCAATTCAATTATTCGCGGAATATAACTTTTGATTCCAATAAAGTACTCATAAATTTAAAATGTTTTGTAGTCGCAATTCAATTATTCGCGGAATATAACTTTTGATATATCCTGCTTCTTGTTCTTTTATTAAATCTGATAAAACAGTCGCAATTCAATTATTCGCGGAATATAACTTTTGATTTCCTTTTACCCTTTTGTCCGCTATTAAAGCAGAGTCGCAATTCAATTATTCGCGGAATATAACTTTTGATTGATTCAGATGTTATTTTTAGTAACACGTGTGATTGTCGCAATTCAATTATTCGCGGAATATAACTTTTGATATTTAAAGACTACGGGACAATCAAAGTTTAAAACATAGTCGCAATTCAATTATTCGCGGAATATAACTTTTGATGGGGATACCTCAAATGAGGGTGTCGTCCTTAAAAAGTCGCAATTCAATTATTCGCGGAATATAACTTTTGATATAGCCCCTATTTTGAAGCATATCCTTATTTATGTCGCAATTCAATTATTCGCGGAATATAACTTTTGATATTTTTGGCTCATGGGGGCAAATTCGACTCAGCAGGTCGCAATTCAATTATTCGCGGAATATAACTTTTGATAGTAAAAAATTGTGTTGCTTCTTCTGCCCCTTCTGTTGTCGCAATTCAATTATTCGCGGAATATAACTTTTGATAAAAATACTGAATGTAATTGGCTGCACTTATGCCGTCGCAATTCAATTATTCGCGGAATATAACTTTTGATAAATCGTATCTAAAAACCAAAAAAGAAGTAAAACCAAGTCGCAATTCAATTATTCGCGGAATATAACTTTTGATTCTTTTCAAAGTAAGAGAGTACAACCCACAAGGCAAGTCGCAATTCAATTATTCGCGGAATATAACTTTTGATTATCAAAAAATTTAATACCATCAATACCTTCCAATTGTCGCAATTCAATTATTCGCGGAATATAACTTTTGATAAAATTTAATACTAAACTCTTTATTTTCAAATAGGTGTCGCAATTCAATTATTCGCGGAATATAACTTTTGATAGTTGGTTTTATTAAACATAAAATACTGTCGCAAGTCGCAATTCAATTATTCGCGGAATATAACTTTTGATGTCTTGGCAAGGAGGGTTTTCCTTCGGTGATTTGGGTCGCAATTCAATTATTCGCGGAATATAACTTTTGATAGACTCTGCCCCGTTGTTGTTTGATTAAATTAAATTAAGTCGCAATTCAATTATTCGCGGAATATAACTTTTGATATGTCAATGTGGAAAATTAAAATACATTTTGAAAATTGTCGCAATTCAATTATTCGCGGAATATAACTTTTGATTGCAGACGTTAAGGCATATACAAAATAAGGTTTTTGTCGCAATTCAATTATTCGCGGAATATAACTTTTGATTTATTAATACCTTTCTTTCTAAAACAAAATTAGATAGTCGCAATTCAATTATTCGCGGAATATAACTTTTGATAAAAGGTTTTAAAGTTATTAAAAATTTTAATATAAAAGTCGCAATTCAATTATTCGCGGAATATAACTTTTGATAAATAAAAATAAGAAGTTGTAAAATCGAATACGTTTTAGTCGCAATTCAATTATTCGCGGAATATAACTTTTGATATTGAAAAATCGGTTGAGTTGTGCAAATTATTGCAGTCGCAATTCAATTATTCGCGGAATATAACTTTTGATACTAAAAACAAATTTAGTAGTTGATGGCATAGTAGTCGCAATTCAATTATTCGCGGAATATAACTTTTGATAAAGTTCTAAAAATATTTCTTTGTGTAGTACTTTCCGTCGCAATTCAATTATTCGCGGAATATAACTTTTGATAAATAGATTTTGAAGTATATTTTTTAAAATATTCTTCTGTCGCAATTCAATTATTCGCGGAATATAACTTTTGATTCCTAACGGGAGTGTATAATTTACCTGCTCTTATGGTCGCAATTCAATTATTCGCGGAATATAACTTTTGATACTGATTAGTCTCTTCAAGGGTTTCAACCCAATCAGGAGTCGCAATTCAATTATTCGCGGAATATAACTTTTGATAGAAATATTAAAACTACTTAATAAATTTCCGTTTGTCGCAATTCAATTATTCGCGGAATATAACTTTTGATTGGTAGGTGTCCCTAGTGTATTAGATATTTTCAACCTGTCGCAATTCAATTATTCGCGGAATATAACTTTTGATAGAAAAATGCGTTTTGGAAACGCTTGAATATTTGTCGCAATTCAATTATTCGCGGAATATAACTTTTGATAGTTAATTTTACAGTTTATAAATTCTACCCCTTTTTTGTCGCAATTCAATTATTCGCGGAATATAACTTTTGATAAATCAGCATTAGTGCCTTTCTTTAAATCAGTATTGTCGCAATTCAATTATTCGCGGAATATAACTTTTGATAAAAGCCCTTTGTTTATGTTCTAATACCCATTTTGTCGCAATTCAATTATTCGCGGAATATAACTTTTGATTGTGCCATCTTTAATCTTATCTCTAAACTCACCTAAGTCGCAATTCAATTATTCGCGGAATATAACTTTTGATAATACAGGATATTCATAGGTATTATTCAGAAAAGAAGTCGCAATTCAATTATTCGCGGAATATAACTTTTGATAAAAATATAAAAGAAAGTATTGAAAATAGTTTGAAGTCGCAATTCAATTATTCGCGGAATATAACTTTTGATAAAGGTAGGTATATAGTAGTTAATTGACTACTATATGTCGCAATTCAATTATTCGCGGAATATAACTTTTGATTTTACTTTATTTATACATTTTACAATCAAAAAAAATGAGTCGCAATTCAATTATTCGCGGAATATAACTTTTGATATATTTAAAAGGCTCACAAAACCTATATAACAAGAAGTCGCAATTCAATTATTCGCGGAATATAACTTTTGATGTATTGAAAGCACGACTGAAAGGAAATCAGTTGAAGGTCGCAATTCAATTATTCGCGGAATATAACTTTTGATAAAGAAGCAAGGAAACAGGCGGATTTGGAGCAAATCAAGTCGCAATTCAATTATTCGCGGAATATAACTTTTGATAGCACTAAACGTGTCTTTCTCAAAAATCAAGGTCGGTCGCAATTCAATTATTCGCGGAATATAACTTTTGATTTTCAATTAAGGCAAATCAAAGCAATGAAATTGATTGTCGCAATTCAATTATTCG
>JAAFJG010000092.1:0-1667 GCA_013298075.1 Cytophagales bacterium | reverse complement strand
TTTTTTTTGCACTAAACGTGTCTTTCTCAAAAATCAAGGTCGGTCGCAATTCAATTATTCGCGGAATATAACTTTTGATTTTCAATTAAGGCAAATCAAAGCAATGAAATTGATTGTCGCAATTCAATTATTCGCGGAATATAACTTTTGATACGTATTAGTTTACAAGGATTTGACTACAATACTTAGTCGCAATTCAATTATTCGCGGAATATAACTTTTGATATTAACTTTTGAGCAGCATGCTTAAAATCTCTATTATCGTCGCAATTCAATTATTCGCGGAATATAACTTTTGATAAATCCACATAACTTTTTTTAGTATAGACTTCATTGTCGCAATTCAATTATTCGCGGAATATAACTTTTGATATGTCTAATTTAAAGAGTAACGGTAAAAGAAAGACGTCGCAATTCAATTATTCGCGGAATATAACTTTTGATGATTTTAAAAAATTATTACCAAACGGTAAAACAAGAGTCGCAATTCAATTATTCGCGGAATATAACTTTTGATACATACTTGACGCTGTGGCTTCTAATTTAGCCATGCAAGTCGCAATTCAATTATTCGCGGAATATAACTTTTGATATTACAAAAGTAGTTCTTGGCTCAGGAGACTTATTTGTCGCAATTCAATTATTCGCGGAATATAACTTTTGATGTTTTCTCGTTTTCTATTTATTCTATCCAATTTAGTGTCGCAATTCAATTATTCGCGGAATATAACTTTTGATACGCTATTAAAAACGCTAAAACTACCACCATAGGCGTCGCAATTCAATTATTCGCGGAATATAACTTTTGATACAATTGCTCAATTAACAACGATAGGTTTTCAAGGTCGCAATTCAATTATTCGCGGAATATAACTTTTGATTTATTGATCCAAGTCAAAACTACTGTATCTGTAGTGTCGCAATTCAATTATTCGCGGAATATAACTTTTGATGATGAAACCAAACCACCCACAGCAGTAAACGTCGCAATTCAATTATTCGCGGAATATAACTTTTGATCCGACTATTTTCAGCATCATTATAGCCTAATCTTGTCGCAATTCAATTATTCGCGGAATATAACTTTTGATAAAATTATGGACGCGGTGGCTGGTGAAATGGACGGTCGCAATTCAATTATTCGCGGAATATAACTTTTGATAATTTTAAAATACCTTACAAGGCATTTTAAATGTCGCAATTCAATTATTCGCGGAATATAACTTTTGATTCGACCCAATCGAATGTGTAGTATTTAGGTGTTTGGTGTCGCAATTCAATTATTCGCGGAATATAACTTTTGATACCTGATGTTTTAATAGGTGTATTTTCAACACTTGAGTCGCAATTCAATTATTCGCGGAATATAACTTTTGATAACTTTTTTTTGTTTTATATACCACTTGCTAAAGGTGTCGCAATTCAATTATTCGCGGAATATAACTTTTGATATCTTTTTGGTAATACCTATTGTATCCCCCAAGTGTCGCAATTCAATTATTCGCGGAATATAACTTTTGATAAATTTAGATAATTCTATAAGGTATCAAGAAACTAGTCGCAATTCAATTATTCGCGGAATATAACTTTTGATATTGGGAAGATATATATGAGAAAGAGTTTTTAATTGTCGCAATTCAATTATTCGCGGAATATAACTTTTGATT
>JAAFJG010000091.1 GCA_013298075.1 Cytophagales bacterium | reverse complement strand
GATATAAATGATAAAACATTGATAATCAATTACTTAGCCTAATTTGTGTTGGGAATTATGCCCATTTTTTTAAGCATAAATCCTTGATAATCAACGTTTTACGTCAAAAATCGTGTCAAAGCCAAGAGATATTCAAAAGTGAAGAGGATTATATCCTGTCGCAATTCAATTATTCGCGGAATATAACTTTTGATGTTGCATAATAATTTTACTTCTAAATCACACGTGGTCGCAATTCAATTATTCGCGGAATATAACTTTTGATGTATCTCCTGTATATTCTTTTAATACTTCTAATAAAGTCGCAATTCAATTATTCGCGGAATATAACTTTTGATAAACCCTATTAAATATTTAGAGGTTTCATTTTGATTGTCGCAATTCAATTATTCGCGGAATATAACTTTTGATATAAATAAAAAAAAAATAAAAAAATGGCTGTGTTTCAGGTCGCAATTCAATTATTCGCGGAATATAACTTTTGATTTAAATGAAATCAGTAAAAGAAAAACAATTAAATATGTCGCAATTCAATTATTCGCGGAATATAACTTTTGATAAGTGAAGTTTTGCCACTGCGAAGTAACCAAAACGAAGTCGCAATTCAATTATTCGCGGAATATAACTTTTGATTAAAATGGGCAAAAGGAACAACAGCAAAGAAAACAAGTCGCAATTCAATTATTCGCGGAATATAACTTTTGATAGAATTTGCTAAATATATCCGAGATATTCAAATTGTCGCAATTCAATTATTCGCGGAATATAACTTTTGATGAAAATACGAATATCTTAATATTATGGAAGATTTAAAGTCGCAATTCAATTATTCGCGGAATATAACTTTTGATAGTTTTGAAAATACGAATATCTTAAAATTATGAGTCGCAATTCAATTATTCGCGGAATATAACTTTTGATAAAAATCAAAAAAGCAACTCAATATAAAAATAAAGCCACAGGTCGCAATTCAATTATTCGCGGAATATAACTTTTGATAATAAACTTCTCTAAGTCAATCATTTCACTTGTAAGTCGCAATTCAATTATTCGCGGAATATAACTTTTGATATATAATTTTCCTAATAATAGTAGAAATTTCTACTAGTCGCAATTCAATTATTCGCGGAATATAACTTTTGATATTTTGAACATTATGTCCAAAATAAAGATTAAAGTCGCAATTCAATTATTCGCGGAATATAACTTTTGATAGGCATCGGATAGTCAGGAGATATTAGGTAGATTTTTAGGTCGCAATTCAATTATTCGCGGAATATAACTTTTGATATCTTTTTGGATGATCCATTTCACCTAATAAGTCGCGTCGCAATTCAATTATTCGCGGAATATAACTTTTGATTTTGCATTTTCGTTCGTGGCAACTATTCTTTTTATCTTGTCGCAATTCAATTATTCGCGGAATATAACTTTTGATAAAACGTTTCATAAATATATATGTAAAAAAAAGTGTCGCAATTCAATTATTCGCGGAATATAACTTTTGATTTTAGCAAGGTACGAGGCAAAAGGTAAAATGCTAAATGAGTCGCAATTCAATTATTCGCGGAATATAACTTTTGATAACACTATTTTCCCATTCTCAGTTATTTCAAATTTTTGTCGCAATTCAATTATTCGCGGAATATAACTTTTGATTGCTGCTTTAAGTATGTATCAGTCTCAAAAAGAGGTCGCAATTCAATTATTCGCGGAATATAACTTTTGATCCCGTAGAAGTCGTAAGATGAGCGAGTGTGGAGTCGCAATTCAATTATTCGCGGAATATAACTTTTGATGGGGAGAGTGGTTTAGATAGGTATGCTAATCGTGGTCGCAATTCAATTATTCGCGGAATATAACTTTTGATGGAACAAGACTTAATGATATTATAAATAGTTCGTTGTCGCAATTCAATTATTCGCGGAATATAACTTTTGATTGATGCGTTTTTTATTTATTTAAGCATCTTTACGAGTCGCAATTCAATTATTCGCGGAATATAACTTTTGATAACTAATAGCCTAATTATATTATCCCCTATTCATTGTCGCAATTCAATTATTCGCGGAATATAACTTTTGATAACTAAAGTAGAAGTAAGACAAGAAAATAGAACTAAAAGGTCGCAATTCAATTATTCGCGGAATATAACTTTTGATCACTTGGTTTAATTTTCAAATTAAATTCATTACTAGTCGCAATTCAATTATTCGCGGAATATAACTTTTGATACAACTTTGCAAACCTATTCAATTTAAAGTTCGTGAGTATGTCGCAATTCAATTATTCGCGGAATATAACTTTTGATGAGCCAGTTGCTTCGCCTCTTTGTCTTGGCATTTGTGTCGCAATTCAATTATTCGCGGAATATAACTTTTGATTAGTAGATATTTCTACTATTATTAAGAAAATTATAGTCGCAATTCAATTATTCGCGGAATATAACTTTTGATAAACTCAAAAAGACGAGATGATTAAATTATTCTTGTGTCGCAATTCAATTATTCGCGGAATATAACTTTTGATTAAAAGATTATGATAGTTCAGAAGTTGCTAAAAGTCGCAATTCAATTATTCGCGGAATATAACTTTTGATAAAACTTGTTTACTAATATAAAATTATATATTAGGGTCGCAATTCAATTATTCGCGGAATATAACTTTTGATAGGTCTTATTGACATTGCCTGTTTAACTATACCTTGTCGCAATTCAATTATTCGCGGAATATAACTTTTGATAGGTGAAGTTCAATATAAACACCCGTTTCAATATAAAGTCGCAATTCAATTATTCGCGGAATATAACTTTTGATGTACGCTTCAAGTATATCATAAAATGTGTTTACCAACGTCGCAATTCAATTATTCGCGGAATATAACTTTTGATAGTTCTTAAATACTAAATTACAAAACATTATTAAAAGTCGCAATTCAATTATTCGCGGAATATAACTTTTGATGAATCCTTCTGTTCTCTCATGCCGCTATACATTCAGTCGCAATTCAATTATTCGCGGAATATAACTTTTGATGTATTTGAAAACTGTGGCTTAGCCAAAGGTTATAGTCGCAATTCAATTATTCGCGGAATATAACTTTTGATAGCAGCCACCACTGCATGGAATTGTAACGTTAACGGTCGCAATTCAATTATTCGCGGAATATAACTTTTGATATATTTTGGATTTTCCATACCTATCAAACGTATTGGGTCGCAATTCAATTATTCGCGGAATATAACTTTTGATTCTATTAATAAAAGAATGATATTCTCTTACTAATAGTCGCAATTCAATTATTCGCGGAATATAACTTTTGATTTAAGACTTCACGTATTATTTGTTACGTGTATATTTGTCGCAATTCAATTATTCGCGGAATATAACTTTTGATATAATTCTTTAAGTATTAATATTAATGATATTAAAAATGTCGCAATTCAATTATTCGCGGAATATAACTTTTGATATAAATTAAATGATTCGAAACCATTTGATATATTTATGTCGCAATTCAATTATTCGCGGAATATAACTTTTGATGCCAAGAGGAGAGTGCATTGACTACGCAATTTGGTGGTCGCAATTCAATTATTCGCGGAATATAACTTTTGATAGGCAATATAGGTTGTGTCTTACTTCTCATGTTAGTCGCAATTCAATTATTCGCGGAATATAACTTTTGATCGATTTAACAGAAAATACATCTTTTAATGGAGCGGTCGCAATTCAATTATTCGCGGAATATAACTTTTGATATATTTTCCTGCTCCCAATTTCGGGATGTGTCGCAATTCAATTATTCGCGGAATATAACTTTTGATAAAATCAAATAGAAGATATTATTAAAATATACAATGTCGCAATTCAATTATTCGCGGAATATAACTTTTGATACTTAAAAACCATTGAAAATGAAGGGTTTAAAAAGTCGCAATTCAATTATTCGCGGAATATAACTTTTGATATAGGAATAAGTTGCGTTGCTTTTACGTATGCCAAGTCGCAATTCAATTATTCGCGGAATATAACTTTTGATAAGCACCTAAATACTACACATTCGATTGGGTCGAGTCGCAATTCAATTATTCGCGGAATATAACTTTTGATGTTCAAAATCTATTTCTTCAACCCAAACTTCTTCTGTCGCAATTCAATTATTCGCGGAATATAACTTTTGATAACCAGGACGTTATTAGTATGCTACAAAACAATATAATGTCGCAATTCAATTATTCGCGGAATATAACTTTTGATTATCGTCCATGTCTTTATATACAGTGAAGAAACTTGTCGCAATTCAATTATTCGCGGAATATAACTTTTGATAACCACTGTTAAAGTATAATTGTACGTTTTGTTTAGTCGCAATTCAATTATTCGCGGAATATAACTTTTGATGTTTCAATATTCTAAAAATATCAATATTTCTTTCAGTTGTCGCAATTCAATTATTCGCGGAATATAACTTTTGATAACTATCTTTCGTTGCTGTGCCACGGAGTTGAGGAGTCGCAATTCAATTATTCGCGGAATATAACTTTTGATAAGTATTAGCGATAAATGTGGTAAAAGAAGCAATAAGTCGCAATTCAATTATTCGCGGAATATAACTTTTGATGAAGAATGTATTTAATCTTTCTTTATCTGTTTTTCGTCGCAATTCAATTATTCGCGGAATATAACTTTTGATATGAGTATGGGTTTTAAATTGGCTACACGTAATACAGTCGCAATTCAATTATTCGCGGAATATAACTTTTGATGGATTTAATATATTATAGGTCAAGCGACACTTACTAGTCGCAATTCAATTATTCGCGGAATATAACTTTTGATAACAGAGACCGTCGTCAAAGGGGTATTCAGCACCCTGTCGCAATTCAATTATTCGCGGAATATAACTTTTGATCTAGATTAGTTTTTCTTAACAATAAGAAAGAAATGTCGCAATTCAATTATTCGCGGAATATAACTTTTGATATTTTTTAAATTCGGATAATGATTTAGATACTAATAAGTCGCAATTCAATTATTCGCGGAATATAACTTTTGATATATTAGATGAAACTAAGTTAAATAGTGAAAAATATGTCGCAATTCAATTATTCGCGGAATATAACTTTTGATAGTATGTCCTTTAAAATAAAGTGAAGGATTATAAAGTCGCAATTCAATTATTCGCGGAATATAACTTTTGATACAAGCGACAAAAGAAGAAATAACGACCAGAAGAAGTCGCAATTCAATTATTCGCGGAATATAACTTTTGATAGAAGGCTTGTTTTATAATAATAAACAATTACGAAGTCGCAATTCAATTATTCGCGGAATATAACTTTTGATACTCATTTAAAGACTCTACGTTCATTTTAGAAATGTCGCAATTCAATTATTCGCGGAATATAACTTTTGATAATTATATGGGGTTAGGAAAATTCTTTTTGTCTCGTCGCAATTCAATTATTCGCGGAATATAACTTTTGATAGTAAATAAACGCGGAGAAACTGCAAACGACTTACTGTCGCAATTCAATTATTCGCGGAATATAACTTTTGATATTTATTTATAAACCAACAGGAACTATATCTGTTGAGTCGCAATTCAATTATTCGCGGAATATAACTTTTGATAGATAAAAATGATATTAGACCTTCATTATATATTAGAGTCGCAATTCAATTATTCGCGGAATATAACTTTTGATAGTGAATAGTAGTTTAATTGGAAAAACATGTGGTTGTCGCAATTCAATTATTCGCGGAATATAACTTTTGATATCTACTTTTGCTTTGCCTTCGCAAATTTTTTTACAGTCGCAATTCAATTATTCGCGGAATATAACTTTTGATATAAAATAATAAAGGAGAGAGAAAAGAAAAAAGAAGTCGCAATTCAATTATTCGCGGAATATAACTTTTGATTTCTATTAGTAGATTAAAATATAAAAAAACAGCAGGTGTCGCAATTCAATTATTCGCGGAATATAACTTTTGATTTAGTAGAAGTAAATAATTTTGTAACTAATATCATTTCTGTCGCAATTCAATTATTCGCGGAATATAACTTTTGATACCTAACATCTGCTTGATATTAGGGCTTTTATTTGTCGCAATTCAATTATTCGCGGAATATAACTTTTGATCAACTTCAGAAATGAAGTTGTCAGATGGAATATGCTGTCGCAATTCAATTATTCGCGGAATATAACTTTTGATAAGGACTATTATACTTGTTTCCATTATCCTTACCACGTCGCAATTCAATTATTCGCGGAATATAACTTTTGATAGGCTCGTCACTTACATTCTGAAACGGAGTACACTGTCGCAATTCAATTATTCGCGGAATATAACTTTTGATGTTTACCTCCTTCTTGATGATTATTGACAATTAAATTGTCGCAATTCAATTATTCGCGGAATATAACTTTTGATAAAGAGATGATTTTTTCTTATCATTAGGTGTTTTATGTCGCAATTCAATTATTCGCGGAATATAACTTTTGATGACTCAGAATCCCGCTGTGATGGCGGATGCCTTCTTGTCGCAATTCAATTATTCGCGGAATATAACTTTTGATAATAAAGAAAAACAAAAGGTGATATTTAGTTGTAAGTCGCAATTCAATTATTCGCGGAATATAACTTTTGATAAAACGACACGCCTGTCACGTCTATTTCAGAAATGTCGCAATTCAATTATTCGCGGAATATAACTTTTGATTTTCCAACGTGATTTTTTACCTACCTTAAATAAGGAGTCGCAATTCAATTATTCGCGGAATATAACTTTTGATAATGTCCTTCTGTTTCCTCTATAGCAGAAGATAAAGTCGCAATTCAATTATTCGCGGAATATAACTTTTGATATGAACAAACTTAATTCTTCTCATTTTTGGATTACTGTCGCAATTCAATTATTCGCGGAATATAACTTTTGATCACATTTGTCTTGTGCTAATATAGCGTTTAAGACTGTCGCAATTCAATTATTCGCGGAATATAACTTTTGATAGGAAATCGTCTCGCTAAAGGCGAGAAGTTGAACGCGGTCGCAATTCAATTATTCGCGGAATATAACTTTTGATAGGCGTGTCGTTTTCAGACTTAAACGCAGCAAACTTGTCGCAATTCAATTATTCGCGGAATATAACTTTTGATATATTTATAAGATCTAATTCAGAAACTTATATATCTAGTCGCAATTCAATTATTCGCGGAATATAACTTTTGATATAAGAATCTCCAAAATAACCAGAATCTTTTATAGTCGCAATTCAATTATTCGCGGAATATAACTTTTGATTGAGTTGAAATCACTTGGATATAAACATCCAATATTTCATCTGTCGCAATTCAATTATTCGCGGAATATAACTTTTGATTTACAAAGATAAGACCACTAAAGAAATCAAGGACTGTCGCAATTCAATTATTCGCGGAATATAACTTTTGATACAATTAAATAATTTTAATTCTTTAAAAGGTGATAAAGTCGCAATTCAATTATTCGCGGAATATAACTTTTGATTTGGAATAAATCCCAATTTTTCTATTTGCTCATCTATGATGTCGCAATTCAATTATTCGCGGAATATAACTTTTGATTGACTTGTGTTTAGAACGTCATCCCCAAGTCTTAGTCGCAATTCAATTATTCGCGGAATATAACTTTTGATATAAAGGGTATTTGAATTTTGGGCGTATAACATGTATTGTCGCAATTCAATTATTCGCGGAATATAACTTTTGATGCAGATTGTATTGAGTAAAAAGGTTACTTAAAACAGTCGCAATTCAATTATTCGCGGAATATAACTTTTGATACCTAATACTAAAAAAATGCAGTCCACTCCAGCAGCGTCGCAATTCAATTATTCGCGGAATATAACTTTTGATAGATTTAGTTTCTTTGATATTAAAAGAAGTTAAAGTCGCAATTCAATTATTCGCGGAATATAACTTTTGATAAATGATAAAAAAATAGACATTTACGAAAAAAATTTGTCGCAATTCAATTATTCGCGGAATATAACTTTTGATTTATGGAAAATAAAAGTTTTTTCCTCGTAAATGGGGAGTCGCAATTCAATTATTCGCGGAATATAACTTTTGATATAGAATTTTTTAAATCTTCAATTCTCATTTTAATTGTCGCAATTCAATTATTCGCGGAATATAACTTTTGATAGACCATCTGAAATATTTAAAACAGAAGAGGAGTAGTCGCAATTCAATTATTCGCGGAATATAACTTTTGATTATATGGAAAAAAAAAGTTACAAATCAATAATAGAGTCGCAATTCAATTATTCGCGGAATATAACTTTTGATACTGAAAGAAAATCAGTTGAAGTAACTAACCCTGATGGGTCGCAATTCAATTATTCGCGGAATATAACTTTTGATATAATTAGTAATAACTAATAGCCTAATTATATTATGTCGCAATTCAATTATTCGCGGAATATAACTTTTGATTCTTGTTAGCGATATAAAACCAAGCATTGAATTAGAGTCGCAATTCAATTATTCGCGGAATATAACTTTTGATATAAATTAATGTCAGAAGATATTAAAAATGGTTGCGGTCGCAATTCAATTATTCGCGGAATATAACTTTTGATTACTATATTTCCAATTATACTACGAGAACATTTTGTCGCAATTCAATTATTCGCGGAATATAACTTTTGATAAATGGGGTGGTGTGATTTCATTGATAAAAGTCCGTCGCAATTCAATTATTCGCGGAATATAACTTTTGATAAAAATTTCGATTGGGAAATAAAAACAAAAAAAATGTCGCAATTCAATTATTCGCGGAATATAACTTTTGATAAGAAATTTATATCTACATAATAATCAACTACAAAGTTGTCGCAATTCAATTATTCGCGGAATATAACTTTTGATAGGAAAGGTCGTTCATCTTATCTAACAAACTTTGTCGCAATTCAATTATTCGCGGAATATAACTTTTGATTTGTCCACATGGTTGAAAAATATGAGGCTGGCAAGTCGCAATTCAATTATTCGCGGAATATAACTTTTGATTAATAAATTTGTGGTTATCAGATAATCAAATTTCTGTCGCAATTCAATTATTCGCGGAATATAACTTTTGATTTATGAAAATTAGTATCACAACAGGGACAAGAGATGTGTCGCAATTCAATTATTCGCGGAATATAACTTTTGATAAGAATTGTATATTTGTCTGCTGTGAACCCTGAATTGTCGCAATTCAATTATTCGCGGAATATAACTTTTGATAGTGCTTAGTTACAATGGTAACTATAAGAGTTAGAGTCGCAATTCAATTATTCGCGGAATATAACTTTTGATGTGCTTATTTTTATTATAAATCATTATACCTGATTTATGTCGCAATTCAATTATTCGCGGAATATAACTTTTGATATATAAAGATTTTAATGTTAAAAAAGAAGTAAAAATATGTCGCAATTCAATTATTCGCGGAATATAACTTTTGATTTATAACCTATTGAACCTTCTGTGGATATTGTACCATCGTCGCAATTCAATTATTCGCGGAATATAACTTTTGATTACAAAGTTTTACGACTGCTACCTATTTGGTAGGTCGCAATTCAATTATTCGCGGAATATAACTTTTGATAACGAGCAGTCCCCCCCTTTCCTTGAATAAGGGGGTCGCAATTCAATTATTCGCGGAATATAACTTTTGATTTGGAAACATTATTAGATTTGCAAAAAATTGAAAAGTCGCAATTCAATTATTCGCGGAATATAACTTTTGATAAAACAATTTAAACCTTTAGTGGCAAGAATTGAATTTGTCGCAATTCAATTATTCGCGGAATATAACTTTTGATATTAAAACAGGACAAGTTCCATTTTTAACTAATTGTCGCAATTCAATTATTCGCGGAATATAACTTTTGATAAGTTAGCAAACGAACAAGACAAAGAAGGTAAAGTCGCAATTCAATTATTCGCGGAATATAACTTTTGATCTGATTAATCAGTCGCACAATATGTATTTCTACATTGTCGCAATTCAATTATTCGCGGAATATAACTTTTGATCAGATTGTAATTTTTCTAAATTTTCCATAATATTAAGTCGCAATTCAATTATTCGCGGAATATAACTTTTGATAGGTTGTATATTTAAAGAAGTAGATGATGATGATATGTCGCAATTCAATTATTCGCGGAATATAACTTTTGATATAATTTGTCGCAATATGGTTGCTTCCATGTTTTTGGTCGCAATTCAATTATTCGCGGAATATAACTTTTGATAGTTGCATACAACTCTAAAAAATATCTTATCAATGTCGCAATTCAATTATTCGCGGAATATAACTTTTGATATTGGATTGAGATGATTAAGTTAACTCTTTGACAGTCGCAATTCAATTATTCGCGGAATATAACTTTTGATACAACAAAAATATAATTTATTAAAACAAAAACAATGTCGCAATTCAATTATTCGCGGAATATAACTTTTGATATGGCGTGGCAGTTACAAAAGATAACTATTTACAAGTCGCAATTCAATTATTCGCGGAATATAACTTTTGATTTGTCTTGTTCGTTTGCTAACTTTGTTTGTAAGTCGCAATTCAATTATTCGCGGAATATAACTTTTGATTTTGGATAACAATCTACTACAAAATTTACCATCAAAAGTCGCAATTCAATTATTCGCGGAATATAACTTTTGATAGACCCAATGGGATAGCCTCACAGTTGAGCAACAACAGTCGCAATTCAATTATTCGCGGAATATAACTTTTGATATCACTGAGGGTTGCAAAAAATGTATAATCAACTGTCGCAATTCAATTATTCGCGGAATATAACTTTTGATACAATCTGTCATTTTTTTAAATGGAAAAATGATAGTCGCAATTCAATTATTCGCGGAATATAACTTTTGATAAATTGAAACTTACTATGGATTAGAAAATCCAAAGTCGCAATTCAATTATTCGCGGAATATAACTTTTGATATATAAACTATTATTGATTTTTTTAACTTTTTTGTTCCAGTCGCAATTCAATTATTCGCGGAATATAACTTTTGATAAATGAGTATGGGTTTTTAAACAACTACACGTAATAGTCGCAATTCAATTATTCGCGGAATATAACTTTTGATAGTTGTTATTGAATAATCAGGATTAAACCCTAGAAGTCGCAATTCAATTATTCGCGGAATATAACTTTTGATGATTTCTCTGGTATAAAACAAGGTGATTTAGTATTAGTCGCAATTCAATTATTCGCGGAATATAACTTTTGATAATATATGAAGATTAAACTTTCTATATTATAAATGTCGCAATTCAATTATTCGCGGAATATAACTTTTGATATAGGAGGTGGCAGCAATAGAAATATTGCGTTTTAGTCGCAATTCAATTATTCGCGGAATATAACTTTTGATGGTGGGTTATTAAACATGCACCTCCTAACGGGTGTGTCGCAATTCAATTATTCGCGGAATATAACTTTTGATACCAAATATGGTCAAAAGATATACCATACTCTATGTCGCAATTCAATTATTCGCGGAATATAACTTTTGATACAGCAAGATGTAACGGAAAAATTATTTTTGAAAATGTCGCAATTCAATTATTCGCGGAATATAACTTTTGATATAGCAAAGGAACAAAACTAAACCATAAGATTAAAACGTCGCAATTCAATTATTCGCGGAATATAACTTTTGATATTTTCTAATCCATAGTAAGTTTCAATTTCTCATCGTCGCAATTCAATTATTCGCGGAATATAACTTTTGATGTACCACCACCCTGAAGAGCTGCTTTTGCTAATTGTCGCAATTCAATTATTCGCGGAATATAACTTTTGATACTAAGACTGCTGTATTTCAGCATGTTCAGTGGAGTCGCAATTCAATTATTCGCGGAATATAACTTTTGATAAGATGTAGGCATATATATCATAGATTCAGATATGGTCGCAATTCAATTATTCGCGGAATATAACTTTTGATTCGGGTTATATTAGAGTTTTTTAAATGGTGTTTTTTTAACAAATATATATATTTATTTTAGCAATTACTTAAAAAAGTGTCATTTTAACTTTTAAATACTAATTTTGTCTTTTATTTTAAAATTCCATAAAGCAGTA
>JAAFJG010000090.1 GCA_013298075.1 Cytophagales bacterium | reverse complement strand
GTCGCAATTCAATTATTCGCGGAATATAACTTTTGATAAGACAAGAAGCCAAAACATTTACACAATTATTTTGTCGCAATTCAATTATTCGCGGAATATAACTTTTGATAGGAATGAGCGACCACCAAATCCTAAGATACTGTAATGTCGCAATTCAATTATTCGCGGAATATAACTTTTGATTACGAAGGTCGTATAACTATTCAAATGAGAGTAAGTGTCGCAATTCAATTATTCGCGGAATATAACTTTTGATATTCAGTTAATTTAACGTAATTTTTCATAATTTTAAGTCGCAATTCAATTATTCGCGGAATATAACTTTTGATTTATTACAAAAAAATATTTTAAAATATTTTGGAATGTCGCAATTCAATTATTCGCGGAATATAACTTTTGATACTCTTTTTAGCACGGCATAACAATAAAATTGCGTGTGTCGCAATTCAATTATTCGCGGAATATAACTTTTGATATATTTTCTTTGATTGTTATTTTGTGTTTCGGGCATGTCGCAATTCAATTATTCGCGGAATATAACTTTTGATGAGATGTAAAATCAAAATAAAATGAAAACTCCTAAATGTCGCAATTCAATTATTCGCGGAATATAACTTTTGATTTATAAATATTGCTATCCTGAACGTGATGCCGAACAAGGTCGCAATTCAATTATTCGCGGAATATAACTTTTGATGAGGCTTCTTTTATTTTAGAAAGCACGTTACCACAAGTCGCAATTCAATTATTCGCGGAATATAACTTTTGATAAGTATAGATGCCAAAGATGGCGGAACTTGTAATGGTCGCAATTCAATTATTCGCGGAATATAACTTTTGATTGAATCAGATGTTAGTTTCAAGTTAGGAGATGCTAAAGTCGCAATTCAATTATTCGCGGAATATAACTTTTGATTTATTGATTTTAAATTTTTTAAATAACCGATTTCTTGTCGCAATTCAATTATTCGCGGAATATAACTTTTGATTATAATTGTTCTAAACTATCTAACATAGTATAAGTCGCAATTCAATTATTCGCGGAATATAACTTTTGATAGATTTTGTAAATAAACTATAAAAAAACTATGGAACGTCGCAATTCAATTATTCGCGGAATATAACTTTTGATAGTTGTGCCATAGTATTTATTATGAATTAAATCCAGTCGCAATTCAATTATTCGCGGAATATAACTTTTGATAAATCGTGGTTAAAATCTCAAAAAGAAGTAAAACCAAGTCGCAATTCAATTATTCGCGGAATATAACTTTTGATTCATAATTAAAAGAATAATAAAAAAAGTATAAAACGTCGCAATTCAATTATTCGCGGAATATAACTTTTGATGAAATGGGTAGTTTCATTTTCGAAGGTAAACGATTAGTCGCAATTCAATTATTCGCGGAATATAACTTTTGATGTAACATTTTCAATTTTACCTAATCTTTCCAAAACGTCGCAATTCAATTATTCGCGGAATATAACTTTTGATTAATCTCTTTGTAAAGAAATAGTTGTATTTTCTAGTCGCAATTCAATTATTCGCGGAATATAACTTTTGATGTGGCATGGGATGGGAAGGTGGATTTTTTCACAATGGGTCGCAATTCAATTATTCGCGGAATATAACTTTTGATATTAAATTATTAAAATCAATTTTTAGTAATGTTGGAAAGTCGCAATTCAATTATTCGCGGAATATAACTTTTGATATTATCACTATTCGTTAATGATTTTAAAAATACCATATATACGTCGCAATTCAATTATTCGCGGAATATAACTTTTGATAATACCCTTGCCTTGCGAAGTACCACCCACGCCTTGTCGCAATTCAATTATTCGCGGAATATAACTTTTGATGTATTGCTGTCCGTAAACTCCCCGAAGTTTTGGTTAGTCGCAATTCAATTATTCGCGGAATATAACTTTTGATTCTGAAACCAAAGGCTTAAAATTTGATGATGCAATGGTCGCAATTCAATTATTCGCGGAATATAACTTTTGATAAATAAAAAATTATTATAAACAAGATTTGATTATGGTCGCAATTCAATTATTCGCGGAATATAACTTTTGATTCAAAAAAAAATGAATAAAATCTTAAAAAAATACTGTCGCAATTCAATTATTCGCGGAATATAACTTTTGATTGGATACACCAACACCGAGAAACCCATTATTATTGTCGCAATTCAATTATTCGCGGAATATAACTTTTGATTTGCTAAGAAAATTTGGAATGAACGAACTAACCTGTCGCAATTCAATTATTCGCGGAATATAACTTTTGATTTTATGGACAGGGCAACGTGTTCAGTCCGAATTGGAGTCGCAATTCAATTATTCGCGGAATATAACTTTTGATAAAAAAAGAAAAATGGAAAATAAAACGTATTATGTCGCAATTCAATTATTCGCGGAATATAACTTTTGATTGTGTAAAACATACGCGGTCAAAGGCGATTCTAAAGTCGCAATTCAATTATTCGCGGAATATAACTTTTGATAAAAATTTTGCATAATTGAAAACAAACCAAATTTTGTCGCAATTCAATTATTCGCGGAATATAACTTTTGATGAAAGCGGATCGGCAACAGAAAATCCTGCTCCAGAGTCGCAATTCAATTATTCGCGGAATATAACTTTTGATGCAGCATCTTTACCAACTGTATTATTCACAGTTGAGTCGCAATTCAATTATTCGCGGAATATAACTTTTGATTTTCCCATTGTTTTTTGCTTTCTACGGCTTTTTTATGTCGCAATTCAATTATTCGCGGAATATAACTTTTGATAGAGATTTTTACAGGCGAAGTTTTAAGAAAATTTGTCGCAATTCAATTATTCGCGGAATATAACTTTTGATAAAACGGAAAAGCAGTAAATTGGGACGTTCTCAAAGGTCGCAATTCAATTATTCGCGGAATATAACTTTTGATAAGCTTACGAAGCATTGAACAAAGAATACGCAAAGTCGCAATTCAATTATTCGCGGAATATAACTTTTGATTTTGGAATAACTTCGCTTTGCAAACTTCGTTTTTTACGTCGCAATTCAATTATTCGCGGAATATAACTTTTGATATAAATCACAAAAATAATCTATATGATTTTAGTTTTGATTTTTTGGAGGGCATAACGCAATGTCGCAATTCAATTATTCGCGGAATATAACTTTTGATACTCAAAAAAATGTTTGCAAAAAAACGAAGTTTAGTCGCAATTCAATTATTCGCGGAATATAACTTTTGATAACTCTTTGCAAATCATCCTTAGTAAGTCGTTTGGTCGCAATTCAATTATTCGCGGAATATAACTTTTGATAAAATGCAAAACGAAATATTATTAGACTTATTGGACTTGTCGCAATTCAATTATTCGCGGAATATAACTTTTGATTGTCCAAAAGGTTGATAACGTTGCTAAAAGGGTGGGTCGCAATTCAATTATTCGCGGAATATAACTTTTGATTTTTGGTTATTTTTTTACAATTCTACTTCCGCCCGTAAGTCGCAATTCAATTATTCGCGGAATATAACTTTTGATAAAATGAAAGTCTTATTAAAACAAGTAAAAAAAGAGTCGCAATTCAATTATTCGCGGAATATAACTTTTGATACAAAACGTAATAAGTTCAATAAACGAATATCTTTTGTCGCAATTCAATTATTCGCGGAATATAACTTTTGATAGTTAAGACTGATTTTGAAAATAAAAATAATACGGCGTCGCAATTCAATTATTCGCGGAATATAACTTTTGATACGCAATGATTAGAATAATAACAAAAAATGATAGTCGCAATTCAATTATTCGCGGAATATAACTTTTGATTCAACCTCGAATATTATTCGTTCCATAGTTTTTGTCGCAATTCAATTATTCGCGGAATATAACTTTTGATAGCGACAACGGAAGCAGTAATTAGTACTTATTTAGGTCGCAATTCAATTATTCGCGGAATATAACTTTTGATGGCTGCTGAAGCTACCAAAGAATAACCGATAGCATTGTCGCAATTCAATTATTCGCGGAATATAACTTTTGATCTGCAAAGTAAAAGAATATGAACTCATCAATATTGAGGTCGCAATTCAATTATTCGCGGAATATAACTTTTGATAAGCGTGTGCAGTTGTTCTACTGCACCTGTGCTATGGTGTCGCAATTCAATTATTCGCGGAATATAACTTTTGATAGTTTGATTAAAATACATTTTAAATATACAAAAAAGTCGCAATTCAATTATTCGCGGAATATAACTTTTGATCTTAAAAGAAGAAAACAGCATCAATCAATTTGATGAGTCGCAATTCAATTATTCGCGGAATATAACTTTTGATTGTTTACCACCACCCCTAAGCAATTAGCACGCTGAAGTCGCAATTCAATTATTCGCGGAATATAACTTTTGATATATACTTAATCCTAATCACGCAATAGATATTACCTTGTCGCAATTCAATTATTCGCGGAATATAACTTTTGATAAACTAAAAAACTTCCATTTGAAACCGCAGAATTAAAAGTCGCAATTCAATTATTCGCGGAATATAACTTTTGATACTTATATCATCAATCATTTAAAAAACGAGGAATTGTCGCAATTCAATTATTCGCGGAATATAACTTTTGATAAAAAGTGCCTTAGATTTTCAGGCTTGGGCGAGTTTGTCGCAATTCAATTATTCGCGGAATATAACTTTTGATACAGAATAACGCCATTGATTGGGCGTAAAGTCTGGTGGGTCGCAATTCAATTATTCGCGGAATATAACTTTTGATACCAAGCGGACAATGGGTATATAATTTTGAGGAGTTGTCGCAATTCAATTATTCGCGGAATATAACTTTTGATAACATTGGCACTACTGATATTTCTTTTGCAAATGTCGCAATTCAATTATTCGCGGAATATAACTTTTGATAAAATTTTGTATTTGTATGGAAAAATCCACCATAGTCGCAATTCAATTATTCGCGGAATATAACTTTTGATGATAATAAATAATGTACCTACTGCCTCAACCAAAACAGTCGCAATTCAATTATTCGCGGAATATAACTTTTGATATAGAACCTATCTATACAACAGGCGTAGGACAGGGTCGCAATTCAATTATTCGCGGAATATAACTTTTGATATAGCCAAGAATCTCAATTTTTATTTGAGGTATTGGATGTCGCAATTCAATTATTCGCGGAATATAACTTTTGATATATATAAATAATCTGCACCATTATCAGCTACAGAAAAGTCGCAATTCAATTATTCGCGGAATATAACTTTTGATATTATTTGAATATGGCGAAAATGCTTACGAAATAATGTCGCAATTCAATTATTCGCGGAATATAACTTTTGATAAAAAATGAAAAAAATAAATCTACTTGGCTTGGTTTAGTCGCAATTCAATTATTCGCGGAATA
Organism: Cytophagales bacterium; assembly: GCA_013298075.1. Taxonomy (GTDB): domain Bacteria; phylum Bacteroidota; class Bacteroidia; order Cytophagales; family Microscillaceae; genus RDXZ01. Next base: position 6,898 of record JAAFJG010000090.1, on the reverse strand, counting down.
TAACTTTTGATAGTGATTTTTCAAATTTCACAAATATTTATTCAGTAGTCGCAATTCAATTATTCGCGGAATATAACTTTTGATATAAAAAAATTTACAAGCTTTAATCAGCCCCGCGAAGTCGCAATTCAATTATTCGCGGAATATAACTTTTGATGAAGTTCTGCTGCAATGACAAGAAGCCAAAACATTTGTCGCAATTCAATTATTCGCGGAATATAACTTTTGATATCAGGAGATATGGGAAACTGCTGAACACAATCAGGTCGCAATTCAATTATTCGCGGAATATAACTTTTGATTCTATGCTGAGATACTTACAACAAGTATCTTCACGTCGCAATTCAATTATTCGCGGAATATAACTTTTGATAGCATTGTCCTTAAAATATTGAAAATCAAAGACTTATTCTTAGTTTTTAGTCTTTTTCCTTTATTAGTACAATGTCATATTCGAAAAGTGCAACTTTTTTGGCTCATTTTTACGTTTTTATTTGTATTATTTTGATATAACTTTGTATTTTTTTAAGAAAATAAATATAATTTTTCTTATACAACGTTGTACTTTTCTAATACAAGTCAAATGCAGTGCCTGTTGATACAGATACATTTGACCTCAAAAGTTAGTGTTTAAGTATTTTTTTAGCCAATATTTCAAGGTGCTTTTTTATCTTTCTATTAAGATATTGAAAGGTATTTTTAAGTCGTATTTTGGGTTACAACTAAAATACCTTACAAATATCTCGCATAAAAATGACGTTTCCAAATGTTTTTCGATATATTTTCAAAAAAAAATTATTTTTGGCGGATTTTTTAAATTTTCTAAATATTCATTTTTACCCAAACAAGTCGCCAACTGTAATTGATGTTCTTCTATGCTTATCAATATAATATTATCGATGGCTTTTTTGTCTAAATTTACTTTTGCTAAATAATCCAAAATATCCTTCCAAGTTTTCAGGCTTGCATCAGCGATAAAAATTGATTTTTGCACACGAATCGCACCCAATTTTTCTAAATTTTTAGATAATTTGGTACGTGTACTATCATTTTCAATATCATAACTTATCCAATAATACATTTTTTTAGTTTTTAAGCGTTTTTTTAATCACAATATACATCAAAACAAAAATTAAAATTTGCGAAATAGCAATCACAAAATATATCCATAAAACCGAAATATTGCTATTACAATCACAATCATTGCTACGTTTTGATTTTTTTTGTTTGCCTTTTTCTTCACTTTCCTCCTCTTGCTCCTCCTCGGTTTCGGCTTCATTTTTTCGTTTTTTCTTTTTATTATCTTTGTCTTCATTCGGAAATTTTGGAATATGTGGCAAAATCAATTCCATGCCTCTTTTTACCAAATCCGCCAACTCGCCCGGCGTTATTTTCACTAATTGATTGTTAGGAATAGCAGGCAGATTGCGTTCATAAATCCCGTAAATCGGCTCTTCTACATACAACCAATACATCACGCCACCATGCCCACTGCATGCACCCACGCCTATATTGTCTTGTTCTTCGCCATCTTTACAAATACAACCGACTCGTTTTAGGTCGTCAATATGCACTTTTTTTTGTGCTTTTTGGGCGTTTATTTCGTGTATAAATAGACAAAATAAACAGAATAAAATACATTTTTGATACATTTTTTTAATTTTAAAAGATTGATAATCAATGATTTATAAGCCATTTTTAGGTTCGTGTTTCATAATTTTTTGTGCCAATGCGTTTGCGTCCATTTTTAAATGTTGTTTTCTTGACCTATATATTTTATTTTGCAAAATAATTTCATCTAAATATTGTTGCATAGTGAGTGTTACAGTTTGTTTTGCTTTTCCTGATAGCCAAATAGATTTTTGATTTTGCACAAAATCACTTTCATTCAAAGCGTTTGCCAAACATAATCTGACCAACACAATATCCGCCCAAACTCGATAAGGCTCAATAAAATCATAAGTCAAAACAGGTTTATTATATTCGTCTGCGTGCCAAATACCGACTGCTGGGTCAATGCCTGCTTGAATCAACGCACCTTCGACCAACGCATACAAAATTCCGTACAAGTAATTCAAAGTTGCGTTAAATATATCTTTGGCGTGCCTTCCACTTCTATTTTCAAATTGATATTTTTGGGGCAATAAATCAGAAAGTGTTTGAAAATAAATACGAGCCACTGTGCCTTCCCAACCTCGTAAAGTAGCAAAATGCGGTGGAATTTCATCAATAATCATCTGTTTTATTTGTTTTTCAACCACCGTCATTCTATTCAATTTGTCCAATATTTTTTTATCAGGATTTTCTATTTGAGAATAAATAAGTTGCCCCAAAAAACTATGTTGGTTTTTGATTTTTTTGATGACAATATTACTTATCCAAAAAATAGCTTCCATACTTTGTGCAAAAAGCACTTGTTTTTTTCGAATCGTAGCAATAGAACCAAATTTATTATTCCAAATTCTACCCTTGGGATTTCCAAAATGATCTACAAAAATAATTTCAACCGTATGTTCTAAGGCTAAAAAAATCGCATCAGTAGTCATTTGTCCACCTTTGGCAACTTTTATACATTCGACTTTTTCAGGATGAAAACTTTGTTTGTTCTGTTTATTTCCCGCCTCAAAAAGTCCATTTTTAACGTGTAAAAAAAATCCATTATTTTCTAAAATAATTTCCATTTTGTTTTTATTTTAAATTATCTGCAAAAAAAATACTTTTTTATCAATTTATAACACAGCAACTCGATTTTCTAATTGCTGATAAGTTGCTTTTTAGTTGCTATACTTTTTTTATTCAAAAATAAACCTGAACTTTGCAACATTCAAATAAATATTAAACTAAAAAAATTAAAAAAATGACAACAGAAGAATACGAAAGCAAAAGGTTGCAAGCGCAAAAAGGCATCAAAGTTTGGGTTGAAGTCTTGAAACGTCCTCAAAAAGAATTATGTGATTATGGACAAATCACTATGTTAAGCAAAATCAAAAACGATAACAATAAAGTCGGTCACGATACTTTGAACAATCTTTTTGAAAAAATAAATGAAAAATTAGCAGAAGAAAATTTTGAATTTCATACAGGTTTTCGAGAATACGTTAAAAATTCTGATAAAATGGTAACAGATGTTCTCGAAAATAGTTCTGGAATATTTCTTAAAATATCAGGAGTATATGAAATGTATCATCGCACTACCGAAGGAAATTGTATTCTGAAAAATATACTCGAATTGGGAGCAGACGGAAAAGTATTGATTAGAGGACAAGAAGGAAAAATTTATTATGGAAAAGCAGTCAATTTTTTGAATAATTTGATAGTGATAAATATTCATAGAGCGGGAGATTATGATTTTTACTACCAAATTGCGTTCGATATTGGTAATTATTTGATGATTAGTGGTGAAAATGTAGCCCGAATTTTTGCGGTAGCTACCACTATTTCTCTCGAAAATATGCCTTTAGCGACCTTGCGAGTGCTGTTACGTGTTCCCAAAGATGCTATTTCTCAACCTTTTGTATTTCAGCCCAATACAATAGAAATGAATAATTTGATAGAAAAAAATGCTGCGTTGGTCAATTATTTATCCGAAAATTCTTTGCTTCGACTAAAAAAAAGAGTGAATGATGAAATCTAAAAAATGACAGCAACTTATGAGCAAACGAAAAGAAATCGGAAATTTGGGTTTCTTTTTTTATTTCGAAAAAAACACCTCAACTTTGCAACGTTAAAAAAATATATTTTATTTTTCACTTAAACCTTAGTCAAAATGACAAATTTAATTCAGTCCAAAACATTGGAACAAACTAATCGCAAAGGCAACGACAAAACCAATGCTATGCAAAGTATTGGAGAAAAAACCAATATTCCTGCTCATATTGTGGGTTTTGATGCCTTGCAAAAAAATCTAAAATGGAGTTGTGCAGCGTGTGATGGCGATTCGAGTACAGGTTGCTTGAGTTCTACAGGTGAATGTTATAGATAAAAAAACTATAAAAAAGGAAGGAAATTCAGATAAGTTGAACGGTTTGGTTTCTTTCTTTTTTTTAGTTCTTAGAAAATTTATGCAAAAAAAATAATGTTTTTTTGAAATATTTTTTTTGAATTGCCTCCAGATTTATCTTGAATTGCCTCCAGATTTATCTTGAATTGCCTCCAGATTTATCTTGAATTGCCTCCAGATTTATCTTGAATTACCTCCAGATTTATCTTGAATTGCCTCCAGATTTATCTTGAATTGCCTCCAGATTTATCTGGAGGATAATATAAAATTCAATCATTGGCTTTAGCCAAAATTTTATATTTTTCTATTTATATCAGAGTAAAATTGGTTTTATAATATTTTTCTAAAAATCTCCTTTTTTTAAATTTAATTGATATTTTTTTTATTCATTTTTAAATTAATTATTTTATGGAAAACAATAGTTCGAATGGTCTTATGACTTCATTTTGGGTTGCGATAGGTGGAATAGCAATACATATATATTGCTATATGCAAGTAGCTTTTTATTTATGGGATAGAATGCAGCCCGATCATTTTTTTGCGTATGTATTTTTTGCAACGGCTTGGGCAATGATAGGCGAAACGGTTTCTTTGATTGCTTTTGGGGTTATTATAGGCATTTATCACTTATTTACTCAAAATAGAATCGAGTAACAAGAGTAAATTTTAAGGAATAGAGTTTTTAAAATAGAAATTGCATGGTAAAAATATTTCTCATTTTAAAAACTCTACTATTAAAAAATCAAATATTGAAAATATAAAATTCGAAAAAAAAGTTTTTTGTATTTTAATCAAACTAAAAAAAAGTTATAAAAAAAAAGTGATTTTATTTTTTTATTCAAAAAAGTTTTCCTATTATTGCGTTTCTATATTTTAATCTATTATTTTGCTCAAAAAAATTAGTAATTATTGATGAAAAAAATTCGTTATTGTCGTATTCAATTAGAAGACGAACTCAAACCTTATGAAGTAAATGCTTTGCGCGGTGCAGTCGCTGATGCGGTCAGTAACGCCATCGGTAGAGATAATAAAGAAGGTTTGTTGTATCATAATCACGTGCCAGAAAAAAAATATAATCAAGGATATCCGTTGATTCAATACAAAAGAATAAAAAATCAGCCAAGTATTATTTTTTTGGAAGATGCGGTTGATGTAGCCCATCATTTTTTTGCGAATGCACCTACTAATTTAACGATTCATACGCATTTAATCTCGACAAAAATAGCTGAATTAGTACTTAAACAACCTATTTTACAAGTGTGGGAGAATATGTTTACGTATTCGATATTGGATTATGGAGCGATTAGAGAAAAAAATAAAGAAACTTTTGATGCTTGTGAGAGTTTGAAAGATAAAATCATTTTTTTAGAAAAAATGTTAGTCAGTCATATTGTTGCTTTTGCGTTAAATCTTGGTTGGGCAATCAATCAAGAAAAGCGAGTAGAAGTCAATATTTTAGATATTTTAAAACATAAAACAATTCCTTTTAAAGACATAGATTGGGACGCTTTTGACTTGACTTTTAAAACCAATGTGAGTTTACCTAATTTTATTGGTTTGGGAAATCATGTGAGCGTTGGCTGGGGCGTAGTAAAAAATATTCACCCTGACAATGAATGGTAATTTAATTTTATTCTAATTTTTAAACAAAAAAAAATAATGATAACGAGAAATTTTTTCCTTTTATTTTCGCACACACTTACTAAAGAACAAGAGTTTGATGCGAGTACGAATTTGGATATAGATAATTTTATTCCTTTGCCAAAGGATTTGCAAGAAATTTTTAGTAATGTTCCGCCTGATTTGGATAGTTTGGATTCATATTTAGAACCGATTAAAAATTGGTTGAGCCAAAATGCGAAAGAAAATGATTATGTGTTGGTGCAAGGAGATTTTGGAGCAGGTTTTACGTTGGTTAATTTTTGTAGAGAGAATAATTTGAGAGCGGTTTATGCCACTACCGAACGCAAATCGGTCGAAACAATGCAGGCTGATGGAAGTATCAAAACAGAAAGAGTCTTTAAACATAAACGATTTAGAGTTTATTTTTAGTATTTTTGTATTTATCCATTTTAATCCATAAAATCAGCGTTATCCGTGTGCTAAAAAAAATTAAAAAAATAAATAACCTAAAATTATGGAAAAAATAACTTTTACTTGTGAAACTATTACGCCTATGTTTCTATCTGGAGCAGATGCTGTTACTCCCGAATTGCGTCCTCCGAGCATCAAAGGGGCTTTGCATTTTTGGTGGCGTGCATGGTAGTCCTTTGCGTGAAAGTCAATTATCTTCAGGTGAAAGAATGATTTTTACACTTGTTGCTGATATATCGACAAAATTGGCTATCGCAAATCCCTCAAGTCAAAATCCATCTAAAGAAGGTCAAGGAATAGTCCTTATTGACGAAATAGATTTGCATCTTCACCCAAAATGGCAACGAAAAATCGTAACGAAATTGATAGAAATTTTTCCTAATGTGCAGTTTATTATTACTACGCATAGTCCGTTGGTTTTAAATCACATAAATAGTCGACATATTCGTAGTTTGGAAAATGGAAAAATATATGGCGTATCAGAAACAGATGGGCAAAGTAGCGAAGTTATTTTAGAAGATATTATGCAAACGCCTGATTCTAAATATAAAAATGAATTCGAAACGATTTATCAATATATTTCAGAAGATAATCTTGAAGAAGCAAAAAATATTCTGGACGATTTAGAAAATAAAATTGAAGGAAAACACCCTGAAATAGTAAAAATTAATAGTTTACTTTGATAACGACATTTTTTTTACGTATTTTTAATATTAAATATAGTTAAAAAATAGTTTATTTATCTATTTTTTTTTATTTTTGCGAAAAAATAATTTATTTATACTATTTATTATGAAAAGAGAT
>JAAFJG010000009.1 GCA_013298075.1 Cytophagales bacterium | reverse complement strand
TTATTAGGGTCAATGTCAATACCAACAATATCTTTTACAAAAGCCTTAAACACAATTTTATCTGTGAATACTTTTTTAAAAAATACTTCATTATCCAAACGTCCAATTGCCATAGTTTTATAGGTTTTTTATCAAATAATTGATTTTAATTTTATATTTCATTGCGTAATTCTTCGATTTGTTCGATGGTTAATTTTGTTATTTTAGCAATAATTTGATAATCAATTCCTTCCAAAATCGCATTCTTTGCAATATTCATTTGCGTTTTTTCTTTTTCCTCATCTCTCTCCAATTTAATTACTCTTCTTTTACCTGCCTCAATTTTTGCCTGCTCGTGTTCTTCATCAGTAATATTTTTAAAACTTACAATTTCTGTAGCCCGTTTTACACCTTCATTTTTTAGGTTGATTTGTGGATTATCAGCATTATGAATACTTTCATAAATCAATTCCAACCAATCCCGATAATTATCAGGCGTGTTTTGATTTTTATAATTTGGATTGAGATAAATCAATTCGTGATTAAAAAATTTACGTTCTACGCCTTTCAAATTTTTAGGATTTATATTTGAAATCAATACTTCATCTTTATAAATTTCGTGAGTTTTCGAATTTATTTTATAAGGAGCAGTCATCATTACAATCGTATAAACTGTTCTCTCGACAGAATAATCTTCAGAAGTGCGTTGTTGTTCTGTAATTGCCTGCAAATGATAATGCAAAAATCTATCAAAATTGTGGTCATATTCTACTTTTTGAATTTCAATCACAATTCTACGTTTTACATCTTCTGCAAAAATATCATATTTAAAAGCGATATTTCCTAATTTTGGTTGAAACGATTTTTCAGTCTCAATTTTATTAGGGTCAATGTCAATACCAACAATATCTTTTACAAAAGCCTTAAACACAATTTTATCTGTGAATACTTTTTTAAAAAATACTTCATTATCCAAACGTCCAATTGCCATAGTTTTATAGGTTTATTTTTTTCTTACATCAATAATTTTAACATCTTTTGGAAACTTGGTTTTATCAAAATAAAAAGGAGTTCCAGTAATTTTATCGTTAGGAATTAGTTTAATGGTATATGTAATTTGTGAATTATTTCTCATATTTACGTACCAAGAAGTAATTAGTTTCGTATTTGAATCAATCCAAACTCTAAAACTTGTATATTTTCGATTGTTTTCTTTGGGAAAAAAATCAATCACATCAAGCGTTTTTGCTTTTCCTGTCAAATCTCCTTGTTGTGTTTCTGATTTTAGATACGTATAAGTCAAACCACTTTTCATAAAATCTTCTCTAAAAATTTCGTCAGGCGTAAGCATTCCATCGTTAGGATTATAATCTATTATTTTGACCGTTTTTTTAGATTTTGGATAATTCCAAATGCTTTTTCCATCGCTGAAAGTAGTTTCTTCGGGATATTCAATAAAGTATTTCACGCCTTCAATATAGCCTTTGGCATCATACGAAGTGGTTTTATTGGTTTCAATATTCGTAATTTTTGTATTAAAAATAATACGAACATTTTTATACGTTTTGTATTTTTGGTACGCCTCCATCAAAATACCTTTGGCTTTGAGGTCATTTTGAGCAACAATATATGTATTAAAATACATAAAAAAAACAGAAAAAATAAGCAGATATTTCATTTTTATATTTATTTATTATAATTTTGGGGGAAATTTAACGAATTTAATTTAAAATTACAAAATTTATGCAAACAAAAGCAAAAGTTATTTTTAAAAATATAGGCACAGGCGTTTGGTTGTTAGAAAGTGAGGACGGAAACACTTATCAACCTTCAAATTTACAAAAAAAATTTCAACAACAAAATATAAATGTAAACGTTGAAATCGAAATAATAGAAGGGGCAATGTCTGTTTTTATGGCAGGAAAAATTGTCAAAATAAAAAAAATTGAATTAGCCTAAAAAATAAATTATCCAAAAAAAATATTCTTAAAAAATGAAAAGATTACAAAGTAAAATCGCCATTATTACAGGTGGAGCGCAAGGAATTGGTGCGGGAATCGTAAGCAGATTTGCTCACGAGGGCGCATTGGTAATAATTTGGGATTTACAAACTGAAAAAGCAAAAACACTTGCTTCAATACTTAGAGCATCAGGTTCAAAATGCGAAGTGATGGAAAATGTGGATATTACTAACCTCTCTTCCGTAGAAGAGGCTGCCAAAATAGTATTCGAAAAGTACGGACAAATTGATATTATTGTCAATAATGCAGGAATTGTAAGAGATGCGTCTTTTTTGAAAATGACAGAAGACCAATGGAATCAAGTAATTAACGTCAATTTAACAGGCGTTTTTAACTGCACAAAAGCCATTACGCCTTATATGGTGCAAAAACAATATGGACGAATTTTAAATATTTCTTCTATTTCGGGCATATATGGAAACTTTGGACAAACCAATTATATTGCTGCCAAAGCTGCAGTGGCGGCTATGGTGAAAGGTTGGGGACGTGAATTAGGAAAATATAACATCACGGCTAATGCAGTAGCACCAGGTCCGATTGATACCGAAATGTTGGCAACTGTACCTGATGAAATTCGGGAGCAAATGAAAATGCGTGTTCCTGTAAAACGTTTAGGAAAGCCTGATGATATTGCTTCTGCGGCTCTATTTTTCTGTTCTGAGGAAGCAAGTTTTGTTACAGGACAAACTTTAGTAGTTGATGGTGGAAATATGTTGGGCGGATAAAATTACCAAAAAATAAATGGTATCAAAAAAAGGTTTACCTGATTATTTACAAAAAATAATGGCATTATGTATTTTTATATTCATTTTGCCATTATTTATATTGATTATTTTTTTAATTGTAGTTTTTGATAAAAAACCAATTTTTTTTCTACAAATTAGAATAGGAAAAGACGAAAAACCTTTCCAAATTTTTAAATTTAGAACCATCAATCAACAACAAAAAGTTACTTTTCTAGGTCGTTTTTTACGAAAATATTCTTTAGATGAACTGCCACAATTATTGAATGTAATCAAAGGCGATATGTTATTGATTGGACCCAGACCACTTTTACCCGAATATTTACCGCTTTATTCTATACAACAAAAAAAAAGGCATCAAATAAAACCAGGATTAAGTGGTTGGGCGCAAATAAAAGGCAGAAACGCAATTAGTTGGCAACAAAAATTTGAGTTAGATGTTTGGTATGTAGAAAATCAATCTTTTATATTAGACATAAAAATAATTGTATTGACTATCAAAAAAATATTTTTTAGACCTGATGGCGAAGTATTTTCAGAGACTTTTAATGGCAAAAACTAAAAAGAAATACCAATATTGCCACCTAACCAAGATTTGATACTTGTATTACCAATATAGCCCTGCGAAATAGTATAAGGAGTAAATCCACCAAAATTCAAATCTGGACTTTTAACGTCAGATATCAATACATTCAATGAAGGACCTACAAAAAACGTCATATTTTTAGTGGCTTTAATGTGATAGTTAAACTTTAATTGAAAAATATCATTCAATTCTCTCACCCATCTTTCACCTTTGTTAAGATGATACATAGTAAAATCTAAATTGGCACTCGTTTTTTTATTGAACTCAAATTTTCTACCAAATCCATATCCGATTGCCCATTTTATATCTGGCTCAGTATAACCTGTGGCAATAGAAAATATATTATAGAATTTTTTTGTACCTAATTTATAACTAAGATTGGTTTGAAAAACTTCGCTCAAATTGATTTCTAATTGTTGATAACCATTGTATTTTACAATCGTAATCAAGCCAATCGGCGTACCACCTTGTACGGAATCCATTATATTTATCAATCCAAATTGTCTACCTTTCATTTTTCTAGTACGATTAACCAAACCAATTTGCGTTCCTTCTAATATTTTTGTATTATTAAAAAGTATGCTTGTTTGTAATTTAGTAATTTTGTTTGCCTTATTGCCCAATAACGAAATTTGTTTATCTTGATAATCTTGTGTATTATAATTGACTAAACCTGCTATTTGAGTTCTTTTATTTCTTTTTTGTAAAATCGGCACATTTTCAGGATTAATTTCTTCCACATCTTCCTCACGACTTATATTTGCCAAAAAACCAACTTGAACACCATTTGTTTTAGTTGAATTTATCATTCCAAAACAATTTTCTTTTTTCAATTTTTCTTCTTCTTCTTCTTTTGATGCATTATATTCGATATTGATATTTTGAGTAATATAATTTTCACTCAAAATATTATTTTCTAATACTTCAAATTTATTTTTATTTTCTTTTTCAATGACTATACTTTTGTTTTCGTCTGATTTTTTTTCTGTTGATAAATCATTATTTTTGCGTGATAAGTTACCTTTATTTTTTTCAATAAAATTATTTTCAGCAAAAAATATTTTATCTTTTATTTTTGAATTATTATTATTGATTGAATTTTGATTTTGTTGTGTTAAATTATTTTCTCCCAAATTATTTTCATTCGAATTTGGATTTGGATTTATTTTTTTATTTTGATTAAAATTATTATCTATATCTTTATTTTTTTGGTTTGATTTATTTTGTATATTATTTGAAATATCATTTGAAATTTGATTATTTGCGATAATATTTTTAGACGTATAATTATCCAACATCAAATAAGTAGGAATACAAAGCAACAACAAAACCGCCGCAACAATAGACATTTTTTTCCAAATTGTCCATTTTTTTGGAGTATTTTGTAGGCGTGCAGATAAATCTTTCCAATCTTGAGGATCGTAAGAAATTTCTGTGCTGTCCGCTAAATCTTTAAATTTTTTTTCAAAATTTTTCAATGTATTGATTATTATTATATTCGTTTAACATTTTTTGTAACTTTGCTCTTCCTTTTGCCAAATTAGATTTTGATGTTCCTTCATTGATATTCAATAAGTTAGCAATTTCTTTGTGGGAATATTGCTCAATGACGTACAAATTAAAAACCGTTTGATAAGCAGGCGGCAACTTGCGAATAAAAACTAAAATATTTTCATAACTCAAATTATTTAAAGCATCATCCTCTAAATCTTCGTCGTTTACCAAATTATTTTCTAAGTCGTTGTCTTCAAAAGGAGTTGTGTTGCTTTTTTTATTTTTATGATAAAAATTAATGGCTGTATTGACCATAATTCGCTTTACCCAGCCTTCCAAAGAGCCTTCAGCTTTAAAGTTTTTGATACTTCCAAAAATTTTTATAAAACCTTCTTGTAAAATATCTTTCGCTTCTTCGCTATCTTTGGCATAACGCAATGAAATAACCATCATCTTTCCATAAAAAAGTTGATAGAGTTTTTCTTGATATTCTTGCTTGCCATTTTGACAACCTTCTAATATTTTTTTTTCTGATGCCTCATTATTCATTTAGAGGTATATATTTAGATAGACTACTGAAACGTATTTTAGTTGCTTGAAAAATATAATTATTTTTATAAAAATAATAATTATATTGATATGATACTTGTTTTGTATAAAAAAATTACCTTATAGGTGCAAAAGTAATAAAAAAAAATGAAAATAGATAAAAAAACAATTTTTCAGTTGGCTAATTTTTAACAATTAACAAACTGAAAAATAAAATTTTTGTAACTATAATTAAAACCGTGTAAAATAATTTAGTTATTTCTCGTTATATTTTATCAACAAAATAATTGATTCTTAAGGAAATTTGTACGAAAAATGATTTTTTTGAAATGTATTTTTTTGAAATGTATTTTTTTTGAATTGCCTCCAGATTTAACAGGAGAATAATATAAAATTCAATCGTTGGCTTTAGCCAAAATCTCTATGTTTCTCAAATTAATATTTTCTATATTATCAAAATAAATCACTATTCATATTAGAACATAATTAACTCCGCAATAATTTTTTATACATTATTTTTTTTATTAATCGTATGATAATCAATTTTTTATGTTAAAAATTGTACCAAAGTCAAGAGAAAATAAACCAGAAAATTAGGATGAAAAAATGGCTGAAAAATCGAGTTAAAATTTATATTTTTGACAAAGAAATTGATAAAATCCTTTGATTATTTTCCATTTTTATTTGAAATAAAAGATATTTTTCAGGCAGAACCTCTAAAAATTTTGTTCCCCATTCCACCATACATAATTGATTACTAAACAAATACTCTTCATAACCAATATCAAATAATTCGTATTCGTGATTGACTCTATAACAATCAATATGAAAAATTTTTTGTTTTTGTTTCGTTCTATATTCGTTGATAAGTGAAAAACTTGGGCTTTGCACAGTATCAATTACTTCTAATTGTTTACAAATTTCTTTGATTAAAGTTGTTTTTCCTGCGCCTAACGTGCCTTCCCACACCCATACAAGCGGTAAATCTTTAGTTTTTTCGATAATTTGTGTAGCAATCACAGAAATTTCTTTCAAATCATTCCACTTTAATTCTATTATTTGTGTCATAAAAATTGTTGGTTTAAACAGTTGAGCAAAGATAATGCATATTTTGATTACGTATAAAAAACATTTAAAAATCTTTTTTAAATCTGTTTAATCCGCGTTAAAAAATCATTATTTTTTCTAATTAATTCCCTATTTCTTTCAAAAAATCAACCCCAAATTTTTCAATTAACTGACTATCAAAATGATATAAAATAACATTTTTGGCAAATTTTGTCCTTTTATTTTTTAATAATTGAATCATTTGCGTAATATTTTCTTTGGTGATTGTTTCATATCTAATTTCATCTTCTTTATACAAATAAGTTTCTTTATGATAATGACTTTTTACAACTTTGAATTGATGGGTATTTATTTTTTCAAAAAATGAATTATTTTTATCTGTCAATTCCCATTCATTCAATAAAGCAACCACTTTTCCTTGCCTTTTGACAACTCCCCAAGAAAAAATCGGTAACGCATAATCAATTTCTAAAGGATATTTATCAAAATTAGAAAGGTATAAATGAAGCGTTTGGAGTTCAAAAATAGAATTTTTAGTCTTTTCTTCTTGTATATTTCCCATATTATAGAGCATCAAAATTGTATTTTTAATAGGCGGAATACCTTCTTTTTCTGCAAATTTTATTTGGTGCAATCTCAAAGTAGAACTAATAGTAATATTTTCTTTTTGCGTAATTTTTTGTATTTCTTTTATCAAATCAAAAAAATTATATTTTGTTTTCGAGTTCCAATCGCAATCTAATTGAATTTCATGAAAAGGAATTTTTTGGACAATCAATTTTATTTTTGTATATATTTTTTGAGCCAAATCAGCCATATCTGTATGAACCATATTTTTCATAGTTCGATTCGTAATAAAAATAACAGGAATAATTTTTATTTTTTCAGAAGGAAATTTTTCTAAATTTTGAATAGGACTTAATGCCACAGGCTTTTCAGTTTCTCTATCAAAATCAACATCAAAAAAACGAATATACATTTTTTTTATGGCTAATTTTTCTACTAATAGTTTGTCCTTTTCGTTCCAATCAAATTTTGTTTTCCAAAAATAAAAAGATAATTCTGCTTGTTTTGAGGTTGAATTTTGGCAAGAAAAACAATAAATTCCAATAAAAAATAAAAAAATAACACGTTTCATAAGATTTTTTTTGCAAATATAAATCAAAAAACATATCTTTGTTTCAATATTCACAAAAAAGAATTCATCACACCCAAAATTTAGCAAATAATGAAAAAAATATGGTTTTTTCTATGTATTTCGTGTTTTTATTCTGTTTTTCAAATCAATGCACAAACAATCAATCAAAAATTTAAAATTGGTAATCTTACTTTTGTCTTATCTTCTGACGCTCAAAAAAACATTCAAAATCGAGTGAATTTATTGAAAGAAGACAAAAAAAAATATGACGCACAACTCCAACAAGCCACCTTATATATGCCTTTATTGGCTGAAGTTTTTGAACAAAACCAACTCCCCGATGACTTCAAATTTTTGGCTTTATTGGGCAATCAAAATACGTATAATTTAAGTTTTTGGCATAATCTAGACGATAAAGCAAAAAATCTAGGGCTAAAAATCAATAGTGGAATTGATGAAAGAGAAAATCCTGTGGCGTTTGCACGTGTGGTAGCAAAACATTTAAAAGAACAAGGAGCAACCAACAAAAATTGGTTTGTGCCTTTAGTCCATTTGATTAGTCCCGATTTAGGTAGAAATTGGTTGAATAGTACAGGTTTATTGGGTTTGGCATCTAACTTAGAAATTGCCTTGCCCAATGTAGCGCCCACTGAATTTTGGCAGTTTTTGGCGTATAAAGAAGCTTTTGATGCAGATTTGGATAAGTTTGATGGGGAATTGGCTTTAATTATCGAAAAAAATAGAAACACCTCATTATCAAAAATTGCCAAAAATGATGGTATTCCTATCCAAAAATTAAAACAATATAATACTTGGATAAAAGATGAAATCATACCCAATGACAAAGATTATGACGTAATTTTACCTGTATATGCCAAATCTGTGAGAGATGAAAATGATTTATTTGGTATGGAAAATGATAATAGAGCCTACAAAGCAAGTTTAGATGACAATAATTTGCACGAAGTAAAACCTCAAGAAAATTTTACAAGCATTGCTCGAAAATACAATATTTCTGTAGATAATTTATTGAAAATCAATGAATTAAATTTAAAAAGTAATATTACGCCAGGACAAGAACTCGTTATTCCTACTAAAAATATTCCTACAAAATCAATCAGAAATACTAAAAATGCACGCACAAAAACCAAAAAATCAAACTTTCATACAGTTGCCAAAGGTGAAAGTTTTTTTGCTATTGCTCGAAAATATAAAATCAGTGTAACAGAAATCAAACAATGGAATAATTTGAATAACAATAATTTGAGTATTGGACAAGAATTAAAAGTTTCAGATGAAAGTGGAAACAATGAAACGGCTACTAATGAAACTAAAACAAAAGACGTTTATATAACACCTGCACAAGCTTCGCAAACGCTTGTCATCACGAGAAATACGCCCATTGTTGTTATCAATAATCGAAGAGTAATGATAAAACAAGTTCCTTTTTCTATGAATTTATTAGGAATAAAAGTAACCTTATCATCACAATTAAGAAAAAATATAGAGAAAGATGTAGAAATTTTGATGAGAAATCCAACTGCATTTTTGAATAAAGTAAGGCGAGTAGATTTGTATATTAATTTGATAGACCAACAACTCAAAGAATCGGGTTTGCCTTATGATTTTAGATATTTACCTATTCAAGAAAGTACGTTAATTGGTGATGCAGTTTCAAAATCAAATGCAGTTGGATATTGGCAATTTAAAGAACCAGCCGCCAAAGAAATGGGCTTGGTCATTAACAATAATATTGATGAACGTATGCACATATTGACCTCGACAGATGCCGCAGGAAAATACTTAAAACGTCATCAAAATTACTTCCAAAATTGGGTTTACACGTTACTTTCGTATAATATGGGCTTTGGAGGAGGCAGAAGATATGTAGCCAATTTGAATGGTTCTTATAAAAATCAAACGACTATGAATTTAGATGAAAATATACATTGGTACATCAGAAAATTCATCGCTCATAAGATTGTTTTTGAAAATGAATTAAATGCAGAAACGCCTGTTCGATTCTTAAAACCTTATCTTTCACAGAAAAAAAATATAGCAGAAGTAGCCAAAGAAACAGGCACACGAGCTTCTGAATTTCCACAATATAACCTTTGGTTGAGACGTGGAACTATTCCAAATGACAAAAGTTATTCGGTCATTGTTCCTTATAAAAAATAAAAAAACATTAAAAATTGACATAAATTTTAATTAAATTTATGTCAATCTTTTTAAATAATACATTTACTTTTATAAAAAATATTTATTTCAATAATGCGTTTATTCCAAAAAATAGGAACGTTATTTTTTATCACTTTTTATTTATTTTTTCAATCTACTATTTTGTTTTGTCAAATAGATAGTTTATCTATCAAGTATAAAAAACAAATTGATTCTTTGGTAAAAATAAAAGTAGATTCTATTTTATTGAATCAAAAAAAAGCCGTAATTATTCCAAAAAATCCTATTTTTCAATATCGATTGATAGGTGATGGTTTTACGATGCAAGGCAATATCAATCGAATTTTATTGAGTGCAAGAGCAGAAATTTCTTTGAATACCAAATTTTTACAATTTGATTCTAATCCAAGATTTATTTTTGGAGAACAAAATACAAATTTAGCAGAAAGAGATTTTTTTATGGATATCAATACAAGTTTGGTACATCAAAAAAAAGTATATTTGTTTGGATTGGGTGCGTATGAATTTAGTAATTTGAGAGGAATTTTAGAACGAATATTGGCAGGTGGAGGCGTAGGCGTACATTTGGTTAGAAAAAACAATGTGCAAATTTCTATGAGCAATGCCATTTTTTTTGAGAGAACAGACTTTCTTAGGCGTACAGATTTTCAAACTTGGCGCAATTCTACTCGATTAAAATTAAAATATAGTTTGTGGCAAAATCGGTTTAATTTTTTGCATTATGTATTTTATCAACCTTCCTTAGAAGATGCTTCGAATGTCCGTTGGAATTTTAATACAATTATTGAAATGCCTATTTTTAATGGATTAAATTTTAGAATTTCTGTGGATAATTTTTATGAAAGTTTTGTGGTTGATAATCGAAAAAACAATGATTTGACAACTCGATTTGGCTTTTCTTGGGGAAATAAAAGAGGTCGTTAAAATTACTATAAAAAATAATATTATTGCTATTTTTATTTATCAATGCCAACAATCATAAAATTACTTCCTTCATTGAGTTCGCTTTCTACTCTAATTTTCCAATGATGTGCTTTGATAATCTGCTGCACATAATTTAAACCCAATCCAAAACCTTTTACATTATGCACATTGCCTGTAGGTACGCGATAAAATTTTTGAAAAATTTGTTTTTGATGTTTTTTTTCTATGCCGATTCCGTTGTCTTTGATAGAAAGAATTAAGCCATAAACAGCATAATTTTTGATATTATATCGAATGTTGATTTCAATTTCGGGAGTTTTTTCGGGTGATACATATTTGATAGCATTGTCTAATAGATTATAAACAATATTGGTAAAATGTACTTTATCTGCCCTAAAATTGCATTTATCTTCTTCTAAATTACAATTAAAAACAATATTTGTCTTTTCATCTAAATTAAAATTTTTGATTACTTCTTGTATCAAATGAAATAAATTTAGATTTTCGAAATTGAGTTGTAATTTTGCTTTGTCCATCATTGCCATTTGTAGCACTTTTTCAATTTGATTTTTTAGGCGTGTATTTTGTGTTTTGATAATATTCGCATAGCTTAATAAAGAATCTGGTTTTGCCATAATTGTTGGATTCGAAATCAAATCAGCAGAAATAGCAATCGTAGAAATAGGCGTTTTGAACTCGTGGGTCATATTATTGATAAAATCTCTTTGAATTTCAGACAATCTTTTTTGTTTTAAAATCACAAAAAGCGTATAAGAAAAAAATATGATCACAATCAATAAAACCACCGACGAAAACAACCAAATATCCATTTGTCCTAATAAATAAATCGATTTATTGGGAAATAAAATCACAAAATAATACGTAAATTCTTTCCAAGCGGGTAAATCTGAACTTAATTTTTCATTTTTAGAATGGTCATTACTTACATATTTTCCATACACCATTTGATTGCTTGAACAATCATAAATCCCATATTCATAATCTAAATCGAGGTTGATTTTATCAAATTCTATTTCTAATAAATGCTCCAAAGAATTAGCATCAATGGCGGTATTGACATTGACCACAAAATAATTAGACGAAACTTGATTGATAATTTTTGGATTTAAAGCAACTTCATTGAGTTTGGCTAATTGTTCGCCTACTTTTCTGAGGGCAATATTGACACTTTGATTAAATTGTTTTTCTTTTAAATCAAAGGCTTTTCTGACCCAATACATTTGCGTTACAAAAATTCCAATAATTGAAAATGTAGCTAAGGCAATTACCCAACGAATTGTGCTATTTTGCATTTTTTTTAATTGATAATTTTATTTACAAAGAAAAGTATTTTTTTGATTTAATGTTGTTTTTTTAAGATAATTTTTCGGTCGGAGTTTGTCAAGTCTTTGACAAACTCCAACTGAAAAACTGAAAAAACGATATTTTAAAAAACATTACTTCATTTCTCTTAAAAATACGATAAAATCCGTAATTGGCAATCCTTTTATATTTTGATGTTGAAAATAAGCAATAATTTGTCCACGATGATAAGAAGAATGATTGACTAAATGCGTCATTATTTCTATTAAATTATGTTCAAAAATTTCTCCTGCTGAATTGGTATAACTAATTTTTTCATAAAATTCGTTTTCGTCCAAACTTGCCAAAAAAGTTTCCCAATCTGTAATGCCTTGTATATATCTCGCCCAACATTCTGTCAGACTAAAACTTGCCCAAGCCGCAAAATCATCATTTTGTTTGGTGGCTCTCAAAAGCCATATCGTTTGTGCATTTAAAATATGCGAAAAAATATCAGTTGTTTTTCGTGGTATATTTTGCGTATGTAAACCTTGCATAAAAGCAATCAGGCGAGCATTTGCCCAATGTTCGTAGCTAAAAAGTTGTCTAAAGTGTTCAGAATTAAGCATTTTTTATTTTCTTTTTTGTGGTGGTCTTCTGTTATTATTATCTTTGGAAAAAGAAGAATTAGTAGTAGTAGTCGAGTTATTATCTCGTTTTATATTTGGGTTTTTATTGGCATTTGGATTGCTACCAAAACTACTATTATTCGGATTATTGCTGTTGGCGTTTGCGTTCGGATTATTGTACTTTGGTTTTTTATTGAGCATCGTATTATTCCTTTTTTCTCTGTTAAGATTTGGAATATGCGTTTGTATTCTATCTTTTGGAACAACGTCAAAAGATTTTTCTTCGGCTAATTTATCACGTAATTCTTGTGAAATTTTTTGCCCTGTCATTACCTCTAAATGTTCCAAAACAATATCATTGGTGATTCCTTCTTTATTCCAAGAAGTATAAAAACTTTTCATCAAACGCCCAATATATCCAATGTGCATTACTTTTTCGTCTATATCATTGACAGCAAAGGCTTTATGTACTAATAATTCGATATTTCTTCCATAATATCGTAATTTTACTTCGGTTCTTTTCACGCCAACTCTTTGTGGTTTTTTGCCAATCGCAGTAGTTTCAGGCATTGGAAATGGACTTTCTACATCAAGTTTAAAACCAGACATAATATATAAATCGTCCCATAATTTTTTTTCCACGTCTTCCGATTCTCTTGTTTCGGGATTGATTTCTCTCATCAAATCGATTAAATTTCGAGCCATCCGATTTCTTTCTTCTCTGTCTTCGATTTGAGTGATGTGGCTTGCCAAATTTTGAATATTTCTACCATATTCTTTTAAAATTACGCCTGAGCGTTGTGTGTTATATTGCAAATTCATTTTTTTTATTTTAATATTTTTTTTGAAATTTTATTTTTTTTTAGTAATTTATTTTGTTGATACACGCTACAACCGTTTCATTTTTACGAAAAAATGCTGCTAATTTTGTTTGTTCAATTTGATTATAAGGCGTTTCATATTCATTTTTTAATATATCTATCATAATTTGGTTAGCTTTCTCGAATAAACTTTGTTTATTTTCTTCATAATAATTTTTGATAGTTTCAAAATTTTTATGATTGAGCTCATTTAATTGTAAATTATTTTGTTTTAACAATAATTTTCCCATCAAAGTAGCCATTAAATAATTGCTATAAGGTAAATATTGATACATTTTTACCAAATTTTCTTTGCGTCTTTGGTTATCACAAAAACGAAAAATCAGCACCGCAATAATTGTTTGACTTGCATTTATATTGGTGAATATTTTCTCATAATAATTATCGAATAAATTATTTTTTTTATATTTTGCGACAATAGGAAGTTCTCTCCAAATCGTTAATATTGCCTCTGCTGCCACAGAAGACGAAATAGCCTGAATAGATTGAAATATATTTTCACGTTTTCTTTTATACACATAACCCAAATCTAACATTCCAATTTCTAATGTTTTTTGAATTAAATCATTCGCTTTTAAATCTCTTAAATCGACAGGACTTTGACTATTGGTTGAAACAATTATATTAGTAATAATTTGTTCGTCTTCTTTGTCAATTTCGTACAATCTAAACATATCAATAATAATTTGCTTGTCTTCTTTGTCAATTTCGTACAATCTAATCATCACAAAAGCCTTCGAATAATCATTATTAGGATATTCTTCTATTGTTTTTTGAATAGTTTTACAAGTTTGTCCGCCATTGATAATTTGTAATTCATCGGCTTTTACTATCCAATCATTTGCAAAACCATTTTCTCTAAATGTATTACAAATCATAGTCAATCCATTATTATACAAATAAAAATTTTCTTTTTTATCACTCAAAAGTGTTTCTTTTATTTGTTGATTTACTTTGTTTTTTTGGATTCCTAAGTATTTTCTGATATTTCTTCCCAATAAACCATCCCCATGTAATTCTAATAAATTAGCCAATTCTACCACATTTATTTTTCCTACTAATACTCTTTTGAAATTAGGCAATGTTTCTGTCAATGCTTTTCCGTTCAATTTTAAATCTGCTTTGATATTTTTATTGCTTTGGATATAATTAAGAATATTATCGTGATTAAAAAAATCAAATTCTACATATTTATTGTGTTGTATATAATTATCAATTTTTTGTTGTGCAATAGTATTCCATTTAATTCCGTTGCTCAACATCACACATTTTACTTGTGGAATAAGAAAAGAATTATACGCCAAATCTTGAATTTCTGCAATTTTTGCTTTTAATTTTTCATTGATAGTAATTTGTGCTTGATTATCAAATATCAACTGAAGCGCATATAAAATTTTTACGATAGCATTTTCCTCAAAATTGGCATCATTTTCCATTTTTTTGCCCGTATAATATTTGGATTGAAACAATATAATCGTAAAATCAATGTCTGTAATATCACCAATATAAACTGCATCTATTCCTGAATCATTGCTTTCATCTGTCAAATAAGCAAAAGTTTCTTCCAATTCAATATCCAAATAAGACGCAACACTCAACATCAAAAATGCTTTTGATATTTTTTTAGTATGATCATTAATAATTTTTTCGTCACTAAACCATACTAAATTATCTGCAATAATTTTAGTAATTCTTTGGTCAATAATGCTTTTATTAATATTCATTTTTTATTTTTTTAGGTTCAGAATACACAAAAAACGTATTTTTATGTATGTGTATTTTTATTTGTAAATGCAACAAAATATTCAAAAAAACTAATATCCTTTGGGTTTAAACCATTCATACCACTTTTCTTTTTTTTCTGTCAAACCAACCAACCACGCAGTCAAACCATTGATTTCGAGGTCATCAATATCCAATGAAATTCTAAGCATAATTTCGTTGGGATATAATTCTCTTGCTTTATCTTCTCTGTCTTGCGGTTGCATAAAATTTTTATATAAATCCCAAGCACCAAAATCGTGCAACATTTCGTGAGCAATCGCAGATGGATACAATATTTGTCCATCATTAAATTTTTTATACAACAAACAACCTTCTACAAAATATTTTTGTTTATTCAAATCGGCTGTGAAAGGAAAAGCATAACTATTGCCTGTCTGATTGGCATAAACCAACACCAAAGATTGTTTACAAGTCGTATTTTTTAGTACCCAATTATGAAATTCAAGCGGAGATTTATAACCTATTTTTTTTAATAAGCTTTGAATCCAATCTGTTTTTTCGTTGCCTGTGGCGTTTGCACTCGGAATACTTTTTAATATAATTGATTTTTCATATCCAAAAGTTCCCTCTTTAAAACTTACATTTTTTTTATATAATTTTGCTTGTTTTGTGAGCCAAGTAGTAGCAATTCTCTGTTTGTTATACATTAATTCTTTTTCTTTTTGCGTCCAATCGTCCTCAGCAGAAGCAATAAATATACTCAATACATACACTTCTCCTTCTAATTTTGAGGCACTTCCCACGCCTTTTTGAGCAAAAATAGGTGATAGTAAACATAAAAATAAGGTGATAATAAATGCAATTTTTTTCATTTTTTTTGAGATTTATAGTTTAATTCCCAATTTTTTAAGTTGAGATTTGATTGTATTTTTCAATGTTTCTTTCACCGTTGTACCCAATTTTTTCGCGGTGCTGTCTGTCGGTTTTGCTTTAAAAACGGTATCGTGATATTTTGAAGAATCGGCACGCAAAGGAGTATAAAAATAAGTATAAATAGATTTTCTTGTCATATTTTCGGGCAAATGCACCGTTGAATATCCGTGATAAGAAATTTCGTTGGTTTCAAAAATGACCATTCTATTAAAAAGTGGTTGAATTTTCTTCTCACATTTTGTCATTTTTGCGTCCCACATTTCTAAATCTCCTGCATATTCATCTTTCCAATTTTGATTCATATAAATTAATACATTCAATCTTCGATGCACATTTTTTTCGGCGTGAATATTAAAATCGATATGAATATCTAAAAAACTTCCATTCCCACCTTGATGCAAACCTGTTCCTAATTTATCATCAGTAACAAAAACGCCTTCGATTTGTGTGATGTATGCTGTCCAATCTGCCAATTCTTTTGACATCAAAACTTCATTTCTCAACACAGAAAAATCTTTATGAAAATCATCAAAATTTGAGCCTTCCGATTTTTTTTCGTTTAATCCGTGATAATGTTTGTTTAATTTATCAATCGTAGGAAAATTTTGGTGCAAAGATTGCGCAAATTCTTCTGTCAAAAAATTATCTAAGACAATATGTTTATAAGGAAAACCTTTTTCAAAATCATTTTTTAGATTTTCTATGGCTTCAGGCGTAGTATATATGGGATTGATATATTTCATTTTATTGTATTTTAATTATATTTATTGCAAAATTAAGGCTTTTTTTCAATTTTACAAAATAAATTTTGGTTTATCTTGATAATGACATTTCTGTTATGTTAATCCTTGGTCTGTGTGCCACAGACCAAGGAGAAAAATTTTAGCACGCGGATAACGCAGATTTAGCGGATTAAAACGGATTTTTTCTTTTTTTTGCTTTCTACTTTAAAAACGCTATTATTCTTCTTTTGATTTTTCTTTCATAATAGATTCGATGATTTTATACAAAGATTTTTGCATTGTCATCTCAGGAAAAAAATCATATAATTGTTCGTGTTCCTCATAATTATAGTCTAATGCAATTTCTAAAACTTCCATTGCTTTAGTAAAATTATCATCACAAAGATAATAAGCCGTCAAACGATAATATAAATCGGTGCAATTCTCACAACATTCAATTCCTTCTTCTATGAGGCTAATTGATTTTTGAAAATCACCTTCATCAAAATAAACACAAGACCAATTTAACCATAAATCAGGATTTCCACTATATAAATCAGCCGATTTTTGATAACATTCTAACGCTGTGATAATATTTCCGACTTGATATTCAGAATCTGCTAACGAAAACCAATAATCTTCTTGAAAACCATTGATTAAAATTGCTTTTCTCAAATAATGAATGGCTTCGTAATATTTATCTTGCCCCATTTTGCAACAACCTAAGCCGTGATAAGCAGCATCCCAAGTTTTATCTATTTTTAAAGCTGCTTTATAATTGATTTGTGCGGATACATAATCTTCTTGTTTTTCGTAGGCTTCGCCCAAACTACATAAAATATCAGGCGTAATTTCTCCAAAACTCAAGGCTTGTGTAAATGATTCTTGGGCTTTTTTGTAGAGTGAAAGTTCCATATATACATCGCCCATTTCCATGTATGCGTCTGCATATTCGATGTCAATAGAAACAGCAAAATCAAAGGATTCGAGGGCATCTTGCCATTTTTTGAGATAAATTTGAGTAACGCCTAAATTATACCAAGCATATTTTGAGAACGCATCTACTTCAGTTAGATTTTCATAAAATTTAATATTTTCTTCTAATAAATCTAAATTATCCCAACATTCATTGAGTTCTATCATCACATAATCTAAACTTTGGTCGATAGTAATTGCTTTTTTATAATACTTAATTGCCTGCAAATAATCTTGCATATTTTGGTAAATATAACCCATACGCGCATACACATCTTGCGGCGTGTCTGTGATAAGTATTGCCTTTTCTAACAATTTAATTGCCTCTTTATACTTTCCTGATTTGAGTAAAAAAGTTTGTCGAATCAATAAAATATCATAATCGTTGGGCGATAAATTATCTAATTTATCAATAATTTCTTCTGCCTCGTCTAATCTATTGACTTGAATATATATTTGAGCAAGCCACATTTGCATTTCTATAGCCAAAGGAAATTGTTCTAAACCAAATTCGCAAGCTTCTAAAGCAATATTTATTTTGTTTTTGAGCATATAATACTCTATTACATCTTCTAATTCTTCTATCGAAAAAAAAGAATAATCATCATTTTTGAGCATTTTTTCATATCTTTTGAGTGTATGCTCAAAATCGTATGAAGCATTATCTTGTTCAAACATCTGAAATCATTGTTAATATTGCTCAAAAATAATCATAATTTTTAAAAAATACAAATAAACAAACTTTTTTTAGATAAAAAATAGAATATTTATAATAAAAATCTATTTGTATTTCAAAAAAAACCTGTTAATCCTGAAAATCCTGCTAATCCTGTCAAAAAAATACAAATAAACAAACTTTTTTTAGATAAAAAACGTTGTGATTTAAAACGAAAATTTCTTTGTATTTGAAAGAAAAAATCCTGTCAATCTTGAAAATTCTGTCAAAAAAATAGCAAAACTTCAATCCTAAAATATATTTAAAATCATACTTAAAATAATGAAAAAAATTGATAAAATCATTCAAAAATTAGAAAATTATATCACTAATAACGAATATGAACCGATTGAAAGCGAAAGTTTTGAACTAAAAAATCAGCCTGCAAACGCCAAAGATAAAGATTATGATTCAATCAAAGAAAGTATTTGTGCATTTTTGAATACGAATGAAGGCATTTTATTAGTGGGAATAAAAGAAGATATAAAAAATAAAAAATATATAATAGGAAATGGATATAATCAAGATTTTGAAGCAAATTTTAAAACACTTTTGAATGAAAGTTTTGAAGACTTTGAAAAAAGAAAAATAGATATTTCTGATTATATTCGTTTCGAAATCAAAGATTTTTTAGATAAACAAATCTTAGTTATTTATGTAGAAAAATTGCCTGCAGATAAAAAATACGCTTTTTTGAACGGGAAAGCATATCAAAGAAAACTAACAGGCGACCACGAAATAGATAAAAATAAAATTTCAGCACAAGAAGGATATAAAAAAGAAATAGAAAATAGTAGAGAATTATTTCCTGTGTTGAACGCCACTATTCAACATATTTCAGTCGATAAACTCAACGATTATATTTATCAAATCAATAAAGAAATCAAAATAGAAACCACAAAAAATGATATTGAACAAGCAAAATCATTCTTATTGAGAAAATTTTTTATCACAAAAGAGGAAGAACCTACCATTTTGGGTATGTTGGTTTGTGGAGAATATGTCGAAGATTATTTGGGTAATCGTTGTGAAGTAGATTGTTTTGTAAATTCACCCATAAAAATTGCTCAAAATAAAAAAATATTAAAAGATAATATTTTAAATTTGTTTGAAAATAGTTTTAATTTTATTTATAGAAATATCGCTATCGGAATTAGTGCAGAAAACGGAGGAACACCTACTCCTGAATATCCCGAAGATTTAATTAGAGAATGTATCAATAATTCGTTAGCACATCGAGATTATACAGTCAATAGATGTATCAATATCGATATTACGCCTCAAAAACATATAGAAATTAGAAATCCGGGCGGATTTAAAAAAGAATTATTGATAGAACAAACCAATCACGCCATTCCTTTGCGTTTGATTATTCCGAATCAAAAAGCGGTTAATCCTAAATTGGCTGATATTTTAAAAGTTTTTAATAAGTATGAAGGCAAAGGAATTGGTATGGCAACTTTGGTCAATGAATGTTTGAAAGATAACATAGATTTGCCTTATTATAAATTTAAAAATGAAAATGATATAACTTTGGTAATTCCGAGTGGAAAATTATTAGACAATACAATGGAAAATATATTTGAAAATTTTTCGGGTTTTTTAGAAAATCTTACGCAAGGAAAACCGCTCACAGAAGACGAAAAACACGTTATTTCTTATTTGTATAAATCTGAAAAAGAAAATGAGAATTTTCGTTATACCATTTTATTGACCCACGACAACAATCATCTAAACGCTATTACGTCTTTGAAAAAAGCAGGAATTATTTATCAACACGAATTGAGTACAGCCATTCAACCTATTTTTGTGTTGCATAGAGAACTAATGAAAACGGATTTTAATGATGTTTTGATTAAAATTTTTGGTAAAACGTATATTGCTCTTGACAATGATTGTAAAAATTGTTTAAATATTATTTATCAAATCAATACATATAGCAAAATAAAAGATGTTTCTGTTTCGCAAATTGGGAATATTTTGTATTTTAATCAACACAAAAAAATATTCGATATAAAAATTTTTGAAAGTTTTAGAAAAAAAATAATCCTTATTTTTGATACATTGGAACAAAATAATTTTATTAAAAAAGAAAATGAAAAATATGTAATCAATCTAAATTTTTTAAAATCAGCATAAAAACATTTATTTTATTATCAAGTTAAATTCTAAAATAAAATAACGAATTTTTATTATCATTTGACCTTAAAACCTAAGAATCACAAAAAATATAAACCTTAACTCCTTGACTTCTAAAAAATATCAAGGATAAATATTATGAAAAATCAAGTTATTACCAAGGATATTGCTTATCAAACTCTTTTGTATGATATAGAAACTGAGTATCTAAATACACGTCAACAAGCACATAAATCTATAGATACTGCTATGTTGTTAGGTTATTGGCGTATCGGGCAATATATCGTAGAATATGAGCAAAAAGGTAGTATAAAAGCAGAATATGGAACAAAAATGCTTTTAGAGGTTTCTAAAGACCTACGTACCCGCATAGGAAAAGGCGTGAGTCGTAGCAATATAGCAAATATGAGAATTTTATATCTCAAATATCCAATCGTCCAGACGCTGTCTGGACGATTGAGCTGGTCACATTATGTAGTACTTTTGTCTGTGCATGATGATTTAGAACGTAGTTTTTATGAAAGACAATGCGTAAACGAAAGTTGGGGAGTCCGTGAATTAGAGTAAAGTAATAAAAGTTTTTTTTAGATATAATATTTTTTGCTTAGTCTTTGTAAAACAAACATTTTTCCAAAAAAAGGTTATTATTATGTGGAATGAAATATTTTTTTTGATTTATACAAAAAATTCTAAAAAACTTGTATCTTTGCATATCATAAAACAATATCAACCTAAACTTTTCTTTTAATGGAACGTTACCTTTGCATTCATGGACATTTTTATCAACCACCAAGAGAAAATGCGTGGTTAGAGGAAATTGAACAACAAGAAACTGCTGCTCCTTTTCACGATTGGAATCAAAAAATAAATACTGAATGTTATAAAACTAATACCGTGGCGCGTATTCTCAATAAGCAAAACGAAATTGTTGATATTGTCAATAATCACGCAAAAATTAGTTTTAATTATGGACCAACTTTATTGTCTTGGCAAAAAAAATATGCGCCTCTTACGTATCAAGCCATTATCGAAGGCGATATTGAAAGTAGAAAAAACTTTGGTGGACATGGCTCGGCTATGGCTCAAGTTTATAACCATATTATTATGCCTTTGGCAAATAAAAGAGATAAAGAAACACAAGTACTTTGGGGAATTAAAGATTTTGAAAGTCATTATGGACGCAAACCTGAAGGTATGTGGTTGGCTGAGGCTGCTGTAGATACAGAAAGCTTGGAAGTAATGGCAGATTTTGGTATCAAATTCACTGTTTTAGCACCCAATCAAGCCAAAAGATTTCGAAAAATTGGCGGGACAGAATGGTATCACGGCATCGAAACAAGGCGTGCTTATGTATGTAATTTGCCATCAGGAAAAAAAATATCTATTTTTTTTTATGATGGAGAAGTTTCACAAGGCGTGGCTTTCAAAGGATATTTGAATGATGGAAAAAAGTTTGCACACGAATTAGCAAACGCTTTTTATCATAATGCTGATTTTCCACAATTAGTACATATTGCTACTGATGGCGAAAGTTATGGGCATCATCATAAATTGGGAGAAATGGCTTTGGCGTATTGTTTACGATATATTGAGGAAAATAATTTAGCAAAAATCACCAATTATAGTCAATTTTTATCACTTTGTCCACCAGAATTTGAGGTCGAAATTCACGAAAATAGTTCTTGGAGTTGTGCGCATGGCGTAGAGCGTTGGCGAAGTAATTGCGGTTGTAGTACAGGCGGAGGCGAAGGCTGGCATCAACATTGGCGAAAACCTTTGAGAGAAGGTTTGGATTTGGTTCGAGATGAATTGATAAAAATTTATGAAACCGAAATGCGAAAATATCACCTCAAACCTTGGGCTTTACGCAATGAATATATCGAAGTGATTTTGGATAGAAGTAATTATAATATAGATAAATTTTTCAAAAAACATTTTGAAAATTTGGTAATTACGCCCGACATCAAAACAAATATTATGCGTTTGTTAGAAATGCAACGACAGGCTTTATTGATGTACACGAGTTGTGCGTGGTTTTTTAATGAAATTTCAGGGCTGGAAACATTACAAGTTTTACAATATGCGAATCGTGCTTTGCAACTTGGCGAAAGAGTAAGCGGCAAAATAGTGGAAAATAAATTTTTAGATATTCTCGAAAAAGCACCAAGCAACGAAAGAAAATATATCAACGGCAAAAAAATTTACAATGAATTAGTGTCGACTACTCGCCTTTCTTTGACAAAAGTAGGTATGCACTATGCGGTTGCTTCTTTGTTTGAAGAAGACGTTGAAAAGATTGATGTATTGAATTATCACGCTGAAAATGAGTATTTTGAACGATTGGAAGCAGGAGTTCAGATAATGGCATTAGGGCGAACTACGATTTGTTCAAATATCACTTTTTCAAGAAAGCCATTTAGTTTTATTGTTTTATATTTAGGGCAACATCAAATTTTTGGCTCTGCTTCTGAAGAATTTCCTGCGGATAAATTTGAAGAAATGGCAAAAAAAGCCAAAAAATCGTTTAAAGAAAGTAATTTAGCGGAAGTTTTGCATACAATCCAGATGTATTTTCCAAGTTCTGCAAATTTTTCAATCCTTGAACTTTTTAAAGATGATAAAATTAAAGTATTAAATCAAATTTTGAAAGCAAGTTTGGAGCAAGCAGCTAATTCTTATAGTCAAATTTATGAACGTGATTATAATATTTTGAATTTGATGCGCACCAAACATTTGCCTGTTCCATTTTTATTGAAAAGGAATTTGGAAGTGGTGATTGAAAAGGAAATTGAAGATTTCTTCGAAAAAAAATCATTGGATACACAAAAATTAAAAATGTTGGCTGATGAAGTTTCGCTCTGGCACGTTCCTTTGAATAAAGAAGAATTGGCTTTGAGTGCTTCGCGTAGGTTGAAAGAATTGACAAATTTTTATTATTTAGATGATTCACAAACAAAATTATTGACTAAAATTAGTGAGATTTTAAGTTGTCTCAAAACAATGGGAATCCAACCTTCTATTAGTGATATGCAAAATGTTTTGTTCAAAGTATCTAAAATTGTGTTACCAAATTGGAAAATTGAAATAAAAACTAATCCAAATTTGCAAAATAATAAAAAAATATTCTTAGATTTGTGCAAACAAGTAAATCTAATTGTAGAATAAAAAAAAATAACTTAAAAATAAATATAAAAAAAATGAAAAAAATAATTTTATCTATCGCAATGGTTGCTTTCTTAGGTATGACCGCTTGCGGAGGTGGTGGAGAAAAAACTACTGAAAACGCTGAAAAAACGCCTGAAACAAAGGAAATTCCTAAAAAAGGAGAAGACCCCAAAATAGCAGAAACAGACAAAACTGAAGCACCTACAAAACCCTCAGCAGAAGGTATGAAAATTGCTAAAAAATGGAAAATGACAAAATTTACGCATGCTGACGGAAAAGAAGAAACGGAAAAAGGAAACACAGCAGGAAAAGTAATGAATTTGAAAGCAGATGGTACTTTTGAACAAACGGTCAATGAAAAAGTTATCGTAGCTGGAAATTGGAAACTTGACGGAAAAAATCTCGTCTTAAAAAGTGGTGCGGCAGGGGCAGAAGTAAAAGAAGAAAAATTGACTATTAAATCAAGTGACGAAAAACAATTAGTTACAATGGATGATGGTGGAAAAATGACCGAAACTTTTGAAGTTGTTAAATAATTACTCTAAATAAAATATTGTAAAGTATTTAAAAAAAATCAATTTAAAAAAATGAAAAAAATAATTTTATCTATCGCAATGGTTGCTTTTTTAGGTATGACCGCTTGCGGAGAAAAAAATGCTAAAAATGCTGAAAAAACTCCTGAAAAAAAAGAAACTTCTAAAAAAGAAGAAGACCCAAAAACAGCAGAAAAAGACAAATCAGAATCATCAGAAGAACATATAAACATAGCTAAAAAATGGAAAATCACAAAGGCTATTTTTTCCGATGGAAAAGAAGAAACAGCAGATTTAGGTGAGAAAACAATGAATTTGAAAGCAAATGGTACTTTTGATAGGACTATCAGCGGAATTAGCGTAGCAGGTAATTGGAAATTGGAAGGAAAAAATCTCATTATAACAATCCGTGAGGATGCTGGAACAGTGGCAGAAAAATTTACTATCAAATCAAGCAATGAAAAAGAATTAGTTATCTTTAACGAGGAGGAAAAAATTACCGAAACTTTTGAAGTAGTCAAATAATTTCTAAATAAAAATATTGGTTCTTAGGAAGTTTGTGCGGAAAATAAAAAAAAAAATGAAATACGTTTTTTGAATTGCCTCCAGATTTATCTGGAGGATAATAAAAAAATTCAATCCTTAGCTTTAGCCAAAATTTCCGCACTTTTCAAATTGATATTTTTTAAATAAATGCCATTTCTATTCATATAGAAGAAAATTATATCCGCAATAATTTCCCATGAACCAAAATATTGTAAAGAATTTGAAAAAAAACTTTACAATATTTTTTTATCAATTTTTAATATTTTCATTAGGTTTTTTTAAAAGAATAAAGATTTTAGCACGCGGATAACGCAGATTTTACGGATTAAAACGAATTTTTCTTCTTGAATTTTTAGTGTTTTTTATCAATTTTTATTTCCTATTTTAACATTTTTATTATTTTAAAATTTCTATCTCTCACATAATTTTCTATCCAAACAAAGAAAAAATACAATAGAAAAGGATAAACCGCTATTCGATAACGCATCAAGCCACCAAAATTAGGCGAGGCAAAAGCCAAAATTGTTAATAAAAGAATCGAATACCAAAGCAAAGCCACACACAATAAAAAAACTTTATTATCTATATTTTTTTTGGTTTTGAATAAACAAAAAATACTTATCAATACAGAAAAAAGAAAAAAAGTATTTTCTAATGCCATCAATATTTTTAGTTTTTGTCCATAAGTTTCCCACAAAAAAGGTCTAAAACAAGCAGAAAAAAATGCCGTAGGCGAATTATACAAAAAACTCATCAACGAATAACCTTCCAGAGTAATAAAACCTTGATGAGGATAAATCGAATAATGAATTAAATCTTGAGGAGCAGAATGAATATAAGTAGAATTGTGATTATAGACTAATGCCAATAAAAAATAATCAATTTTGAGCGTGTTGTGCAGTTGAGTTGCGGGCAAAACAACAATAAACCAAATCACCAAAAAAGTAAATATTTTTAGAAAAATAGATTGAATTTTTAGTTTATAAACGGCATAATCTGCCAAAATAAATGCAAAAATAGTGGGCAATAAAGTTGCTAAATAATAAAATTTAACTAAATATAACCAAATAATTGTGAATATCCACATACAAATTATTTTTACAAGGTGTTGTTTAAAGTGAAGATGTTTAAAATCTATCACTTTAAAATCAATTATTTTAAAATAAATTTGTAAAAAATATGCCAAAGAAAACGATAAAAAAAACATAGTTATACTTTCTTTCGTATAACCACTGCTCCATAATTGAATACTTGGAAAAATAAAAAAAACAATCACAGAAGAATAATATGCTTTAGGAAAAATTTGCACCAAAACATTCGCTAATTTCCACATACCCCAAGCACTCAAAAAAGACAAATAAAAACCTTGAATCCAGTAATTATTATAAGTCAAAATTTGTAAAATACTCAAAAATTTTATGGTAACTAATACGCGTTCTTGTTGCCAAGTTGCTTCTCCGATATTGATGTAAGGATTGTATTGATTATGCCAAAAAATATTCCAATATAACTCAAAATTTTGATATGCTAAATGAGTGAGTGCGGAAACTTCTTTAAAATACAACAGGCTATCACCTGCTCCGCCATATATTTTGATATAAAGATAGCCATAACAAACGCCAAACGTAATTTTTGTAAATATAGCAAAGTACCACCATTTTATCAATGGCATTTTTTTATATATATTTTTGAGTTGATAAATAATAAAACTTAATACAATGAAATGTAAGATTGAGATAAAAAAAGACATATTTTCATAGAAATTTTTTAAAAATTTGTTTAAAAAATCCGCTAATCTTTTAAAAAAGTGCGGATTTTGAGTATAATTTTAATTGATATTAGTATTTTACACCTTTATCATCACTTGTTTCGTCCATCAAAAATCTTTTCAAAGAACTAGTTAATTTTCTAAAAAAGTTTTGGCTCTCGGCTTGTTTGGTATTTTTTTCGTTTTGTGGTAAATTTGTTGATGAACTTTTAGTATGCGCATGTTTATCTAATCTTTCATCTAACGCTTTGAAACCTGCTAAAACCAAACCTACCGTAGTGGCATACATAGGACTTTTGGCAATTTCTATTTTTGATTTACCTAAATATTCGTTTGGATGTCCAATTCTTGAGTCCATTCCTGTCAAAGTTTGGAATAAATTGGGGGCAGATGCTAATTGTGAGCCGCCACCTGTAATGACAATTCCGCCCACTAATTTATTGACATATCCTGATTTGATGATTTCGTTATGTACTAATTGAATAATTTCGTGCATACGAGCCTCAATGACAGTGGCTAAAAAACTTACTTTTATTTCTTTGGCAGAACGTCCTCTCAAACCTGGAACGGATACAAATTCATTTTCAGAGGTTTCAGAAGTCATAGCACGCCCAAATTTTACTTTTAATTTTTCTGCTTGTGTTTCCATAATTTTGCACGCTTCTTTAATATCTGAAGTGATAATATTACCTGCATACGGAATAACGGCTGTGTGTCTGATGATATTTCTATAAAAAATAGCCACATCAGTCGTTCCACCGCCAATATCAACTAGTACAACTCCTGCTTCTTTTTCTTCTTGCGTCAATACAGACATACTCGAAGCAATGGGTTCAAGGATTAGATTATCAATTTCTAATTGACAATGTTCAACAACACATCTTTTCATATTTCTGATAGCAAAAGTATCAGCGGTAATAATATTAAAATCAGCCTCCAATCTCACGCCTGACATACCGATTGGTTCTTCGATTCCGCTTTCATTATCGATAGTATAATCTTGTGGCATCACGTGCAAAATTTCTTTCCCCGGAGGTGTTACGGTGCCATACATATCGTTATTAAGCCTTTCTACGTCTTCTAAGGTAATTTCTTGCTCAGTATTTTTTCTGATAATTCCTCCATGTTGCGTAAAACTTTGAATATGTTGCCCTGCAATTCCCACATTGACTTTTCTAATGTCTATATTTGCTTGTTTTTCTGCTTCGCCGATAGCGATTCTGATGGCTTCTACGGTTCTATCTATATTATTGACAACCCCTCTGACAACGCCCAAAGATTCTGCTTTACCCATTCCGAGTATTTCAATTTTATCAAATTCGTCTTTACGTCCTACTAAGGCACATATTTTTGTTGTACCTATATCAAGCCCAACAACAATCCTATCTTTTGACATTGTTTTAAATTTAGTTGTGTATTGTTTAATTTTGACTGATTTTTTATTTTTTTATTGAAGAATGACTATTTTACTCGCACACAATTTGCTTATCATATTGCAACTTTACTTTTTTAAACGAAGACCAGCCCTTTCTTGGTATAATTTCTTGATAAAAAGTAATCAATCTATCTAATTTTGCTTGCCAATTATCCGAAGTTCCTAACTCAAAAGTATGTTGTCCTATTTGTGGGTACATAATAATTTGCTCATTTGCCAAAATATCTAATTGTGCTATTTGTAATTTTAGGAATTTATCTTTTTGAATAAATTTTATCATATTCAATAATTCTTTGTCTTTTTTAGCAAAATCGGGCAGTTGTTTGGTGTCTTCTCTACTGATTAACATTACTCTTGCAGTAAATTTTTCGGTAGTAGGCATTATTTTTCCTATACTATCAATATAAAAGTCTGGTTTTCCTTCTCTCAAAAAGCGTGCAATAGGTAACGAAGGAGAAATTTCTACGAATAAATCACCTCTTAAATTTCTGGCAATTTCACATTTATTGACAAATAAATTTGCTTTTACCCTTGATTCTAACGTTTTGACTGATATTTTTCTAAAAGTTGAGCCTTTTATACTTTCTTTTCCGTTATCTGTTAATAATCTAAAAATTTCGGCACTATCCAAAAAAGTAAGAGAAGTTTCTTGATTTTTTATTTTGATATGTATTTGAGTAATGGGTCTATTTTGATACCAAAATTCAATAATTATCAAAATAATTCCAATCAATACAGCAAAAAAAGCAATTTTTACACTTTTTTTAAAACGTAATTTGGTTGATGACTCCTGTTCTTTGTCTGTATAATTAGTATTTTCAGTATTTTCGGACATTGTAGGTTGATAAATTATAAATAATAAAACACAAAATTAGATAAAATAAAATAAATATTGATGTAAAATAGAAAAAAAAATTAAATTTTACAAAAGTATAAATAAAAATTAGAATATCCAAAAAATAAAAATGGTTTTACCACAAATTTTGATATTTTATTTTTTTTGTGACGAAATTAGTATCATATTGAAGTCATTGTAGAAATAATTTAGAGATTTAAAAAAATAGAAACTCTGCACGACTATTTTACCGCTACATTTTTTAAATATGATAAAATCCATCTTAATTTGTTTAATCTTTATTATCTGTGTTCCATTTTTAGAATACAAATGATACAGATTGAACAAACAGAATACAGATTTTTAGGTGGAAAGTCGTATTAAGGCGAACAGAAGTTGATATGGGGAAGCAAACAAGGTGAATAATCATTGAAGATGTTTCATTTTTATAACAAGGTTTGTAATAAACAAAGACATCAAAAAAATGATGTCTTTGTTTTTAACCTTTATTTTTTATTTCTTACTTTTCGTATCCGCTTTTGCTTTGGTAGTCGTTTTTGCCTTTTCTACTTTTGCGGGAGCAGGTTTTTCTTCTTTGGTGGCTTTAGTTGCTATTTTTTTAATTTCTTTGGGAGTAGATTTTTTTTCAAAAGTAGGTTTTAAAATCAACACACTCAACGCAGGAATACGTAAACTCACCGATTTTGTTCTGTGATGTGAACTAATATTTTCTATCTCAATTCTTGGATTGAAAACAACTCCACTGCCACCATATTTTGCTCCATCAGTATTCAAAACTTCTACCAAAGTAGCCGTATCATCTGGCACTCCAAAACGATAATTTTCTTGTACCATTGGCGTAAAATTACAAATAGCAATTATTTTATCGTCTTCTTCTTTGCCTTTTCTCATATAAATCAGAATAGAATTTCGGTCATCGCTCAAATCTATCCATTCAAAACCATCATTCGAAAAAGGAATTTGATGTAATGCTTTTTCTGTTTTAAAAATATGATTCAAATCTTTGACTAAATGTTGCACGCCTGAATGCAAAGGATATTCTGTCAAATGCCATTCCACGCTATAATCGTGTTTCCATTCCGAACTTTGTCCTATTTCGCTGCCCATAAACAATAATTTATTCCCAGGGTGCGTAAACATATATCCAAATAAAAGACGTAAATTAGCAAATTTTTGCCACGTATCGCCCGGCATTTTATCTAACAAAGGTCCTTTTCCATGCACCACTTCATCATGCGAAAGTGGCATCATAAAATTTTCAGTGAACGCATACACCAAACTAAACGTAATCGTTCCGTGATGATACGACCTAAACATTGGGTCTTCTTTGAAATATTTGAGAGTATCGTTCATCCAGCCCATCATCCATTTCATACCAAATCCTAAACCACCTAAAAATACAGGTTTCGAAATACCCGCAAAAGCCGTTGATTCTTCTGCAATAGTTTGCACATCAGGAAAATTAAGATAAACCGCTTCGTTCATTTCTTTTAAAAACGAAACTGCTTCTAAATTTTCGTTGCCACCATAAATATTTGGAATCCATTCGCCTTGTTTTCTCGAATAATCTAAATATAACATAGACGCAACCGCATCAACGCGCAAACCATCTGCATGGTATTTATCTAACCAAAATAACGCATTGCTAATTAAAAATGCTCTTACTTCATTGCGTCCATAATTAAAAATAAAACTTCCCCAATCAGGATGAAAGCCTTTGCGAGGGTCTTCGTGTTCGTATAAAGCCGTTCCGTCATAGTTTGCCAATGCATAACTATCGGTAGGAAAATGAGAAGGAACCCAATCTAAAATAACTCCAATGCCGTTTTCGTGCATTTTATCTATCAAAAACATCAATTCTTGTGGCGTACCAAATCTCGAACTCGGTGCAAAAAAACCAGTTACTTGATAACCCCAAGAACCAAAAAATGGATGCTCCATAATAGGCATCAATTCCACGTGTGTAAATTCCATTTCTTTCACATATTGCACCAATTCATCAGCCATTTCTACATAACTCAATGAACGTCCGCCTTCGTTATATTTTCTTTTCCAAGAACCCAAATGCACTTCGTACACCGAATAAGGTGCATCTAAAGCATTGTGTTTTGCTCTTACATCTAACCATTTTTTGTCTTGCCAATGATAATCTGTGATGTCCCAAACCACCGAAGCAGTTTTGGGTGGCACTTCCATCAACAATGCAAAAGGGTCAAATTTATCTAACACTTGCCCATAATGATGTGAATGAATTTTATATTTATAAATATCTCCTTTTTTGACGTGAGGCACAAAACCTTCCCATACGCCTGTACCTGACATATTTGGATATAGATGATGAGAATGGTCATTCCAACCATTAAAACTTCCAATGACGCTTACTTCTTTGGCATTAGGAGCCCAAACGGCAAAATAAGTCCCTTCGATCTCATCAACTTTGATAAGATGTGAGCCTAATTTTTCGTATAATTTAAAATGTTTACCTGCTTTGAATAAATTATTATCAAAGTCAGAAAAAAGACTATAAGGTTTCACTTGATTTTCCATTATTCGTATTTTAAAAATCTAAAAGTTTATTTTTTGTGTGTAAAACTAATATCTATTTGTAGAAAATCAAAAAATAAATCAAAAAATAATTATTTTTTTTATTTTCTTAAACACTTTCGATTTCTTTTTTGTTTTTTTAGCATAAATTTGCATAAAAAATGTAAGTTCAGAATAAAGTTTAGTTATAATTTACTATTTTAGAATAAAAAAATAAAGACTCCCTCACCGCTGGGCTGGGCTGGGGCATAATCTTTGTAAAAAAAGCCCCACCCTAACCCTACCCAAAGGTGAGGGGGACTCAAAAATAGTTTTTTTTTATGATAAAAATATTTCGAATTTACGCATAAAAAAATAAAATCAATGGAAAAAAATAATACAAAAATTGGCGTGTTATTAGTCAATTTAGGAACTCCTGATAGCCCAAGCACGCCTGATGTGCGTAAATATTTACGGGAATTTTTGATGGATAAAAGAGTAATTGATGTTCCTTTTGCATTGCGTTGGACATTGGTTAATTTGATTATTGCGCCTTTTAGAGCGCCCAAATCTGCTAAAATATACAAAGAAGTATGGACTGAAAAAGGCTCGCCACTCAAAGTATATGGCTATGAAGTGAAGAAATTATTACAAGAAAATTTAGGTGATAATTTTGTGGTCGAATTAGGAATGCGTTATCAAAGTCCGAGCATTAAAAGTGCTTTGGAAAATTTGAGAAATAAAGGATACGCAAAAATTATCGTCATTCCTTTGTTCCCACAATATGCGTCTGCGAGTACGGGTTCGGTGCAAGATAAAGTAATGGAATTAGTAAAAGATTGGCAAATTATTCCTGAAATTTCTTTTGTACAAAGTTTTTTTGACCATCCACTTTTTATCGAAGCATTCGCTCAAAAAGGCAATCAATATTTATCGAAAGAAAAATATGACCATATTATTTTTAGTTATCACGGATTGCCCGAAAGACATATAAGAAGAGGCGATCATACAAATACTTGTTTGACTGCAGCCAAAAAAGACAAAACGATAGCAGGAAATCCAAATTGTTGTGCGGTTTTGACTGAAGATAATCGTGGCTGTTACCGAGCAAATTGTTTCGCTACTTCAAGACTTTTGGCTGAAAAATTAGGGCTGACTGAAAATGATTATACAGTTTGTTTTCAATCTCGTTTGGGAAATGATCCTTGGATAAAACCTTATACTGATTTGGTTATCAAAGATTTGGTAAAGAAAGGCAAGAAAAAAATAATGGCTTTTTCACCATCTTTTGTGTCTGATTGTTTGGAAACGATTATAGAAATAGGGGAGGAGTACAAAGAAGTTTTTGAGGAAGCAGGTGGTGAACATTGGCAATTTGTAGAAAGTTTGAACGATTCTACGCTTTGGATTGATACTTTGGCTGATTTGGTGCATTGTTATTCGCATAAAATTCCTCGAATGGAGGAGAGAATATTGAGGGAGAAAGTTTTTTTGAGAAAATTTTAATTGAAAATAACAAGTTCAGAATATTTTTGATAATGTTCTGGTCTTTGTTATAATTTTGACTTTCAAACTAACCAAATTATTTTTTTAGATTTTTATCTATTTAGGAATATATTCTAATTTTGCGCTATTATTTTTAGGGAACATCTAAAAAATAAATTACCCACTCAAAAAAACTTATTTTTAGTTCCCTCACCGCTGGGGAGGGTTAGGGCAGTGTTGTTAAATTCTTTTTTTTTAACAAATAAAATAGAAATTAACTTGTATAATATTCTGTAAAAAATCTATAATTTTTTGAAAATGTTATAGATTTGGCAAATTATATTTTGATTTGTAAAATAATTTACCTGACAAATATTAGAACTTAACAACACTGACCCCAGCCCTCCCCGAAGGTGAGGGAGTTTTTTTAGGTATATTATTTTTTATTTAGTCCCTTATCAGGATATAACCATTTCCATACTGTTTTTATTTTTTTGTTAGTGTAATTAAAAGTGTGGAAAATTATTTTGTGCTAAAATAATTACAATTTTTTAACAATTAAACTCAATTTATTTGCATAAAATTACAAGTAAATCTTCTATTATTTGTTTACCACACGAATAATTACAGTAACAAACTATCTAAAAAAATGCGTTTATAAGCAAAGAAACTTACAAACATGTTTTAAATAGTATCCAAAAAAAATATTTTTTTAACTCAAAATTTTACTTAAAATAACTGAACTAAGTACATAAGTTGGCTTGACGCCAATCAAACCTAAACTTCCTGATGCCAAAGTACTGCCTGTCAAAAGTGGATTATCAGATGCATAATAAGCATATCTGACGACTACTTGTTCGCTCAAATTTTTCCTAATTTTTGCTGCTGCTTGGATTGCTTTTTGATAATAAGCTCCTTCCATTTCGAGTCCGATGGCTTTCCAAGATGAGTGTTGAAAATATTCTAAAATATCTTTATTTTGCAAAGAAGTTCCTAAAACCGTAATCATTGTTCCCTCAAAAGCTTCCAAATCTACACCTATAAAATCCTCTTTTGTTAAATCATTTTTAAACGGATAATTATCAGCTGTTCCCTCA
The DNA here is from genome assembly GCA_013298075.1 of Cytophagales bacterium. Lineage (GTDB taxonomy): Bacteria > Bacteroidota > Bacteroidia > Cytophagales > Microscillaceae > RDXZ01. The sequence continues at coordinate 72,303 of JAAFJG010000009.1, read as the reverse complement.
AATACGTGAGCCGTAGGAATCATCAAATCGCCTTTATCACCTTGCAAAATTCCTGCTTTTCCCATCACAGAAATAGATTTTACAGGCATTAAAACTTCTTTTTCATCAATTTTTAAAGGTTTTAATAATTCATCAATCGTTTCATAAGCCTGCTCTCCAAACGCATAATCCATCACAATAATCACAGGTTTTTCTTGTTTTATTTTTTCAGTATTATATTTTATTTCGGTAGGTAATTTTTCCAGAGGCAATTTTTCCATATCAAAAATTTGCACCGCCAAATTTGTTCCTGCATTATCAGTCAAAAAAATTGTTCCGTGTTCTTTCGCAAATTGAAATATTTTTTTATTTTGCACCACGCTGGTAGGTTTTCTAACTTCCATCGCTATTTCAAATAAAGTTGCGTTTTGAGGAAATTCTTCGCCCAAAGTTGCTTTTGCGAACAGACTATTCAAAAAACTATGCGTATTGGCACTGATAATATGCAAAGGTCTTTCGTGTAAATTTTGTTCAATCAATGCTTTTTTGATATTTTGTGCCCATAATTCTCCGTATATATGCCTTCCCACACGCTCACGCAACGTAGGCGTAAACGTAATTTCACGCATTTTTTGTTGCATATTTTCTTCGTGAGATAATTTTCCTAGTCCATAAACAATGTGAAAAAGTCCGTTATTATCTTTTGGATTTTCGGCAAATCTATAATACGCCTTTTTGGTTTCATCAAAAGTTCGTCCCAAAAGTGTACTCATATAAGTAAACGCTTTATCTCTATTTTGTTCGTTAATTTCGATTTTTCCGTTTACAATTTCCTCCAATTTTTCCCATTCTCTTAACGGATTTCCTTGTGTATCAAATCCACGTCTTCTGATTTTTTCGGCTTCATTAAACAAAAAAGTAAGGTGCGTCAAGACATCATAAATTTCGCTTCGTCCTCTTGTAACTTCCATGACCATTTGTTCTTTATCAATTCGGTAGCAATTTCGAACTCTTTTTGGGGGAATAATTAACTCAAAATTAGACGAGTTATAGCCTTCATTGGAAGTAAACTTGATAAATCTACATTCTTCTATGCCTTTGGGCAATCTATCTGCCACATATACTAAGCCATCCAATTCGACTTTTTCCATGTCGTTCATTGAGCCATAAATTTCAGGTGAGAGCGTTAAAAGCGCCTCTTTTATTCCTCGCCCTGAAAATCCTGATGGACGATAAGCACCACTCAAAAAAACATGTCGCATTTCGATATATAATCTTTCGATTGCCATCCGAGATTCGTGTGCTTTGGTAAGGTCAGTATTCATAATTGATAAGTTTTTTTTATTTTATGGTTTTATTAAATATTTTTTTTGAAGAGATAGTAAATTCAAAATTATTATATAATAATTGAGGGACTAAGTAAAAAATATTATACTCAATAAAAACTTCTACTTATATAAAGTGTTGGCGTTAACGTCAATACTTTATATATTCGTTCATATTTCTACATATAAAATGGGTAAGTTATTTTTTAGATGCTCCCTGAATACTCATATCTTTTTGATTAAACTGACTGATAATAAGATTTGTAATAAGTAGATTTTCTTTCATTTTATTCTGCTTTCTTACATTTATATTCATTGAAAATCAATACTTTATGATAATGAAATTACCATTTTACAAATTAAAATCTTACCTTGCGTAACTTCAGTTTATAATTGTAAATCCATCGTTTCTGCCCAATTAATGTATTAAATTTTACTTTTAACATTATTTATTTAAAAAAAGTTCATTTATTTTAAAAATATGAAAAATAATTTACAAAAAATACAAATTCTATCAAAAAATTACCATTTTAATAAATTTAAGTCTTTACTTGTCATACTAAATTTACTGGCAATGTGATGATTCGTAATATGTCCTTTATACGCATAAATCCCTCTTAAAAACCATTGATTTTGAAAAATCATTTCATCAAAACCACCACAAATACCGATTCCACGTAAAAATGGCGTAAAAATATTACTCAAAGCCGTACTCGAAGTTTGTGCCACTCTCGAGGCAATATTAGGAACGCAATAATGCACCACATCATATTTTCTAAAAATAGGATTTTGCAAAGTAGTCAATTCAGAAGTTTCGATGCAACCACCTTGGTCAATACTCACATCAATAATAATTGCTCCTGCTTTCATTTGGCTGACCATTTCTTCCGTAACAATAATAGGACTTCTTCCTTTTTCACCTCTGACCGCACCAATCACGACATCAGCCCTTTGAATGGCTTCAGGCAAAGAAAATTCATCAAAAGTAGATGTATAAATTTCGTGTCCGATGGCATATTTTAGCCTTCTTAATTTATAAATATGTTGGTCAAAAACTTTCACTTCTGCCCCCAAACCTGACGCAGTGCGTGCTGCATATTCGCCCACAGTTCCCGCTCCAATAATCACGACACGCGTAGGAGGAACGCCTGTAACTCCGCCCAAAATAATTCCTCTTCCAGCGTGTTGCGTACTCAAATATTCGGCTGCAATCAACATAACGGTACTTCCAGCAATTTCACTCATGGCACGCATCACAGGAATTCCTCCTACTTTATCCTCGATAAGTTCGTAGGCGGCGGCGGTAATTTTCTTTTTTTGTAATGCTTTTAAATAATCTAAAGAAAGAGTGGCGGTTTTGAGAGCGGAAATAAGTGCTTTATTCGGTTTCATAAACTCAATTTCTTTTAAAGTTGGAGGCTCGACTTTAATCACCAAATCAGACGCAAAAACTTCTTCGGGGGAATAAGAAATTTTTGCTCCTGCCTCACTATATTCTTTATCACTAAATTGGGAAGCTTCGCCTGCTTGTGTTTCTATCAAAATTTGATGTCCCAATCTTGTGAGTAATGCAACCGATTCGGGTCTGAGAGGTATCCTTTTTTCAGCAATGCTATGTTCTCTGGGAATACCTATTGAAAGTGCCTTGAATTGATTGGAAACAGGTGCTTTTTCTTCTAACGCATAGATATTAATTTGTTCTTTCAACAAAGGATCTATCGCAATATGTTCTTCGTCTTTTACTTGTTGTGCCATATATTTAACAAAAATAAAGCATTATTTAAAAAATTACAAAAAAAATTAAAAATATTGAGCAAATAATTCTGTAATTTCTATCGGACATCTACAAGGTTTGTTTGTGTTGGCATCTAAAAAAACCAACACAATTTCGCCTGTGTTCAATAAAATATTACTTTCGTTATAAACCTCAAAAGAAAAAAACATTTTTACAGATGGTTTTTGAGTGACTGTAACTTTGACGCTAATCAAATCATCATAACGAGTGGGCGCATTAAAATCGCATTTGAGCGATAAAACGGGCATTTTTATACCTCTGTCTTCTAATTTTTTATACGGAAATCCCATTTCTCTTAACATTTCGACTCTTGCGACTTCATAATAAGTAGCAAAATTTCCGTGATATACATAGCCCATTTGGTCTGTTTCTGCATATCTAACTCTAATTTTGGTTTCGTGATGATACATTTTTCTTGAATTAAAATAACTTTTGAATTAAAATAACTTTTGAGTTAAAAATAATTAGTTTGAAACGACTTTTAAAATCAATAAATCTAAATCTTTTTTGTTGAGTCCAATTCTTTGTCCAAATCTCAAACATAAATCATATTCTTTGTCGTGGATTTTTTTATCCAGCATCATCATCGTGATTACATCTTCTAATTGTGTTAATTGTTCTTCTTTTGTTTCAGGCATCACCAAGTCTAAATTATGACTATTGAGCATAATATTAGTGGTTTCGGTGCTAGAAAGTCCCATTTTTGTTGCGACTTGAATTAAATAATCCTTTTCTTCAGGAGCGAGAACTTTATCAGCAATGGCTACTAAATAAAGATTTTGAAAATAATAAATAGCTTTGTTGTAATTCATATAAAAGTTTAAAATAAAATATTAAGTAAGCAAAAGTAGTTATAAAAAATGATATTTACAAAAAAATAAAAAAAAAATGATATTATTTTGAAAAATACCAAAAACTTTTTATCTTTGTGCAAATTTATTAAGTATATATATTTTTTATTCTTCCAATTCCAAATTAAAACAATATTTTTGGTATTATTTTTTGTTCAATTAAAATGATGAAAATTGCGATACACGGTCGGTCATTTCGGGCAGAGGCAGAACCTTTTATTCAAAAAATGTTTGATACCTTTGAACAATTTGGCATCGAAGTAACCTGTTCGAAAATTTTTTTTGATTTTATTAACCAAGAACAACTAAAAATACGTATATCTAACATATATCATAATCATAGTGATTTTCCGATTACTGATTTTTTTATCAGTGTAGGCGGAGATGGTACAATTTTAGAGTCTGTTACGCATATAGGCAAATATGAAGTACCTATTTTGGGTATCAATGCAGGTAGATTGGGGTTTTTAGCCACTACTTCTCCCGCAGATATTCAAAATGCGTTACAAAATTTATTCAAAGGCTATTATTCTGTAGAAAAAAGAATTTTAATAAAAGTAGAAGCAAGTTCTGAACTTTTTGAGGGCGTTAATTTTGGACTGAATGAATTTACAATCACCAAAAGAGATACTTCTTCGATGATTGTGGTAAAAACTTTCATCAATGGAGAATATTTAAACTCATATTGGGCTGATGGTTTGATAGTTTCAACGCCGACAGGTTCGACTGGTTATTCTTTGAGTTGTGGCGGTCCTGTGGTATTGCCGCAATCTAATAATTTTATTGTTGCACCGATTAGCCCGCATAATTTGAATGTAAGACCAATGATTGTGTCAGATGATAGTATTATTTCGTTTGAAGTAGAAGGCAGAAGTAATAATTTTTTAGTTTCTTTGGATTCGAGATGGCAAATTATTGATGCAAGCGTACAATTAGCGGTCAAAAAACAAGATTTTGTAGCAAAACTCATAAAATTTAATGCTGAAAATTTTTTAGATACATTAAGAAAAAAATTAAATTGGGGTTTAGATGTGAGAAACTATTAAACTAAAAACAAAAGAAGTTAAAAACATAAAAATATAAATAAAATAATAAAAAAGTGTGTATCTGTATGAAAATTTTAAAATCAAAATTACTCTTAACATTGCTTTTATTGGCAATAGTTCAGGTTGCTTTCGCACAACCTTGGAAGCAGAAAAAGTTTAACGGAAAAAAAAGAGATGTAGGTTATTTGGCGATTGGCGGAAGTTTAGGTTTTACCAATTATTTTGGTGAGATGAATCCTTGGACACAATACGCCTCTACCGAAATCCGTTCTACTCGATATAGTCTTGGGTTCAATGTACTTAGAAAAATAAGTCCAAGAGTTCATATACGTGCAGGCATTACGTGGGCAAGAATCACAGGAGATGATAATGTTGCAGCGAGTCCGAGCAGTGAAAGACACCGTTATCGCTATATGAGAAATACGCATTTTCGCAATGATATTTTCGAACTATCAATTACTGGTACTTGGGATTTGAAACGTAGTTCAGGTTTATTTTATAAACGTGCTGCTAATACTCCTTATTTAATGGCAGGTATTGCAGGTTTTTATCATAATCCAATGGCAAGAACGCCTGAAGAATACGGAAATCGGTGGGCTTATTTAAGACCTTTACGCACAGAAGGACAAGGTTTGGTAAGAACTGAAGACTCTCCTGGAGGTGCAAAAGGCTCAAGTTATGGAAAAATGTATTCTAATTTTCAAATTGCTATTCCAATCGGGGCAGGTATTCGTTTCAAATTAAATGATAAAACTGATTTAGCTTTCGAAATAGGATATAGAATTACTTTTACAGATTATCTAGACGATGTAAGTAGCAATTATGCCAATCCAAAAGATTTACCAAGTGATTTATCAAGGGATATGGCAAACAGAACCTTAGAAGAAAAAGCAGCTAACACAGGAAAATCAAGAGAAGCAGAATTGCTTAGATTGACAACCGAAGTAAATCCGATTGTATCAGACTCGATGGGAAATCCAACAATTACAGGTTTTGGCAATGATGGTGATAAACGGGGTGATTCTAGAACAAAAGACGTATATTGGATTACTGCATTTCATTTGACAAGAATTATTAATGTAGATTTGCGTTGCCCTAAATTTAAGTAAAAATTTAATAAAATAAATAAAAAAACTTTGAATGTATATTTTATATACTCAAAGTTTTTTTTATCAAATAATAAATAAAAAACTCCCTCACCTTTGGGGAAGGCTGGGGCATAATTCTTACTAAAAGCCTCACCCTAATCCTTCCCAGTAGTGAGAGGACATAAAAATCCTATTTTTTTCTTGTTATGATTGCCTTAGATGAATATTTATTTTTATATCTAAACAAATTTCATTACGATTTTTTAGATAGTTTAGTTTGGTGGATTTCTGATTTTAGAACGTGGATTCCGTTGTTTATTTGTTGGATTTATTTGTTATATAAAAAAAATAAACAATATTTTTTAACATCTTTATTGGCTATAATTGTAATTATTACACTTTCAGACCAAATTAGTTCCAAAATTTTTAAACCTTATTTTCAAAGATTACGCCCCTCACACGAGGAAAAATTAAATCAAAAAATTCATTTATTAGAAGAAAAAAAAGGACAAGTATATAAAGGTGGAAAATATGGTTTCGTTTCTTCACACGCAGCTAATTCATTTGCTATTGCATTTTTTTTATTCCTATATATTGGGCGAAAATACTCATTTTATTGGTTTTTGTGGGCTTTTTTGGTCAGTTATTCTCGAATTTATTTGGGAGTTCATTATCCTTTAGATATTATAGTAGGAGGAATGGTAGGAATTTTAGTGAGTTATCTTACTTTTTTTTCATTTAGATATTTTCGTTTTTTACCATAAATATTTTTCTTTTATTTTTGGTATGATTTTTAAAGAATTATATATAACAAAAAACATCAATAAAATTATTAAAACACTTTACATTGAAAAATAAATATAAATACTTCTACATTGCCTTCTTGATAAGTATCATATATTTTGCAACAGGCTGTCAAAGACCAGACAAAAGTGTCAAAAATACGCCTCTTGCTCAAAAAGGACTATTAAACTTATCAAACTGCAACTTCTCCGAAACATTCAATTTGGAGGGGGAATGGGAGTTTTATCCTCATCAATTACTCAATCCACGAGACACAATTTCTTGGAAAAATGTCAAAAAATATACTCAAAAAGTGCCTTCTACTTGGGGAGAACATCAAATTGAAGGAAAAACAATGTCAAATTTTGGGTACGGAACGTATAGATTGCGTGTTTTGTTACCACATCAAGTTCCTACTTTAGCCATCAAATTATTGTCTTTTGGGACTGCTTACGAAATATATATCAATGGAAGATTAGTCGGACAAAATGGAAAAGTAGGCATAAACAAACAAAGTTATGAGCCTTATATGCTCCCACAAGTCATTCCTTTTACAAATTATACCGAAAAAATAGATATTTTAGTACATATTTCTAACTTTGACCATAAAGACGGCGGTTTTTGGAATGAAATCAAATTGGGAGATGCGAATATTATCCAAATGCAAAGAGATAGACTGGTTGCCATAGATTTAATTTTGGCAGGTTGTTTTATCATTATGGCAGTGTATCATTTTGGAATGTTTTTATTGCGTCGTAAAGATTTGGCTGCATTTTATTTTAGTTGGGTAAATGTTTTTTTTGCTATCCGAACTTTATTGACAGACGAAAAATATTTATTACATTTATTTCCTAATATCATTTGGGAAGTTACTTTTAGGATCGAAAATTTAAGTGTTTATACGGCTTTAATTTTTTATGTATTGTTTTTTAGGGCAATGTATAAAGATGATTTTTCAAGATGGGCAAAAAATTTCATTGTAGGAAGTAGTTTTTTATTCATAATAATTATTTCTACAAGCACTCCTTATGTTTTTTCAGAAGCATTATCAGTAGGTTATTTTCTATTGATATTTTCGGCTATGTATGGCTTGTATGTGTTGCGTAAAGCAATGGGTAATAAAAAAATGGGCGCAGGGGCGCTGTTTTTTGGTTTTTTAGTTTTATTTTCTGCCTTATTCAATGACGTACTGAATGATTTTAAACTCATTCATACTCTTTCTTTGTCTTCTTATGGTCTGTTGGCTTTTGCTTTCTTACAATCTTTTGCGTTGTCTGTGCGATACGCCAAAGCATTTACGCAGGTGGAAGAATTGAGCGAAAATTTAGAGAAAAAAGTAGAAGAAAGAACCCAAGATTTGAATGAAAAAACTATTATTATCGAGAAGAAAAAAGTAGATCTTGAAATTCAAAAAAATCTTATTCAAAAGAAAAATGAAAATACTGCCGCAAGTATCAATTATGCAAGTAGAATTCAAAATGCTATTTTTGGAAGTTCAGAGGGCGTTGCCTCAAATTTTAAAGAATGTTTTATTTTATTGCAACCAAGAGATATTGTGTCAGGTGATTTTTATTGGTTTACAGAAGCAAAACGAACAGGTACAAACTCACTGGGAGAAGATAATAAAACGTTATTTCTAAAAGTAATTGCTGCAGGAGATTGTACAGGACATGGAATTCCCGGTGCTTTTATGACCGTTCTAGCCAATACTTTATTAGATGAACTTATCAATACCAATAAAGTTTCACAGCCTGCCAAAATTTTATCTTTATTGGATAGACAATTATTGATGAAATTACAAAAACAAGGCGTAAACGATGGAATGGATATTTCGATGTTAGTTTTTGATGAAGAAAATAAAAAAGTAACTTTTTCGGGAGCAAACAACGATATGTATTATGTCAGAGGTGGCGAATTGCACCAAGTTACTGCCTCAAAATGTCCCATTGGAGGAGACATGAAAATGTATAAAAATAAAAAGAAATTTGAAAATACAGTCATTGATTATCAAGACGGAGACGTTTTTTATCTTTTTTCTGATGGCTACCAAGACCAATTTGGTGGAGCAGATAATTCAAAATATTACAAAAAAAACTTTCGTAATTTTTTATTAAGTATTAGTCATTTGCCACTCAAACAACAAAAAGAAGAACTTTTGAACGAACATTTGCGTTGGAAAGGCGGATATCATCAAACTGATGATATTTTGGTGATGGGTATTAGAGTGTAGAATTATAACAATAAATAAATAACTAAAAAATAATTAAAACAAATTACTGATGCAACATTTACATTTTACTCAACAAGGATTTGGAAAAAAAGTATTGGTTTTAATTCACGGATTTTGTGAAGACAATACAATTTGGCAAAACTTGATGCCTACTTTATCTAAATATTACAAAGTAATTGCTCCTGATTTAGGTGGTTTTGGTAATAGTGCCAATTTATTACCACAAGACGTTACCATTGAGGATTTGGCTGAGCAAGTTAAAAATTTATTAGATGAATTAGAAATCAAAAAATGTATAATGATTGGACATTCTTTGGGCGGATATGTAGCGTTGGCGTATGCTCAAAAATATGCTCAAAATTTGGAAGGTTTAGGTTTATTTCATTCGAGTGCGTTGCCTGATAACGAAGCAAAAAAAAGAAATCGAAATCAAACTACATTTTTTATCCAAAAAAACGGCGTAAATCCTTTTGCAGATGATTTTTCTGCGATGATGTTTTTTACACCAAGACATATAGAATTACAAAAAGAAATCGAATATATTAAAAATTCTGTCAAAAAAACGCCTGAAAAATCAATTTTACAAGTTACTATTGCTTTGAGAGATAGACCAGACCAAACTGAATTATTAAAAAAATTATCAATTCCTGTTTTATTTATTATAGGTCGAGAAGATGTGTCTATTCCTTTGAGTTCTTATTCTGAACAAATTTTTTATCCGCAAGATGCTGATATTCATATTTTGAATGACACAGGACACGTCGGTATGTTAGAAAGACCCAAAGAAACTTTGCGAATGGTTTTGAATTTTGTAAAAAGATGTTGGAAAGAAGAAGTGGAATAGTTTTTTTTTGAATGATAAAATCAATTTTTTAAAATTTTTATAAAAAATTATGGAATATGATAGTAATATAATCTCAAATGAAACTTGGCTTGAAAATATACAACTCAAAGGACGTATTTATAAAATTGATAAAAAAGCAAAATTAGTTTTTTGTGATTGTATTATTTTTGATGATAATAATGAAAAAACTTTTGAAAAAAGACAATTTCCGCTTTATTTATTTGAAAATATCAATCCATTAAAAGAAAAAAGTTTTGTGATTATTTCAATAAAAAGAAAAGCAGGAAGTATGAGAATGGATATTATAGATGGACAAGAAATTGTTGAAAAATCCGATTTTGAAGTTCAAGATTTATGGAATTTTTAGATGTTTTTTTATGTTAAAAATTACTTTTAAGAAATTGATAAATGATAAACTAAATAATTTTGATTCAACAAAATATGGAAATATACATAGATAAAATTTCACCAACAGACATAGATATTTTGTGGGCAGCTGCTTGGCGAAATTTTGGAACTTATTTTTTTAGGGATAAATCAGCATATAATCCAACTCTCAAAAAAGAAGATAAAATCATACCTTTGCGTATCGATTTATCTGCCTTTACTTTCCAAAAAAGTCATTTCAAAATCCTCAAAAAAAACAAAAATATGACCATCAAATACAAACCTATTTTGATTGATGAAGCCAAAGAAGTTTTATTTCAAAAACATATTGAACGATTTACAGATAATATTCCTGATTCTTTGTATGATTTTTTGAGCGAAAAACCTCATATCATTCCTTATCAAGGTATGGAATGTGTCGTTTTTGATGAAAATAATAAAATGTGCGCGGTGAGTTTTGTAGGAGTTGGGGAGGGAAGTTTATCGAGTATTTATGCGATGTTTGATACTGATTATGCAGCAAATAGTTTGGGAATTTATACTTTATTAGCAGAAATTATGTATGGTCAGCAAAATAATTTCGACTATTTATATTTAGGTTATGCCTACGAAAATCCATCTGTTTATGATTATAAAAAGAAATTTAATCACCTTCAATATTATGATTGGAATGGAAAATGGTTAGATTTCGTTAAATAATCAAAACAAAAAACTCCAAACAAAAATGTTTAGAGTTTTTTATTTTTATATCTATCAACAAAAAAAATGTTGTTTTAATCTACCAAAATACAACGGCTTTTTTTCAAATCATCTTCAATCGTTTTGAATTTCACATCTTTTACAACACGTCCATCACTATACTGCACATTTACTCTATCATTTGGATTGGCTATCTTTTGACTGCGAGCAGGCATTTGTTTTTGAGAATTTCTTTCTGTAATATCTCCAAATTCAGTTGATAAAATATCATCATTATCTGAAAAAGAATTAATAAATTCTTGTTTCGTTTCTCTGATTTTATTACTTGGTTTGGGTATAGATTTTTTAGTAGATTTGGCTACTTGTATATCCTCGTCTTCTTGTGTAGGCACAAATGCGTGCATCAAAAAACTAACCGTATCGCTATTTACGCGTGCTAAAAATGATTTAAACAATTCTAACGCCTCAAATTTATAGATAACCAACGGGTCTTTTTGTTCCCAAGAAGCATTTTGTACGGATTGTTTCAAATCGTCCATTTCTCTCAAATGTTCTTTCCATTCTTGGTCTATCAAAGAAAGGGACATATATTTTTCAACATTTTTGATGATTTCTTGTCCTTTTGATTCTATGATTTTTTGGAGTCCAATGCTTAAAGTAAGTTGAGATTTTCCATCAGTGATTGGAAAAGAAATTTCAGCCACAGTTTGTTTTTGCTCTCTATATAATTGCTCTAAAATAGGCATAACTGTTTCTAATATTCTACGATTATTTACCTCATATTTAGCACGCACAAAGTTATACAATTTCATTGCCATTGTATTGGTTTCTGTTCGTTCTAATTCTTCTTTCCTAATTGAAAAATCTGAAATACCAAAAACTTTATGTACTTCTATTTTGAACGTATCCAAAGGAGCCAAACGACAATTAATCACAATATCTTCGCAAACATCAGCCATAATATTACTAATATCGATGCTTAATCTATCGCCATTCAAAGCATTTCTACGACGTTTATAGATGATTTCACGTTGTTTATTCATCACATCATCATATTCTAATAAACGCTTACGCATACCAAAGTTATTTTCTTCTACTTTTTTTTGCGCCCTCTCGATAGATTTTGTAATCATCGAATGTTGAATAACTTCGCCTTCTTTAAATCCAAACCTATCCATAACCCTTGCAATACGGTCTGAACCAAATAAACGCATCAAATTATCTTCCAAAGAAACAAAAAATTGAGAAGAACCTGGATCGCCTTGACGACCTGCACGCCCACGCAACTGCCTATCTACACGACGTGATTCGTGTCTTTCTGTGCCAATAATTGCCAAACCGCCTGATTGTTTTGATTCGGTGGCTAATTTTATATCCGTTCCACGACCTGCCATATTGGTAGCAATCGTAACTGTTCCGCTACGTCCTGCAAAAGCAACAATTTCTGCTTCTTTTTGGTGTAATTTTGCGTTCAAAACTTGGTGTTCGATTTGTCTTAACGATAACATTCTACTCAAAAGTTCTGAATATTCGACAGAAGTTGTACCGACCAAAACAGGTCTTCCTGCTTGTCTAAGTTTGCCTATTTCTTCTATAATCGCATTAAATTTTTCCCTTACCGTTCTATAAATCAAATCTTGAGCATCTTTACGAACCGCAGCCACATTAGTAGGAATTACGACTACATCTAATTTATAAATATCCCATAATTCTGCTGCCTCTGTTTCTGCTGTTCCTGTCATTCCCGCTAATTTGTGATACATACGGAAATAATTTTGCAAAGTAACAGTCGCATAAGTTTGAGTAGCATCTTGAACTCTTACATTTTCTTTTGCCTCTAAGGCTTGGTGCAAACCATCAGAATAACGTCTGCCTGTCATCACACGCCCTGTTTGCTCATCAACAATCTTAACTTCGTTATCAACAATGATATAATCTGTTTCTTTTTCGAACAAAGTATATGCTTTTAATAATTGTTGAACGGTATGAATACGTTGAGATTTAATATTATATTCTTGAATCAAAGTTTCTTTTGCTTGCAATCTTTGTTCTTCTGAATCAAATTGTTTTTTATCAAGAGCATTGACTTCCGCCCCAATATCAGGCAAAATAAAGAATTTATCATCATCACTATTCGCTGTCAAAAATGCAATACCATTGCCTGTTAAATCAATTTGATTATTTTTTTCATCAATCGTAAAATACAAAGGTTTGTCGGCTTCGGGCATCAAACGTTGATTATCACTCAAATAAGTGTTTTCAGTTTTTTGCATAATCACCTTATTTCCAACTTCGCTTAATAATTTTATCAAAGGTTTTAATTTTGGCAAACCTCTATGCGCCCTAAAAAGTGGCAAACCAGCTTCTTTTTCTTTTTTGTCTGCTAATGCTCTTTTGGCTTGATTCAGATATTCTAATATTAATTTTTTTTGTGCATCGACAATGCGTTGAATACGTGGTTTTAACATTTCAAATTCTTGTTCTTCTGAACCTCTTGAAACAGGACCTGCAATAATCAAAGGAGTTCGAGCATCATCAATCAACACCGAATCGACCTCATCAACCATCGCGTAATGATGTTTTCTTTGTACCAATTCGCTCAAATCATTTGCCATATTGTCTCTCAAATAATCAAAACCAAATTCGTTATTTGTTCCATAAGTAATGTCTGCTGCGTAGGCTTTTTTGCGTTCCTGCGTATGTGGTTCGTGTAAATCGATGCAATCAATCGTAATATGATGAAATTCAAAAAGTGGAGCCATCCATTCAGAATCTCGGCGTGCCAAATAATCATTCACCGTTACAATATGTACGCCTCTGCGTGCCAATGCGTTTAGAAAAGAAGGCAAAGTGGCGACTAAAGTTTTTCCTTCTCCTGTTGCCATTTCCGCTACTTTTCCTTGATGCAAAGCCACGCCACCTATCAACTGCACGTCATAATGCATCATTTCCCACGTAATTATATTTCCTGCGGCTTCCCATTGATTATGCCAAATTGCCTTATCTCCATCAATAACCACATTTTTTTTACGAATCGCTATTTCTCTATCAAATTGAGTAGCCGTAACGACTAATTTTTTATTTTCTTTGTATCTTCGAGCAGTTTCTTTTACGATAGCAAAAGAAATCGGCAATACTTCGAGTAATATTTTTTCTAATTCTTTGTTTCGTTCTTTTTCTAAAACGTCCACTTGATTAAAAATATTTTCTTTATCATCAATACTAATTGAGTTGTCGTTTTCGGCTTTTTCTCTTAGTGTTTTGATTTGATTATCAATATTTTCTAAATGTTTATCAATAATTTGTCTTACTTCATCAGTTTTTTGACGCAATCCATCATCAGAAATAGATGTTAATTCTTTCCATTGCGTATTTATTTTTTCCACATAAGGAAAAAGTTCTTTCATATCTTTTTTGGCTTTTGAGCCAAAAATTGCAGTAATTGCTTTATTTAGAATATTGAACATATAAGGCAGTGTTATATTTTTCCCCTTTATTGATAGGATATTTAGTTTCGAGACACAAAGGTACAACTTTTTTTTAAAATAAGGCAAAAATTATGAACGTTTTTTTTATTATGACAAATTGGCAGGAAAAATATGTTAGTTATACGTTATAAAATATCCAAAATTATAAATTCTTTGGTATTAAAAACAATTTTTTCGTTGATTTTTTTGTTCATCAATAAACTTCCAATTGGTGAATCGGGAGAGATAACAAAATATTTTTCGTTTTCTATCAACATTTGTCCAATGCCAATACTCATAAAAAATGTGCCTTTATCTGTAATCACGATACTTCCTAAGACAATATTTTGATTTGTATTTTGGTTTGTATAATCGGTATGAAAAATAATTTCGTTTAATATTTTTTGTGTTTTTCGTGCTTCTGCCAATCTTTTCATATTGCTTTCGATTTCGATTTGCATCATGGCTCTGGTAGTTTCATATTTATCGCCTGCACTACTTTTTGTGTCTTCATTAGCCGTTTGTTGGGCTGTATTGATGCTTTGTTGTAAAATATTGATATTATTTTCGATTAATTCAATACATTTTTCGTGTAATATTTTTTTCATTTTTATTTTTTTGGTAATATTTTTAGATTTTTAGGAATAGAAATGAAAATATCTATTTTGAATTGCCTCCAGATTTATCTGGAGGATAATAAATAATAACCGAGCCATTATCTCTTGTAATTTTAAATTCTACTTGTGCCATAATTATAATTGTTTTGTGATAACTAACAAACGAAAAAATAACCAAATTATTTTACACACTTTTAATTACGGTAACAAAATTTTTCTGTATTTCAACACAAATAAACAATCAATTTACATTTTAAATAAAAAAATACAAACAAGTTTTTGATTATTTCTTTTTTTATAATACCTTTGCAAAAAAAACTTTAAAGATAGAAAGTTTATGCCGAATTTAAAAGAGGTTCGTACCCGAATTACTTCCGTAAAATCTACACAACAGATTACTAAAGCAATGAAAATGGTATCTGTTGCTAAATTGCGTAAAGCACAAAATGCCATCGTGCAAATGCGTCCTTATGCACAAACCTTAGGTGGAATTATTGCTAATCTTTCCGCTGGTACTGAGGCAGAATTAGGCGCTGAATATACAGCAGAAAGAGAAATTAAAAAGGTTTTGATAGTGCCTGTAACTTCTGATAGAGGACTTTGTGGCGCTTTTAATGCCAATGTAGTAAAGGCTGCGATTGCACTTATCCAAGAAAAATATGCTTCACAAGATGCGAATGGTAATGTGATAATATTACCGATTGGAAATCGTGGACGTGATACAATGACAAGACGTGGAATGAATGTAAATCCAGATTATTCTACTATTTTTCATAATCTTAGTTTTGCCAAAGTAAAAGATGCCGCAGAATTTATTATTGCAGGTTACAAAAATGGTGATTTTGATAGAGTAGAATTTATTTATAATGAATTTAAAAATGCTGCGACTCAAATTTTAAAAGTTGAACAATTTTTACCGATTGTAAAAACAAAAATAGACATCAGTAAACCTTCTTCTCAACAAAATGTAGATTATTTGTTTGAACCTTCAAAAGAAGAAATTATCAATGAATTAATCCCAAAAAATTTAAAATTACAATTATATAGAGTGGTTTTAGATTCGAATGCGTCTGAACACGGTGCGCGTATGACCGCAATGGATAAAGCCACCGAAAATGCAGAGCAATTAGCCAAAGATTTGACATTGGTTTATAATAGAAGTCGTCAAGCAGCCATTACCACTGAAATTTTGGAAATTGTAGCAGGAGCTGAGGCTTTGAAAAAATAAGAAAGTTTATTAGTAATACCTTAAAAATTTACTCGTAGTTAATGACAAGTAAGTTTTTATACAATAGTTTTAAAAATCTACTCGCAATTATGATGAGTAGTTTTTTTTTGTGGTAATAAATAGGCTTGTTAGACTGAGGTCAGACTTTTTTCTGTTAATTATTATAATGATAAAAAAAGTAAAAAAAGCCGTTTAAAGCCACTATCATCAATAAAATCAAAGAAAAAACAAATTTAGGCATCAAAAATTCTTTGGCGATTAAATATTGTTGTAAAATAATTTTCTCTTCTGCAGAAACTTCATAAGAAGGAGCATCTTGATAAGTATATTGATAAACTTCCCATAATTCTTGATATAAAACTTCTGTTTTTTTACACAATCGATGAAATTTTAGGTATTCTGATACCAAAAATAAAACTCCCCAAAAAGCAAAAACCGTCACAATAGACAAAGAAAAAAGACTTATATATCTCGAAAATTGAAACCAATAAATAAATAAAACCGCAATCATATTAATAGATAAAATATTAAATGCTTTTTGTGGCAAAGCAGATGATATTTTTTCCATCAAATCAGTCGAATCTCTGAGCTCGTCCCAATAATTAGTCAATCGACTAATTATTCCATCTTCGGTAATGCAATAATTTGCTATATTAATCATAAAAGTCTCTTTTATATATATACTCATTTTTTGGAAAAAAGTAACGTTTTTTCGAAAAAAAAGTTTTTTTTATGAAATATTCTCTTAAAAAAAGTTAAAAAATGAAAATATTAAACTTTTTTACTTATTTTTGAGTATAAATAAAAAGGAACTTAATAAATATCGATATGAAAAAAAGACTCGTCCAATTGTTACCTATTTTTGCGGTGATGTTAGTGTTTTTAGTAGCCTACAAACCCGTAGATAGACTTTTCGAAATCCAAAAAAACTTGGATATTTTTACCACTTTGTACAAAGAAATCAATACTTATTATGTTGATGAAGTCAATCCGAGTACAATTATGAAAACAGGAATTGATGCGATGCTTAATTCCTTAGACCCTTACACTAATTATATTCCCGAAGATGAAATCGAGGATTATAGAACAATGACCACAGGACAATATGGCGGAATTGGGGCTTTAGTTGGCACAAGAGATGGAAAAAGTGTAGTTTTGATGCCTTATGAAAATTTTCCTGCCCATAAAAATGGATTAAAAATTGGCGATGAAATCGTAAAAATAAATGGCGTTCCGTTAAAAAATAAAAGTCAAGCAGAAGTAAGCAAACTTTTGAAAGGACAAGCGGGAACAAATATCAAATTAGAAATCAAATCGTTGGGGCAAACCAATACGAAAGAATTTGATTTTAAAAGGGAAACTATTAAAATCGATAATGTTAGATTTTTTACAATGCTGAGTAATGATGTAGGTTATTTGTCTTTGACTGATTTTACGCAAAATGCAACCAAAGAAGTAAAAAATGCTATCGAAAAATTAAAAGAACAAGGAGCAAAAAAAGTGATTTTAGATTTACGTGGCAATCCGGGCGGGCTTTTGAGCGAGGCTATCAATATTTCTAATTTATTTATCCCAAGAGAATCTGATGTGGTAAGTACAAAAGGAAAAGTAATTGAATGGAATAAACCCTATAAAGCCTTAAATCCTGCATACGATACAGAATTGCCTTTGATTGTGTTGATAAATGGAAGAAGTGCTTCGGCTGCTGAAATTGTAGCGGGCGTAGTTCAAGATTATGACAGAGGAGTTTTGATTGGACAAAAATCTTTTGGAAAAGGTTTAGTACAAGCAACCAGACCACTTTCTTATAATTCTCAACTCAAAGTTACCACGGCTAAGTATTATACGCCAAGCGGAAGATGTATTCAAGCCATTGATTATGGAAAAAGAAAAGCAGATGGAACGGTGGATAAATTTGCTGATTCTTTGAGAAAAGAATTTAAAACTAAAAATGGTAGAAAAGTATATGACGGAGCAGGAGTTGACCCTGATATTGCTGTACCAGCCAAAAGGTCAGCTGCAGTTTTGATTGCTTTGAAAAATAAAAATTTGTTATTTGATTATGCAGGCGAATATTTTTTGGCAAATAAAACCATCAAACAAGCCAACGAATTCAAATTGACAGAAGCAGAATATATGGATTTTGTGAAATGGGTAAAAACTAAAAATGTAACTTATACCACACAAACAGAAAAATTGTTGAAAGATTTGGAAGAAAAATCAAAAGATGAAAGAACTTTTGGTGGCTTAGAACCACAAATTAAGGCTTTACAAGCAAAATCTCAACAAAATAAAGAAGCAGATTTATTGACTTTCAAAGAAGAAATCAGACAAGCGTTAGAATCTGAAATTGTTGCTTTTTATCATTTTGAAAAAGGACAAAATTTATTAGAATTTAATTATGATGCGGACTTAAAAATGGCTCTCGAAATTTTTAAAGATATGAATAAATATCAAGAATTGTTAAAAGGTAAAAAATAAAATTTTTCTTTCTATTTAATATACTTATGTTACGCAAGGTAAAATTTTAATTTGTAAAATGGTAATTTCATTATCATAAAGTATTGATTTTCAACGAATATAAATGTAATAAAGCAGAATAAAATGAAAGAAAATCTACTTATTACAAATGGTTTATGGGAAATTATTGCGGATATAATTTTCTTCTGTATGAATAGAAATGGCATTTATTTAAAAAATATCAATTTGAAAAGTGCGGAGATTTTGGCTAAAGCCAAGGATTGAATTTTTTTATTATCCTCCAGATAAATCTGGAGGCAATTCAAAAAACATATTTCAAATTTTTTTTTATTTTATTTTATTTTCCGCAAAACTTCCTAAGAACCACAGAAATTTTACTAAAAAATGGCTATCAACTCAACTATAAAACCGAAAAATAAAATCATTTTAAGAAAAACGAAATTTTATTGGCAACAGACGGAATTAAAGAAACATTCATTTGTTTGGATATTATCATTGATGCCGAAACAGTTGAGCAAATGAAAAAATTTGCTAATTCTGAAAAATACGGTCAAAAGTTCATTTGCCTTGAAAGAGCATTAGACATGACAAATAAATACAACTTGAAACATTATTTAGGTGATTTATTCAAAGCATTTTAGCAATTTTGGTGACAAAATTAAACCAAAAGCAAAAATATGTATTATAATTTTTATCCAGGTCCATCTAAATTACATTCATCTGTATCTATTTGGATAGAAAAAGCATTGGCAAGCGGAATTGTTAGTCGTAATCATCGAAGTCAAATTTTTATGGATTTATATCAAGAAACGATTAAAAATTTACAAATAAAACTCAATATTCCTACTGAATATAGTATTTATTTTGTTAATTCTGCCACTGAATGTTGGGAAATTATTGCTCAATCTTTTGTAAATATGCCTTTTTTTCATTTTTATACAGGAAGTTTTGGAGAAAAATGGGCAAAACAAAGTCCAAAAAATACTTTTATTGATAGTTTTAAAAAAGATTTTCTTGTATGCCTTACGCCCAACGAAACCTCAAATGGAAGTATTTTTGAATTACATATATTGAATACTTGGAAAAATGATTATCCTCAGATGTTGATTGCGTGTGATGTAACGTCAGGCTTAGCAGGCGTAAATTATCCCTTGCATCAAGGCGATATTTGGTTTGCGTCCCTGCAAAAATGTTTTGGTTTGCCCGCAGGTTTGGCGCTGATGTTCGTTTCTCCCAAAGCCATCGAAAAGGCAAAAAAAATCAATCAAACCAATCATTACAACGATTTAATACATTTAGAATCTAATTTTCAAAAATTTCAAACACCTTTCACGCCCAATATTTTAACTATTTTTTTATTGAATGAATGGGCAAAACAAACTTTACCTATTCAACAAGTTGCCGAAAAACTAACACAAAGAACAAAAAAAGCCTATCAATGGATAGAAAATCTTAAAAAAGCACAACCATTAATTAAAAATAAAGAAAAACGTTCTGATACAGTCTGGGCAATTCAGACCGACAAACAAACTTTGATAGAACTACATCAAAAAGCATTAAAACAAAATATTATTTTGGGAAATGGCTATGGAGTTTGGAAAGATACGACTTTTAGAATTGCTAATTTTCCTCAAATTGATGATAATGAAATTGCACTTTTACAAGATTTTTTAGAATTAAACTTATCATAAAAAAAATATTTTATTTTTTTATAAAAATATCTTTTTTTAGAAAAAAAGCATATTTTTAGGATATAAAACTAACTTTAAATTGAATAAACCTATTTTTATACGCATCAAAAAATTGTAAAATATTTATATTTATTCATCAATATCTGGTTTCTAATATTAATCTATTATAAAATCTTTTACCAAATATTGTTTGGTATTTTTTTATTACGTACCTTTGCACATTATTAAAAACAATTAGTACAATTATGTTGAATTTTAAAGAAATTTTATCGGTTTCATTGATTTTATTTTCGGTGATTGATATTTTGGGTTCAATTCCAGTGATTATTGACCTCAAAAAAAAGACAGGTGCATTACAATCAGGTAAAGTTACTTTGGTAGCGGGTCTGATTATGATTGCTTTCTTATTTTTAGGCGAAAGTATTTTACATTTATTTGGTTTAGATACGCCTTCTTTTGCGATTGCGGGTGCGTTGGTGATATTTTTTTTAGGGCTTGAAATGGTCTTAGGCATACATTTATTCAAAGGTGAAATGAATGGAAACACAGGCTCAGCTTCTATCGTTCCGATTGCTTTTCCGATAATTGCAGGGGCAGGAACGATGACTACAATCCTTACTTTGCGGGCAGAATTTAATCAAATATCTGTTTTGATTGCTATTTGTTTGAATTTATTACTGATTTATTTGGTTTTGAGAGCATCAAACTGGATAGAAAAAAAATTGGGGGTAACAGGAGCAGATATTTTACGTAAAGTTTTTGGCGTAATTTTATTAGCGATTGCTATCAAAATGGTGAGAACGCATATCAATATATAACTCAAAGAAAAAAATTATAAATCTATCAACTAAAATATTTTTTTTTATTTTGGTTGATTTATTTTTATGGCTTGAAAATATAGAAATCAAAATAAAATACTTAATTTTATATTTTATGATTTTTCGAAAAAATTGTTACTGTAATTTTTCCTGTGATAAATAAATAATAGGAGGTTTACTTGTAATTTTATGCAAATAAATTGACTTTATTTGTTAAAAAATTGTCATTATTTTAGTACAAAATAATTTTCCACACTTTTAATTACAGTAACAAGTTTTGTGCTATTTATTGGGTTTAATGCTTTAAATTATATAAAATCTTAATAACTTGATTAGTAATCGTTTATAATCTTGCCTATGATAATTTTAGAAGAAAATAAAAATATTTACGCTTTTATCAACGCACTATACGAACCATTTTGCATTTTTAATATTTCGTGTGTGCCTCTTTCTATGATTTGTCCGTATCTCATCACAATAATTTCATCGCTATCTCTAATCGTACTCAATCGATGAGCAACCACCAAAATAGAACACGCTCTTTTTTTCAAAGCATTTTCAATTTGTTTTTCTGTCAATGAATCAAGTGCAGAAGTAGCTTCATCAAGGATTAAAATAGAAGGATTATTGACCAAAGCACGTGCAATTTCAAATCTTTGTCTTTGTCCACCGCTTAAATTTTTTCCACCTTCATTGATAATTGTTTCATAACCACCTTTTCGAGAGGTTAAAATATCGTGAATTTGTGCATCTTTGGCGGCTTGCAATATCAAATTATCAGGAGTTGTACTGTCCCAAATCGTTAAAATTTCTTTTGCTTTTCCTTCGAATAAAAAAATATCTTGGTCGACCATTGCCAAAGAATTGTTAATAATTTCTCGTGGTAATTTTTTTCGAGGTTGTCCATCTAATAATATTTCGCCCTCCCAAGGTTCATATAAACCTGCTAATAATTTGGCTATAGTTGATTTTCCGCTTCCCGAACCACCAATCAAAGCCACTCTTTCGCCAGGTTCTATTTTCAAATTAAAATTTTCTATCAAAGGTGGATTCAAACGACTATATCCAAAAGTTACGTTTTTGAACTCAATATATCCTTCTAATTTTTTGGTGATAATTTCAAAATTAGGTTTTGCATCTTTGAATAAAAAATCTGAATGGGTTTGTGGGTCTATCGGTGCGTGCAACACATCTTCCAAACGCTGCATATCGCCTTTCGTTTCTTGTAATTTCCCCCCTAAATTTACCCAATGTTCGACTGGCTCCGAAAAACTATGCGCAAAACTTTGAAAGGCAACCAACATTCCAATCGTCATATAACCGTCCATCACCAACCAACTGCCCGCAGTCAAAATAATCAGAATATTCAGTGCGTTCAAAAAAGGTGGAATTAAATCTAATTGCAAAGATAAAACACCTAAATCTTTTTCTGCTTTGATGGTTTTGGCTTGATAACCTGCCCATTTTTGAAAAAAATTGTCTTCGTCTCCGTTAGCTTTCAAAGTTTCGATAAGTTGCAAACCATTGATAGTAATACCCTGTAATTTTCCTTCTGATTGTTGCAAACGAGAATAATTTTCTTCTCTTTGATGTGATATTTTTTGTAGGGCAAATATATTGATAAAAGCCAAAAACAACGCAATAAAAGCCAATAAAGGACTATAAAAAAGCATTAAAATCCAATAAAAAACGCCTAAAAAACCTTCTAAAACATTTTTTGCGACTTCGTGTGAAAGCATTTTTGATACTCTTTCATTTGATTCTAATCTTTGTGCTACATCTCCAATATATCGCTGTTGAAAAAATGTAATCGGTAATCTTAATACGTGCCAAAAAAAATGTGAGGCGGTTGAGACCGACATTTTGGTTTCTAAGGCTGATAAATAATAATTTTTTAAATATTCTAAAATGCCACGCAAAAGTGAGGTAATTCCCATTCCTAATAATAAAATCCAAAGCCAAGATTTTTCTTTGTCTATTAATATTTCATCAATAAAAAACTGCACAAAAACAGGACTAATCATCGCAGGAAATATCACTAACAAAGTCAAAAGTGTTACATATAAAACATCAGTTTCATACCCTTTCAATCTTTTTCGAAGCGTAACAAAAATATGTGGCATTTTTCCACCTTTTTCAAATTTTTCATCAGGCTCAAAAGTCAGAACAACTCCTGTAAAACATTCTTCTAATTCTTGATAGGTAATAATTCTGTGTCCTTCTGCAGGGTCATTGAGATATACTTTATTTTTCTTTTTATCAATTTTTTCTAAGACTAAAAAATGATTAAAATTCCAAAATAAAATACAAGGCATATTCAAATCGATGAGTTGTTCGGTCTCTTTTTTTAGTCCTTTGGCTTTTAATCCGTAGTTTCGAGAGGCTTTTAAAATGTTGTTTGCTTTGCTGCCATCACGTGACACATCACATTCGGTACGTAATTTTTCGAGAGATTCGAAACGTCCATAATAAGATAAAATAATGCCTAAACAAGCCGCACCACATTCGACTGCTTCCATTTGCAATCGAGTGGGAGTTTTGAAAGAAGTAGGTTTTTTATTCATCTTGTTTATTTTTTTCTTAGGTTATATTTTTATTATTCTTCTGCTCGTTTTTTGTCTTCTTGGCAAACAATTATTCGTTTTGTTATTTCATCTATAAGCCCTTCAACCATAAAATATAAGCCTAAAATATAAGAAATATTTATTCCTAATTTATGCCACATATTTATTTTGAGTGTAGATATTTGATAAAAATCCCAAAGGTTAAAAACTACTAAAAATATAACACCTATCAGCGTATATATATAACTTTTTAGAGGACTACAAGAATATCTACATAATGCTACAAATACTGAAAAAGCCAAAGAAAATTGATATATAGTTATTATTATTTGTAATAAAATATTGTTTTGAAACATAGGTAAAACATAGTACAAGACAAAACCTACATAAATTAAAAGTGGTACTGATAATAAAAGATTATATCTTTCTAAACTTTCATCTTCTTTAAAAACCATCAGTAAAAAACGATTTAAAAAATATTGTGTTACTAAAAAGAAAAAAAGTGAAAGTCCAAAAGTAGCATCAAACGATAAAAATATATTTGCTATACAATAAAGTAATAATCCAACAATTATGAAAGTAATTTTAGTTTGCATTCCGTTTAAATTTATCGCAAAAACACGAAAAGAATCTTTATTTTTAATATATATAAAGTCTTTGGTTTTCATAAAATATTCCATTTCCACTAGCAAATTAGTCATTTTTTCAAAAGAAACTACAACTATTAAAATCAAATTCAATGGAATAATAATTTTTGTAAGCATTTCTAACCAAAAAATATTTAAAATGATAGATAAAATGCTTAATGTAATAAGGAATAAAAAAATTCTTCTTAATTTAGGAGTATCTGACACAAGAGAAGCTTCTGTATCAATAGAATTATTTGATGCAAGAAAGTCTTCTTTATCAAAATAAATTATAAATTCGTCTTTTTTGGGTATTTTAATCAGGTTTTTCTTTTTCATAATTTATTAAGAATATTTATTTTTTTTGATTTTTTTAGCTTTATATCCTTCATTTTCTTTTATTTCTTCTATTTCTTTGCGAAAATATTCCAAACTTTTAGATTTTATACCTTTAATTACACCTTCTACAATAAAATATAAAGCCAAAATATACGTACTCATTACGCCCAAACCATCAAATATAGTATCTGTTTTGAGGACAAATTTTTGCCACGCAATCCAAGTATCCGAAATAATAAAAAATACAAAACCAATCAAAACATATACAAAACTGGCAGTATTGGTAGAACCAAAACGATTTAACGCTAAAATGGCTGAAATACTCAAAAAACTTCCATAAATAATAACGGCAATTTGTAAAATAATATCGTTTTTGAGATGAGGCAAAATATAATATAACAACAAACCTAAATAAATTAAAAATGGAATCGATAACCAAACTTGTTTCATCACCAAACCTTCTCTTTTATCAGAATTTATCCATAAAAAACGCCAAAAATTATAATGTCCTATCAAAAAACAAACCAATCCAACCAAAAAAGTAGCATTGAATAATAAAAATACATCTCCTAAAAAACAAAATAATAAAGAAATAGAAATGTACCAAATTGGTTTTACTGCCATTATTCTAAGATCTGTTATAACAGGATTTATGAATACTTGACCATTTTCATCTGTTCCACTCATTGCCGTTTGTGCCATTTTGACTATTAAAATTATATTAGCAAAAGTAGATAAAATAATCAATATTAGAAGTAAAGTAATAAAAGGTTTTGTTAATACTTCTAACCAAAAAATATTGAATCCAACGGCTAAAAGATTTAAAATAGCTATCATTATAAATACAAATCTTGACTTTGTAGTTTTTAATGTGATAAAATCAGTTTTAGCTAAATCAGCTAAATTAGTTGTATTCGTAGATTCATGAATTGTTACTTTATTAAGTTTATTTTGTTTTTTCATAATGATATTTTTTTAATTTTTAGGCAGTATTTTTTTTTAATGATACAAAAAATCAATCTCATAAAATATTAAAAATAGAGATTGATTTTTTATTTTTTTGATTATAAAGCAAAATTATAGATTTTATTTAAAAAATCAAAATTTTTCAAATATTTATCCTAAAAAGAAAAACTAACTTTTGCACTTTGTTCTAAATAACCTTGTTCATTGAAACTATGCCACCAATCTACTCTCAAAAAACGAAGAAAACGATTGATACCAATGCCCGCCTCTACATAATTGCCTGTCATATCACTATACAAATAATTTGCACCCATCACCAAAGAAGCACGAGCTGTTTTGAAAATGCCAATTTTATCAGTCAAAAAACCTGCAAAATTATGCGACCAATGTGCTTGAAAATAAGATTTTGTTTGGCTAAATTGATAATAATTTAAGAGTTGAAAACTTGTATTGCCATTTTGAAATGCCAAGATTCGATTGCCTCTAAAATGCTGAAAATCTGCAAAATAAACTTTATTATCATTCAAAAATTGTCCTGCCACCAAACTCAAACTACCATTGCCATAAATTCCCCAATTCCACGTATCACGCACGCCTACACGCAATAAATCAAAATCAGAATCCATCATTCCTTTGGTATATTTCACTGAAAAAACAGGTAAATTAGAGCCGAGAGATATTTTTTCATCAGGACGAAGTAAATATTTTTGTTTGGGCGTAAAGGTAATTTGACCATTAAAAAGCAAAGTTTCATTCGAATCAAACATATAATTTCGTTCCAAAATCGCTATATTGGCAGGAATATTTGAAGTAAATAATCGCCTGTTATCTGAAATAGTAGAAGTAAAATTTGTATTTGTCATCGTATCACGTTTCGCATATTCTCCACCTATGTTCAACGCAAAACCATTGAATAATTCGTATTGTAAATCTGCTTTTGCAAAAGTTTTTTCGTATAATTTTAACCAATTTTCTTTCCGAAATAAAGAATACAAAGTATTAAAAACAGGTTGAATTTGTGCAAAATCTGAATATTGTGAAACATATCTTCCACCTTCTACGCTTATTTTTCCAAATTTTTTAGGATTAAATGTGTAATTCATTTCTAATTTTGTTTGAAATCTTTGGTTTGAAAATCCATAACGCAAAGTAGGTTTTATGTCAAATGTACGATTGCCCGCAAATATTTTAGAAAAACTAATCGAAGGGTCAATTACCAAACCTTCCACTGTATTAAAATTGATAACTTGCATCAAAGGTGATATTTGAAAATTTGTTTTTTTGAAGGCATTTTTGTATCTAAAACCTGTCGTAAACAAAATATTCAACACATTATTAGAATTTTGAGCCCTGACTACTGAATCTTTTATTGCTGGTTTAGCGGTATTATTCTCTAAAATATTTTTGATGTTATAATCATTTTTTTCTGCGTTTGTAAGTGGAATTGGTCGCATTTCTTGCCAAATTTTATCCTCTTTTTTATTTGCTTTGTCTGCAAATTCATATACTTTTCCACCAAAAAAATTAGGTGCAAAAGTTGGATTTATTTCATAATCTGAAGAAACAGTATGATAAAAACCTTTTGCTTTGCTAGAAATTCCTAATTCAAAATAAAATGTAAGTGATAAAGAAAGCCAAACTCCTTTTTGGTCTTGCGTAACAGGCGTATAAATCTGGCGAATACTTACAGAATCAAAACCTACTGCAGTGCCTTTATCTACCCAAGCATCTACGCTATGGATACGTGAAGTTTCATCTACAATATAAATAAAACCTCTAAAAGCAGCAGCATTTTGAAATTTTGGGCTGATTTTTATTTTATAAATCGTAATATCTCTGTCTTTTGATTTTCCTTGTAATTCATATTCATAATAATCCATTGCATTTTGAGCAATAGGAGAGATAAACGAAGCACTATTCGTTTGTAGGGGTTTATTTCTATAAAAATTTATCCAATTTGCTCGATTATAACTAAAACCTGCACTATCACCACTTACTTTGGACGCTAAAACTTTTTCTTGAAAACTATTAGGTTGTTCAAAATTCAATTCGCTCATTGTTTCTGAAAGGTAAAAAATACCTTTTTGAATTTCTTTAGTTGCTCCAAAAAGGCTGATTGTACCGCCATTGCTTGTTCCTTCTTCAAATATTTTTGAATAAATTTTGCAACGATACCCTTTTATTTCTTCTTCCAGATAATAAGAACGTTTGCTTTGTGCTTTTCGAATAATATTATAAGCAGGGTCTTCTTTCCCAGAAATAACAACGGTTTCTAATTCTACTGATTCATCTTCCAAAGTTACATCAAGCGAAATATTTTCTGAACTTAAATTAACAGAAACTGTTTTAGATTTATAACCAATCGACTGAAAAGTAACTTGGTAATTGCCCGCAGGTAAATTAAGCGTATAATCGCCCTCCACATTAGTAGAAGTTCCTTTGCTTGTTCCTTGTACGAATACACCCGCAAATGGTAAAGGCTCATTTTTTTTATCTTTTAATTTTCCACTCAAAACATTTTGAGCGTTGATACTTTGAAAAGAAAATAATAAAAAGAAAATAATAAAAATAGAAGAAAATTTCATTGAAATAAAATGTGTTTTTAATGGAATTATGGGAATGTATAAAAAGTTTTTAGGGAATTGGTTGTGTAATATTATTCGGATTTTTGTACAAAAAAATATTAGGCAAAGTTTTTATTTCATTTCACTACGAAGTTGTTCTATATGTTCAATGGTTAAATCAGTTAAATCTGCGATGGTTTCGTTGTCAAAACCTTTTTTAATTGCTTTTTTAGCAATTTTAATATCACGTCCATGCTCAGCCTCAATTTTGGCTGTATATTCCACACTCATTTCAATGCGTCTATTTTCTTGAGAACGGTCATACATTTTTTTTTCTTCATTTGTCAAATTTTCATAACGTAATTTTTCTATTGCTTTATCTAAACCTTTTGCTTTGAAATTATCTTTTACTTCGCTATTTTTCAGGAAATAAACCCACTCATCTAGCGTGTCTTCGGCTACTTTATCGAAGTTATTCACTTTCAATAAATAATATTTCGGAAAAATATCTGATATTTTTTCTGCTTTATAACTTTGATTTTGCAAAATAGTTGGTAGCAAAATATCGTTTGTATGTAAGCCCACAAACTCTCCTCTGTACTCATAAACATAGTCTTTGCCTTGTCCTAAGCCGAAATAAACGATATTGATAGAGTAAATTTTTTTGATTGTTCCGTAAAGTTCGCCTTCTTTGATATATTCAGTTACTAATTTGGAAACGCCATATAACATACGTTGAAAGTAATCTACTTCGGAGTCATTCTGAACTTCGACTAACATCAATTCACCGTTTTGACTTTTTACCAAAATATCTACTCGATTGTATTTATCATACTCATCTTGTTTGTTGCCTTCGCTTTCTAAAATGCTTTCAATCGTTACATCAAAACGAAGTAACTCCGATAAAAAACCTTCCAAAATATCAAAATTAGCTTTGTGACGTAGCAATTTTTTCATTGCCCAGTCAAAACGAATTAGTTTTTTGCTCATATTAAATTATATTTTTTCGTTACGAAGTTGCTCTATATGTTTATTGGTTAAGCCTGTAATTTGGACAATAAAATTATTTTCCGAACCTGCTAAAATCATTTTTTTTGCAATTTTAATATTATGTGCATGTTCGGCTTCAATTTTGGCTGTATATTCCACACTCATTTCAATGCGTCTATTTTCTTGAGAACGGTCGTACATCTTTTTTTCTTCATCTGTCAAATTTTCATAACGCAATTTTTCTATTGCTTTATCTAAACCTTTTGCTTTGAAATTATCTTTTACTTCGCTATTTTTCAGGAAATAAACCCACTCATCAAGCGTGTCTTCGGCTACTTTATCGAAGTTATTCACTTTCAATAAATAATATTTCGGAAAAATATCAGATATTTTTTCTGCTTTATAACTTTGATTTTGCAGAATAGTAGGTAGCAAAATATCGTTTGTATGTAAGCCTACAAACTCTCCTCTGTATTCATAAACATAGTCTTTGCCTTGTCCTAAGCCAAAATAAACAATATTGACAGAATAAATTTTTTTGATTGTTCCGTAAAGTTCACCTTCTTTGATGTATTCAGTTACTAATTTCGAGACACCATATAACATACGTTGAAAGTAATCTACTTCGGAGTCATTCTGAACTTCGACTAACATCAATTCACCGTTTTGGCTTTTTACTAAAATATCTACTCGATTGTATTTATCATACTCATCTTGTTTGTTGCCTTCGCTTTCTAAAATGCTTTCAATCGTTACATCAAAACGAAGTAATTCTGATAAAAAGCCTTCCAAAATATCAAAGTTGGCTTTGTGGCGTAGCAATTTTTTCATTGCCCAGTCAAAACGAATTAGTTTTTTGCTCATATTAAATTATATTTTTTCGTTACGTAACTGCTGTATATGTTCAATGCTTAAATCAGTTAAATCTGCGATGGTTTCGTTGTCAAAACCTTTTTTGATTGCTTTTTTAGCCATTTTAATTGAAAGTTCATGTTTGGCTTCAATTATAGCTGTATATTCGACACTCATTTCAATGCGTCTATTTTCTTGAGAACGGTCATACATTTTTTTTTCTTCGTCTGTCAAATTTTCATAACGCAACTTTTCTATTGCTTTATCTAAACCTTTTGCTTTGAAATTATCTTTTACTTCGCTATTTTTTAGAAAATAAACCCATTCATCGAGCGTATCTTCCGCTACTTTATCAAAGTTATTCACTTTCAATAAATAATATTTCGGAAAAATATCTGATATTTTTTCTGCTTTATAACTTTGATTTTGCAAAATAGTGGGTAGCAAAATATCGTTTGTATGCAAGCCTATAAACTCTCCTCTATATTCATAAACATAGTCTTTGCCTTGTCCTAAGCCAAAATAAACAATATTGATAGAATAAATTTTTTTGATTGTTCCATAAAGTTCGCCCTCTTTGATGTATTCAGTTACTAATTTGGAAACGCCATATAACATACGTTGAAAGTAATCTACTTCGGAGTCATTCTGAACTTCGACTAACATCAATTCACCGTTTTGGCTTTTTACCAAAATATCTACTCGATTGTATTTATCGTACTCATCTTGTTTATTGCCTTCACTTTCCAAAATACTTTCAATCGTTACATCAAAACGAAGTAACTCTGATAAAAACCCTTCCAAAATATCGAAGTTAGCTTTGTGGCGTAGCAATTTTTTCATTGCCCAGTCAAAACGAATTAGTTTTTTGCTCATATATTTTTATTTATATATTTTGTGCAAAGATACAAAAAGGTAAGGAATTATCCTTTAAAAATTCAATAAATGTTTACCAAGAGTAAAAACACTGAGTGAAATAAATATCCTAAAAACCAAAATATTTTTCAGAAATTTAGCCAATTAAAAACTAAATTTCTGAAAAATAAAATTTAAAAAAAACTTAAAATCTAATCAGTTTCATATCTTTTTTTGATACCTTTTTCGATGATAGGCAAACCTTCTTTGAGCCATTTGGCAGGTTTTTCGAATTTAAGATAATAATCAAAAAATTGGTGCATACGAACAGATAAATCTTTACGATTTTTTCTTTGTATCAAATTATGGTCTTCTTCATTATAATTCAATAACCAAACAGGTTGTTGTAAACGTTTTAAACCCATAAAAAGTTCAATTCCTTGCGTAAATGGCACCGCTCCATCTTTGTCGTTGTGCATAATCAATAAAGGAGTTTTTACTTTATCTAAATGAAATAAAGGAGAATTTTGTAAATACGCATTTGGTTTTTCCCATAAATTTGCCCCAATTCTGCTTTGCCCTTTTTCGTATTGAAAAATACGACTAATGCCTGTGCCATAACGAATCCCACCATACGCACTGGTCATATTTGCCACAGGTGCGCCCGCCATCGCACACGCAAACAAATCCGTTCTTGTAATCATATAAGCCGTTTGATAACCGCCCCAACTTTGTCCTTGCAAACCCATTTTATCTTTATCCACAAATCCTTGATGCAACAGAGACGCAACTCCTGACATAATGGCATTATAAGCACTTTCGCCCGGCTCGGCTGCTTTATAAGGAATATCAGGCATAAAAACTAAATATCCATTCGAGGTAAACATCGAGGCACGAATAGTAGAAGGACTTGGCGTAGGCGTAACATAATCGTGTAAATCATCGCTATGTCTTTCGTAATAATACACAATCATCGGATATTTTTTGCCTGCATCAAAACCTTCAGGTTTATATAAAAGTCCTTGCAATTCCTCGCCTGTGGTCGAAGTCCATTTTACTAATTCAACACTTCCCCAAAAATATTTACTTTGTTGAGGATTGGCATTGCTCAATTTATTTATTTTTGTAAATTGATTATCAGAAAAATACAAATCAGGACAATCTGTAAATTTTTCTCTGGTGAAAATATATCTTTCTGCATTTTTTGCTTTTCGAGGAACGGAAAATCTATAATCATCTAACAATAATTTTCGTGGATTTTCTTTGTTTAAACCTATATAACTAAAATATCCTTCTTGTTTCGATTCGTTATCTACCGCATATAAAAGCCAATTTTGTCCTTTTTTCAAAAAACGTTGGTCTTCGTCAAGGCGTACATTTCTATACGTAATTTTTTGTTCTCTGCCATTGGTAGTCAATCGAGTTGGATTATTTTTGCCTTCTACGTCCAAAAGCCACAAATCATATCTATCATTTACGACCAAACCTTCGTCATTTTCTACCCAACCTGTGATGCCATAATTGCTTGGACTATCAGGCACATCATTCAATTCTTCATAAAACTTTTTGTAGGTTTTATTCAAAATATTTATTTTATCACTTTTAAAAGAATAAGCATACCAAGTCGAATCTTGATTGTGATACCAAAGAATATATTCCCCAAAAGTAGAAATCGAAGGATTGGCTTTGATGCCTTCTTTTATTTTTTTTCGTTTACCATCTTTGGTATTCAAGGCATAAATATCACATTTTTCAGGATAACCTTCCCAAGAAGAATTTTTTTGATATGGGCTTGTAACTATTCCTAACGCATATTCGTTGTTGCCTTCGGGTGCGTTGCGTACATTATCCATATCCGCAAAAGCAATAATTTTTTTTGTTTTTGGATAAACAATCGCCAAAGAATTGTTATTATTATCATCTTTTAATTCTACGGTTTGTTGGGTAGGTAATTTTTGGTTTTGCCAATGCCAAATATCCACATTTACAATTTCATCGGGCAATAAAGTCGTATCTCTTTCTAATGGAATTGGCTCGATATTAAAAAATATTTTCTCTCCATTTTTAGAAAAATCTATATTATTATCATCAGCAATCATATATCCCAAAGGAATTTCTTTGGTTAATTTTTCTGCTAAAATAGTTGCTTCTTTTTGTTTTTCAGCCCAATAATACAAAGAATAAAATTTGAATTGTAGTTTTTCGCTTTTTTTGGTTGTATCTATATCACCAATAAAAGAAAATTGCGTTCCTTCTTCATCAAAAGAAAGATTTTTGAATTTTCCTGCTTTATTTAAAATATGTTGTAAATTATTTTTTGTTAAATCATAGATATAAATTCCCGCTTTAAACGTAGAATCATTTCCTGTGCTGACAAAAGCCAATTTTGTACCTTTTTTATCAAAATTATAAGCCGTTACAAACAAAAAAGTATCTTGTTTGGCGGTCGTTAAATTGCGTAAAACGAGTTTTGTGCCATTTTCTTTGCTTTCTTTTTTGGGTGATTTTTTGGCAGATTTATCTTTCTTTTTATTGTCTGCGTCAATTTTTTCTTTTTCAATTTTTGATTTGAAAGCCTTCAATGTTTCGATTTCTTTTTTTAATTTATCTGTTTCAGACAAAATAACCAAAGTATCTTCTGGAATATCAAGAGCCACAGAATCTTTGCTCAAAGAATCATTTTTAATTGGTTTGATAATTTTATCTTTGATTTTATCCTTATCTTTGCCTTTATTTTTATCCTTATCTTTTTTAGGTTTATCTTTGGTTTTATCATCTTTTTTTGGAGTGATTTTTTTATCATCTTTTTTTGGATTGATAGTTTTAGAAGAATCTTTTTTTTCTTCTTTTTTCTTTTCTTCTGTTTCTTCTAATAAAAAGGCAACAAAATTTCCTGCTTTTCGAGGAGTTTGGAAAGATTTAATATTTTCAATTTTTATCAAAGTATCTTTTTGTAAATCATAAATTCCTAAAGAATCTTTGGGTAATTTTGATTCTTTGATTTTTCTTCTTTTTTGATTTTTGAGCGTATCCAAATTTGGTTTAATTCTAAAAATCAAAAAGCGATTATCTTCTGTAAATCGTGCTTGTTCGCCTCTGGCAAACATTTTAGGGACACTTTTTACATTTTGAATATTATGCAAATAAATAGTAGCATCACCTTCTTGTGGCGTGATATTATAGACAACCCATTTTCCATCGTGGCTAATATTTCGGTTGGTAACACTATTCCAACTATCATATACCTCATGGGAGAGTGGTTTTTTAGTTTGTGCGATAAGGGTAATGTTTATCCCTAAAAAGATAATTAATAATAATATTTGACGCATTTTTTTATTTTGATTGATATTTTTTGGCAAATATAGGATAATTCTATTAAAAATAAAAAGTTCTTAGAAAATTTGTGTAGAAAATAAAAATATCTTTTGTAATATTTTTTTGAATTGTATTTTGGAAACTGCACAACTAAGTTATTAAATTGATTTTTTTTGTATATTCTAAAAACTTCGAAAATCTTTAATTTATGGCTTAAATATACTTAAAACACAATATTTACAATAAATTATAACATTTAGAAGGAGTTACAATCATTAGTATTTTTTAAATGAAAGAGATTTTAGCACACAGATAACACGGATTTAGCGGATTAATACGGATTTTTTTCTTTTTTCTCGAATTTTTAATGATTTTTGTCAATTTTTGGTTACCATTTAAAAAACTCTATTATAAAAACAGATTTTGATGTTTTTTTCATCTATTTTATCATAATTATTTTGAATTTAAATATAAAAATCTAATTTATATTTTTATTATAAATAATTATAGAGGATAAAAACAAAATTTTATTTTAAATTTAATAATTAAACAAAATTTTACATTGTTAATTTATAAATATAGCAAATATAATTATTTACAAAAAGATTTCCGGATTTCTCAGTAATTAGCCTCTTTTTATTTTTTCTCTACCAAAATCAAATTAGAAGTTCCTTCTTTGAACTGATAACCAATGCCAAATGGCAAAGGTCTAATCGTATATTTTTTTTGTTTATAAGCAGTATTCATATCATTTTGCCAATAATTTCCAAACAAACTAATTGGTCCCGTGTATGCACCAAACAAAGTTATGTCCCATTTTCCATTCGTAAAATTATTGAAAGCCATACCTGAATCATCTTGCACCAAATATTTTGTTTTATCTAAAATAATATTTTTAATCACACTAAAATAAGGTTTATACATCAAATAAGACGCAGATTTGAGATAAACGGTTTTAAAATCTAAAGTTTCGATGAATGTTTTCAAATCTTTTCTTTGATTTAATCCACCTTTTCCTTCATACATATCATTCGAAAGATTGACACTCAAATAATACAAAGTTTTGCGTTCTTCGGGTTTATCTCCTCTTTGATATTCGATTTTTGTCGCATAATAAGTTGATTTATCA
Source organism: Cytophagales bacterium (assembly GCA_013298075.1). GTDB lineage: Bacteria > Bacteroidota > Bacteroidia > Cytophagales > Microscillaceae > RDXZ01. The sequence continues at coordinate 36,774 of JAAFJG010000009.1, read as the reverse complement.
CCTTTAAAATCTGCTATCGGCACTAAACTTCCTTCTTTATTCAACGCCATTTTTTCATAATTTAATATTTTATGATTGGTGCGAGCCATAAAAAGCATAATCACAGGCAAAGTTCCATCAATCGAACTTACCACACGCCCTGTCAAATCTACGTTCATATCAATCGTTTTGAAAAAACTATATTGCAAAATCGTCACTAAACTTCTTTGCAAACCATTAAAATATCCACCCAAATTACTTTTGGCAATTTTGTTAATATCAGGCAAAGTTCCTATCGGCTCTAAACCAATCATTACAATATTTTCTACTTCGGGAAAGAAAGTTCCTGCGTGCAAAAAATCAGGTCCGCTAAAAGGATAAAATAAAGTTCCGCCTTGTTTTGTTACTTTTTCGAGTTCGGCTTCTCTCCATTTTATTAATTTTGGTCTTTTGATATTAATGACATTATTCCATTGTGCGTCAGCATTTTTGGCATAATTTATCCATTCTTTTCGTTTCGTTAATTCTTCATACACGCATCCTTCTTCGGGTTTCATTCCTGCGATAAACCTTGCTAAATCATTAAATTTGCGGTCTGTTTTGATGTCAGAAGGTTTTTTTGAAGTGTTTTTTTGTTCACTTTTAGCGTCTTTTTTTACTTCTTTTTCTTGTGAATTATTTTGTGATTGGTTGCCACAAAAACTAAGACTTAATAACAAAGCCAATGCTGTTGCTGAAATAAAGCTATATTTTAACATATTTTTTCGTTTTTTTTATTTTAATTTCTTAAAAATTTGATAAATTAAGTTGCAAAGGTAGTATTTTTTTGTTGAAAATAAAATCATAACTTCGAATATGTAAATTTATTGATATAATTTTTTGTATTTTTATCCATAAAATATATAAATTTATATTTTCTCAAAAATATTTTTTAAAAAAAATTATGAAAAATAATATTTTAAGACTAATTTTGGGGAAAATTTATATATTCAATTAGAAAAATGAACAAAGGTCAGTGGAAAATTGCTATTGTAGCAGGTTTATTATTAGCAGGAATTTCTTTTATTTTTTATGTGTATCAATTATTTTATACCGCCAATTTACAACTTGGTAAAAATGATACAGCTATTTTTATCCCCGAAAAAACAAAATTTCCTGAGTTGATTGAAATATTAAAAAAAGAACAAATTATTCACGAAATTGTATCTTTTGCTTTTGTTGCCAAAATAATGAATTATCAAGAACATGTAAAAGCAGGACGTTATGTGATTAAAAAAAATATGAGTAATTTAGCGGCTGTGCGTATGTTGCGGGCAGGCTTGCAATCTCCTATCGAATTGACTTTTAATAATGTTCGTTTGTTGAGTGATTTTACGGAAAGAGTAGCAGAAGAAGTGGCTTTTAAAAAAGAGGACTTAGAAAAATTATTAAAAGACCCGAATTTTGTTAAAAAATATGGTTTTGATACGACCAATATTATGGCAATGTTTTTACCAAATACTTATCAAGTTTTTTGGAATATCAAACCTGAAACATTTGTAGAGAGAATGCACAAAGAATATAAAAAATTTTGGAATCAAGAGCGTTTAGAACAAGCAAAAAAATTAGAATTAACGCCAATTGAAGTCTCGATTTTGGCATCTATCGTACAAGCAGAAACGCAAAAACAAGACGAAAAACCAAAAGTAGCGGGCGTTTATTTGAATAGATTGCGAAAAAAAATAAAATTAGATGCTGACCCAACATTGATTTTTGCTGCCAAAGATTTTAGCATCAAACGTGTATTAGATGTCCATAAAAAAATTGATTCGCCTTATAATACGTATAAATACGCAGGATTACCGCCCGGCACTATCAATATGCCCACAGAAAATACGTTGAAAGCAACTTTAAATCCTGAAAAACACGATTATATTTTCTTTTGTGCGAAAGAAGATTTTTCAGGTTATCATAATTTTGCCGTTACTTATGGTGAACATTTGAGAAATGCTCGCCTTTATCAAAGAACATTGGATAAAAAAGGAATTAAGAAATAAGATTTGTTGGTCGAAAAATATTTTTTTAGAATCACATAAATGCTATTCCTATTCAAAAATAGGTGTTTAAACTGCCTCCAGATTTATCAATAATGTCCACCAATCCGTTGCAAGAAATTTAAAATAAAATCGTTATATATACTTTTTTGAACATAAAAATAAATTTGCAACGAGATTGGGACAATATCAAAAAATTTGTCATTTTTTATTTTTTTTAACATATTTTTGTCCGAAGTCTAATTTTAGTACCGCACTTAAAAAAAGGTCAAAATTTCAGTTTCCAAATATTTTACGAAAGGCGGTGTCGTTTTTCATATCAGCAAATTGCATAAAATTTTCTTAATTAAGTTTTCTTTGCAAAGATACAAAAAGTAAATACAAACTGCAACCAATTTAAGCATTTTTTCTTTTTTTATGATTTTTTTTAGATATTCCAAGTGCATAATTTTTTTTGAATATTCCAAAATTTTTTTGTTTTTGACAAATATTTTTTTCAAATTTGTTTTTATTTAAGATATAAAATGAATGTATAAGGGAGCATATAAAAAATAAACTACCCACTCAAAAAAACTTATTTTTAGTTCCCTCACCGCTGGGGAGGGTTAGGGTCAGTGTTGTTAAATTCTTTTTTTTTAACAAATAAAATAGAAATTAACTTGTATAATATTCTGTAAAAAATCTATAATTTTTTGAAAATCTTATAGATTTGGCAAATTATATTTTGATTTGTAAAATAATTTACCTGACAAACATTAGAACTTAACAACACTGGGGTTAGGGTGGGGCTTTTTAGTCAAATTATGCCCCACCCCAGCCCTCCCCAAAGGTGAGGGAGTTTTTTTGGGTATAATATTTTCTACTTAACTTAGTCCCTAAAAACTATCAAAATAAATACAAAATGAAATATCAAAATTTGGAATATGTATAATATGCTAAAAATAACTCTACGATCATCTCCTAAAAATCATTTTTTTTTTATAAATATTTGGAACTTTAATTTAAAAAAATGATATTTGCACTCGAAAGAAAAATAAAATAAAAATATTCTTACCTTTTTATGCTAATTTGTATAAAGATTACGTTATACAAATATATTAAAAATTCAAATCTATCGTTTTAATATAAAAAACTTAATAAAAAATCTTATGATAGTTCTTCATTTTATATTGTCGTTTTTTGTTGCTTTTATCAATCCAACAAACCCTAACCCAACCAAAACAATGGGTTGCGATGCCAAAATTTACAAGGATAAATGTATTAAAGACATGCCTGAAGGCTTTACATTCCTAAAAAGCTATACGCTCGATGGACAAAGTGGAAGCAAAAAAGAAATTGAATTTTCTTACATTATGAGTAAAGGTGGCAAGTATATGATTCAAATCGCCAGTGGACATCCACAAAATAAAGGCGTATTTGTAACAATTATGGACTCAAATCGCAAAGAAATTACAGGAGCGACAAGTTTCCAAAAAGGCAAATATTATCCGGGTATTCAGTATCTTTGTACGGCTACAGGAATTTATTATCTAAAATTCAAATATAATAACGAAGCAACTGCTTTTTGTGCAGGAGCAGTATTAAGTTTACGTAGATAAGATATTTTCAAAAAACGAATATAAAAAATCCTATAAATTGATGTTTATTTAATATTAATTTATAGGATTTTTATTTTGCTTCATCACCAAAAAACTAATAATTTACATCAATTTTAACCCAAATTAAATATTTCTTTAAATCTTTGATAATAGCATCAGGTAATTTTGTATTTTTAATATTCAAAAATTTGAGTTTTTTAAGTTTTCTAAAATGCTCCACAGACAAAAAAACCAAAGGATTATCATTCAAATATAAATATTCTAAGTTTTGTAATTTATCAATATCATTGACAATAATTGAAATATCATTTTTTTGTAAATCTAATCTTTTTAAATTTTTTAACGCATAAATAGCGGGCGGAATGACAGGAAACTGATTGCCACTCATATAAATTTGTTGCATAAATTGTAGTTTAGCAAATCTGGGCGGGAGATTTTTTAAACTTTCATTGATGACTTGAATAAATTGCAAATTTTTTAACGTATCAATATCTATCGGTAAACCATCAATTTTTCCATAAATACTACTACCACTTTTGAGCGTAATTTTATACACTTCTAATGATTTTTGGTAGGCTCTGGCAAAATTAGAATACATAGCTTTTTTGGATAATTCTGTTTCAGATAAAATCTCTTGGGAAAATAAAAAAAATAGTTGGAAAAATAAAATTAAGAATAACAAAAACGACTTCATAGATGTAATTTTGATAAATAAATATAGATAAATAACGAAAAAAAATGAAAAAAATAAATAAATTATTACATAAATTTTGAAATTATTTTTTTTTAGTTTACTTTTGGTACAAAAATAGTGAATTACTTAATGAAACAATAAATTTATTGTTTTAGTTTGTATTTTTTTAAACACAATAATTTTTTTATTCACATAAAAAAAATGAAAAAAAACTTCTTTGTATGTATGTTTATTGTTTTTTATGCCTTGAATATCACACTCAAAGCACAAGATAATAGCGTACCTACAAGTTGGGCAACTGCAAAACAAGCCAAAAAAGGAAAAATTATTGTTTATTATTATGACGTAAAACCATTTTTTTATACTGAAAATAATATAAGAAAAGGACCTGAATCAGAACTCATAGAAAGTTTTGTACAATACGTAAAAAGACAATATTGGGTCGATTTAGAAGTCAAATATGAAGCATACGAAGAATTTCCTACATATTATCAAAAAGTAAAAAATGGTAAGTCAGGAGAATTTGGTATTGGTACAACTTCTATTACCGAAAAAAGATTGGCGGAAATCAAAATGAGCAAACCTTATTTGCCTGATATTGATGTGATGGTCAATAGTCCTAATTTAGGTATTGCCAAAGACACAGCAGAATGGATAAAAATATTTAAAAATGCAAAAGCAGTTACGATACCTAATTCTACTTTTGAAAAAAACTTATTAGAATTTAAGAAAATTAAGACAGATTTACCTTTTATTTATGTATTGAATAGAGGAAAAGTAAGAGAAAAGTTATTAGAAAGTGATAACCTTTTTGCTTTATATCCACTTCCAGATTATTTATATTGGCACAAACAAGGTTTAAAACTCAGAAGACAAACACTTTTTAGCCTTCAAAGACAAGGTTACGGAATTTTAATGCCACAAACAAGCGATTGGGACAGTGTTTTAAATGCTTTTTTAGAAGACATAAATTTCAAAAAAGAATGGCAAATTATTCTTGAAAAACATTTTAGCAAAGAAATAAATGAATTTATTAGTGGATACAAAGGCGAAAAAAACAAAGAAATGGCGCTTTTACACCACGAAAAAGAACAACAAGGAGCGCAAATAGAACGCAATGAAACGATGATGAAATTGCAATCAGCAAGACAATCGATGCTCGTTTTGATATTAACAATTGTGGTTTTGGTGATTGTATTAGTTATTGGGCTTGTTTTTGTGCAAATACGAAATAATAAAATTTTAAAATTAAAAAATATTGAAATTGAATCTCAAAAAGAAGAACTTGAAACAAGTTATTCAATTTTAAATAAACAAAATAAACAAATTACAGATAGTATTAAAGCGGCTAAAGCCATACAATCGGCTATGCTTCCATTCAAACCACGTATTAAATATACATTGGGAGAAGAAAATTTTGTAATTTATAAACCAAAAGATATTGTTTCAGGTGATTTTTATTGGCTGGGTGATACACCTGCCGTTAAAAATAGTGAAGGAATAATCATAGAAAACGAAAAAATATTTGTTGCTCTAGCGGATTGCACAGGTCATGGCGTACCAGGTGCCTTCATGAGTATGCTAGGACATTCTTTTCTGAATGATATTATCAATTCTCAAGATATTCATCAACCTGCAAAAATTTTAGAAGGTTTACATAAAATTATCAGAAAAGCACTTTCACAAGATAATGAACAAAATCAAGAGGGAATGGATTTGGCTTTAATTAGTATCGAAAAAATGCCAAATAGAACTTATCAAGTGTGTTTTTCGGGTGCAAAACGAAATTTATTGTATTATACTGATAATGAAATGAAAGAAATACACGGAGATAGAAAAAGTATCGGTGGAGCATTTACAGCAATAGAAAGTAGAGCATTTACAGAACATACTATTTTGCTTAAAGAGTCTGATATGCTTTATGTTTATTCTGATGGATTTACTGACGTGGCTAATTTACAAAGAAAAAGTTTAGGAAAGAAAAAATTAGTAGTACTTTTAACGCAAAGCACTCATTTACCTTGTGCAGAACAAAAAGAATTATTGAAAGAATTGTTAGCCAACCATCAACAAGGAACAGAACAAAGAGATGATATTACTTTTTGGGGAATAAGACTAACAATGTAAGATATTTATAAAAAATATGTTAAATAATAATTAAAAATCATATAATTAATATTTATTTGCGTTTATAAATATGATCTAAAAAAATATTTACAAAATTATATACATTTAAAAAAATGAAAACAATTAGTATTCTTATCTTAACAAGTTTGCCATTTTTATTTGGTTTTTCATCAAAATTAGTTTTTGAAGAAAATAATAAGTTAATTTGGGTTACAAATTATGCGAAAGCATTAAAAGATGCCAAAAAAAGTAAAAAAACCTTACTTTTAAATTTCACAGGCTCAGATTGGTGTGGCTGGTGTATTCGTTTAGACAAAGAAGTTTTTGATAAAGCTGCTTTTGTAAAATATGCCAAAGATAATCTGATTTGCGTAAAATTAGATTTTCCAAGACGCAAAAAAGTATCACCTGAAGAAAAAATTCAAAATAATAAATTAATGACACAACATAAAGTAGAAGGTTTTCCGACTATTTTATTGGTTGATGCCAAAGAAAATATTGTTTTACGCACAGGTTATCAAGATGGTGGCGAAGAATCTTATATTCAACATCTCAAAGATGCGATTAAAAAATAAAATTATTTTTCATAGATATTAAACACAAAACTATTGTATTATGTTGTCAATCTTACTTTTAAATGCACCTAATTTAGCAGAGGGCATACTTAATTCTCTTATTTATTCAAGTCTAGGCTTGGCAATGGCTTTAATTGCTTACAAATTAATTGATATTATAATTCCAGGTAAAATATCTGAACAAATTGGCAAAGAAAATAACGTTGCAATGGCTATTGTGGTAGGTTCTTTGATTTTAGGAATTTGTATTATTATTGCTAAAGTAATTAGTGCTTAATTTTATTCAATTCGATTTAGGGAGCCTATAAAAAATAAACTACCCACTCAAAAAAACCTATTTTTAGTTCTCTCACCACTGGCGAGGGTTAGGGTCAGTGTTGTTAAGTTCTAATATTTGTCGGGTAAATTATTTTACAAATCAAAATATAATTTGCCAAATCTATAAGATTTTCAAAAAATTATAGATTTTTTACAGAATATTATACAAGTTAATTTCTATTTTATTTGTTAAAAAAAAGAATTTAACAATACTGACCCAGCCCTCCCCGAAGATGAGGGAGTTTTTTGGGTATAATATTTTCTACTTAGTCCCTTATACTATTTCTTATAAAAATTAGTATAAATCGAATGAGTATTTTTTTAATTACTTTGAATTAACTTCTATTTTACCTTACACATATTTTTTAACTAATTCTTGTAATAATTTTGGTACGCCGGTAGTGGCTGGCTCTTCCATAAAAATAGTAGATTTATCCAAATTGATAGCTGGTTTTTTAGGGTCAATAATATATTTTGGATTGCTCATTTTAACTTCATTAATTAATCCTGCCGCAGGATAAACCACCATAGAAGTACCTACAACGATAAAAATATCACATTTTTCGGTAATTTCCGTTGCCTCTTTCATTTTTGGAACTGCCTCGCCAAACCAAACAATATGTGGGCGTAATTGTGAACCATTTTGACAAATATCACCTATTTTTATTTCTTTATATCCCCAATGATAGACTAAACTTGGGTGCAAGGTGCTTCTTACTTTGGTTAATTCTCCATGCAAATGTAAAATATTTTTAGAGCCTGCTCGCTCGTGCAAATCATCAACATTTTGCGTAATAATCGTAACATCAAAATATTTTTCTAATTCAACCAAAGCAAAATGTCCTGCGTTGGGCTTTACTTCCGCTAATTGTGAACGTCTGGCGTTATAAAATCGAGTTACTAATTCTGGGTCTTTTTTCCATGCTTCAGGCGTGGCTACTTCTTCTAATCGGTGATTTTCCCACAAACCATCAGAATCTCTAAAAGTTTTGATACCGCTTTCTGCACTGATTCCTGCGCCTGTCAAAACCACAATTTTTTTTTTCTCTGCTATCATCATTAAAAATAAATTTGAAATATCTTAGTATAACGTATAAAAATAAAAAAAAGTATATTTTTTAGCGTTTATGTGATCTTGAATCTAAGAATTTGTTTTTTTAAATAGGTTCTTCTGCAATGAAAGTAAAGGCTGCTAATTTTCCTTTTCTTCTGACAATTACCAATACCTTTTTTCCACTTTTTTTATTGATAAGATTATAGGCTTGATTGATATTGAGTTGATTGGTATTATAATTTTCGATAAACATAAACTCATCACCTTTTTCCAAACCTGCTTTTTCTGCGGGTGAATCTTCTCTAATACTTCCGATAGCAAAAGTTTGGTAAGTAGGAGGCAAAGCAATTATTTCTAATCCACTTGTGCTAAATTCAAATCTATCTTTAAAAAAAATATTCTTTCTTATCCAAACTTTTTTTCTGGAATAATCAAAAATCCAATGAAATTTTTTCATAATTCCACTGCCAATATTACCATTTCGTTTGATATAACTTCGGGAGATTTTTAAAGAAAGTGTATCAGGAAAATTAGCAATTACTTCACGTAATTTGTGTGTGCCGATTTCTAATTTTTTTATTCGTCCAATATGTCCTTTGATAACTCCCGCCAAAGAAACTCCTAAATATCCTTCTAAATTTTTTTTGGGGATTTGAATATTTTTGTGGCTTTCTTGGTCTAATAATAAAGAATGTCCCGCTCCTGTATCTAATAAAAATTTGGCATCAGGAACAGAATCATTATCCATGACTAAATTACCAACAATATAAGGTTTTTGCGCTTCGAGAATAATCGGAATTTCTTGGTATCTTTTAGAAGGTTTTGTAAATATCTCAGGTTTTTCAAACATCACAAAATCGTCAGTATAACGCAAATGAACCACAAAACGATAAAATAAATCTGCTCCAATCAATCCATGAATTTTCATTCCTGCATATTCAGAAATATGCAAAACGTCATCATCTAATACGAGTACATTGTGTGAATTAGCAATTATTTCGCCACCAATATTGATATTTTCGATATTTGCTACACAAGCACCGATATTTTCTTTGCCACCGGGCGCATTAATACTTATTTTTCGAATGCAGTTCAAATCATATACATATTTCAAAAAAGTATCTGTAATTAAAGTATGACTTACGCCTGTATCTAACACAAAATTTAAAGTATCGTTGATTTTATTGTTGATAATACAAGGAATAACTATCAAATTATTGGCTCTTTTGTACTTTAAAACTAATTTTTTTTGTTTGGGAGATTTGAAATGAAAACCAATAGTTTGCAAATTGTTTTGAGCAAATAGTATATTTATCAACAAAAAAAAGATAAAAAAAAGTAAAAAACGCATATTTAATGAGCCATTAATTGAATACTAAAAATCAGAATAATATTTCTAATTAGTATAAATAAACAAAATTTATTACTTTATTTTTATAAAAAGTATAGTTTTTTAGCAATAAAATAACAATATATCTAAAAATATTATTTTAATTATCTCTCTTTTTTTTCGCCAAATCTTGTAATTCAATATCTAAGGCTTTGATAGAAACCAACAATTCCCACAAAGAAAAAAACAAAGAAAACATCATCAAAACTAAACTAATGGCAAATAAATAGCCACCTAAATATGTATTTTTCCAAAAAATAGCAGCCATAGAAATGATACACAACAAAAGACTCAATGTACCCAAAAATTGCATATTTCTAATCATCAAAAGTCGCCTTCTCAAAGAACGAATCTGGATGACCAAATGAATATCAGGATTTTCTTGATAACTTCGATGCAAACTTCTCACCAAACTTGCAATCGCCAAAAAACGATTTGTATATGCCAATAAAAGCAAAGAAATAGCAGGAAAAAGCAAAGATGGCGTATTTATATTGATGTCCATATTTTTTAATTTGAGGATAATTTTTGTTTTTTTTGTTGATAAAATATTGTTTTTTTATATCCATTTTGTTGTTTCTTCTTCAATTTTTTTCATTTGAGCAATGGTAAAATCTAAAATTTTAATGATATTTTCTACATTTTCAATTTCATCAATAGTTAATATTTTTTCCTTTCTATTTTTTAAATATTTATCAAGCGGTTCATAACCACCAATTTTAAATTCATAAATTTGGCTATTTACTTTTTCAAAATATTGATTTTTATTGATATAAATTCGTTGTAATTTCTCGTCAAAATCTATTTTTTCGACTAAATTATTGCCTTGACCAATAAACGCACCTATGTTTATATCAGGAATTTTTTTGGATAAATGCGTATCGATTAATTCAATACCAAGTTTCGAAATCAATAGAAAAATTTCTGTCGATTTTGTAAAAGGAATACGCGCAAAATCAATTTTTAGGTCTTGATAATATTTTTTTCGATACGTATCACTATGCAAAATAGCGTATATATAACCTATCATTTGTTCAGGTGTAAAGGTTATATTTTGATAATTTTTTGTTAAAAATTCTATAAATTCTTTCGAAAAATTTGTTTCTTTTACTACGATTTTTTTACCATTTTTCATTTCTTCATTATATAAATACAGAGGAAATAATTGATTTGCTCCTTTAGTTTCTGCTGAAAAACAACACATATCAGGAATTTCATTCACACAAAAAACGTGTTGAAAACTACGTCTTGATATTTGTCTTGGTAAAAGTAAACCTATATTTTCGTTTAATAAATGTTTTGATATTGTACTTGGGCGGCTATGAAATCCCGAAGATTTTCCTGTAAAATAAGTAATTCTTTGGTCAAAAAGTCGATAACTAATAGTGGTAATATTATTTTCAAAATTATTCGAAGTAATTACATCATTTTTTGCTTTGCTGATTGTCCAATTTGTACTTTCTTCATTAATTTGAAAATATTTTTTAATATTTTCTACACTTTCTTCTTTGAATATTTGCAACGTTTCCAAAAGTGATTTTTTATCAAAATGAACTGTAATTTTATCATTTCCTGTCATCAATGGCAAACTAAACACTTTAAAAATTTTGGTAACAGACCAAAAAGAATCATATTGTTCTTTAAATTCATCAGAACGAGGCACGAAAAAATAGTTGGGCGAAATAGGTTTAATTTCTTTCCAATCTATCGTATCAAAAGAATTATTCAAACATTGACGATATTTATCAAATCTACTTCCCCACATTTCTGAATGAAATACTTTTTTTTCGCTACCTTTATTTTTAACCAAAAAAGAAATAGAAACGCCTTGTTCAATATCAAAAACATTTTCATCTTTTTTGCCATCAGGAATATTTCCTTCTTGTTTGGCACTTCCGTGCAAGTCTAAAAAATATAATTGGTCAAAAGAATTAAGCAAACTTTGTCGCATACCTCGAAAAGTAATATTATCTAAAAAAGTATGATTAGTAATAATTCCAATCACGCCATTTTCAATATTTTGCATTTTCCATTGCGCAAAACGAATAAATTTAACATAATCATCACGCAACCAATTTTGTTTTTCTTTCATACGCGTGCCATCAACCATAAAATAATTGGGTTGATTTTTATTTTCTTCTTGGGCATTTATATCATGTCCTTTTATCAATTCGGTTATCCAAGTACCATTATTTTTTGATTTTTTATTATAAGGCGGATTGCCTGTAATGATTAAAATAGGTTTTTCTTTTACGTTTTGTGCTTTGGTTACTTCTTCTGATAACGCAGGTAATAACGAAATTTTATTTTGTTTTTCCATCGGAACGAGCGTATTTGTAAGGAAAATTTGAAAAGCATCATCACTTGTCATTTCATAATTTTGGTCTTTCAAAAATTGAGATAATTTTAAATGTGCGACCGTATAAGGCGCAATCATATACTCGAATCCAAATAAATTTTTTAAAATATGTTCCGAAATAATATCTTTCCTTTTACCCGAATTAGCAGGCAAAGTATTAAATATTTGTTGTAAAATTTCTAATAAAAATGTTCCTGTTCCTGTCGCAAAATCTAATACAGTTATTTTTTTTCTATCTGCAAAACCATCTTTAATATTAAAATCATTGACAAGAATATGGTTTATAGCCCGAATAATAAAGTTTACGACTGCAGGAGGCGTATAATAAACACCTTTTGCTTTTCGTAAATTATAATCATACGCCGCTAAAAAATCTTCATAAAAATAAACATAAGGGTCTTTGATAGTGAAATTATCTTTGTCTTTTTTTTCGTTTTTGAAAGATAAACTTTCATTGATTTTATCTAATTGAATATGATTCATCACAGTCAAAACTTCTTCGACTATCCATCGAATTGGTTTATATTCTTCATTATCTAGTTCATCTAAAAAATTGACGAGTTCTTTTAATAATTTGAAAGAAATAGGAATAAATTTTTTGGCATTGTATAAATTAATGTCTTGTGTTTTGGCATTTAATTTGGCTAAAAATAATCCATATACTAAAGTTTGAGCAAAAGCATCTGAAAATTCGCTGATAGTAAGATTATCAAAAACGAAATTTTTAAAGGCTGCATATAAATCATATAATTTTCCTGTTTGTTGTTTTTTATTTTGTGATTGGAGTTCATCAAAAATAAAATCTTTTAAATATCTTGCTCTCAATGCCAAAACTTCTGCTAATTTTTGGGTGCTATCAATGCCAATGGCGGCTTGCGAAAAAAAATCTTTGATAAGTTTTTTGACTTCGTTTGCTTTTGATATATCTAATTGAAATTTTTTATTTTCGATATCAGTTAAAAAACAAAGGTTTATTCTTTGGTTTATTTCTCCTTTTTTTATCCAAATAAATTCTAAATAATTAGTTAAAATAATGTTATCAGAAAGTTGTTTATATTTTGTAATTTGGTCAGATTTTAAAGTTTTATCTAAATTTTCTTCAAATTTTTTGGTTTCAATATAACCAATAATATTTTCGGATTGTGATATTTTGAAGTCAGGCGAGCCAAAGTTTTTTTCTCTTTTAGGTTCGTGCAAAATAGCAATTTTATGTACCATTTCTTCTGCAATTTGTTTTAATAAATTTTCTAAGGCTGAACGTTTTGAGTGTTCAGTTATTTTGTCGATGGGCGTGTCTTGTAATTCTTTTATATAATTTTGAAATAAATCCATTTTATGTATGTTTAAAAATATTGCACTACAAAAGTAATCATAATAAAACAAATTATGTAATAATTAAAATATTTTTTTTGTGTGAAGTTTCATTTTGTATTCAAAAATGAACTTTTTTAATCACTACTATTCTTAGAAAGTTTATGCAAAAAAAAATTTTTAGATAGATTTTTTAATGCGTTTCGTAAATATTAGTTTTTTTATATCCATTTTTTTGTTTCTTCTTCTATTTTTTTCATTTGAGCAATGGTAAAATCTAAAATTTTAATGATATTTTCTACATTTTCAATTTCATCAATAGTTAATATTTTTTCCTTTCTATTTTTTAAATATTTATCAAGCGGTTCATAACCACCAATTTTAAATTCATAAATTTGGCTATTTACTTTTTCAAAATATTGATTTTTATTGATATAAATTCGTTGTAATTTCTCGTCAAAATCTATTTTTTCGACTAAATTATTGCCTTGACCAATAAACGCACCTATGTTTATATCAGGAATTTTTTTGGATAAATGCGTATCGATTAATTCAATACCAAGTTTCGAAATCAATAGAAAAATTTCTGTCGATTTTGTAAAAGGAATACGCGCAAAATCAATTTTTAGGTCTTGATAATATTTTTTTCGATACGTATCACTATGCAAAATAGCGTATATATAACCTATCATTTGTTCAGGTGTAAAGGTTATATTTTGATAATTTTTTGTTAAAAATTCTATAAATTCTTTCGAAAAATTTGTTTCTTTTACTACGATTTTTTTACCATTTTTCATTTCTTCATTATATAAATACAGAGGAAATAATTGATTTGCTCCTTTAGTTTCTGCTGAAAAACAACACATATCAGGAATTTCATTCACACAAAAAACGTGTTGAAAACTACGTCTTGATATTTGTCTTGGTAAAAGTAAACCTATATTTTCGTTTAATAAATGTTTTGATATTGTACTTGGGCGGCTATGAAATCCCGAAGATTTTCCTGTAAAATAAGTAATTCTTTGGTCAAAAAGTCGATAACTAATAGTGGTAATATTATTTTCAAAATTATTCGAAGTAATTACATCATTTTTTGCTTTGCTGATTGTCCAATTTGTACTTTCTTCATTAATTTGAAAATATTTTTTAATATTTTCTACACTTTCTTCTTTGAATATTTGCAACGTTTCCAAAAGTGATTTTTTATCAAAATGAACTGTAATTTTATCATTTCCTGTCATCAATGGCAAACTAAACACTTTAAAAATTTTGGTAACAGACCAAAAAGAATCATATTGTTCTTTAAATTCATCAGAACGAGGCACGAAAAAATAGTTGGGCGAAATAGGTTTAATTTCTTTCCAATCTATCGTATCAAAAGAATTATTCAAACATTGACGATATTTATCAAATCTACTTCCCCACATTTCTGAATGAAATACTTTTTTTTCGCTACCTTTATTTTTAACCAAAAAAGAAATAGAAACGCCTTGTTCAATATCAAAAACATTTTCATCTTTTTTGCCATCAGGAATATTTCCTTCTTGTTTGGCACTTCCGTGCAAGTCTAAAAAATATAATTGGTCAAAAGAATTAAGCAAACTTTGTCGCATACCTCGAAAAGTAATATTATCTAAAAAAGTATGATTAGTAATAATTCCAATCACGCCATTTTCAATATTTTGCATTTTCCATTGCGCAAAACGAATAAATTTAACATAATCATCACGCAACCAATTTTGTTTTTCTTTCATACGCGTGCCATCAACCATAAAATAATTGGGTTGATTTTTATTTTCTTCTTGGGCATTTATATCATGTCCTTTTATCAATTCGGTTATCCAAGTACCATTATTTTTTGATTTTTTATTATAAGGCGGATTGCCTGTAATGATTAAAATAGGTTTTTCTTTTACGTTTTGTGCTTTGGTTACTTCTTCTGATAACGCAGGTAATAACGAAATTTTATTTTGTTTTTCCATCGGAACGAGCGTATTTGTAAGGAAAATTTGAAAAGCATCATCACTTGTCATTTCATAATTTTGGTCTTTCAAAAATTGAGATAATTTTAAATGTGCGACCGTATAAGGCGCAATCATATACTCGAATCCAAATAAATTTTTTAAAATATGTTCCGAAATAATATCTTTCCTTTTACCCGAATTAGCAGGCAAAGTATTAAATATTTGTTGTAAAATTTCTAATAAAAATGTTCCTGTTCCTGTCGCAAAATCTAATACAGTTATTTTTTTTCTATCTGCAAAACCATCTTTAATATTAAAATCATTGACAAGAATATGGTTTATAGCCCGAATAATAAAGTTTACGACTGCAGGAGGCGTATAATAAACACCTTTTGCTTTTCGTAAATTATAATCATACGCCGCTAAAAAATCTTCATAAAAATAAACATAAGGGTCTTTGATAGTGAAATTATCTTTGTCTTTTTTTTCGTTTTTGAAAGATAAACTTTCATTGATTTTATCTAATTGAATATGATTCATCACAGTCAAAACTTCTTCGACTATCCATCGAATTGGTTTATATTCTTCATTATCTAGTTCATCTAAAAAATTGACGAGTTCTTTTAATAATTTGAAAGAAATAGGAATAAATTTTTTGGCATTGTATAAATTAATGTCTTGTGTTTTGGCATTTAATTTGGCTAAAAATAATCCATATACTAAAGTTTGAGCAAAAGCATCTGAAAATTCGCTGATAGTAAGATTATCAAAAACGAAATTTTTAAAGGCTGCATATAAATCATATAATTTTCCTGTTTGTTGTTTTTTATTTTGTGATTGGAGTTCATCAAAAATAAAATCTTTTAAATATCTTGCTCTCAATGCCAAAACTTCTGCTAATTTTTGGGTGCTATCAATGCCAATGGCGGCTTGCGAAAAAAAATCTTTGATAAGTTTTTTGACTTCGTTTGCTTTTGATATATCTAATTGAAATTTTTTATTTTCGATATCAGTTAAAAAACAAAGGTTTATTCTTTGGTTTATTTCTCCTTTTTTTATCCAAATAAATTCTAAATAATTAGTTAAAATAATGTTATCAGAAAGTTGTTTATATTTTGTAATTTGGTCAGATTTTAAAGTTTTATCTAAATTTTCTTCAAATTTTTTGGTTTCAATATAACCAATAATATTTTCGGATTGTGATATTTTGAAGTCAGGCGAGCCAAAGTTTTTTTCTCTTTTAGGTTCGTGCAAAATAGCAATTTTATGTACCATTTCTTCTGCAATTTGTTTTAATAAATTTTCTAAGGCTGAACGTTTTGAGTGTTCAGTTATTTTGTCGATGGGCGTGTCTTGTAATTCTTTTATATAATTTTGAAATAAATCCATTTTATGTATGTTTAAAAATATTGCACTACAAAAGTAATCATAATAAAACAAATTATGTAATAATTAAAATATTTTTTTTGTGTGAAGTTTCATTTTGTATTCAAATATAATTTTGAAATAAATCCATTTTATGTATGTTTAAAAATATTGCACTACAAAAGTAATCATAATAAAACAAATTATGTAATAATTAAAATATTTTTTTTGTGTGAAGTTTCATTTTGTATTCAAATTTTTTTTAAGAGAGCATCTAAAAAATAAGTTATCCAAAGTATTAATAAATTCATCTTTTATTTGGGGTTCTTAGGAAATTTGTACGGAAAATGAATTTTTTTTGAAATGTGTTTTTTGAATTGCCTCCAGATTTATCTGGAGGATAATATAAAATTCAATTATTGGCTTTAGCCAAAAATCTCTCCGTTTTTCAAATTGATATTTTTCTATATTTTCAAAATAAATGGCTATTTATAATAGAATAAAATTAGTTCCACAATAATTTCCCATGAACCATAAAAAATAACTCAAAATAAAAAAACACTTACTTTCATTATACGAAAATAAGTGTTTTTCTATTGATAGAAAAGAAAAATTATTTAGAGGCAGGAATAGAAATTTTTTGCCCCGGTACTAACATTGTTCTTTCTGTCATATTGTTATGTCTTTTTAAGGCATCAACCGTAATATCATATTTGCGAGAAATATCCCATAAATTATCACCATATTGAATTGTATGTAATCTTTTTGCATTAGGTGCAGATGCTACAGAAGCAACCGTAGGAGCAGTTTTAGTAGTATTTTGTACTAATTTTGCTTCATTAGAATTAGGAGCAACCCACACGTCAATATGTTGATTAGGATGTATCATTCCAGCATTCAAATTATTCCAAACCGCTAAATTAACCGTATTTACATTGTATTTCATCGCAATTAGTCCCAAAGATTCACCATAAACAACTTTATGTGTAATTTTTATTTTATCTTTTATCGTAGTGGCTAAAGTTTGTGCATTGTTCACAGGATTAGAAACAGGCACAACAGGCGGAGTAGATTTTTGATAAAATGTATAAGGTAAATCTTTACGACTTGCACGCGAAGAGGCTTGTAAAATAGCGTGGCGATTGCTTGCTAAATGTTCTTTTTTACGAGATGGATAACGAATTGGATAATTTTTTGAATATGCTGGTACTGCTTTGCGTTTCAAATGTGGATTTAATTTTTCTAATTCTTCTTTACTCACTTCGATTTGTTTGGCAAATTCATCAAGGCTTACAAATTGATTGACGTGAATGGTATCCGAAGGAATAAAAGTCATTTCGTTTTCAGCAAAAATAAAATGTTCTTTGTGATACGTCATTGCATACGTTACACCTATAAATGCAGGTACATAACCGCGCGTTTCCAACGGCAAAAAGTTATAAATTTTCCAAAAATCTGCTCCTTTTCCACCTGCTTGTTTCACTGCCCAACCCACACGACCTTCGCCACAATTATAAGCCGCCAACGCTAATTGCCAATCTCCAAAATAATTATATAAATATTTTAAATAATCACAAGCCGCTTGCGTAGATTTGTATAAATCCATTCTTTCATCTATAAATCCATCTTGATGCAATCCAAAACGCTTGCCTGTAGAAGGAATAAATTGCCATAAACCTACTGCAGCAGCCCAAGAGGCAGCAGAAGGAGTGAGGGCAGATTCTACGATAGATAAATATTTTAATTCGTCGGGCATATTGTTTCTTTTTAAAACTTCCTCAAAAATCGGAAAATAGAAAGTACTTTTTTCTAAAATAGTTTTAGTATAATTTCTTTGTTTGACGGTATAAAAATGTATCCATTTTTGTACGTCTGGTGCGTAAGTAAGTTTGATTTGTCTTTGGCTACAACTCAATCTATCTTTTATCATCTCTACATCGAGTGTAGGAATAAAATCTTTTAATAGATAGGAGATTGAATCTTTTTTTAAAGAATCTTTTGAGATGATATAGGTTTTTCTTAAATCAAATGCGTGTAAATTAGAAAAAATACAGCCCGAAAAACAAACGAATAAACAAAATGATAGAAATATTTTTTTCATAATACATTTTTTTGGAATAGAACGTAAATATTTTTTTGATGTCAAAAACACTATTTGCAATTACCTTGCAAAATTAAGTTATTTTTATGAATATATAACAAAAAAATATTTTTTTTTATATTTTTCTTCTATTTTTATAAGATTATTTTTATATTTTTTTGGATATTTTTTATTTATAAAAAAACCTTAACAAATTTTACTTTGTTAAGGTTTTTTATTTTTATGACAATAAAATAATTTTTATTGATTATTTTATCACAACTCTTTTAACGCCTTGTCCTTTGTCCGTATTGATATACAACAAATAAATACCTTTCGATACACCTGACATATTGAAGTTAAAAGTATCTTCATTATCTCCTGTGCTACGGTGAACTTCTTTTCCTGTCATATCAGTCATTATGAAAGTTACACGATTAGGTTTTACATTCGTCATATTTACTTTGAAGTTACCTTCATTTGGATTTGGACTTACTACAATTTGTTTTGAGAAAGAATTTTGTTCTAAGGCAAGTACCGCAGCCGAAGTTGCTACATTAGAATAATCAGAATATTGAATAGGTGTACCTTTTGATGCACGCACTTTATATCTATAAAATGCTCCTTCCGTCAAACCTGTATCAGTATAATTTGTAGTAGTAGATGTACCTATAACTGAATAAGTACTAGCTCCGCCACCAGCTGGAATAATACCCCTTTCTACACTATATCCTGTCGCAGTTGGCGAAGCAGTCCAAGTCAAATTTAATGCGTTTCCTGTAGTTTGAGCGCCTATTGTCAATGAAGTTGGTGCTGCTAATATACCAGCTGTTGCTGTTGCTGTTGCAAATGCAGAAGTTCCATAAACATTTACCGCAAAAATACGATAAAAATATGCTTGACCTCCTATTGCATTTATATGGGAATAAACGACCGCAGGAGCATTGACATTTGCCAATAAAGTATAAGTTCCTGTTGATGTGGTAGCAAATTCAATTCTATAACTTGTAGCCGCTTCTATTCCTGATGTAACAGATGCTGTCCAACTCAAATCTACTTGCAAAGGAGAAGGTGTAGCTATGCCAGCAGTAGGCTGAGCAGGTGCTGCAGGTGCAAGACCAGTATTTGTAACTTTTAATTCATCGATAAGAACAATGCCTGCAGTAGTAGCAATAGCAGAATATAATTGATATGCTATATAATAAGTACCATTGGCTGGGGCTAAAAATGTAATCCCTGTTTCCGAGCTATATGCTCCATTACTTAATAAAGCAGGGTAATCTTTGATAGTAGTGCCAGTAGTAGCAGTATTTGATGTAACTAACATTGCTACTAATTTTTCAGTATTTGTATTAGTACGATATTTAAAATCTAATGTATAGATTTTTCCAGCAACCATAGTAAAACAAGGACTATATAACCAACTATTTGAAACTGCAGTAGTGCTACTTCTAACAAAAGGATAATTAGTACCTTGAGATGCAAAAGTAGGATTACTACCCAAACCCCAGCCACCTGTTGCTTGTGTTGTCCAGCCAGAAGTTGCTAACGATGTTCCCTCGAAACTTGTACTATAAGAAGACAAATTAACCGTCAAATCTTGTATGGGTCTAGTAATAGTAAATGTTTGTGTATCATTTGTAGTATTTGGATCTCCTGATCTTGTTGATGTTGCAGTTACTACATAAATTCCTGGTAACGTTAAATCCGCAGTCATAATAAATGTTCCGGGTGTACCTATTGCTAATGAATTTATAGAAGATGTACCTGTAACGGTTATTGGAGTACCATTTCTTGTAATTGTAAACGTAAACGTATTATTGGTAATCGTAGTAGTTGTTCCTACATTATTTGCAGTAACCGTAAATGAAGTAGTGGCTGTAAAAGAGCCACAAACTGTTGGATTAGCAGTAGTAGTAATAGATACCGTTTCAACATCAAAAGGAGGTACTGCTAATACAGTAAAATCATCAATAGCAATTCCTATAATAGCAGTAGCCGCAGCAGCCACGAAATCACTTGTTTGTTGAAAACCAAAGTAATGAGTACCTGTGGTAGTAGGGGTAAAATCAAAAGTAACCAATGTATAAGTCGCATTAGAAAAGGTTTCCTCGGTTCCTATTTGATTTGTCATAGCAGCCACAGTATTAGATGTTCCCCAATACGTTTTCATTTTTTCGCTTAATCCAGCAGTGGTGCTTCCATTAACAGATCTTCTATAATAAGAAATACGGTACAAACTTCCTGCATTTAATTTCATACAATTTGAGATGAGCCAATCATTAGAATTATTTACATCACTACGAGGACATATAGCAAAACCTGTCCCTGTGCGAGCAACACCTGCGAAACGAGAAGTCCATAAATCAGTATCACTGTTTGAATCTATACTAGTCCACCCTTTATTAGATAATAAATCAAAGGAATCCTCAAATCCTTCAGTATAAATAGAGCCAGGAGCTGTTAAATCACTATAAGGATTAAAAATACTAAATCTTAATGTATCATTAACAGCTAATCCATCTCCTTCAAAATATACATCAACCAAATAGAAACCTGTTCCACCATTAGGTAATTGGATAGCATTTAGATTAAAGTTTAATGATATAAATTCGTTTGGTGCTATAGGAAATGTACTAAAAGAAATAGCAGTAGCAGGAGTAATATAAGTTGTTGATGGCATATTAGCACCTCTTCTAGCATTGGCAATGTCACGTACTCTATATTTGGCTGAAATAGAAGTAACAGGTTGTGTTCCTGAGTTCCATGCTTTTATTTCAATAGGTGTAGCATTCGTAAATCCGCCACAAGTATTAAAATTAGTAGGAAAAGGTACTCTTCTATCCATTGTCATATCTATATTTGGCATAGCTACAATAGAAAAATTATCCAATAAAATACCTACATCAGCGGTAGTAGTAGGAAAACCAGTTGGAGCAGCATCACTTGTTTGTTGCCAACCTATGTAATAAGTTCCTGTTACTGCTGCATGCGTATATTCATAAGTAATAGTTTGGAATGCTGCATTTGTAAAAGTTTCATCACCTGCCACTGTCTGTCCCAATGGTAATATTTGGGTAGTCATACTTGCTGGCATATTTGTATTACCCACAAACATTTTTAACTTTTCAGGGGTAGTAGAGGCTATAATAGGATTTGAGTTATTAAAGGCTCTTCTTTGATAAGAAATACGATACTTCTGATTTTGTTGTAATCTCATACAATTAGAAATTACCCAATCATTAGAAGCTGCTGCAGCAGGTCTTGCACCTAATACTGCTCCATCAGGTACCGCTACACTACCTATATTTACGAAAAACCATCCTGAATCACCTGTTGGTACTGGATTAGTAGACCAACCTACCGAAGTAAATGAAAGGAAATTATTAGAAGAAAATGTTCCTTGTGCGGTTAAATCAGCAAAAGGATTAAAAGAAGTACCTGTTCGAGTGTTATTATTCGTATTACCATCTCCTGTAAGTGCAGAGGTAGCAGTCAAAATATAAGTACCACCTAATGTTAAATCTAAATTCACTGTTAATGTTATTTCTGCATCTGGAGCTAAAGAAGTAACATTTTGAGAAGCAATAGCTGCTAAGGCAGTTCCATTTCTTGTAGCAGAAAAATTAACAGGAAAATTACTTTGAGCATTTATACCCGTATTTTTTACTTTAATAGAAAAAGGTGTGGTAGCAGTAAAAGAACCACAATTTGAGGGTGTAGCTGTCGTTGTAATTGATGTAATACTGATATCATTAGGCACAGGAGTAACATTTGTTACACTTACATCATCAATTCTTAATATAAATTGATCACGGTCACTATATGCATACCAAGCAATATAATAAGTACCATCAGTAGGTACTGTAAAATTGATATTATCTGCTAAATAATCAGTGTTACTAAAAGCACCATAATCTTTTATTAGTTGTCCCGTTGTAGCAGCTAACATGTCAGCAGAAGTAGGTGCTGCACCTGCTGCTCTTCCTACATACATTCTTAATTTCTCAGGGTAGGGTCCATTTGCGTTGGTTAGTGTAGCATAAAAATGGGAAAACCTATAATTTTGTCCTGCTTTCATAGTCAAAGCGGAAGAAAACATCCAATCGTCAGCAGGTAAGGTAGCACTGAAAGGATAACCTGCACAAGCTCCTGATCCTCCTCTCGCTATATTTACAGGAGTTGTTGTCCCAACAGTAGTAAATACTCTCCAAGTATTACCAGCATTATTATCTTGCGAAGTAAAAGGCGGTGTAAGTGTTGAAAAAGCCGTACCTGTGGCATTATCAAAGTTTTGAGAAAAAACAGAACCAGCAAGAGAGAGGTCAGTTTGCCCATTCACAATTCCCAAACCAAACATCATCACAACCCCGATGTTGAGGGCTTTCGTGTATAAATTACGAAAGAGTTTGTTAAATTTTATCATAAAATTAAAAAATAAGGATTATAAAATTAAAAATTTAAGACTTTTTAAGAAAATTTTTGTAAAGTTATAAATAAAAAAATATTTATCAAAAAAATTTAACATTTTTTTTGATAAATTAACATTTTATAAGCATTGTTTTTAAATGTATAACTATTATATTAAAAAAAATAATAGTCTTTATCTATTTTACCAATCAGGTTTTCCGGGCGGAGGTGGTGGCAAAGTAATTCCTTTGTGTCTTTGTTGCAAATATTGCGTTTCTTGTTTTTTGATAGTGTTCAATAAAGCCTCTGCTTTTTCTTGATTGAGTTGTGCTTCATTTGATTTTTTTTGTGTTGATGAGTTTTGATTTTTATTTTGTTTTTCTTGACTTGGGTCAATTCCTTGTTTGATAAGTAGTTTTTGTACCAATTCAAAATTATACCTTGCCTCAAAATTTTGTGGATTTCTTCTCAAAGATTCTTTAAAATAGTTCGCTGCTTCTTCATTGTTTTGTTGTGAATAAGCCAAAAAACCTAATTGATTATAAGCAATACTTTGTATTTCAGGATTGGATAAAAGTAAACTTTTTTCATAATAAAATTTTGCTTTGTCTGCTTGTCTTCGATTAAAATAAGCGTGTCCTAAATTCAAATAAACTTCAGAAGTATTAATTTCATAATCGTCTAATAAAATTTTTAGATTTTTTTCGACAGCCGCAAAATCTCCTTTTTGGTAATCAATTTGTATTAAACGACTTAATTCATTGATTTCCAATATAAAATTTAATGGATTTATCCACAAAAAAATAAAAAGAAAAGTAAACTTCATAACAATTTTTAAAAGAAATAAGATATGAATATGAAATTTTTTATCTCATATTTCATATCTTATATGTTTGTATTTTTAATATTCTTTTCCTGTTTTATCAAGATAAAGATAGGCAGTTCCTTTTTTTACTTTTACCATTCCTCTTGCAAAAGTGCCTTCTACTTCGCTATAAATAGGTTTTATTACCACTGCACCTTTGGGGTCAATAAAACCCCAATTTTGTCCTTCTCTAAAAGGAGCCAAACCTACGTCACCAAAATCGCCCACCATATCAAATTTAGGAACAATCAACACTTTGCCTGATACATCAATAAACCCCCATTTTTCGCCTTTTTGAACAGCCGCTAATTTATTATGAAAAGGTCTTGTATCTGAAAAATCTGCATTGATACGAAATTGTCCTTTTTTATCAATCCAACCTTCATTTGTTCCACTTTTTACGATTGCCATACCATTGACAAAAGGCAAAGCGGTTGTTTCATCTGGATTTTGAAATTTATAACCTATAGCTTCTGCTCCATTCTTATCAATAAATCCCCATTTTAAATTTTTATAGGCTCTTGCTAAACCTTCGCCAAAATCTTTTACGTCATCAAAAGTAGGTGGAATCACTTCTTTTCCTGTAACATCAATAAAGCCCCATTTTGCACCACGTCTTATTGCTGCTCTTCCGTCTCTGAAAGGATTAGCATTTTCGTATTTCAATTCGGTAATTGCTTTACCAGTTTTGATACTAAAATAACCCATTTTTGATTTTTCTGCATCAAAAATATCAATAATATCTTCGCTTACTTCTGTGATATTGTCATATTTAGGTGGCACAACTTCTACTCCTTTGTCATCAATTACGCCATATAAAATTTTCAATTCTTCCTCCTCTGTTTCTCCAACTTTTACTTTTACTTTTTGCTCAGTAGAAACTACTGCATAATTATGCGTAAAAGACCTTGTTTCATAGTATTTAGGTTGTACTAAAAATTTTCCTGTTCTATCAATATATCCCCATTTTTCACCTACTTTTACGGCTGCAAAAAGGGCATATTCTTCAATAATTGTACTATCTTTTTGAATATATTTCTTAGTTTTTAAGTCTTGCACTGGTTTTCCGTCGGCACCTAATACATTTACTTTTATTTTTTTAGGTCTTAAAAGTGGTTTAAATGCTTTTACTTGGTCAAAAGTAGCACTCATTCCTGTAAAAGACCATTTGTCTCCTTTGCGTGTTGGAATTGGGTCAGGAATAATCTTTGGAAACTCTATGATAGGTGGTTCATCTTTTTTAGCTGCTTTTGGATCAACTTTTTTAGGGTCAACCTTTGGCGTTACGTGTTTTTTAGGGTCAACCTTTGGCGTTACGTGTTTTTTAGGGTCAACTTTGGGCGTTACATGTTTTTTAGGGTCTGTTTTTTTTGGGTCTGGTTTTTTTTGTGCTATAGCCACATTTGCCAAAAAGAAAGTTATGATTATAAACAATATTTTTTTCATAGTATTAGAAGTTTTTTAGAAACTTATTTTTTATTTTATTTTATTATTTTTTATTTTATGTTGTATTTATTTTTTACTCGTTATCAGCCCAAATAGTTGTTAGTTGCTGTATTAAGTTCCATTGTTCTGCCTCCGCTAAGATATATATTTGGTCTATAAATTCTTTTTTAATAAAAAATCTATAGCCAAACATTTTATTTTTTTTGAGGATATTTTTTTTTACTAATTTTTTAAAATATATTTTTTTTTCATGTTCTTTGATAAATTTTATATCTAATACATCAATACAAGTTCTTTTTTCAAAAATAATTTGTGAAGAAAATACATTTTTTTGTTTTCTTATCACAAAATTTTTAAACAAAGTAATCAAAAAATATTTTTCATTTTTAGTCAGTTCCATATTATTTATAGAAAAAAATATGAGATATAATTTTTTTTATACTGTATTTTATTATCTTTTCATTCCTAATACGCCCACCCCACAATGTGGAGAGCCATCAAACGAAAAACGCATATAATAAATTCCTGTACTTTTGCAAGTAAATTGTATCGCAGGAAAATATTTTCCATCTAAATGGCTCGAAACTACTTGCTTTTTATTTGAATCATAAATAGTCAAATAAAATCCTTTGTTATGTGCGTCCTGATTGCTCAATGCAATCATATATTTGGTGCCGTGACTAAAAATATAAGAATATTCTTTGCCTTTTTCGCCATTCACTGGATAAGTTTTTAAAAATGTGTATCCTTCTGGTTGGATACGTTTAATACTTTTATCTGTATATTTATCTGTATCGCATTGTGCGAATAATTGATAATTAAAGAAAAAAAATAGTATTATTAAGCAATAAAAAGCAAAAATTTTCATTTTTTTAATTGAATATGAATTAGTTTTGATTGTTTTGTTATATATAGATATAAAATTGTGATTTATTCTCCTAAAAAAACAAATCACAATTTATTTTTATTTTTATTTTACGCTCACCACAGAAGAACGAATAGAACTTACCGACTGGCTGATTTTTTTCAAGTCTTCATTACTAATTTCTATATCTTTTGAAGAGTTATTTCCTGTAGCAGTAATCAAACCATTTTCTTCCTTTGCTTCATCACTTCCGTTTATGGCTTCGCTTTCGATTTTATATTTTTCTAATAATTTAGATAAACCACTCAAATCTGTGCGCAATTTTATAATATCCTTGTCTGTATAAGGTTTTAAAGCATCTAATATTTTTTCTAAAATAATTTTTTGTGTAATAATTTTAGTATTTAACTCAGATTTTACCGTTTTGTCCGTTTGTTTTTCTGCTACCTGACAAGTGATATGGAATGTTTCAAGCCAACCGCCTGTAATCATCAGAGCCGCCAAACTTGGTTTTTTTTGTTTATCCAAATAATCACTAATGTTTTCAAAAGTGCTTGTAGTTTCTTCTAATAATTTATTGATGTCTTTTTTATTAGAAGCCAAAAGCATCATCCTTTGTGTGTCAATAAATTGACCTACTTTTAATGCTTCGGCTGTCTTTTTTACACCAGTTAAGAATCCTAATGCGTCTTTACTTTGCTCATTGATAGTTGAATAGCCCATATCTGTACTATAAACGCCCAAATTTAAAGCACGTTTGTAGTCTGATTTATAACCTGCAAGAACCGTCGGATTGCTTAGCATAGTCTTATCATATTTAATTCCTTGTTTTTTGATTAAGTCTGATATTTCCACAGGTGATACTATATCAATCACAGTTTTTAAAATATCTTCTTGTGCTTTTAAGGGTGTTATTCCCATAGTGAAGGCGATCAAAAAAGCCCCCATCAAAGTGTTTTTTTTCATAGTTTTGTGCAAGTTTTTTATTTGCTTATTTTAAAAACGTACAAAGGTACAATAAAAGTCTATTTTTATAAAGTTTTTTTTAATATATTTATTAGAAAAAATTATTCCAATTTTTTTTGGATAGTTTTTCTGATAGATTTTTTTAGTCATTATCTACAAATTTTGTCATCAAATCTTGCTCTAAAGCATATAAAACGATTTGTTTTGCACCATTTTTCGAATAATTAAATTTCGTTTCCAAATTATTAAGCAACAAAGTAACATCATTTTTCATACGTTCATTATACGCCTGAAAAGCATGTGTGTCATAATCTTGCAAGGCTCGTTTAAAATTTTCGTCCTCTACATAAGGTGCCAACGAATTTTCTTTTAAATTTTGTGTATATTTTTCGTACAAAAATTGATATTGTGTACTTTCTTGCAAAGTTTTATTTTGAATTTGCATTTCTTGAACCAAAGTTTGAGCTACATATTCTTTTCGCATCGAACCTCTAAATTTTTCTGCATAACGAGTATTAAATTCTTCGCCTAAAATAATATGTTCAAAATTCCAGAAATTGATAATGGAAATTTCAATTTTTTCATTCGTATAAGGATTAAAAATCGAACTCTCTCCTTCATAATTTAAAGAAAATAAATAATTGAGAATATCTTTTTGGATATGAGTTTCATTATAAGAATAAATTGATTCTTTTAATTCTTGTAACGTTTCAAAATCATAAAAATCAATTAAATTACTGACAAATTCATTGGGAATTTCAGGATATTCTTTTTCTCTTTCCTCGAAAAAATTTTGCACCATTTCCATCGTAATCAATTTTTCATTTTTAC
Source organism: Cytophagales bacterium (assembly GCA_013298075.1). Taxonomy (GTDB): domain Bacteria; phylum Bacteroidota; class Bacteroidia; order Cytophagales; family Microscillaceae; genus RDXZ01. The sequence continues at coordinate 8,544 of JAAFJG010000009.1, read as the reverse complement.
TATATTTGGTATAAATGGCATTAAAAACCTGCAAAGATTGTCGCCCCGAAAATCCAAATTGCCCTTCATTTTCTGCTTCTTTGCTAAAATCTTTTTTCAATTTTTCATCAAAATTTTTCCTATCCTCTTCCGATAACCAATGTGGTAATTTATCTGCATAGACTTCCATTTTCAAAATAAATAAATCACTATCCAACCAAGCAATATATTGATTTACGTCTTCTAACCAATTTTCAATCGTATTGCTACTATGCAAACGCGTAGCAATGACAATTCGGGCAATATTTTCTATCACTCTTGGTTGAAATAATTGGCTGATATTTTTACCAAATTTATGTTTATACACAGCCATTTCTGTATTATAATCTAAAATATACGGCACAGGAATACTCACGATTCTATCTTGAAAAGATGGTGTATATTGATAATGAACTTTGTCTGCGGGATTGACCGAACCCATAAAAAACGATTTGATATTTTCTTCTATCAAGCCAACTTTATGCACTGAATCACTCACCAAACCGTGAATAGTCATCAAACGTGTTACATTATTTTCTTTAATATCCATCAATGCCACTACGCCATTATTGGTATTTGCCCAAACAGAATAAATGACCTGAAATTGTTTTTTAAAATAGGTTTCTAACTCTTTTTTTAGAATTTCATTTTGCAAAGGCTTATCAATCAACATATCATTTGGATTAAAAACGCTCACGCCATCGCCATATTGCCTATCAAAAATCCAAGGTTTTGCGTATAAATAATCTAAAAATGCTAACTCTTTATTTTCCTTTTCTGTGATATTTTTTTGGATTGATTTACATAAAGCACAAGGTTCATCTTTCCAAATCCATTCATAAATTTTTTCGTTGAATAATTTAGTTTTAAATTCACTTTCGGGCAAAATACCCTCTAAAAAACTGCGTCTATATTGTTTTGGAATTTGAATAATTGGATTGTCGTGTTCAGGGCAAGTAAAATCGATAGTATCTATTTTCCAATTTGTTTGGTACAAAACGCCTTCTTTTTTGTGTGTATAGATTTGTAATTTTGATAATAAATTATTTAAAAACGTACTTTTTCCACTTCCTGGAGGACCTTCGAATAAATAAATTTGTCCATATTGTCCGCCTTTTTTGAATATATTGGTCAATTTTAGCAATCTATTTGCCAACAATCTATCAATAAAAAAAGGTTCTTCACAATTTTCTTTAAAGATTTTGTCAAAATTTGCTTCTTCTAATGTCAATAAATCTCTTTTTTTGGTTTTATCTTCGTACAAATAAAATTCCATCATATCAGCAAAAACTTTAAAAATATCTTTAAAAAATATTTCAGGTTTTTCTATCATCATATCTAAAAAAGAGGAAAATAATAACGCATCGGGAATTTTATCTGCGTTTATTTTTTCTACTAATTTTTCTAATGCCTTTTGTTTTGACATAATTTTCTTTGGTTTTGAAAGGTTTTATTTTTTTTGATAACGATAAATCAAACCTCAAAAGTATAGAATGGGTGATAAAAATAAAAAGCAAAAAAATATTTACTAATAAAAAAGGCTTTTGCTGAGAAAAACCTATCAATATCCATTTATTTTGAAACCAAACATTTTCCACTTATTTTTTGATTTGGAAAATGGTAATATTTATGATAATTTTTTTCTTTTTTCATATATTATTTTTCCATTTCTATAGTTTTTCTCAAAGCAGATTGAACCATAAAATCTACGCCAATATCGTTTTCTGTATATATTTTATAAAACCAATTTTCTTTTTTATTCATTTTTTTCATAATTTCTTTGATAGAATATCCTTGTTGATAAAAATGAATGGCTTTTTGTTGGAATTCTTGTAAATATTCTAATTTATATCGTAAATATTTTTTTCCATCGTTGATTTTTGGGTGATGACAACAAAACAATACATCAAAATCATACGCCAACATTTTGATAATGCTTTCCATCATTATTTCCATATCTTCATCATTATTTCTCATCACTTGCAAGTTTCCAATGTATAAATCACCACTAAATAACCAACCTTTATTGCGTTCAAAAAAACAATAATGGTCTTCACAATGTCCGGGCGTATAAATAGGTTCCAAACAAATATTTTTAGTTTCAAATTTTGTAGGATAGGGCAAAGGATTTTTAACCAATGTTATTTTTCCTAAATTATACCATTGATAAAACCTAATTCGATAAGGAAAACCTTTGGTAATATAAGGCACTGATAATTCATTAGCATAAATCGGTGCTTGATGTAATTCTGATAAAACTTGTGCATTTCCCGAATGGTCTTCGTGATGATGCGTAAGAATAATTTGATTTATTTTTTTATTTTCTAAAGCTTTGATGATATGTTTTTGCATTCGATGTTGCCCTGTATCAAGCAAAATACCATCAATATAAAAACAATACACGTTTAATAAAGGTTTTCCAAATAAAGAAAAACCTGTTTCTATCATTTCTACTTCTTGATGTTTTTTAATGGTTATGATTGACATTTTTTTAAAATAACTTAACAGAACGATGAGTTTGATAACGTAAAATATATAACATAGCCAAATAAAATGGCATCATCGGAATCCGATAACGAACCAATGAACCATAATTTGCCGAGCCAATGGCTGTACCAAAAGCCAATAAAATAGTAAAAATTAAACAAAAAAAAGTAAGAGGGTGTTCCAAAAGTAACTTAGAAATCGCAAAAAAACCAGTTGCCCATAATATACGCAAAGTAATCAATAGAAAAAAAGTAGTTTCAAACGAAGAAATTATCATTACAATATTACGTGCTTGCCAAGGATGAGGTTGAAATAAACCTGTCCAAATAGCTTGAGGTGCTAATCTCAAAGGAGCTAACAAACTTCCATCTAATTCTCCAACAGAATAAACCGAACCTTTTTGTTGAGTTCCAACTGTTTGTAGCCAATCTGCTGATACTTTTGCTGTGTTGCCTAATGTTTCTAAACTATATTTTTTATCTCCTTCTGTAATTTTTGACAAGCCCCAAAGACCTACAGGAATACCTATAGCCAATAAAATAGGCAAAGATACAAGGCGTATTAATTTATTTTTAATTTGCATACGATATTGTAAAAATCCCCACAAAACCATAGGCACTAATGCCGCAAACAATATATATCTTTTGAAAGCATATAAGATAAAAGCCGCAAAAATAAGATAAAATAAATGCAATAAAATTTTTTCTCTTTTGATAAATGTAAAATAAAATCCATACAATAACCAACCCAATGCACCAATACAAATGCCATCTTTCATCAAACCTGAACCCCAAAAATAAACCGAAGGAATGAAAAAAACAGCCCAAGCCAAAGGTCGATGAACTTCTGGATATAAATCATAAAAAACTCGATACATTTTCCACATACCCGTAAAACTCAATAAAGCAAACCCTAAAGCAATGGAAGAATAAGTATTAAAAGTAAAAAAACTAAAAAAACCCGAAATTCTAATGGTATTGAAAGTATCCGAATCACCTGCGTGATAAAAATAAATTCTAACTAAATAAGAAGAAATTTCTGGCGGATAAGTTCCTACTGTTGAGGTGATAATTTGAAAACCAAGTATTGGATTATTCACAAAAGCCTCCCAAATTGGCAAAGTATCATTATAAAAATTGACCGTATCACCACCACCATAATAAAAATGATAAATTAAACCAAAAGCAAGAGAACCGAAGGCTTTCATAGTGAAAGCAGGTAGATAATATTGTTTCAATATTGGGTCTTTTATGCCATTTTTGATATTATTCAAAACGGCATATATTATCAAAAAATAAATAGGTGTTAAGGCGATGTCTTTTAAATTCATACGTTTATTTTAATCTGGTTTCTTCTCCAAAAGAAGCGGCATTTTCCTTTGGAATTTCTGCGAGTTGTTCTTCTTCTGTCAATAAATAAAAATGAGTATCAATTTTATTCAAACCTTGTGAAAGATTAGGAATATTTACCTCTTCGTTTTCTTTTTTATATTTTATTTTTGTAATTTCTATCTCAATTTGCTTGGTTGTGTTAGGTATCACAATCGCATATTCGCCTGTAAGGGCATTATTTTTCGTTTCTACGATTATTTTATCCGTATCTTTATCGATAATTTTAATAGTTGCTTGCGTTGGTTTTTGGCTTTTTTTGAGTATAATTTTTCCTGAAAGCATCAAAGTTGGTTCATTGGGTTTTAATTCAACATTAGCATTTTTGGTATTCGTAAAATAAATATCACCTTCTCTCACAAAATAGGCTTCGTTGCCCGAAGCAGTCAAAATCAAACCATAATCATCTTGCCAAGTATTAAAAGGACTTCCTACATTGATAACTTCGCCACAACTATCATCAATATTTAAAGTCGTTTTATGAATATCTAAACCGCCCCAACCTGCATAACCATCAGAGGCAAAATACAAAGTTTTGTTATCAGAAGCCAAAAAAGGAGAACGTTCATTACCCATAGTACTCACAGGCAATCTTTTAGGATATGACCAAATATTTTGTTCGTTTTTTCGAGAGATATATAAATCCATTTTTCCTGTGTATTGCCCAACCGCAACAATAAATATTTTGCCATCAGCCGAAAGGGTTGCGCCATCAGTAGCATAATTATTGTCTTTCAAACCTGACATAATTGCCATGTCTTTCGAATCTGTGATAGCAAGGTAATTAAAAAATTGGTTAATTCCTCCTCCCAATCCTACCGCACTTCCCCATTGTGTGCCTGTGAGCGTAGATTGATAATAAGGTCCGTTGGTGGTTTCCCAATTTTTTCCCCAGCTTTGAAAAACTACATTTTGTCCATCGGGCGAAATATTTGGTTCATCTTCTCCATCATAAGTATTGATATTTTCGCCTAACACAACAGGATATTCCCATTGTCCATTCGTTTTTTTTGCTCTCCAAATATCACCATCATACACTACATTTCTTCCTTGCAAACGCTGTTTTGACCAAGTTTGTCCACCTCTCAAAGACATAAAAAAAATATATTGTCCATCGGGAGAAACGCAAACATTTGTTTCTCTAAATGGAGAATTTAAAGCATAAAGATTTTGAATTTGTATAGGATTTGTATGTTTTAAAATTCTCGGAATTTTAAATTGTGCATATAAATCAATACAAAAAAGAAATAACAAAATGATTAAACTATAAATTTTTATCATATTTTTTTAAGAAATAAAAGGCAATATTTTTGTTTTTATTTGCTTTATTTTAATATTCAGCTTGTAAAATTAGAATATTTTTTAGAATATTACAAATATTTATAAAAAAAATTAAATAAAATTAGTTTTTTAGAAAATATATCAATACCTTTGCACTTTAAAAATCGAAAGACCTCTTAAAACAATGAGTAAAATAAAAAATGTAGATTTGATAAAAGTTCCAAAAATTGAATCAAATGAAACAGAAGAAAATTCATTAGAAAGTTTTGTCAAAACACAACAATATATAAGCCGCAATCGAATCATCGTTGGAATTGTTGCTGGTTTAGTTGTTGCTATTATTGCAGGATATTTTATATTTAATTATATGCAAGGTTCGCAAGAACGTGAAGCACAAGAACAAATGTTTGCTGCTGAATATTGGTGGAAAGCAGAAGATTATAAAAAATCTATCAAAGGTGATGGAAATTATTTGGGTTTTGAAGCGATAATTAAAAATTATCCGTTAAGTAAAGCAGCAAATATGGCTTATTTTTATTCAGGGGTAGCCCATTTGAAAGAAAAAAAATTCAAAGAAGCGATTGATAGATTGCGAAAATTCTCAGGAAATGATTGGCTCGTGCAAGCACGTGCTTATAGTTTGATTGGTGATGCTTATATGGAATTGAATCAGTTTGAAGAAGCAATTACTAATTATAATAGAGCCGTTGATTATAAATCAAATAAACAATTTACGCCAATTTATATGATGAAATTAGCGTTGGCTTACGAAAAAGCAAAGAAAAATGAAGACGCATTAAAAATATACGAAAAAGTAGGAAGAGAATATCCAAATACTAACGAATATTATAATGCGAAAAAATATCAAGCACGTCTTGAAACAATGATGCGAAAATAGATTTCATACAATAGATTAGTTTTCATATTGATTAGAAAAGTAGTAAAACGAGAATTTTACTACTTTTTTTATATCAAAATTTGAAACAATAATCAAAAAAACAAAATAAAAAAAGAAAATAAAACAAACAAAATAAAACAACAATGTTAGAATTCATAGACACACACGCACATTTATATGATGCGCAATTTAAAAAAGATAGAAAAAATATCATTGAAAATGCCATTTCTGAAGGCGTAAACAAGTTTTTTTTGCCTAATATAGACACAAAAACCATTGAAGGAATGTACGAATTAGAAAATCAATATCCTGAAAATTGTTTTGCTTTGATGGGTTTGCATCCTTGTTCGGTAAAAGCAGATTTTGAAAAAGAATTGGCTATTATGGAAAAACATTTATCAGAAAGAAAATTTGTAGCCATTGGAGAAATAGGTACAGATTTGCATTGGGACAAAACTTTTTGGGAACAACAAAAAGAAGCGTTCACGATACAAATTCAATGGGCAAAAAAATATAAAATTCCGATTATAATTCATTGTAGAGCATCTTTCGAAGAAACAGTTGAGTTAGTTTCTCCACACGCAGGCGAAGATTTGAGAGGTGTATTTCATTGTTTTGGCGGAAGTGAAAATTCTGCCAAAACGATTATGGAATTGGGTTTTTATATGGGAATTGGTGGCGTTGTAACGTATAAAAAAAGCGGTTTGGATAATGTATTGCCCAATGTTCCTTTGGAATATTTGGTTTTAGAAACGGATAGCCCTTATTTATCGCCTGTCCCACATCGTGGGCAAAGAAATGAATCGAGTTATATTCCAATTATTGCTCAAAAATTAGCGGATATTAAAGGAGTAAGTTTGGAAGAAATTAGTGAAAGAACGACTGAAAACGCACTTAAATTATTTCAAATGAATTAAAAATAAAAAAACCGAAGCCTTTAACGGGGAGTTAAAATTACTTCGGTATCCTTCAACCAGCTATGTGTAATGCAAAAGTAGGACAGATTATTAAGAATACCAAATTTTTTAGTATTTATTTTTGAAAGTTTTTATTTATAAGATGATAAACCATAAAAAAACAGCGTTTTTACTATTATTTTTTATTTTTTTCTCATTTATTTTCCTAAATTGTCAAAATAAAAAAACAAAAAAAGAAGAAAAAACATTGAATCAACAAATTGATTCTGTGAAAATTAAATGGAGTGAAGTCAAAAAAAATACAATCGATATGATTTTGTCTGAAATTGGCAGAAGATACCGATGGAATGGTTGTTTGTTGGTCGAAGAAAATGGAAAAATTTTATTGAATAGATGTTATGGCACAACAGACAGATATAAACGTGATTTGGATAATATTTTAACCACACAAAAAGCATTTCATATTGGAGCAGTGGCACAAATTTTTACAGCCGCAGCCATTGATGTATTACTCCAAAAAAATAAAATCAATTTAGAAGATTCTTTAAGTAAATATTTTAGAAAAACAAAATATAAAAACTTGAAAATCAAACACTTATTAAATCATACTTCGGGTTTGCCTGATTATCAAACCTATTTTTTAAATAATTCGAAAGATTTGAATACTTATGCTACGAATCGAAATGTGATTGATTGGATTATAGCAAGTTCGCCAAATGTAAGATTTGAGCCTGAAACAGATTTTGAATATAGTCCCACCAATTATGTTTTGTTGGCACGCATAGTTGAGTTAGTAGGGCAAAAATTGTGGATAGATTTTGTGAAAGATGACGTATGTAAAGGCTTGACTATCAATCAATTATATCTTCCATTTTTATCAGAAAAAAAACCAATTTTTTGTGTTGATGCTTTTTATTTAGATAGAAAGAAAAATTTTGATGACCATTTTTTACAATATATTTATGGAGCAGAAGGACTTTGGGCGAGTCTTGATGATTTGCATCATTTTGAAAAATTTTATACAGAAGATTTTTTTTTAGAGGATAAAAAAGATGATTATTTTGCTCCCTTTGTCCTAAATAATGGAAAAATTGTTCCGTTTGCCAAAGGTTGGCACATCAAACAAGACGAAAAATTATTGTTTCAAACAGGAAAATGGCTCGGATTTCAGACAGGAATTTGGTGGTGGAAAGAACAAAAAACAAAAATTATTTTATTAACCAACGATAATTCTACTATTTTTTTGGATACAAAATTAATGATTGAAAATATTTTAAAAGGAAAAAGATATAAAATTCCTTTTTGATGGATAATATTTTTTTGAATTGCCTCCAGATTTATCTGGAGGCAAATATAAAATTCAATCGTTGGCTTGAGCCGAAACTTTTATGTTTCTTGAGTTGATATTTTTCTATATTTTCAAATTAATTTAGACTTTGGACAATATTTTAGCGTTGGTTTTCTTTCAAGAAAACCATTTTTTTATTTTTCATTAAAGTTTGTCTAATCTCTATTCATTTTTTTGATTTTTTTCTACTTTTTTTTCTTTTTTGAG
>JAAFJG010000089.1 GCA_013298075.1 Cytophagales bacterium | reverse complement strand
TTTTTAAATGGTAACCAAAAATTGACAAAAATCATTAAAAATTCAAGAAAAAAGAAAAAAAATTCGTATTAATCCGCTAAATCCGTGTTATCTGTGTGCTAAAATCTCTTTCATTTAAAAAATACTAATATATTATGGTTTGGTAACGAATTTGTATTATAACTAATATCATCATCAAATACAATTATTTTTATAAATCATCTAAAAAGAAAATGATAGAAAAAATGGTACAAGAAACTTGGCAAAAAAAATATTTTATTTTTCAATTCTTATTTTTATGTATTTTTCAAATTTTATTTTCACAAGAAAATGAAAATGAAAAACAAGTCAAAAGTATTACTTTAGACTCACAAACCGCTACTTTATTACATCAAATTACGAATGCAACCAAAGAAAAGGAAAGAATTAAATTGTATATTCAGTTATGTGAAATTTTGAATAATAGTGAACCTATAAAAGCCCGAAAATATGCACAAATTGCTTTAGAATTATCAGAAAAAAATAATTATAAAAAAGAAGAAGCAGAATCTTTAAAAAATATTGGCGTAGTTTATCAGTTGCAAGGCAATGCTTCGCAAGCCTTAGAATATTTTTTTAATGCTTTGAAAATTTATGAAAATATAAAAGATGAAAAAGGAATCGCACAAACAATGAACAATGTAGGCGTGGTGTATCAAGGGCAAGAAAAATACGAAGAAGCACAAAAATATTATCAAAATGTACTCAAAATTGACGAAAAAGTAAAAGATGAAGAAGGACAAGCAAGCACACTCAATAATTTAGGAGATATTTTTTATCAACAAGATAAATTAGATTTGGCTTTCGATTATTACGAAAAATCATTACAACTTCGAAAAAAACTTGCTCATCAACAAGATATTGCGGTTTCGTTCAATAATATGGGCTTGGTTTATTATGCCAAAAATAATTATAAAAAAGCCTTGTATTATTATTATCAAGCCATGAAAATTGATATTTTAGGTAAAAGTGAAATCAATTTGAGTTCAACGTATAATAATATTGCCAATACTTATCTCAAATCTGAAAAAATAGACAGCAGTTATATTTTTGCTCTGAAAAGTTTGTCTTTGGCTGAAAAACATAATTTATCCCAAGAATTACAAGAATCATCTCAGACTTTATCTGAAATTTATACGATTAAAAAAAATTATGAAAAAGCCTTTGAATATCAATCTTTGTATTTGATGAGCAAAGAAGCACAATTTAACGAAAAAAATAAGAAAAAAATTGAAAATTTACAAACTTCTTATGAAGTTGAAAAAGCACATAATCAATTAGCCTTGCAGAACAAAAAAAGACAATTACAGGACTTAATTATTGGAGCGGTTTCGATTGGTTTGGGCTTAGTGGTTTTGTTGGCTTTGGTTTTGTTGCGTTCTTATCAACTCAAAAAAAGAGATAATAATTTGTTATCTAATCAAAATACTGAAATTATCAGACAAAAAGAAGCCATAGAAGTAAAAAATCAAGCAATTACGCTCAAAAATGATGAAATTGAAAAAAGAAATAAAGAAATTGCACTCAAAAATCATAATATCGAAAGTAGCATCAGGTACGCACAACGCATACAAGCGGCTATGTTGCCTTCCAAAAAACAAATTGATGTAGTTTTGCCAAATTTTGTGTATTTTCTCCCGCGTGATGTGGTCAGTGGTGATTTTTATTGGTTTTATCAAACCGAAAAAAGACCTATTTATGAGCAGGTACAAGTGGGCGAAGAAGTAATTCAGAAATTGATACGATATGAAAATGAAAAAATTATTTTTTCTGCCAATGATTGCACAGGTCATGGGGTTCCGGGCGCGTTTATGTCTATGATTGGCGATTCTTTACTCAATCAAATTGTGGGAGATAAAGGCATTTGTTCGCCTGAATTGATTATCAAAGAAATGAATAATGGCATTATCGAGGCGTTGCAACAACAGGAAACGCACAACCGAGATGGTATGGATATGATGGTTTGTGTGATAGATATGGTCAATAAAACGGTGGAATATTCGGGAGCAAAAAACACTTTATTGTATGTGCAGAATGGTGAAATAATGGAGTGTAAGGCGGACAATTTGTCAGTTGGTGGTTGGCAAGGAAAAGAATTTAAAGATAGAAATTATACAAAATATACGTTAAGTTTTGCAGAAAGTCCTCTCAATGTTTTTATGTATTCAGATGGTTATCAAGACCAGTTTGGCGGAGAAAATAATCGTAAATTTAGTAAAAAACAATTAAGAGAACTTTTATTAAAAATAGCCAATGAGCCTATGACCTATCAAAGAAGCATTTTAGAAGACACTTTTTTGAGTTGGAAAGGCTCACAAATGCAAATGGACGATGTATTAGTGGCTGGTTTTAGAGTAAGTTAATCAAAGATTAATCAACTAATTTTCGGAAATCAGGGTCATCTTTAAGCCATAAAAATTCTTTTAAACCCTTGATATATGCTTTATCTTCGTGATCAAATTTTGGACAACAATCAATGTGTCGTTCTAAATAATAAAGCGTTTTTATTTTATTTTTTTTGGTACTATAAGCAGAACATAACTCCCATAAAGTATCTTCATCAAGAGAGTCTATATCTAATGCTTTATCATAAAACTCTATCGCTTTGCTATATTTTCCTTGATTTCTATAAATATCTGCAAGCAACAATAATACTTCAAGATCCTTTGGAAACATTGCCAAAATTTCTTTATATATTACAATGGCTTTGAGAGGAGAACCAACATTATCATAACAAATGGCTAATTTTTGGTAATAATCAATATTTTCGAGATAATGAAGGTTACTTTTATACAATAATGCTACCTTTTCGTAACAATAAATGGCTTTATTAAAATCTCTTTTATGTTGATAAATAGAGCCTAATGTTTGATAAACTTCGAGATTTTCAGGGGCTAATAGTACTGCTTGTAAATAACATTCTATCGCTTCATCTATACGTTTTACTATAAAACAAAGGTCTCCTAAATTAGTCCAGGTTGGTAAAAAATTTGAGTTTAAATTGAGTGATTTTTGAAAATATGTAAATGATTTATTATAGTTTTTTAAATGAGAATAACAAACTGCTAAGTTGTGGAATGAAACATTATCATCAGGTTTTAATTCTATTAGTTTATTAAAATAAATTTCAGCATCTTGATAACTCTCTCTCTCAAGATAAATATCACCGATAATATCACAAGATTCAAAATCATTTTTATTTATTTTTAAAACCTCTTTATAATATTTGATAACATCTAATTGAATTTTATCAAATTCTGTATCAAAATCAGGTTCATCATCTTGTAAAAGAATATAAAAATTTAGTTTTAAAACAAGTTGTTGTGCCAATGCTTTGCTAATTTCTTCATTTCTAACAGTAGGTATTTTTATTTTTTTCAAAAATTCATATCCTTCTTTAAATTTAAGATCACAAAATAATTTGAAAGCCGTTTGAAATATATGATTATCATCTATTTCTAATTTAGAAAGCATGGCAATAGATTTACCAAAATCTTGAGTGAAATTTTTCATTTCATTATGTACCATTAAAATTTTCACTTCTACATTTTCTATCTCTGAAGTATCAGTATCAGTATCAACATTCAATGTTTCTAAATGCGTATGTTTTGCCATTAATACTTCTTCAAACCGAGCCATTTTTTCTAATACCGAAGGAATTTGTGTAACTTCATATTTTACATCATTGATAACAACCATATTAATTCCATTTTCAATTATTACTTTATTCATCATATTTTTATTTTTTTGAGTGAAATTAGTTTTATTTTACTTTTTTATATTTACAAAAAAACATCAAAAGAAAAGAGAAAGGTTTTTTGCTTTTAATCACAATAAAAACCTTTTTCGATTAAAAAAAATGATTTTAGAGTAGATTACTCAAGTAACTTTCGAAAATCAGGATCATTTTCAAGCCATAAAAATTCTTGTGAACCACCAATAAATACTCTATTTTCGTCACCAAAATTTGGAGAATGAATAATGTGCTGCTCTAAATAATAAAGTGTTTCTTTTTTATTTTTTTTAACACTATAAGCAAAGGATAATTCCCAGAAAATATCTTTATCAAAAGGTTTTAAGGCTAATGCTTTATGATAAAATTCTATTGCTTTACTATATTTTCTTTCACAACTATAAATATCACCAATCGCTAATAACATATCATAATCTTTTGGAAATAGTATCAAAATCTGTTTATATAATGCAATGGCTTTGAAAGGAAAACCAGCCTCTCTGTAACAAACTCCTAAGTTTTTATAATCGTCTATTTGAAGAGGTTTCAATGATACTGCCTTTTCATAATAATAAATAGCTTCATCAAAATCTTTGTCATGATGATAAATAAATCCTAAATTTGCATTTATTTTAGCATTTTCAGGTTCTAATTTTAATGCTTCTAAAAAACATTCTATTGCGCTATCTATATTTGCCTCTCTAAAATAAGCATCTCCTAACTTAGTCCAAGTTTCTGCAAAATCAGGGTCTAATTTGATTGATTTTTCAAAACATTCAATAGCTTTCTTACTATTTTGTGTTTTAAAATAACAATCTCCCAAATTATTCAATAAATCTGATTCATTAGGCATCAATTCTACCATTCTTTTGCAATAAATTTTCGCTTCTTCAAAGTTTTCTTTTCTAAAATAAAGGGTGCTTAAAATATCAGACGTTTCAAAATCATCTTTGTTTATTTTAAAAACCTCTTTATAATATTTGATAGTATTTGATGCTATATTATCATATTCTTCCCCAGAAAGATTTTGACCATTATTAAAAAAAAGATAAAAATTTAGTTTTAGCATAAATTGTTGCGCCAATGCTTTGCTAATTTTTTCATTTCTAACGGCAGGGATTTCTATATGTTTTAAAAATTCGTACCCTTCTTCAAATTTAAGTTCAAAAAACAACCTAAAAGCTACTCCAAACGTATGATTATCATCATCTACATCTAACAAAGTAAGCACTTTAACGAAATGTTTTAAATTTTCAACGAAAATTGACCTTTCATCATCTAATAGCATCAATTCTATTCCTGCTTGTGCTATTTCTACTTCATCAGACAAAGTTTCTAAATACTCATTTTTTTCATTTAGTTTATTTTCAAACCGCTCCATTTTTTCTATAACAGCAGGAATCTCCGAGATTTTATATTTTTTATCATCAATACAGAGAATTTTAATTCCATTTTCAATTATTACTTTATTCATAATATTTTTATTTTTTGAGTGAAATTAGTTTTATTTTACTTTTTTATATTTACAAAAAAATATCAAAAGAAAAGAAAAAGGTTTTCTGCTTTTAATCACAATAAAAACCTTTCTCGATTAGAAAAAATGGTTTTAAAATAACTTAATCGGTAAGTTAATAGACTAACTTTCGAAAATCAGGGTCATCTTTAAGCCATAAAAATTCTTGTGCATCATCGAAAAATTCTCTATCTTCTTTACCAAATTTTTCATAATTAATAATGTGTTGCTCTAAATAATAAAGTGTTTCTTTTTTATTTTTTTTAACACTATAAGCAAAACATAAATCCCACAAAATCTGCGGATCAAAAGGTTTTAACACTAATGCTTTATGATAAAATTCTATTGCTTTGCTATATTTTTCTTCGTCCTTATAAATATTAGCAATAGTTAATAAAATATCATAATCTTGGGAGAAAGATTTTAAAATTTCTTTATATATTGCAATGGCTTTGAAAGAAAAATCAGCATCATTATAGCATCTAGCCAAGTTTTTATAATCCGTTATCCGCTGAGTTCCCAAGGACATTGCCGTTTCATAATAATAAATAGCTTCATCAAAATTATCAACTTCGTGATAAACAAATGCTAAATTTGCATTGATTTCAGCATTTTGAGGTTCTAATTTTAATGCTTCTAAATAACATTCTATTGTGGTATCTGGAGCACCCTCTTCAAAATAAACATCTGCCAACTTAGTCCAACTTACTGCAACATTAGGGTTTAATCTGATTGCTTTTTCAAAACATTCAATAGCTTTCTTATTATTTTGTGTTTCAAAATAACAATCTCCCAAATTACTCAACAAAATTGGGTGATTAGGATTTAATTCTACCGTTCTTTTGCAATAAATTAGTGCTTCCTGATATTTTTCTTTTTTAAAATAAATACTAGTTAATACATTAGACGTTTCAAAATCATTCCTATTTATTTTAAAAACTTCTTTGTAATATTTGATAACATCTGATATTATATTATCATATTCTTCCATAGAAGTATCTTTAGTATCATCTAAAAAAAGATAAAAATGTAGTTTTAGCATAAATTGTTGTGCCAATGCTTTGCTAATTTTTTCATCTCTAACAGCAGGAATTTCTATGTTTTTTAAAAGTTCGTACCCTTCTTCCAATTCGAGTTCAAAAAATAACTTAAAAGCTACTCCAAATATATGATTATCATCAGCTACATCTAAGAAACTAAGACTTGTAATGAAATTACCTAAATTTTCAATAAAACGTGTCTTTTCATTATTCAATGCTATCAATTGTATTTCTGCTTTTGCTATTTCTACTTCATCAGACAAAGTTAGTAAATATTCATTACTTTCATTTAGGTTACTTTCAAGCCAATCTATTCTTTCTATGACAGCAGGAATCTCTAAGATTTTATATTTTTTATCATCAATGCAGACGATTTTAAGTCCATTTTCAATTATTACTTTATTCATAATATTTTTATTTTTTGGCAAAATTAGTTTTATTTTTTTATATTTACAAAAAACATCAAAAGAAAAGATTTTTTTTTGTTTTTAATCACAATAAAAATCTTTTTAAATTAGAAAATTTGATTTTAGAGTAACTTAATCGATAAGTTAATCGACTAACTTTCGAAAATCAGTATCATTTTTAAGCCATAAAAACTCTTGTGCGTCATCGAAAAATTCTTTACCTTCTTCACCAAATTTTTCATAATTAATAATGTGTTGCTCTAAATAATAAAGTGTTTCTTTTTTATTTTTTTTAACACTATAAGCAAAACATAAATCCCACAAAATCTGCGGATCAAAAGGTTTTAACACTAATGCTTTATGATAAAATTCTATTGCTTTGCTATATTTTTCTTCGTTCTTATAAATATCAGCAACATTTAATAAAATATCATAATCTTGAGGAAATAATGTCAAAATGTGTTTATATACTCCAATGGCTTTGAAAGAAAAACCAGCATCATTATAACATCTTGCCAAATTTTCATAATCCTCCATCTGGTCAGTTCCGAATGATATTGCCTTTTCATAATAATGAATGGCTTTCTCAAGATCTTGCTTCTCCTCATAAATAGATGCTAAACTTGCATTCACTTCAGTATCTCGAGGTTCTATTTTTAATGCTTCTAAATAACAGTTTATTACCTGATCTATTTCTCCCTCTTCAAAATAATAAGCATCTGCCAGCCTAATCCAAATGTTTGCAATATTAGGGGCTAATTTGATTGCTTCTCGAAAACAGGTAATAGCTTTCTTATTATTTTGTGTTTCAAAATAACAATCTCCTAAATTACTTAACAAAACTGGGTGATTAGGCTTTAATTCTACCAATTTTTTGCAATAAATTAGCGCTTCCTCATATTCTTTTTTTTTAAAATAAATAGTACTTAAAATATCAGACGTTTCAAAATCATCTTTGTTTATTTTAAAAACTTCTTTGTAATATTTGATAACATTTGATATTATTTTATCATATTCTTCCCTAGAAGTATCTTTATGATCGTCTAAAAAAAGACAAAAATTTAGTTTTAGCATAAATTGTTGTGCCAATGCTTTGCTAATTTTTTCATCTCTAACAGCAGGAATTTCTATGTTTTTTAAAAGTTCGTACCCTTCTTCCAATTCGAGTTCAAAAAATAACTTAAAAGCTACTCCAAATGTATGATTATCATCATCTACATCTAAGAAACTAAGACTTGTAATGAAATTACCTAAATTTTCAATAAAACGTGTCTTTTCACCATTCAATGCTATCAATTGTATTTCTGCTTTTGCTCTTTCTACTTCATCAGATAAAGTTAGTAAATATTCATTAGTTTCATTTAGGTTATTTTCAAGCCAATCCATTCTTTCTATGACGGCAGGAATCTCTAAGATTTTATATTTTTTATCATCAATACAGACGATTTTAAGTCCATTTTCAATTATTACTTTATTCATAATATTTTTATTTTTTGGCAAAATTAGTTTTATTTTTTTATATTTACAAAAAACATCAAAAGAAAAGAAAAGGTTTTTTTAAAAATCAATTATTTTTTTGTGATAAATTATTTTTTTTCATTAAATTTTATTACTTTTGCGTTTATAAAAATTCAAAAATATCTATTTATTTGCAAATTTATGATGAAATATAAAAAAATATTGATACTTTTTTCTGTTCTTTTAATCAGTTTTACGTGTGATATATACGCACAAAAAGCCACCTATCGAATCGCAAAAATGAAATATAATGGTGGTGGTGATTGGTATTCTAACAAAACTTCTTTGCCTAATTTGATAAATTTTTGTAACCAAAATCTACAAACTGATATTCAAACAGAAGAAGAAATTATTGAGCCTTCCAGCCCAGAAATTTTTAGTTTTCCTTTTGTTCATTTGACAGGACATGGAAATATTGTTTTTTCGGGAGCAGATGTCAGTAATTTAAGAAAATATTTATTGTCAGGTGGTTTTTTGCATATCGATGATAATTATGGTTTGGATAAATTTATTCGCAAAGAAATGAAAAAAGTATTCCCCGAATTAGACTTTGTAGAATTGCCTTTTTCTCACCCAATTTATCATCAAAAATATGATTTTCCAAATGGATTGCCAAAAATCCATGAACACGACGGCAAACCTTCGCAAGGTTTTGGACTGATTTATGAAGGAAGATTAGTTTGTTTTTATTCCTATGAATGTGATTTGGGCAATGGTTGGGAAGACCAAGCAGTCCATAAAGACCCCGAACACGTAAGATTGCAAGCACTCAAAATGGGAGCAAATATTATTACTTATGCTTTTACGCATTATTAAAAATAGAAAATAAAAATATTGAATTTATTATCTTAAATTTAAAATAAATAATTGATAATCAATTATTTATACTTATAAAAAAATGAAAAAACTAAAAAAAATACTATTTTATTTTTCAATTTCTTTCTTTACTTTGGTTATATTGATGTATATTTTGATAGGTTTTACACAATATCAATATTTACAAACAGCCATTTTTTATGCGTATCGAGGCTCTTCGATTGCAAGTTTGAATGATTCAGATAAAGAAATTTTACAAAAATCATCTACTCCAGAAAAATGGAAATTAGACGAAAAATATAATCAATACAAACTCACAGAAGACGAGTCGAAATTGATTGATAAATATAAAACGGTTGCTTTTTTGGTTATTCAAAATGATAAAATTAAATTTGAAAAATACTGGGAAAATTATAACGAAACAAGTCTTTCTAATTCTTTTTCAATGGCAAAAAGTGTGATTTCTTTGGCGATAGGCGTTGCGATTGGAGAAGGAAAAATTAAAAATGTAAACCAAAAAATAGCAGATTTTTTACCCGAATTTAAAAATAATGGCAAAGAAAATCTTACTTTTAAAGATTTTTTGACAATGAGTTCAGGTTTGGAATGGAGTGAACAATATACAAATCCACTTTCGAGTGTAGTAAGAGCCTATTTTGAGAAAGATTTATATACACAACTCACCAATTTACCTATCATTACTCCCGCAGGAAAAACTTTTAAATATAGCAGTGGTGATACAGAAATATTAGGTTTAGCACTTCAAAAAGCGGTTAAAATGCCTTTATCACAATATATTGACCAAAAAATTTGGAAAAAAATCGGTGCTGAACGTGATGCGTATTGGTTTGTAGATAAAAAAGGAAATCAAAAATCGTTTTGTTGTTTTCATTCAAACGCCAAAGATTTTGCGAGATTAGCAAAATTAGTGTTGCAAAATGGAAAATGGAATGACGAGCAAATTGTTCCCGAAAATTATATCAAAGAAGCAACTTCTCCCGCAGATTATTTAGTAGATGACGAAAAAAATGAAAAGGTAAAACGTGAAAAAGTAAAACGTGAAAAAGTAAAACATGAAAAAGTAAAACATTATGGTTATCAATTTTGGTTGGTGAAATATAAAAACACTTATTATCCTTGTTTTAGAGGAATTTTGGGACAATATATGATAATTATTCCCGAAAAAAATGCTATTGTAGTTAGATTAGGACATAAAAGAGCAACAGAATTTAAAAATTTTACGCCCAAAGATGTCTATGATTATATAGAAATAGCCACAAAAATATTAGACTAAAATAAAAATAGTATGAAAATTGCTTTTTTAGGTATGCCTGCCGCAGGCAAAAGTACGCAAGGACGCAAATTAGCAGAAATATTAGATTATACGTTTATTGATTTAGATAAATGGATTGAAATACAAGAAAAGGCAACTATTCAAGAGGTTTTTTTAAAATTTGGGGAAGATTATTTTAGAGAAATGGAAAGAGTGGCTTTGCATCAAGTACTTAAACAAGAAAATATAATTGTGGCTACAGGTGGCGGAACGCCTTGTTTTTATGATAATTTACAAATTCTTTGCAAAAACTTTTTATGTATTTTTATTGATGCTCCTTTACAAAATATTGCCCAAAGAATTATCGGGAATCAAAAATCAAGACCTTTATTTATCAATTTGAAAGAAGAAGAAGTGATGATAAAATTAGAAAATATGTACCAAAATCGAATCGCCTATTATAATCAAGCCCATATTTATTGGGATAATAGTTTTTAAAATTAAAAAAATGTAACAAAATATTTTCAAAAATTCAAATAAAAATATTACCTTTGCAAAAAAAATAAATAAAAAAAAAATGTTTTGGACTATCTTTTTAATGATTTTAACGGCTGTGATTACTTTTGCAATTACTTGGGGAATTTATATTTTTAAAAATATGAAACTCATAGCCGAACACAGACAATACCGCAGAAAAGCCATAGAATTGGAAGAAATTTTGGGACAAAAAGACAATAGCATAGATTTGGAACTCAAAGCAAGAGATAGAAGAATCGAGATATTGACCAAAAAATTAGACAATTTGGAAGCAGAAAAAGTAAAACGAATAGAAAGCGAATCAACGATTAAAAATGAACAATTTGAAGTTTTACAGGCGCAATTTGAAACTTTTAAAACCGAAAAAGAAAACGAAAAAAATGAATTATTAAAACAAATTGAATTATTAAACGAAAATAAGTAACTATTTTTTGAAAAATTACTTAGAATCGTTATAAATAAATGAAAAAATTTGTTTGATATATATTTTGCTATTAAATTTGGGGCAAATAAACAACAGTTCATTTTATTTTAAATTTAAAAATGTATTTAAACTTTTATTAAAAATATATAAAAATATGTCAACAGTTCAAACTGAAAAAAAACAACATTGGTTAATCAATTTTTTGAATAGTACCATTGGGCGTAAATTATTGATGGCACTGACAGGTACGTTTCTAATTCTGTTCCTTTTTGTGCATTTGATTGGGAATTTGCAATTATTGATTCCTGATAATGGTAAAACTTTTAATGAATATGCTTATTTTATGGGACATAATAAATTTATTCAAGTCGTTTCGTTTGGAAACTTCTTTTTTATTGTGTTACATATTATTGTTTCGATTGTCTTGACGATTGCCAATCAAAAAGCAAGACCTGTGGCTTATGCGTATCAAGCAAAAAATCCAAAATCAAGCAGTGCTTCTCGTCAGATGATGATTTTAGGAAGTATTATTTTGTTATTTTTGGTGATGCACTTAGCACATTTTTGGGCAAAATCTAAATTTGGCGGCTTGACCGAAATAGAACTAACAGGTGGTGTCAAAGGACACGATTTATATGCTGCGACTGTTGATGTTTTCAAACAATGGTGGATAGTTGCGATTTATGTCGTTTGTATGATTGGCGTAGCGTTTCACTTATTGCACGGTTTTCAAAGTGCATTCCAAACATTTGGTTTAAATCACCAAAAATATACACCTATTATCAAAAGTGTAGGAATTGGTTTTGCAATTTTAATTCCATTTTTATATGCGTTAATTCCTTTGGTGATATTCCTTACGAATTAATTTTTTTTAGATAGATATAAAATTGAAAAAAACTTAGTTATTCTTTTTAGAATGGCTAAGTTTTTTTTGGTTTAAATAGAGAAATAATATTTAGAAATCCTATTCTTTCGCCACCAATAATACCATTATTTTTTAGGCTTAGGAATTAAAGTAAATCGTTTTGTTTTTATCGCCTCATCAAGCCATTGCTGGTTTTTCGCATTAGGTTTATCACTTTTAGAAAGCCCTGAAATTGTAGATATACTATCATGTACCCAAAAATAAAAAGGATGTACATCAGAAATACCTGATGACATCTGTATGCTACTTCCGAACTTTGTATATAAAGCAGATTGATAATAATACAAAAGTTTTTTTTCAT
>JAAFJG010000088.1 GCA_013298075.1 Cytophagales bacterium | reverse complement strand
TACAAACTATCTTTCAAAGTTTTATTTTCAGTAGAGAGCAAATCAGCCAAATAAAAATCACCATCAATGATATTATTTTTTTTGACTAAATCCCAATTAATAGCGATTGTTGGTTTTACGGTTTGTAGCCATTTGTTATAAATCGTAATAAAATTATTTTTATCGATTCTGGTTTTAGTAACACCAAATTTTCCTATTTTAAAATTATCTTTGATAAAATTATTCAGTTCTGTATCGTCTTTTTCATAATAAAAAAGCAATGCTTTTTCGTCAATTGTGTTTTTTACTTTTTCATGAATCAGTTTAAATTCTCTGCTATTATGATTAGAAGGCGTAACATTCCAATTAAAATCATTCATATAAAAAATATCATTGATTTCATTGTAAGGCACAAAAGCTATTTTTTCACCATCAAAAGCACCCAACATATTAGGCGGAAGATACTTGCTAAAAGTTTTTGCCTTGCCTATCGTAAGAATAAGTTGTGTGATAGATTTAGATACATCTGAGTTGCCTGTTTTTGCCTCCGCCCACAAAAGTGATTCTTGTTCTGAAATGTCTTGAGATTCTTCAAACATTGCCACACAAAAATCTATATCTCCTATTATTTTGGTGCAATTATATATTTTAAAATAATCTATGGTTATTTTATTTTTAATTTCTTCTTCTTGTATATTTTGATATTTCATTTTGTTTTTTATAATTTCCCAACAAAATTACTTTTTTTGTTTAAAAAAAGCAAATATTTGAAAATAAAATTCGTAAAAAATTATTGTATGATGATAAAAAATGGCTTTTTAAGTGATTTTGTTTTTATTTTTTGACAGAATTTTTTCTTTCAAATACAAAAAAATCAACAGAAAAATAGAGTTTTTTTATTAGTTTCTTAAAATTTTTTTAAATACTTCTTAATATCGCTTTCAATTTTTAAATATAAATCACAATTTTTAAATTCGGTGTTACTTTCAACGGCTAAATCAATCGAAAAAATTTGTTTTTTGTATAAATGATATTGATTTGAAGATTCCTCATTATGTTTTGCATTAGCCTTTATTTCGTTTTCTTTTTCTGTTTTGAGGTGTCGAAAAATAGGCTTTAAAAACATCAAAACAACATTATCTTTTATTGTGTGACCTTGTATGAAAAGATAGGTATTTGTAGGAAAGACTCCAAGTAGATCAAGTTTTTTTGCTAATAATTCTATTTCGTTTACCTCTTTTGGGTGCTTACTTTCAAGTTCACGCTGTTTTATAGCAACTTTATCGTTTAATCCTTCAAATGCGGAAGCAAAATTATCTGAAAGTTGTACTTTTTCTAATATTTTAATTGTGTCACAAAATTCACCTAATGTAAACGATGTTGTATCTTTTTTTAACGAAAAATGAACTGACCATAAAAACAATTTATATACGATTGATGAATAAAGTTGCATTAATTCGTTAAAATCAATGATTTTTTTATCATTCTTTGACGATTGAGTACAGATTTGGTGTAAACTTTCCGAATAACATTTTAAATTCTCAATCGAATAAGCATACGTTTGAAAAATATATTGACATCTGTTAATCAATTTAGATGTTTCAGAATTTCCTTGCATCAAATAATCATAATCACTATCAACGCATAATATTAAATTCTGTCCGACACTACCTGCCAACTCAAGAACTGCTATTTTTCCTTTTTGTAAGGTATTTTGAGAAGGCAGCTGAATGTCAAAGTTTACATTATTTTTTTGAAAACGAGATAAAATATCTCTCCAAAATGAAATATCATCATGGCTTTCAACATAAACTAATACTCGATTCGCAGAATTTTTGGGTGATAATGCTGTAAGTGCAGCCAACAAATCAGAGTTCAAATTATCTAACAAAAAACTTGGCTCCATATTATTTTTTAGATTTTTGTCTGTCATTAGTTATTAAATCTCTTACGTCAGAAACTTTATCACGCCAACCCTCCATAATAACGGCTGGTGAATGTGTTGCTAAAATGATTTGGGTATTTGGATTTATCTCTTTTATATACCCTATTAATTTTTTTTGCCAATCAAAATGCAAAGATATTTCAGGTTCGTCCATAAAAATTATAGACGGCTTATTATCTTGAACCAAAACAGTCAAAAGAATTACTAAAATTTGCTTTTCACCAGACGAGAGTTGATAGGCTGTTATCTCGTCAGTACCAGATACAAAAACAATTTCATTCTTTTTTCTATTAATTTTTTTGTCAGTATCTTTAAAAAGATTGTCAATTATTTCAAGAAATCTTTCTTGTTGTTTTTTAATATTCAACACTTCTTCTTGTGATTGACCATTATTTTGTGTTACTATCTCGAATGCCTTTTTACCAATATTGAGTTGATAGTCTAAATATTGTTTTTGAAGACTAAAAATATCTCTATCTAATTCAGTTTTGACATTTTCGTCAGGTCGTCTTCCTATTTCTCGAATAACGTTGTCAAAGGTGCTTATGACATTAACTTTAATAAGACTACGTAATTCTTCGATTGTCATTTTAAGATCATTGAATGAAGTAATACCAAATGAAACGTCTCTAATTTTTTTATAATCAGAGCCTTCTTTATCTTTTAAATCAGAAATAATATTTTTATATTTTGGATTTGTTTTTGCTTTAAGTTCCAAATTCTTAATTGTATCATTTATTTGTTCGAATAAAATAAATTTTCCGTTATCAAAAACAACTTTAACGCTTTGAATAAGCTTACTACTTTTTTTAGGTAATCCGCCAAGTGATACTAAACAAGCAATACAATCTAAAATTGTAGATTTTCCGCTACCATTTATCCCTGAGAGTATATTAACGTCAGGTTGCAGATTCCATATCAAATCAAATCTTTTCCAAAGTGATTTAATTTCCACTTTTAATATTTTGCTAATCTTACTATTCATTTTATGATAATTTTAACCTGAAAAGGTATGCTTTTTTTATACGCCTAATATTTTTTTATTTTGCTACTCGAAGAATAACAATGATTATAACCTTACAACATTTTTTATTTGAAAAAAGTTTATTTACTTTCTGCTTTTTTGATAGATATTTTTTCTTTCAAATACAAAGAAATCAACAGAAAAATAGAGTTTACAAATCGTAAAATAAAGACCAAAAATGCTCTAATTTATCAGCCAAAGGAAATAAATCTTGATTTTTAAAAGTCATTTTAGCAATCGTTCTATTCATCATTCCTTCCATTTCATAAGGCAAAAAAGGACCTCGCCAAGAACCTGTATTTGTAATCAAAACCCAACTAAAACCATTTTGTTTGCGTGTCAAAGAAATAGAAGTGCTTGCCAAATTGCCTGTTCGCCACCATTGTTCTTTATTGACTTGTTTCCAACCCAAAACTCTCACGCCCAAACTATCTTTTTTGGTGATAGGATACGCCATTCGGTTGATAGATTTTTCGGACAAAAAGTCAGGTTTAGTATCAAAACCATCAACAGCACACAACAATCTTAACATATCTACACTGCTCGCAATCCAACCTCCTGCCGCACCCAATGCGTGTGTATTATTGCCCTCATATACGCGTGTGGCTGAATCTTTGGGGGAATAAATAGACAAATTTTTAGTCGCATTATTGGCATCATAATATTTTACTTCGTTGGGAAATCTATCTATGTATCTATTTTTACCAATTTTCATTCTTTTGATATTCATTTTTTCCAAAATATCTTCTTGCATATAAGTTTCATAACTTTTTCCTGTGATTTTTTCAATGACTTTCCCCAACACACAATATCCAAAATTAGAATAATCATAAAAACCGCCTGCTTTGAAATATCCTTTTTGTGAAAGCATAAAAATCAACGTATTTTCAAAACTAATAGGCGAAGAAACTTTCATCGCATTTGCCACCAAAACAGGCTCAAACATTGGGTCAGTCCGTAATTGATTTCTCCAACCTGCCGTATGCGTCAATAAATGCTCAATTTCAATCTCAAAAGCCAAAGTATCTTTGATAAATGAATTATATTCTTTCAAAATTCCATTTTTTCCAAATACTTTATCCTGCAAAGATAATTTATTTTCTTCTACTAATTTCATAATTCCGACCGCAGTAACCAACTTTGATGCACTCGCAATTCTAAAAAGATGATGCGGTTTTGTTTTGATATTTTTTTCTTCATCAGCATATCCAAAACCTTTGGCATAGACTAATTTCCCTTCTTTGGCAATGGCGATAGTCATACCTTTGATTTGCCATTGTTTGATAAAATTTTCAGCCATATTATCCAAAATAACTGTTCCCGAATCTGTAGAAAGTTCCTCTAATTCCGAAAAATCTATGTTTTCTGCTGCGTCTTGGTCAATTTTTTGAGGAGTTTTGGGAGTTTCTTTTTTGGTTTCACAACCTTGAAAAAAGATAAAAAACAAGAGAATGAAGAAAATAAAACCAGCAGTAAAAGTATAGTTTTTGAACGATTGAAATGACATATAAATTAGATTAAAATATAAAAGTGCAAAGGTAAAAAATTGAAATAAAAAAATGTTGTTTTTTTGATTTTTTTTATTTTTATGAGTTATTTTTATGTGTTTTTGAGGATATTTTTCTTACATCAAAATCTTCATCAAAGCCCCCAATATCATCAAAATTGCAATCGTTGCCAATAACCAATTATTCAAAACATTATACGCTTTTTCACTTATTTTTTCTATTAAATATCGCCCAATGAAAGTTCCGATAATAGCAGCCAAAGATAAAATAAGTAATAAAAAACCAAATTTTTCGAAAGAAAATTTGACCACAGACGCAAAAATAATCAATTTTGTAATTTGTGTAATGCCTTGACAAACCGATTTGGTAGCAATCATTTGTTCTTTTTTGATATTATTTAGAATAAAAAAAGACGCAATAAAAGGGCCGCTCACCGCCACAATCATTCCCAAAAAACTCCCTAAAAAACCTAATAAAGTAAATATTTCGTATCGAATACCATTTTTAAAAGATGGTTTAGGCATAAATATAGTCATCAAAATAAAAATTCCAACGCTTAATTCTAACCATTTTTCATTGAAAAAATCTATACATAAACCACCTAAATAAGCCCCGGGCAAAGTAAATATAACAAAATAACCTACAATTTTCCAAACGACTAATTTATAATATACGCCCAAACGAGCCACATTACCCACAAATTGTACCGCACTATGCAAAGGAACGGCATTTTTGATGCCCAATGTCCACGTCAAAACTGCTAAAATCATTGTGCCACCTGCCAATCCAAAAAGAGCAGAAAAAACAGAGGCAAACACAATAGCCAAAAATAAAAAAATATACAAAGTAATCGACATTTTATTTATCTTTATTTAAAATATTTAATCCTTTTCCTCTCAAACCCGAACTTGTATTTTCTTCTTTTGTATTTGGTTTTGAAGTTGTTTTTATCTCTGTTTTTTTATCTAATTTTTCGTCTGATTTTTTATCAATTTCAGTTTTTATTTGTATATTATTTTCGGCATCAATGACTTTTAATTTTTCAAAAATTTCATTCGTATCAGGTCTTAATTTTTCTTTGGTGGATAACATTTTATTGATGAGCAATAATAATTCTGCAGGAATATTTTTTTCGGGAGCAAAAACAATTTTTTGATTGTTATTAGCTGCCAAACAAGCATATTGATAAGTCGAAAAAAATGGTGGTAATTCGTTGGTTAAATACACACAAAAAAGCAATCCTAACGCAAAAATATCAGATTTAATCGTTAGTTTTTGGGCATTTTCTTCGGTTGGATTTTTGATATAAGAAGCCAATTCAGGCGAATAAAAAACCATATCACCCACTACTTCTTCACTCAAAATCGGTGGCAAACCACTAAAATAACTATCATCAAAATCTATCAATTTTGCGGTATAATTGCCCGTTTTGGTTTGTTTGATAAGAATATTATCAGGTTTTAAATCACTATGAACGATATTTGCTTTGTGCAATACATTCAAACTATGCGTAATTGTTTTCAGAATTAAAATTTGAGAAGACAAAGATAAGTCCGAAATTTCAGCCGTAGAAAGTGAAGCAACTTCTATTTTTTCAGTTACTTTATAATACTTTGTTTCTTGCCTAAAAAAATCTAAAGTAATCACCAAATTTCCACCAATGCCACATTTTTCTTGCAATGCTTTTCTGATATTTTGATGTCTTTCTTCAAATTTTTCACATTCAATCTTTTTATTTTGTTTGGATAATGCACTTCCGGGCGCATCATTCGTGGGATATTTAGGTGATAAAAATTCTTTCATAAAAAACTCTTGTCTATTTTTTGACACAAAAGTCCATTTACTTAAACCTCCGCCTGCAGTTTTGAAATCTTGCAACACCAAATATCCTTTAATAATTTCTCCTTTTTGCATCTAAAAAATTAAATTAAAGTGTCAATATCTACGTCCACTTCTATTCCATTGATAGCAACCACGTGTAAAATTTCGGGAACAGCATTTTTGACCGCTTCCTCAATGCCTGTTTTCATAGTCATCGTGGACATCGGACAATTTCCACACGAGCCTAAAAGTTCGAGGCGTAAAGTTCCGTCAGGAGTTACTTCTATAATTTTCACATCTCCTTTATCGACCAGTAAATAAGGACGAACCGTATCTAAGGCTTTTTCAATTTTTATGATTAAATCTTCATTGATAATCAACATATTACGCTAAAAATTAGAGTTTAAAAAGTTTTATTTTTATTTATTTTTTGTTGAATTTTTTTAAATATCCAATAATTGTAGTTTTCCAAAAGATAAACTATCAATTAAATTTCTTAGGCTTTCTTCTTTGCCTTCTAATCCATATTTTTCTAAATTTTTGAGAGGTCTATCTGCTCTAAAATAAGCAATTAGGACAAAATTTTCATCTCTTAGTTGAATATAATCAGGAATTTTTGCTTTTCCTTTTACTTTAATAATATACATTTTTTTATTTTTTGTTTATGTTCATAAAAATTATTGCATCGTAACTTCATTGACCATATCTGTCGCATTAAATCTAATTTTTAGAATTTTTGACGTAGATAAATTGGCATAATTGATTACATTATTTGGTTTTTCGCAAGGTTCTCCTTTTTCATAAAAATAAATATATGTTCTTTGATTTCTGCCTTGCAATTCTTGATAATCAGGTTTTCCTAACAATTTCATAATGGCATTTTGTCCCAATCCTTTTAATTTTTCTTTTTGGTTTACGATTGGTTTTACCATATTTTTTCGCTCATTTTTACAAGCTAATTTATCGTTTTTCCAGATTTTTATATCTACCTCATCTAATTTTTCGACCTGTTTGCAGCCGAAAAAAGAGAGTAAATATAAGCATATAATTATTTTTTTCATTGTTTATTTTTTAGTTTAATTTTGTTTTGTATGTATTTATCCATCGTGTAATTTTTTTTGTTTCATTGTTAAACAATATCAAAAATACTTCATAAGTCATCAAAACTCTTTCCATAAATTTATCGTCAAGCAATTCTTCATATACCCAATCAGGAGTCGCCAAATAAAGCATTCTATCTGGTTCTTGTTCTTTTAAGGCTAATTTATATATACTAAACTGTCCTAATGCTTCATAAAAATATAACATTTCAGACGTATTTAAAAAACTTTTAATTTCGACAGCAATTTTTATGTTTTCTTTTTGAGCCACTATTAGTTCTGCTCCTAAATCAACGTACATATTTTTTTTACCTACTTTCAACATCAATTGTTCGTGAGTGATAATCCAACCTTCGTTGATTAACGCTTCTTTCACATCATCATGATAACGGTCTTTTCTTGCCATATTTGAAAAAAAAATAATTTTATTTTTGGTGCATTAAATCCTCAATTTCTTCCGCCTCTAAAGGAATATTTCGCATCAAATCAAAATTCCCATCGGAAGTAATTAAAATATCATTTTCTAATCTAATTCCCAAATTTTCTTCACGAATATAAATACCCGGTTCACACGTAAAAACCATTCCTGACTCAAATTTTCTGTATCGATTGCCTACATCATGCACATCTAAACCCAAATGATGAGAAGTTCCGTGCATAAAATATTTTTTATACGCAGGCATATCTTTGTCTTGATTTTGTACTTCTTGCGTAGTCAAAAGTCCCAAATCAATCAATTCTTTGGTCATCAATTCGCCTACATTTTCATGATATTCATTCAAA
This sequence comes from Cytophagales bacterium, assembly GCA_013298075.1. Classification (GTDB taxonomy): domain Bacteria; phylum Bacteroidota; class Bacteroidia; order Cytophagales; family Microscillaceae; genus RDXZ01. Next base: position 4,814 of record JAAFJG010000088.1, on the reverse strand, counting down.
ACATTGCCTACTTTTAGCATATTGGTTGCTGCTTTCATCACACGCAAAACGGCATTATAAACTTGTTTTTGGCGAGTGGTAAATTTTCCATTCACAGGAATACATCGAGTCATATCTGCATTATAATTCGAATATTCTGCTCCCACGTCCATTAAAATCACTTCTCCATCTTTACACACTTGACTATTTTCGATGTAATGCAAAACACACGCGTTGTATCCGCTGGCAATAATGGGCGTATAAGCAAACCCGCGTGAACGATTGCGTACAAACTCGTGAATATATTCTGCTTCAATTTCAAATTCTGTTACATTTGGTTTGACAAAAGACAACACACGACGAAAACCTTTTTCTGTAATATTGCACGCTTCTTGCAAAATATTGACTTCAAGATTCGATTTAATCGGTCTTAAATGTATCATCAAAGGCGTTAATCTTTCGTATTGATGCAATGGATATTCATTTTTTATTTTTTTGATAAATCTCGCATCTCTGGTTTCCACTTCCACAACTGCTCGACTATGCTCGTTTGTGTTCAAATATACGCCCTCGCACAAGCCCATTAATGTATGTAAAATTGTATGAAACGAAGATAACCAATAAATATTTTCGATACCCGAAGTTTTGGTGGCTTCGTCTTTGGTATATTTATGTCCTTCCCAAATTTCGATATTTTCGTTGGTTTCTTTCAAAAACAACATTTCACGAAATCTACTCTCAGGAGCATCAGGAAATAAAACCAAAATAGATTCTTCTTGGTCTATGCCTGACAAATAAAAAATATCATTATTTTGTCTGAATGGCATTGTTCCATCTGCGTTGGTGGGCATAATATCACTCGAATTTAAAATAGCGATATGATTTGGAAACATCAAAGCAAACAATCTTTGTCTATTTTGAATGAATAAAGTGCGAGGAATTTCTGCGTATTTCATAATATTTTGATAAAAATTTTGAGCGAAATTTTGAACTAATCAATAAAATTTTTTAATTTCTGATTGTAATATTTTGCAAATTTAATTATATTTTTTGAAATATTGATAAAAAAAAATCATAATTTTAGAAAAAAATAAATATTGTGAGAATGGCGTAAGAAATAAAACATTTTTTGTTTTATCAATAGTTTTTTGAGTTGTCGATGTCGAAGACTTGACAAACTGAAAAAACGGCATTTTTAAAAACATATCAATCCATTTTTTATACCTTAATTAAAAAAAATAAAATCAATAAGCATAAACAAAAAACACAAAAAAATTCCAAACTTATGCTAATAATTAGATAAAATTGACAATATTGTTTTGATTTTGTAACAAATACAAAAAAAAACTAAAAAAAAAATTATATCTATTTGGAATTTATTTTTTTTCTAATAACTTTGTAACTTAAAATCAAAAAAAGCAAACTTTCCTTTACAAAAATGGCTAAAATCCTGATAATCGATGACGAAAAAAGTATTCGTTATACGCTTCGAGATATTTTAGAATACGAAAAATACGAAGTTGATGAAGCACAAGACGGCGAAGAAGGCTATGAAAAAATCAAAAATGGTGAGTATGACCTCGCCCTTTGTGATATAAAAATGCCCAAAATGGACGGAATGGAAGTGTTAGAAAAAGTAAGTGAATTGGGAAAAGACATTCAATTTATTATGATTTCTGCACACGGAACAATCAAAACTGCCGTAGAAGCAACTAAAATGGGGGCTTTTGATTTTATCCAAAAACCACCTGACCTCAACCGTCTTTTGTTGTGTGTGCGTAATGCTTTAGATAAATCTCAATTGGTGCAAGAAACGAAGGTTTTGAAACGAAAAGTTTCGAAAACTTATGATATTGTAGGTAATTCTGACCTTATCAAAAGACTAAAAGAAGATATTGAAAAAGTTGCTCCAACCGAAGCAAGAGTGCTGATTACAGGACCAAATGGCTCTGGAAAAGAATTGGTTTGTAAATGGATTCACGCCAAAAGTTTGAGGTCAAATAAACCTTTGATTGAAGTGAATTGTGCGGCTATTCCAAGTGAATTGATTGAAAGTGAACTATTTGGACACGAAAAAGGCTCTTTTACTTCTGCTATCAAGCAAAGAATTGGAAAATTTGAACAAGCAAATGGTGGCACTTTGTTTTTAGATGAAATTGGAGACATGAGCTTATCTGCTCAAGCAAAAGTTTTGCGTGCCTTACAAGAAGGTAAAATTACAAGAGTGGGCGGCGATAAAGAAATTAGTGTCAATGTGCGTGTGATTGCGGCTACAAACAAAAATTTACGCAAAGAAATTGATGGAAATAATTTTAGAGAAGATTTATATCATCGTTTGGGCGTGATTTTGATGCACGTTCCGCCATTGAACGAAAGAAAAGATGATATTCCTTTGTTAGTCGATAAATTTTTGGGAGATATTGCAGAAGAATATGGGGCAAGTATGAAAAAAATTAGCCAAGAAGCATTGGGTTATCTCAAAGAATTGAATTGGACAGGTAATATTCGTGAACTTCGAAATGTAGTCGAAAGGTTGATTATTATGAGTGATATTGATATTACAGAAGATGACGCAAAAGTTTATACTTCTTATAATAAATAATATTAGTTTTTTTGGGAAGTTTTGAACGTTAATTATTTACTTTTTGAATATATAAACTTCCCAAATATTCTAATTTTTATTTCGTATTTTAAAATTTTTTTGGCTAATTTATGATAATATTTCAAACAATATTCCAGCATAAATAGTTAAAATATACAAAAACAAAATTATCAAAAATTGAAATATAACAATTCTATTGTATCTTTATAATTCATAAAAAATGTCAATTTTGTCTTATCATTTTTTACATCATCTTTTTATATTAACCAACAAATTTTATTTCAAATCAAAAAAATATAAACTAAATAAATAACAAATAAGTTAGATATGAGTAATTCAAACGAGGACAAATGTCCTTTTACAGGAGCTACTGCGAAAAAAACAAGTGCTGGTCAAGGCACACAAAATGTTGATTGGTGGCCTAATCAATTAAAATTAAATGTATTACGCCAAAATTCAACTTTATCAAACCCGATGGACGAAAATTTTGATTATGCAAAAGCGTTTAATTCATTAGATTTGGCAGTCTTAAAAAAAGAAATTGTGGAGTTGATGACAACTTCGCAAGATTGGTGGCCTGCAGATTATGGGCATTACGGACCATTTTTTATTCGTATGGCTTGGCATACTGCAGGTACATATCGCACAGGCGATGGACGTGGTGGAGCAGGTTCGGGAACAATGCGTTTCGCACCTCTGAATAGCTGGCCTGACAATGGCAATTTAGACAAAGCACGTTTATTGTTGTGGTCTATCAAACAAAAATATGGCAATAAAATTTCTTGGGCAGATTTAATGGTTTTGACAGGAAATTGTGCCTTAGAATCTATGGGTTTTAAAACATTTGGTTTTGGTGGAGGTCGTGAAGATGTTTGGGAGCCAGAGCAGGATGTATATTGGGGAGCAGAAAAAGAATGGTTGGCAGACAATCGTTATTCGGGCGACCGTGAATTAGAAATGCCGTTAGCAGCAGTGCAAATGGGACTTATTTATGTCAATCCCGAAGGACCAAATGGCAATCCTGACCCATTGGCTTCAGCACGCGATATTCGTGAAACATTTGGGCGTATGGCAATGAATGACGAAGAAACAGTGGCTTTAATTGCAGGCGGACATGCTTTTGGAAAAGGACACGGAGCAGCAGACCCTGATAAATATGTAGGAGTGGCACCTGCAGCAGCAGGAATCGAAGAGCAAAGCAAAGGCTGGAAAAACTCGTTCGGAACAGGCAATGCAGGCGATACAATTACGAGCGGTTTGGAAGGTGCTTGGTCAAATACTCCTACGCAATGGGACAATAGTTATTTTGAAAATTTGTTTAAATACGAATGGGAATTGACAAAAAGCCCAGCAGGAGCGCAACAATGGAAACCCAAAAATAATGCAGGAGTTGGTACTGTTCCTGATGCTCATGACCCTGACAAACGTCACGCACCTGTGATGTTTACCTCAGATTTGGCTTTGAGAATTGACCCTATTTATGAAAAAATTTCAAGACGTTTTTTAAATGATTTTGATGCATTTTCTGATGCTTTTGCACGTGCTTGGTTCAAATTGACACATCGTGATATGGGTCCTGTGGTTCGTTATCTCGGTTCGGAAGTTCCTACCGAAGAATTGATTTGGCAAGACCCAATTCCAGCTGTAACACATACATTGGTTGATGCGAATGATATTAAAACATTATCCTCTAAAATTATAAATAGTGGTTTGAGTATTTCAGAATTAGTGAGTACAGCTTGGGCTTCAGCCTCTACTTTTCGTGGTTCAGACAAACGTGGTGGGGCAAATGGAGGAAGAATTCGTCTTGCTCCTCAAAAATATTGGCAAGTCAATAATCCAACCCAACTTTCAAAAGTGCTTGATATTCTTGAAAATATTCAAAAAGAATTTAATGCGTCAGCAACAAATGGCAAGCAAATTTCTATGGCTGATTTAATCGTTTTAGGCGGTTGTGCAGCAGTAGAACAAGCAGCAAAAAGTGCCAATGTAACTATTCAAGTTCCTTTTACGGCAGGTCGTGCTGATGCTTCGCAAGCACAAACTGATGTAGAATCTTTTGCAGTTCTTGAGCCGCAAGCTGATGGTTTCCGTAATTATGCAAAGGCACATTATACGATGTCAGCCGAAGAATTATTGATAGATAAAGCACAATTATTGACTTTGACTGCCCCTGAAATGGCGGTTTTATTGGCGGGTATGCGTGTGCTTGGAACTAATTTTGACCATTCTC
>JAAFJG010000087.1 GCA_013298075.1 Cytophagales bacterium | reverse complement strand
ACTTGGTTTAGAATAAGCTAAATCAAAGGCTTTGTCTAAGCTTTTTTTAATTCACGACGAAAAGGAACTATACCACTGAATTTTGACATATTTTTTTAAGTTAAATATTATACGTACCACAAAATTACAAAAACATAATACAAAAAACAAATTTATTTCAAAAAACAAAAAAACTTTTTTTAAATAATAGCAAAACAACTAAATAACCCCTACAAGATAAGCCCAGCGGTGAGGGAACTAAAAATAGGTTTTTTTGAGTGGGTAGTTTATTTTTTATATACTCCCTTAATTATTCTCAATAAAAATATATAAAATATTTTTTGAAAAATAATAGATTAAAAACTCTTTATCTTAATCAAAAGTAACAAATAATAACTCAAAATTTATAGTAGAATAAAAAATAAAAAAAATAATGTAATATTTTTTAAAAAACTATATCATTTTTATAACTTTTTTCGTATAATCTAAAAAGAATAATTTTATTAATTTTATTCCATAAAAAAAGAAAGTTCTACTTAAAATTTAAAAATAAATAAGTAAAATAAACAAATGAGACAGCTCAAAATAAATAAGCAAATCACAAATCGTGAAAGCGAATCTTTGGATAAATATCTACAAGAAATTGGTAAAGTCGAACTTTTAAGACCAGAGGAAGAAATTATTTTGGCTCGTAAAATTAGAGAAGGCGATGCGCGTGCCTTAGAGAAATTAACGAAAGGAAATTTACGTTTTGTGGTTTCGGTAGCCAAACAATATCAAAATCAAGGACTTTCATTGGGTGATTTAATCAATGAAGGCAACCTAGGATTAATAAAAGCCGCTCAAAGATTTGATGAAACAAGAGGTTTTAAATTTATTTCCTATGCGGTCTGGTGGATTCGTCAATCTATTTTGCAATCTTTGGCAGAGCAAGCAAGAATTGTTCGTTTGCCACTCAATAGAGTTGGTTCTTTGAATAAAATCAATAAAACGCTTTCGGAATTAGAACAAAAATTTGAAAGAGACCCAACACCTGAAGAACTTTCTGAAGTGTTGAATATTGACCGAGTGGATATTATCAGCACGTTAAAAATATCAGGAAAGCATATTTCGGTGGATGCGCCGTTCAGTCAGGGTGAAGAAGGAAGTTTATTAGATATTTTAGAAAATTCTAATGTAAGTAATCCTGATGCCAATTTGATAAGTGATTCTTTGAAAAAAGAAGTGCAAAGAACATTGACTTTACTGCCTGAAAGAGAAGCAAATATTTTAAGTCATTTTTTTGGTTTAGATGGTTTGTATCCTTTGAGTTTAGAAGAAATTGCAGATAAATTCGAACTCACACGCGAAAGAGTTAGGCAAATCAAAGAAAAAGCATTGAAAAAACTAAGATCAAGTTCAAAAAATCAAGCTTTAGTTCCTTATTTATAATTTTTTATTATTTTAATTTATCTTTGCATATTATAGTAAAGTACTACATTTTTTATTTTTTTTATTTGATATATTTATTACTGCTTATTTTCACAAAAAAATAAGTGGTAATAAATTTATTTATATACAAATATGATAGTTTGGATAATTATTGCCACTATTTCAAGCTTAATTTTGATGTTCTCTTTGGGAAAACAACTCAATCTGAACGCAGGCAATAAGGCTGGAAAAATTTTAGAAAAATTAGATGATGATTACGAGGAATTTATTCACGAAATTATCAATTATGAAGTAGCCAAAGGCAATTTTGACCTTAACAAAGAAAATATAAAACAACAAGTCTGGTCTTTGGTTAAACCTGATGTAGAAAGTTTGTTTGCTTATATCAATTCTGTTGAGTTAAATGATGTTAGAATAAAATATAAAGCTAAATATTTTCATAATTTGATGTACACAGCCGAAAATTTATTCCAAAAAAGAAAAAAAACACAAAGCTTATTAAACGAAAAAGATAAAAAAGAACTAATACAAGCCTCAAAAGACTCTATCGAAGCAGATATTACCAAAAAAATGCTAATGCTTAGTGTGGGGTTGTTGTAAGTTTATTATTATTATTATGATTAAAAAAATTGGTTCCTAGTAAATTTGTGCGGAAAATGATTTTTTTTCAAATGTATTTTTTGAAGTGGCTCTAGATTTATCTGGAGGTTAATATAAATCTAATTCTTGGCTTTAGCCAAATTTTTTATGTTTCTCAAATGGATATTTTTCTATATTTTCAAAATAAAAAGATATTCATATATAGACCAAAATTAGCTCCCGTAATAATTTCCCATGATGCAAAAAATTAAATATTTTTGATTTATATTTACACTTATTTTTAATTATTTTCCCTTTAAAAAAATTATGCTTTCTAAAAATAAAATTAAGTTTTTAAAATCATTACAACAAAAAAAAATCAGAAAAGAAGAAAGATGTTTTTTGGCTGAAGGTGAAAAAATTGTGGTCGAGATATTACAAAGTAAAGTAGAAATAACTGAATTATACGCAAGCAATATTTTTATCAATAAATATGAAAATTTAATTAAACAAAAAAATATAACTATTTTAGAAGCAAATAATCAAGATTTATCGCAAATTGGATATTTACAAACCAATGATTTTGCCTCAATTTTGATGCCTTTTCTTCCCGAAAAAAAAATTATTCCACAACTTAAAACGCTTACAATTGTGCTGGATAATATTCAAGATGCAGGAAATTTTGGAACGATTATAAGAATTGCTGATTGGTTTGGCGTGCAAGGTATTGTTTGTTCTTTGGATACGGTCGATTTATATAATTCGAAAGTTTTAGCAGCATCAATGGCTTCTTTTTTGAGGATTCCGATTATATATCAACCCATTAAAAATTTTTTAGAAGAATATAAAAATATCTCAACTTTTGGGGCAATATTAGAAGGTGAAAATCTGTATCAAATGCAAACAAAAATCAATGGAATATTAGTAATGGGCAATGAATCTAAAGGAATTTCAACAGAAATAAGTAATTTAATTTCACATAAAATTATGATTCCTCGTTTTGGAGAAGCAGAATCTTTGAATGTAGGAATTGCCACCGCTATTTTTTGTAATTATTGGAGAGAAAAAGAATAAATAGAAAAAACAGAAGAAAAATCAGAACAAAAATCAAAAATTATATTTGATTTGCATTCGTATATCTGTGCGTGTGTTTCCTTCTATATTTTCGCCTGCTGTTCCGATTTCTTTGAGGTTTGGAAATTGAAATTCTACCCATTTTAGCCAAATTTTACACTTTTTATGAATTGCATATTCGATGCCTACATAACGCCTTTGTCCTTGTCCATAATAAGGTGGCAAAGCAAAAAACCATAAAACGTCTCGCTCTAAAACATATTGTCTTGTATCAAAATCATCGGTTTCGAATAAGGCAATTCGCCCAAAAATACGTAATTTTTGAAAAGAATATTCCAAATCTTGCACTAATGCCCAACCAAAAGAAGTTTTTCCACCAATCTCAAAAGTCGATGCTTGCCAACGTGTATTCCAAGTAAAATTTTTCTCTGTTTTGTATTCTGCTGCCAACCAATAATTACGTCTAATTCCTTCTCCTATTGACTGAAAAGTGGTATTACTGACTTCGCTACTCAAATTTCTGTCTTTTCTTTCTTCTCTTATTTGTGCAAAAACGTTTATTTTTTTGGTGAAATTATGCGTAATTCTACACAACCATTCTGACCCAGAAGAAGGTGCATCAACTCGAAATCTCAGCCAAGGAAAACGAAAATAATCATAATACGCAGCCATTTTCCATTGTCTATTGGGCGTAAATTTTATTCCCCAATAAATGCCTTGTTCGTTGATATTTCGGCTACCTTCTCGCAATGCTTCCCCAAAAAAAGCATGAAAATTTCTGTCATAATATCGCATTACTAACGCAAAATCTAACGCAGGCGTGAGCGAGCCTAATACGCCTGCAATGCCACCTTTTCCACCACTTTTTGAAATAGCACCTTCTCCAAAAAAAGATAAATTTTGATATTGATACGAAAAATGTGTACCAATATTGTAATTTGTCTGTCCTGAAAACTCAAATTGATACCGAACAGCATCTTTTTGACTTCTAAATTCTCTTTGCAAAGGTTTGTCAAATTGTGTATGTAAAAATGTAAAACCAATTTCAAAAGGATTTTTTTTTGGTTTATATAAAAGATGTGTGCCTGTGGTGAGTTCTAAAAAACGACTTTTTCCGTTGATTTCTCTTGTAGTTCGATGAAAACCTGTGAGCGCAACATTTTGGATTGTTCCATCAGCATTATTATCTTCCAACAAAGAATCGCCCTCAATATTCACTTGTCCATTTCGCCTGATTCGAGAGATAAAACCTGTCAAAGAAATTTCTTCAGAAAGTTGATAAGTTGCTCCAATTCCTCTAAAAAAACCAGTTTCTAACGCAGACGTATAAGGTCGTAAACCTGTAGTCGGTCTTCTGACCGTTTGCACGGTTTCTGCTCCTTTTCCTATCGCAAACCCACCTGCTAATAATAATCCTTGCCCAATTTGCAACTGAAAATCACCTATTGCTAATGATTTGAGTCGTTTTTCGCCTTGCACAAAAGCGTGAAAAGAATAAAAATCAAAGCCATATTGTCTTGTTTGAGGTTGCCAAATAAATTGCTCTCCCGCATCCTTTTCGAGAGTAAAACCGATGCTAAAATCTTGTGCTTTGCTATATCTCACACGCCCATAAGTGCGCCAAGGTGAACCTGTATATTTTTGACTTTCTGAGGCTTGCTCTGTGTAACCTTTTTTGGTTTCTAAGGTTCTATCGGTTCGAAACAAAGCATAACCTGTGCCGTCTTTTTGTATTCTTTGCCATAAATTTTGTGAGCCTTTTTTGATAGAAGTTTCTTCAATGATAACAAAAGGTAATAATTTTTTGATGACATCAATCGTAAAAGTAGGAATGGTTTGGAGTTCATAAATGGTTAAAAATTCGCCAAATTTATTTCTATGAACCAAAAAAGCCTGCATTTGTGATTCATTCAATACGAATAATTGTACTAAATCTTCATATTTTGCTTTATTCAAATCTAATGGATTTTGATAAAACTGCAAAAGTGATTCATAAATATCTTCATAATTTAAGTCTTCATCTTGCACTGCAAAAATTTCTTCTGCCCACTGCATTACATCAATTTCAGGGCGAGGATAAGTTTGAGCAGTAGAAAAATGAATATTGAAAAATAGAAATACTATCAAAAAAATGTATAATTTTATCTCCATAAAAAATAATTTACCTACAACAACTATTTTTTAGGTAATTTTGTTTAGTTTTTAGGTGATTTATTTTAAAAAAAAAATTTGCGGAAAATAAAAACCTCTTTTTTTGAATTGCCTCCAGATTTATTTGGAGGATACTACAAAATTTAATTGTTGGCTTTAGCCCAAAATCTCTCCGTTTTTCAAATTGATATTTTTCTATATTTTCAAAATAAATGGTTATTTATAATACAATAAAGTTAGCTCCACAATAATTTCCATGAACAAAAGTCAATTATATTTTTTAAGATAATATAACTGTTGCGAAAGTTACCAAGTTGGTCAAGGTGTTAGACTGAAACTCTAATTATTTAGATTCGATGCTTATCTTTCGCACAAATAACATTTTTAAAAAAAAAAGTTAAAATTTTGTTAATAATGTTAAAAAGTCGTTAATATCTTATTTTATAAGCAAAAAAGTTGTAATTCTTAACAAATTACAACTTTTTTAGGTTTATCTTTTTTTTCTAAACGTTTACTTTTTTCACTAAAAAACTTCATTTAGACGATTTTAATGAGGTTTAAGTGATTCCAATTGGATTCGAACCAATGACCTACTGCTTAGAAGGCAGTTGCTCTATCCAACTGAGCTATGAAACCATATCTATCTAATAAAAAAAGAAAATCAAGTTTTGAAGTTGATTTTTGTTGTCGGGGCGGCAAGATTCGAACTTGCGACCTCCTGGTCCCAAACCAGGCGCGATGACCGGACTACGCTACGCCCCGAAGACTATTTACTGCGGAGAAAGTGGGATTCGAACCCACGCATCACTTACGCGATGACAGTTTAGCAAACTGCTCCATTAACCACTCTGGCATCTCTCCTTGACTTATTTAAAACTTGTCATTTTATTTAAGTATGCAAAGGTATAACCTTTATTTTAAAAAACCAAATATTTTGTGATTTTTTTTATAATTTTTATTTTTTTATCTTAAATCTATCTCTTGTGGCTTAGTTGAGTAGTTAGAACGGCTATATTTGAAATAATCATCCCCTACTTTTACTTTAGCAAATCTTGTAATCGTATATAAATATCGATTTGAATTACGTTCAAATATTTCCCAACTTTTAATAGAATGAGTACTTTTTACGATTTTCAAACGGATTTTTGTAATTTTTGAATTTTTAAAAGTCGTTGGTTTTAATTCAATAATATGATAAAGAGTTCCTTGCTCATTTTTTTCTTCTACGTATGCGTGTTCGTATTTTGTTTCGTACAAAGAATAAATTTTATTGGGCGTAATTTCATCATCATCAGGCGTATAGTCCGAAATATTTACTTCATTAGACGATTTCATATACGTCCATTGTGTTTTTCCGTTCGTAATTACGTGTTGTTGAGGCAATTTCAAATAAAATTTTTCTTTTTTGATAGTAATTTCACCTTCAATCGTTTCATTGGTGCCAGCCGTTGGACTCGAAGCCGTGGAACTAAAATTTGCTTTAAATGCTACTTCATCTTGATAACGTTTTTTGACTGCATCTAAAATAGTTTTTGCTTTTTTATCCTGTGCAAAAATATTAGTTATAAATAAAAGATGGATTATCAATCCAAATACTAATTGCTTGTTCATTGATTTTAAAAGTTATTTTAATTTTTTATTATTTTTCGTTTTTATATTCCCTCACCACTGGGGAGGGTTAGGGTGGGGCATATTTTTCAATGAAATTTATGCCCCACCCCAGCCCTCCCCGAAGGTGAGGGAGTTTTTTTATAGATTTTTTATTTCAATATTGTATTAATTCCTTCTTTATCTAAAATAGTAGCCAATGTATTATTTTCTAAAATTTTTAACGTTTCATCTTTGATTTCTATAGAAAATTTTAGTAGCTATTTCACTAATTAGAATTGGTTTGTCAACTGTTGCATTTTTATCCAGATAAATCAAGACGTGAAAAGTATATTTTATTTTTTTAGAAAGCATATTACAAAATAAAACCAAAATTCTAAAAAAATGCAAGCATCATTTAATCAACGCTTGCACTCAATTTATTACTATTTTATTTAGATATATCCAAACAAAAAATTATTTATTTTTTCTCAGAAGCAACAGGTGGAGTAACTCCTAATTTTTTTAACACTGCATCAGAAAGATTAGAAGTTTTTGTACCATAAGCCGCTGTTTCAGTACGAAACACGTGTGTATATCCGCCTGCTACTGCTACTTCTTTCACCGTTTTTTCTATTTCTTCATAAATAGGTGATAATAATTCTCCTTGTTTTCCCTGTACATCTTCTTGTGCTTTTTGTTCAAATTCACCGATTTGTCTTTCCAAAGATTGTAATTCTTCTTGTTTTACTTTCAAAATTGCAGGGTCCCAAGTTTTTGCACTTTCTTGATATACTTTATATTTTGCTTCAAATTCCTTTTGTTTGCTTTCGGCTTCGTCTTTTATTTGTTTTGTATAAAGTTTCATATCGTCTTCTGCTTTTTTGAATTTAGGCAACAAAGGCAATACATAATTTACGTCAAAGTGAGCAATTTTTAAACTTTGTGCATTGGCTTGCCATACAAAAAAGACAGCAATCGCCAAAAATAATATTTTTTTCATTTTAATTTTTTTATTTTTTAGGAGGCGTTACACCATATTTTTTTAATACTGATTCAGATAAATTTGTACCTTCTGGCTCCATCAAAGAAGTTTCTAATTTGAAAACAAACGTATAATTTCCTTCTTTTGCAGTCGCATCAAGTTTTGTTTGTAAATCTTTGTAGATTGGCTCCATCAATTTACCATATTTTTCTTGTGCTTGTTTGTTTGCTTTTTGTTTCGTTTCTTCGATTTGAGCCTGCATTTTTTCCAATTCTTCAACCCTTATTTTTTTAGTAGCTTCAGGTAAATTTTTCCAAGAAGGTAATTCAGGATTTGCCAAAGCCACTTTTTCTTGAAATGCTTTTTGCAATGCCTCTACTTGTTTTTGCATTTGTGTTTGATAAACTTTGATTTCGCCTTCTGCTTGTTTGTAGGTAGGAAGTAAAGGAATTACGTAATCAGAACTAAAATAAGCAATTTTATTGCTTGTTTTTAATTCACCTCTATTCGCCACAGGCGTAGCAGGTACAGGTGGAGTTAAATTTAATTTTTTAATCACCACATCAGAAAGATTATTTTCCTCTAGTGAAAATAACAAACCTTCGCGTCTAAAAATAAAGTTTGTACCTTTTTCTTGAGAAACTTGGTCAATTGTTTTTTTGATTTTTTCGGTTAAAGGTTGCAATTTTTTCCCCATTCTTGCTTGTGATTCTTGTTGTGCTGCTTCAGCCAAATCACGCATTTGTTTTTCGAGTTCAGTAATTTCTTTGATTTTACTTTCACGAACAACAACGGGCGTTTTATCGTCCATTTTTTTAGCGATGGCTACTTTTTCGTCATAAATTTTTCTTTTTGCTTCTAATTCTGTTTGCATTTGTTTTTGATAGGCTTCTACTTCGCCTTGCGCTGCTTTATATTCGGGCATTTGAGCCAAAATATAAGACTCATCTACATAAGCCAATTTATCCTGTGCGGTTGCAATGCTACTACTTGCCACCCAGATGCACCCACACATCAAGAGAGAAATTTTTAAAGATTTCATTGATAATATTAATAGTATAAAAATTTATATTAAGTTACTTACAAATAAACGACAAAAAAACTTTTTTTGTATGTATATTTGAAAAATTTTGCAAAATTACAATAAAAATTATTTTTTTTCTTAATTTTGTGGATATTTTTTTTTAAAATATATTAAAACCAAAAATATAACCTATAAAATGTCTTTTTTCATCAAAAAAGTAACATTTATCTATCATTTCATTTTTATTTGATATTTATATTTTTAATCAAAAATTATGGCATATATTCTTAGTTTCGAAACTTCTACGCAAGTTTGTTCGGTTGCTTTACATCAAGAAGGAATTTTAATTAGTTCGAGTGAAATTCATACTTCTCATTCTCATTCTGAAAAATTGACTTTATTGGCACAACAAATTTTAGAAAATGCACAAATCGAATTAGCACAAATCGAAGCCATTGCTATCAGCAAAGGACCTGGTTCTTATACAGGTTTAAGAATTGGCGTTTCTACTGCCAAAGGTTTGTGTTTTGCCCTTCAAAAACCTTTGATTTCAGTTTCTACGCTACAAACAATGGCTTGGGAAGTGCGAAACCTTGTTTTTGATGATACTATTTTGATTTGTCCAATGATTGATGCGAGGCGAATGGAAGTATATTGTGCTATTTTTGATATACATTTTAAAGAAATTTTGCCTATTTCTGCTCAAATCATTACTGAAAATTCATTTGAGGATTTATTAAAACAGCATCAAATTATTTTTGTAGGTGATGGGGCAAAAAAATGCCAAAATATCCTCTCTTTTCAATCTAATGCCCTTTTTTCTCGTACTCAAACCATTTATCCACACGCTAAAAATATGGGAGAAATTGCTTTTCAAAAATTTAAATCACAAAATTTTGAAGATGTTGCTTATTTTGAACCATTTTATTTGAAAGAATTTGTAGGAAAAAAAGTGAATGAATAGTTTTTTTCTTGTTTATAATTTTTGAAAATTAAGAACTATTCCATGCTAACAGTACCTGATTTTTAAATATTGGGTTCTTGCAAAATTATTACGGAGCTAATTTTGTTCTAAATTATGAATAGTAATTTATTTTGAAAATATAGAAAAATATCAATTTGAGAAACGCAGACTTTTCGGCTAATGCCAAGCATTGAATTTTATATTATCTTGCAAATAAATCTGGAGGCAAGTCAAAAAAATACTTCACAAAAAAAATTTTCTGCACAAATTTCCTAAGAACTAACAAAATTAGCTCCGCAATAATTTCCTATGAACCTACAAAAAAAACACAAATGTAATAAAAATTTTTTTTTATTGCATTTGTTATCCTTGTCAATTTACTTTTTTTACAAGTTAAACGCACCTAAAAAAGCATATTGGCAATAAATAGTTTTTCTGCTTATCATTTCGAACAAAATATGTTAAAAGTTATATAATTATTCGCTGACTTTTTTGTCTAAGACGAAAAATTATCTAATTATTTTGCACTCAAATATTTATCTTTCACACAATTTTTTAGTAGAATAATATTTTTTTATAAATTATTCTATAAAAAATATGTTTTTTTCAAAAACTTCCTTTAACTTTGCAGGCTTAAAAAAGGACTAATTTATTTTATCATTTTTAAAATAAAAAAGACTATCATTAAATTTAAAAAAAACAAATTATTTATTAGGAAAATATGATTACTATGATAATGGCAGCTATTCTTGGAATGGGAGTGCTGTCCTTGATTTTTACGTTTGTAAAATCAGCTTGGGTAGCCAAACAAGAGGCGGGCAACGAGAAAATGATTAAAATTTCGAATAGTATTGCAGATGGCGCAATGGCTTTTTTGAAAGCAGAGTATCGTGTCTTAGGTTTTTTTGTATTTTTTGTGGCTATTGTGTTAGCCTTTATGGGTTCGCGTTCTGCTAACTCACATTGGACAATTTCAATCGCCTTTATTTTAGGAGCAGTTTGTTCTGCGACTGCGGGCTTTATTGGAATGCGTATCGCAACCAAAGCCAATGTTCGTACTGCCAATGCAGCACTTACAAGCCTTAAAAAAGCATTAAACGTTTCATTTACAGCAGGTTCTGTGATGGGAATGGGCGTAGCTGGAATTGCAGTCATTGGTTTAGGAGGTTTATTTTTTATATTATATTATGCTTTTGTAGGGGCGACAGGCGATGCCAATGGCTTACAAATGGAAAGAGCCTTAGAAGTTTTGACAGGTTTTTCGTTGGGTGCTGAAAGTATTGCATTATTTGCACGTGTAGGTGGTGGAATTTATACAAAAGCAGCCGATGTTGGTGCTGATTTAGTAGGAAAAGTAGAAGCAGGAATTCCTGAAGATGATCCTCGTAATCCTGCAACGATTGCAGATAATGTAGGTGATAATGTAGGTGATGTAGCGGGAATGGGAGCAGATTTATTTGGCTCTTTTGTAGCAACTATTTTAGCAACGATGGTTTTAGGGCGTGAAACATTAGCAAGTGGAGATAAATTTAATGGACTTTCTCCTATTTTATTGCCAATGGTCATTGCAGCATCGGGTATTTTATTTTCTATTATAGGAACTTTGTTTGTGAAAGTAAAAAATGATAACGGTAACGTACAACAAGCATTAAATATCGGCAACTGGGTTTCTGTAATATTAACAGCAGTAGCTTCTTTGGGTATTATTATGTGGATGTTGCCTGCAAAATTAGAATTAAGAGGTTTTGTATTTACTCCAATGGGCGTATTTTTAGCGGTTGTGATTGGTTTAGCAGTAGGAACATTGATTTCTATCGTTACAGAATATTATTGTTCGATGGGTAGAAGACCAGTTAATTCGATTATCAAACAATCTTCAACAGGTGCAGCAACTAATATTATTTCAGGTTTGGCGGTAGGTATGGAATCAACCGTTTTACCTATTATTATTTTAGCAGCAGGTATTATTTTATCTTATTCGGTAGCAGGTTTGTATGGCGTGGCGATTGCTGCCACAGGTATGATGGCAACTACCGCGATGCAATTAGCGATTGATGCTTTCGGTCCGATTGCTGATAATGCAGGTGGTATTGCAGAAATGGCAGCTTTACCAAAAGAAGTAAGACAAAGAACTGATATTTTAGATGCAGTAGGAAACACAACAGCTGCAACAGGAAAAGGTTTTGCGATTGCTTCAGCTGCCCTTACTTCTTTGGCATTATTTGCGGCTTTTGTAGGAATTTCAGGAATTAATTCTATTGATTTATACAAAGCACCCGTTTTAGCAGGTTTATTTATTGGTGGTATGATTCCATTTATCTTTTCATCTTTAGCCATTTCTGCCGTAGGTCGTGCTGCTATGAAAATGGTAGAGGAAGTTCGCCGTCAATTTAGAGAAATTAAAGGAATTATGGAAGGAACAGCAGAACCTGATTATGCCAAATGTGTAGATATTTCTACAAAAGCGGCTCTTCAAGAAATGATGTTACCTGGTTTGATTGCTTTATCTGTGCCAATTATTATCGGTTTTGGTTTCAAAGGAGTTTTTGAACAAGTAAGTTCAGCAGAAATTTTAGGTGGAGTTTTAGCAGGCGTAACCGTATCAGGTGTGTTAATGGCGATGTTTCAATCTAACGCAGGTGGTGCATGGGATAATGCTAAAAAATCATTTGAAAAAGGCGTAAATATCAACGGAAAAATGGAATACAAAGGTTCTGACGCACATAAAGCATCTGTAACAGGTGATACAGTAGGTGATCCTTTCAAAGATACTTCAGGTCCATCAATGAATATTTTGATTAAATTGATGTCTATTGTGGCTTTGGTAATTGCTCCTTATATTGCTCCTAAAAAAGTAGGACATTCTCAAAATTTACCAAAAGATAAAGCACCTATCGAAATGATAGCGAAAAAATAATTCTTTTCTTAGGTAAAAATATATTTAAAAATTCCCACAAAACTTTAAAAATTTTGTGGGAATTTTTTTTACCAGAATACAAATTTATCCTACAATCAATTCACGTTCTTCTTCAGTTAAATTATACAAATCAAAAATAAAATTATCGATTTGTTCGTCAAGATAGGCAATTCGTCCTTTCAAACTTTCCACTTCCTCGATTTTAATAGTCGTTTTTAGTTTTTCGTTTAATTTCAAAATAGTTTCTACATATTGCACTATTAAATCGTGTGTTTTTTTGTCTTCTATATTTTG
>JAAFJG010000086.1 GCA_013298075.1 Cytophagales bacterium | reverse complement strand
ATAATTTATTTTAACAAATTATATTCGTATTATTCTATATTAAAAATTTAAAAATTTAATAAAAATAGCATTTAAAGTCATTAAAACCGACTTTTTTAATAATAATCAATTTTTCCACAGTTTTCAAATATATATAGATATAGTTGTAGGTGATACTCTCGCAATTCAATTATTCGCGGAATATAACTTTTGATGTGTAAAAGCCTAAATAACTATAAAAATGGCTGTGTTCTCGCAATTCAATTATTCGCGGAATATAACTTTTGATTATGATTTTCCTTAATAGTAGAAATTTCTACTATAAACTCGCAATTCAATTATTCGCGGAATATAACTTTTGATGAGGAAAAAACTTTTATTTTCCATATAGGAATAGGCTCTCGCAATTCAATTATTCGCGGAATATAACTTTTGATTGAGGTCGAGTTTGGTATTTATCGTATGCGTTTATCTCGCAATTCAATTATTCGCGGAATATAACTTTTGATGGTGGCATTTATGTTGTTCCTTTGATTATGAATAACTCGCAATTCAATTATTCGCGGAATATAACTTTTGATATTGGGTAGAAACCCTTGAAGACACTAACTCTTGCTCGCAATTCAATTATTCGCGGAATATAACTTTTGATATAAGTTTTTGGTTATATAAAAGAAATGAATCTGTCTCGCAATTCAATTATTCGCGGAATATAACTTTTGATATCTCATATTTTCACGAAGACAGCCTCAACTTAGGCTCGCAATTCAATTATTCGCGGAATATAACTTTTGATGGACAAATAGTAGAGGTTATCGATACTTCTTATGTCTCGCAATTCAATTATTCGCGGAATATAACTTTTGATTTAATATCAAAGGTACTAAATAACCCCCCCCGAAGCCTCGCAATTCAATTATTCGCGGAATATAACTTTTGATAAATCTACATAATGTCTCTTATTGAGGCATCAGGGCTCGCAATTCAATTATTCGCGGAATATAACTTTTGATGGTGGCAGCAGTAGAAATATTGCGTTTTACAGAAGTCGCAATTCAATTATTCGCGGAATATAACTTTTGATATAAACAATGGTGTTTATTGAAACAAAAAATGAAAGTCGCAATTCAATTATTCGCGGAATATAACTTTTGATAAATATATTTTTGCATTTGTTAGAGTAGGTGTTCCTGTCGCAATTCAATTATTCGCGGAATATAACTTTTGATATCATTAACGATTAACGTCTATTATCGATTATATTTGTCGCAATTCAATTATTCGCGGAATATAACTTTTGATGAAGAATTAAAACCTTGTAACGAAACAGAATTTATAGTCGCAATTCAATTATTCGCGGAATATAACTTTTGATTTTTCTCTTGATAAGAAAGTAATTTTGTTTTATCGTAGTCGCAATTCAATTATTCGCGGAATATAACTTTTGATAAACCGAATTTATTTTATCGCAGACAGAAAATCTTAAGTCGCAATTCAATTATTCGCGGAATATAACTTTTGATAACAGAAGAGAGTGAAATAAATTCACTTACTTCAGTCGCAATTCAATTATTCGCGGAATATAACTTTTGATAATCGAAAGCATTGAACAACTAATATTGAATTATGGTCGCAATTCAATTATTCGCGGAATATAACTTTTGATAAAATATGAATAATATTTTCATTTCAGAAGGAGGTAGTCGCAATTCAATTATTCGCGGAATATAACTTTTGATGCAAAAGATACTCCTTATCACGATTGGGGCTGGAGTCGCAATTCAATTATTCGCGGAATATAACTTTTGATATGATAGTAATTACTATCAAATATCAATAAACAATGTCGCAATTCAATTATTCGCGGAATATAACTTTTGATAGTAACATCTGAGTCATTAAATTCAAAATGTTCTGTCGCAATTCAATTATTCGCGGAATATAACTTTTGATTTTTGTGTGATTTCCCATAATAAGATTTTTTAGTTGTCGCAATTCAATTATTCGCGGAATATAACTTTTGATTTGTAATATTAAATCAACATCAATAGCCCTTTCAGTCGCAATTCAATTATTCGCGGAATATAACTTTTGATAGTAGAAGTCTATATTTCTAATGGTATTGTATTGGTCGCAATTCAATTATTCGCGGAATATAACTTTTGATAAAATGTTCATGGAGACATGGCTAATTCAACTGCCTGTCGCAATTCAATTATTCGCGGAATATAACTTTTGATTTTTTGCTAAAGGATATAATTGGAATATGAATAATCTGTCGCAATTCAATTATTCGCGGAATATAACTTTTGATATTTCCCTGAAAATTTTGATTATTGCACCGAAGTTGTCGCAATTCAATTATTCGCGGAATATAACTTTTGATTTTACTAAGTATTTTTTGCTATTATATGCGATTTTTAGTCGCAATTCAATTATTCGCGGAATATAACTTTTGATAATAGTAGTCTGTCCTTTGGAAACAGAATTGAGCAGTCGCAATTCAATTATTCGCGGAATATAACTTTTGATTTAAAATGAGGTTAAGAAATAAAGATGGAAAATTTAGTCGCAATTCAATTATTCGCGGAATATAACTTTTGATGGCTTCAGAAAGTATTTATAGTTACAATTCACAAGTCGCAATTCAATTATTCGCGGAATATAACTTTTGATACCCTTCTACCTGTTCAGATGTTTGTAATCTCTGATGTCGCAATTCAATTATTCGCGGAATATAACTTTTGATACAACTCCCAAAGATGATGCAGAATTTGAAACATTAGGTCGCAATTCAATTATTCGCGGAATATAACTTTTGATAAAAGTCGAACAGACTTGGAACACTAAAAAGTATTGTCGCAATTCAATTATTCGCGGAATATAACTTTTGATAAATCATTAAGTTTGTCAGCCATACGACGAACTTGTCGCAATTCAATTATTCGCGGAATATAACTTTTGATATATTAAAAAGAAAATATAGAACTTGGAAAAACAGTCGCAATTCAATTATTCGCGGAATATAACTTTTGATGAATATCATCTATTTGAATTTAATGATTCAAAAGATTAGTCGCAATTCAATTATTCGCGGAATATAACTTTTGATATATATGATTTTCCTTAATAGTAGAAATATCGTCGCAATTCAATTATTCGCGGAATATAACTTTTGATAGTAATTATTTTCTGTTTTATTTGGAGATGATAATTGTCGCAATTCAATTATTCGCGGAATATAACTTTTGATGAAAACCAAGATGGCACTGCTATCGTGGAAGTAACCGTCGCAATTCAATTATTCGCGGAATATAACTTTTGATAGCATTTTCAATTTCACGTTCAATTATTTCTTTAAGTTGTCGCAATTCAATTATTCGCGGAATATAACTTTTGATAAAAGTGAGAGGGCTCACAGAATCGCCCAAGAAGGATTGTCGCAATTCAATTATTCGCGGAATATAACTTTTGATTAAATCGTGGAATGGGGGGTTTTCATTTGGTGATTGTCGCAATTCAATTATTCGCGGAATATAACTTTTGATAATTTGGTTATTTAGTTTATTTGATTTATTTATCGTCGCAATTCAATTATTCGCGGAATATAACTTTTGATACATTAAACATAAAAAAAAATGAAAAATGCAATAGTCGCAATTCAATTATTCGCGGAATATAACTTTTGATATTGGCTGATAAAATGTTCAAACATTCTATTTTAGTCGCAATTCAATTATTCGCGGAATATAACTTTTGATAGCACGCTGGAGGATAATGCAACAAGACAAGGTTACGTCGCAATTCAATTATTCGCGGAATATAACTTTTGATAGATTTTTGTAAAATATCAGTAGAAACCACTCCAAGATTGTCGCAATTCAATTATTCGCGGAATATAACTTTTGATGAACTTTTTCATTTTGCAAAGAAAGAATATCATTTGTCGCAATTCAATTATTCGCGGAATATAACTTTTGATTTCTAAAGCAAATTGTCCTTGAATACTTCTGTCGTGTCGCAATTCAATTATTCGCGGAATATAACTTTTGATGCACAAACAAACATTGAATCACGGTCATATAGAAGGTCGCAATTCAATTATTCGCGGAATATAACTTTTGATACACATACGCCTACCCACATTATCGCACACACAAGGTCGCAATTCAATTATTCGCGGAATATAACTTTTGATAAGTCGATTTAGAAAATCAAAAAATCGGCATAGAAAAGTCGCAATTCAATTATTCGCGGAATATAACTTTTGATATAAACCTGCTGAAGTTGTAGAAAAATCAGAAAATTAGTCGCAATTCAATTATTCGCGGAATATAACTTTTGATACAGACAAAAAGATTACTACTCTCAAAAAGAATCTGTCGCAATTCAATTATTCGCGGAATATAACTTTTGATAAAAATTAGCGTTTTTAGATAAAGTATCTGATTATTGTCGCAATTCAATTATTCGCGGAATATAACTTTTGATAATTGATGTAATACACCTTTAATAGTAGCATAAGATTGTCGCAATTCAATTATTCGCGGAATATAACTTTTGATAGAACATTGCATTTTTATAATCTAAATGAAATTGAATTGTCGCAATTCAATTATTCGCGGAATATAACTTTTGATAGTAACAGGATTAGGTGTAGATATTTTTACAATGAGTGTCGCAATTCAATTATTCGCGGAATATAACTTTTGATATAAATACATTATTATTACGTTATATAATAGAAAAGTCGCAATTCAATTATTCGCGGAATATAACTTTTGATGGTTTAATGTCGCTAACTAATGATTTCTCAAGTCGCAATTCAATTATTCGCGGAATATAACTTTTGATATGATTTAACTTTGTGCCTTTGCTATCATATTCAGTCGCAATTCAATTATTCGCGGAATATAACTTTTGATTTCAATAGTTTTTATATCAACACGGATTTCCCTACCGTCGCAATTCAATTATTCGCGGAATATAACTTTTGATAATAGTCCTTAGTTTTTGATAGTTTTTCTACATCTTGTCGCAATTCAATTATTCGCGGAATATAACTTTTGATTGAAAAAATAGGAAACTATATCTGTTCTTATAATAAAGTCGCAATTCAATTATTCGCGGAATATAACTTTTGATATAGCAATCAAATAAAATTGCTGAGGAGCAAAGATTGTCGCAATTCAATTATTCGCGGAATATAACTTTTGATGTTCTTTTCCTAAAAAAATACTACAAATATTTTACATGTCGCAATTCAATTATTCGCGGAATATAACTTTTGATACCTAAATTATGCACTGCCAACGCTTTTATGCGTCGCAATTCAATTATTCGCGGAATATAACTTTTGATGTTAAGGTTTGCAAAATAACAAAGCCCTTTTTAGATAGTCGCAATTCAATTATTCGCGGAATATAACTTTTGATGCACATTGTTTTGGGCAAGTCCTTTTTCAGAAGTATGTCGCAATTCAATTATTCGCGGAATATAACTTTTGATAAATGATTTGCTAAAAACGAATTTAGTAGTCGATGTCGCAATTCAATTATTCGCGGAATATAACTTTTGATAAACTAACTTATAAAGGTATAAAAATAGCCTTAGTAGGAGTCGCAATTCAATTATTCGCGGAATATAACTTTTGATTTGAAAAACAGAAGCAAATTGATTTAGAAATTTAGTCGCAATTCAATTATTCGCGGAATATAACTTTTGATATATTGCTAAATTGCAAAAGTAAAATAAGCAAAAAGTCGCAATTCAATTATTCGCGGAATATAACTTTTGATCATACGCAAAAGTTTCATACGTTATGAATAACGTCGCAATTCAATTATTCGCGGAATATAACTTTTGATACACTTCTTTGAGGTGTGATTATTTTTTTATCAAAGTCGCAATTCAATTATTCGCGGAATATAACTTTTGATGAACAAATTAATTGTTTAAATTATAGATTGTTTAATTGTCGCAATTCAATTATTCGCGGAATATAACTTTTGATATAAAACTACGCTCTGTTTATTAACATTATCTCCGAGCGTCGCAATTCAATTATTCGCGGAATATAACTTTTGATAATAAAAGATAAAGAAAGTGGTTGATGAGTTCCACTGTCGCAATTCAATTATTCGCGGAATATAACTTTTGATATTAATCTTTCTTTATTTACTCAATACTTGGTGTAGTCGCAATTCAATTATTCGCGGAATAT
Source organism: Cytophagales bacterium (assembly GCA_013298075.1). GTDB lineage: Bacteria > Bacteroidota > Bacteroidia > Cytophagales > Microscillaceae > RDXZ01. The sequence goes on along the minus strand of JAAFJG010000086.1, from coordinate 8,045 downwards.
AACTTTTGATACGGAGAAAATGAAAATGTAGAAGGTTTATCTGAAGTCGCAATTCAATTATTCGCGGAATATAACTTTTGATGTATATAATTTTCTTGTTATATAGGTTTTGTAAGGTCGCAATTCAATTATTCGCGGAATATAACTTTTGATTAACTTTTTTTTTGTTCCATATACCACTTGCTAAAGGTCGCAATTCAATTATTCGCGGAATATAACTTTTGATATAAGTTTTAATCTTATGATTTAGTTTTGTACCTTCTGTCGCAATTCAATTATTCGCGGAATATAACTTTTGATATAAACTCCTTGAAATAACGCACTAATATTTATATGTCGCAATTCAATTATTCGCGGAATATAACTTTTGATAATGTGTTAGCAAGAATTGTATATTTATCAGGTGTGTCGCAATTCAATTATTCGCGGAATATAACTTTTGATATTTAACCAAACTTGTTTTATCCATTCCCCTTGACCGTCGCAATTCAATTATTCGCGGAATATAACTTTTGATATAGAGGAATCTATGTGAAAATTCAATACTGCATGTCGCAATTCAATTATTCGCGGAATATAACTTTTGATATAAACAATAGTGTTTATTGAAAAAAAAATGAAAGTCGCAATTCAATTATTCGCGGAATATAACTTTTGATGCAGAATGAAGTTGTTTATAGGATTAGGAGTGTATCGTCGCAATTCAATTATTCGCGGAATATAACTTTTGATAATAATAGAATATACTTTTGCATATATATTCTATTAGTCGCAATTCAATTATTCGCGGAATATAACTTTTGATTGTTTATATTTTTAGTATTTAATTACTATTATAAGTCGCAATTCAATTATTCGCGGAATATAACTTTTGATAAACTCTCTTACCTCTCAAATTGAAAACATTCGTGTCGCAATTCAATTATTCGCGGAATATAACTTTTGATACTGAAAGAAAATCAGTTGAAACTACACAGCCTGATGTCGCAATTCAATTATTCGCGGAATATAACTTTTGATTAGTAGAAATATCTACTATAAATCTATCTATTAAGTCGCAATTCAATTATTCGCGGAATATAACTTTTGATAAATATTGAGATTCAATACTTTCATCTTTTATAATTTGTCGCAATTCAATTATTCGCGGAATATAACTTTTGATATACTACTCCCCTCCTACTCTTGTATTTTCCTATTGTCGCAATTCAATTATTCGCGGAATATAACTTTTGATAAAATGGAAATTAATATTACCACTGGTACAAGAGATGTCGCAATTCAATTATTCGCGGAATATAACTTTTGATACCCCCTCTTATTTGAGATTATGTACTTAAGACTTGTCGCAATTCAATTATTCGCGGAATATAACTTTTGATAGTCAATAGCCCCTATCATTTTTCCATTTAAAAAAGTCGCAATTCAATTATTCGCGGAATATAACTTTTGATAAAGGTAAAAAGAAAAGTGAAAGGTTTGAAAATATGTCGCAATTCAATTATTCGCGGAATATAACTTTTGATTAGGATAACGCCAAGAAACTTAGAAAAGTTGAAAAAAGTCGCAATTCAATTATTCGCGGAATATAACTTTTGATAACTTTTAGGCGGTTTCACAAAACTACAAAACTCGCGTCGCAATTCAATTATTCGCGGAATATAACTTTTGATTGTAAAAAATATAATAGGCTTTCAACTTCCGTTTGTCGCAATTCAATTATTCGCGGAATATAACTTTTGATAATCAAGTTTTTCCAAAAGCCTGTCCTTCTTTTTCTGTCGCAATTCAATTATTCGCGGAATATAACTTTTGATTATTACAAAATATTACAAAATATTTTAGAATATTGTCGCAATTCAATTATTCGCGGAATATAACTTTTGATTGAATAAACAAAACGTTCCGAAAACTGATAGATTTGTCGCAATTCAATTATTCGCGGAATATAACTTTTGATAAAGATAAAATAATACAAACTCTATTAAGAAGTCGCAATTCAATTATTCGCGGAATATAACTTTTGATACTTTGAGTGCAAATGATCCATCATATTACAGAAAAGTCGCAATTCAATTATTCGCGGAATATAACTTTTGATATTAGTTTAAATAGCGATTTAGACAAACAAACGGCTGTCGCAATTCAATTATTCGCGGAATATAACTTTTGATAAACCTTATTTTGTATATGCCTTAACGTCTGCAAGTCGCAATTCAATTATTCGCGGAATATAACTTTTGATAACAGATGGTTATTGGACACCCGAATACATTTGGTCGCAATTCAATTATTCGCGGAATATAACTTTTGATAATAATACACTCGTTTATATACAAGTCCTTATCTGCACTGTCGCAATTCAATTATTCGCGGAATATAACTTTTGATTTGCATTTTCGTTCGTGGCAACTATTCTTTTTATCTGTCGCAATTCAATTATTCGCGGAATATAACTTTTGATTTGCCAAATACTATTTTTATAAAATCAACCTACAAAGAGTCGCAATTCAATTATTCGCGGAATATAACTTTTGATAATAAACGAAGGTAAAACTGAAATATATCCTTCGATTTGTCGCAATTCAATTATTCGCGGAATATAACTTTTGATAGTCTCGCATTCAAAATAAAGCACTTTTTTTGATTTTGTCGCAATTCAATTATTCGCGGAATATAACTTTTGATAGCGAAATAAGAGAAGTATCTAATCAAAAAATTAATGTCGCAATTCAATTATTCGCGGAATATAACTTTTGATTAGTTATTCTGATCAAGATAAAAATAACCCAAACCGTCGCAATTCAATTATTCGCGGAATATAACTTTTGATATTTACGTGTTTTTTGGTTTATAATATCGTTTTAAGTGTCGCAATTCAATTATTCGCGGAATATAACTTTTGATTGCCTTCCGCATTTCTTGCTTGTCTTTTTAGGTCATTGTCGCAATTCAATTATTCGCGGAATATAACTTTTGATAAATTTTCTAAACTTCCAATTTCACTTGGTAAATTTGTCGCAATTCAATTATTCGCGGAATATAACTTTTGATTTACAATCCAATTTCCTATCATTTTGCCAAACTCCAGTCGCAATTCAATTATTCGCGGAATATAACTTTTGATTGGAAACTTTATTAAAACACATAAAAAACTCGTTTAGTCGCAATTCAATTATTCGCGGAATATAACTTTTGATTTACACTTGTATCCAAAGCATTTACGAAATACTGTCGCAATTCAATTATTCGCGGAATATAACTTTTGATACAACAATTCCCTGCGGGGAAAGTGTTTCAGGCTGAAGTCGCAATTCAATTATTCGCGGAATATAACTTTTGATAAGACATTGAGCGTTATTAAGTGGAACTTCCACCACGAGTCGCAATTCAATTATTCGCGGAATATAACTTTTGATTGTGCCATATTTTGGGTTATAGCAAACACGAATATACGTCGCAATTCAATTATTCGCGGAATATAACTTTTGATTGACGAGGTGGGTACATCAATAACGGGAGTTTATGTCGCAATTCAATTATTCGCGGAATATAACTTTTGATAAATATAGTATAGAAGAAACAAATGAAGTTAGTTTTGTCGCAATTCAATTATTCGCGGAATATAACTTTTGATAAAACTGCGGTTTTGAAAAATAAGATTTCAAAAACGTCGCAATTCAATTATTCGCGGAATATAACTTTTGATAATGGTGGCAAAAGGACTTTATTACAACTTTGTAATGTCGCAATTCAATTATTCGCGGAATATAACTTTTGATACTCGGAGCCTGAGAACGTGGCATTTGAGGTTGAAAGTCGCAATTCAATTATTCGCGGAATATAACTTTTGATTTGGTGGTGCATATCCTATTTGTAAAGAAAGAGTCGCAATTCAATTATTCGCGGAATATAACTTTTGATTGCCGAAGAAATGAATAAAATAAAATAATCAAAAAAAAGTCGCAATTCAATTATTCGCGGAATATAACTTTTGATAAATCAATGCCGTTATTCGATATACCTTTAAGATGTCGCAATTCAATTATTCGCGGAATATAACTTTTGATAATATTTGTTCTAAAACATCAGTTGGTAATTTAGAAGTCGCAATTCAATTATTCGCGGAATATAACTTTTGATAGGTAGGTGTTCAAAGACTTTTTCACGCCTTTGTGCTGTCGCAATTCAATTATTCGCGGAATATAACTTTTGATAGGTGATGCGTTTTTTATTGGTTATCTTTTACCTATGTCGCAATTCAATTATTCGCGGAATATAACTTTTGATATCTAAAATTATTCGTGTAACAATAGGCTGCATTAAGTCGCAATTCAATTATTCGCGGAATATAACTTTTGATGCAAAGATTGGGTTAGTTGGTATGACTTATTTGCATATTGTCGCAATTCAATTATTCGCGGAATATAACTTTTGATTTTTGAGAAATTCATTAAAATAAATTTCTGCAGAAGTCGCAATTCAATTATTCGCGGAATATAACTTTTGATTATAGGCGTGTTTTTAAGGTTGTTTAAATTGTTAAAGTCGCAATTCAATTATTCGCGGAATATAACTTTTGATTTGACCTAAATATTGTTGTGCTAATGAAATAGCAGTGTCGCAATTCAATTATTCGCGGAATATAACTTTTGATAATTACTGAAAAAGATGTAAAGATTAGTGCATTCCAAAGTCGCAATTCAATTATTCGCGGAATATAACTTTTGATATTTTATCATTCCCAAGAATGTTATTCAAACTTTTGGGTCGCAATTCAATTATTCGCGGAATATAACTTTTGATTACTGAAAACATACCTATAAAAAAAGAGTGTATGTCGCAATTCAATTATTCGCGGAATATAACTTTTGATAAAAAATGGACGTTACCATCGCCTACTATTACGAAGTCGCAATTCAATTATTCGCGGAATATAACTTTTGATAAAAAATATCTCGTCAAGGGATTCAGAAAATTAGACTAGTCGCAATTCAATTATTCGCGGAATATAACTTTTGATGAACGCTTGATATTTTCATTATACTCTTTTACGAGTCGCAATTCAATTATTCGCGGAATATAACTTTTGATAATCATTTTGATTTTCTTGCAAAAAAGAATTTAAGTCGCAATTCAATTATTCGCGGAATATAACTTTTGATTACAAAACAAACATCTGTAAATTTGTTATCAAAAACGTCGCAATTCAATTATTCGCGGAATATAACTTTTGATAAGGTTTGCACTCGCCCAATAAAATATCGTTTTGGGGGTCGCAATTCAATTATTCGCGGAATATAACTTTTGATTGATTTGTAGTTTTTCTGCATACGCAAGCGTAGTGTCGCAATTCAATTATTCGCGGAATATAACTTTTGATGCGATTTCGAAAGCACAGCAAAAAATCGTTCTTTGTCGCAATTCAATTATTCGCGGAATATAACTTTTGATTCAATCTTTTTTTAGCAGGCAAACAATAAAAAATAGTCGCAATTCAATTATTCGCGGAATATAACTTTTGATAACGATAAAAATATATTTTAAAGATTATTCAGATGTCGCAATTCAATTATTCGCGGAATATAACTTTTGATTTTGCAAATTATCTACTTTTTTTTGTAGTATTTTGTCGCAATTCAATTATTCGCGGAATATAACTTTTGATATACTAAATTTATCATAAAAAGATACCCTGCTTATTGTCGCAATTCAATTATTCGCGGAATATAACTTTTGATATGTTCCGTAAATAGTTTCACACAATTCAATCATGTCGCAATTCAATTATTCGCGGAATATAACTTTTGATAAAACATGATTTTTTACAAAAAGGACACAATAAATGTCGCAATTCAATTATTCGCGGAATATAACTTTTGATAGGTTGACCTGAATCGGCTAATGCTTTTACTTGAGGTCGCAATTCAATTATTCGCGGAATATAACTTTTGATTGAAGTAGGTAAATATAAAGTGGCTTTTGGTGAGTCGCAATTCAATTATTCGCGGAATATAACTTTTGATATATCCTCATTAACAGCGGTATGTATTACATAAAATCGTCGCAATTCAATTATTCGCGGAATATAACTTTTGATACTAATTTACTAATTTCTTTAGGTATTTTAGTAATGTCGCAATTCAATTATTCGCGGAATATAACTTTTGATAAGCAATAAGAAGTTTTGCAAGTATTTCTTGGTCTGTCGCAATTCAATTATTCGCGGAATATAACTTTTGATTTGATAATTTAGGTATAAAAAAACTACTAAGATTTGTCGCAATTCAATTATTCGCGGAATATAACTTTTGATACTACTCCCCTCCTACTCTTGTATTTTCCTATTATAGTCGCAATTCAATTATTCGCGGAATATAACTTTTGATTTACAAAACATTATTAAGATTATGGAAGATTTAGAAGTCGCAATTCAATTATTCGCGGAATATAACTTTTGATTACGTAGATTTTCAATATTTTCTAATGGTTGTCATGTCGCAATTCAATTATTCGCGGAATATAACTTTTGATAAGAATTGTGGGACGGAGCAAGTCCTGCAACATTAAGTCGCAATTCAATTATTCGCGGAATATAACTTTTGATGCTTTTAAATCGTATCTAAAAAACAAAAAAGAAGTAAGTCGCAATTCAATTATTCGCGGAATATAACTTTTGATAATGCAATATATATTTATATATATTTAAACAGGTTCAATTGTCGCAATTCAATTATTCGCGGAATATAACTTTTGATGAGGAGATATTGCATACTCTTGCAACAACCTCATGTCGCAATTCAATTATTCGCGGAATATAACTTTTGATTTACAAAAGATAACTATATAGGCTTTGGCTTGGAAGCGTCGCAATTCAATTATTCGCGGAATATAACTTTTGATTTGTAAATAGAGTTGAAAATCTACCAAAAATATAAAGTCGCAATTCAATTATTCGCGGAATATAACTTTTGATTAGATAAAAGAATCGAGGATTATGGTGGAATTACAGTCGCAATTCAATTATTCGCGGAATATAACTTTTGATTATCTCTACGAACTTTGGCTCTTCTACCAAGTTCAGTCGCAATTCAATTATTCGCGGAATATAACTTTTGATAATATCTATGGCTACTATGCCAACATTGTCAGAGTCGCAATTCAATTATTCGCGGAATATAACTTTTGATAATCGTCAAATTGACCATCTTTCATTCTTCTCCCTTGTCGCAATTCAATTATTCGCGGAATATAACTTTTGATTAAGAACAGCACTTTTACCGCAATTAAATAGTCCTGTCGCAATTCAATTATTCGCGGAATATAACTTTTGATAGGAAATTATCCTGTTTCGAGAGGTTTTGGAAAGTCGCAATTCAATTATTCGCGGAATATAACTTTTGATTTATAAAAATGAGTAGAGAAATTCCGAAAGGGTTGTCGCAATTCAATTATTCGCGGAATATAACTTTTGATAATTCACAAATCCCCTGAAATCATCAAGGGTGTCGCAATTCAATTATTCGCGGAATATAACTTTTGATAGATGCTTTAATGGCATTTGTAGGAAATCATGTGCGTCGCAATTCAATTATTCGCGGAATATAACTTTTGATCAAAATACCATAATGCTTACACATGGAAAATGATGGTCGCAATTCAATTATTCGCGGAATATAACTTTTGATATTAAAGAATATGATAAAAACTTTGATTACAGTCGCAATTCAATTATTCGCGGAATATAACTTTTGATTTCTTAAAGAATTACCATATCAACAATTTAAGAAATGTCGCAATTCAATTATTCGCGGAATATAACTTTTGATATTGTAAACACAGAATGTGATGATAGCAACAATCGTCGCAATTCAATTATTCGCGGAATATAACTTTTGATAAAGATTGTATATCCTTTTTCTTGGCTTTGACACGATTTTTGACGTAAAACGTTGATTATCAAGGATTTATGCTTAAAAAAATGGGCATAATTCCCAACACAAATTAGGCTAAGTAATTGATTATCAATGTTTTATCATTTATAT
>JAAFJG010000085.1 GCA_013298075.1 Cytophagales bacterium | reverse complement strand
ACACATTGGGTACAGTCGAACAATCGATTCGAATGATAAACGCAGGTTGTGAATACGTGAGAATTACCGCACCAAGTATGAAAGAAGCAGAAAATTTGGCAAATATTCGAAAAGAATTACGCAAAAGAGGTTATCAAACACCTTTGGTGGCTGATATTCATTTTACGCCTAATGCTGCCGAAATTGCTGCTAAATTAGTCGAAAAAGTGCGTATCAATCCGGGGAATTATGTGGATAAAAAACGTTTCGAAATCATCGAATATACTGATGCACAATATAATGAAGAAATAGAACGAATTAGAGATAAATTTATTCCATTCTTAAAAATTTGCAAAGAATATGGCACTGCTATTCGTATTGGCTCAAATCACGGCTCTTTGTCCGATAGAATTATCAATAGATATGGCGATAATCCTTTGGGAATGGTCGAATCTGCGTTAGAATTTGTAAGAATTTGTGAAGAATTTAATTTTTATAACGTAGTTTTATCTATGAAATCTTCCAATCCGCAAGTAATGGTGCAGGCTTATCGTTTGTTAGTCAATCATTTAGAAAAAGAAAATTTAAAACCTTATCCGTTACATTTGGGCGTTACGGAGGCAGGCGATGGCGAAGATGGACGTATCAAATCGGCAATGGGAATTGGGACTTTATTAGAAGATGGTTTGGGTGATACGGTTCGAGTTTCGCTCACTGAAGAACCTGAATTTGAGATGCCCGTTGGTAGAAAATTAGTAGAAAGATATGCAAAAATTGCTATCAATCAACCAGAAATAGAGCCTTTGAGAAAAGATGCTATCAATCCATTTCAATATCAAAAAAGAAAAACAATAGAAGTTGGGAATATTGGCAAAGATAATGTGCCAAGAGTTATCATCGATTTTTCTGATATCAAAACCATAGAAATGGCTGATTTTAAAGCATTTGGTTATACTTATTTACCTTTGACAGATAAATGGGGAAGTAATGATATTGCTTCTGATTTTGTCTATTTAGGTAAAAATAAAGTACCTTTTATGATGCCTAATGGATTAAAAGCCATTCAAGACCAAGAAATTTGGCAAGATGAAAAAGAAAAATCTTATCCTTTTTTTAACTCTTTGGAAAGTTTTTTTGAGGCAAAACATCAATCTAAAATTCACGACGAAACTAATTTTGTAAGCCATAATGCTGCTGATAATTCGATAGCGATTTTTGTGTGGATAAAATCAAATCCGACTATAATTCCTGTCATAACCTCTGATAGTCAAACTCCTATGCAAGAAATAAGAGATTTTGTGGCTACTTTAAAATTAGAAGAATGTCAAAATCCTGTCATAATTCACACTCATTATTCTTCTCAATTAGATACAGAAACTTTACAATTACACGCCTCGACAGATGTAGGTGGTTTGTTGATTGATGGGTTGGGTGATGGCATTATGTTAAGTCTTGATAAATACGATAATAATAAAGAAAATGCGTTAGAAAAAATTAAAATAATCAACTCACTTTCTTTTGGTGTTTTGCAAGCGGCAAGAACAAGAATGACAAAAACAGAATATATTTCTTGCCCGAGTTGTGGGCGAACTTTGTTTGATTTACAAGAAACAACATCTTTAATTCGAAAAAGAACTGACCATTTAAAAGGTTTAAAAATTGGAATTATGGGTTGTATTGTCAATGGACCGGGTGAAATGGCAGATGCAGATTATGGATATGTAGGCTCAGGAAAAGGAAAAATAACTTTATACAAAGGACAAGAAGTTGTCAAAAGAAGCGTTCCGAGCAATAATGCGGTAGATGAATTAATTAATTTGATAAAAGAAGATGGACGTTGGCTAGAAAGTTTGGTATAAAAATGAATAGAAATGGCATTTATGCCGTTTATTGCATAAAAAAATAGGTTCTTAGGAAATTTGCGTGGAAAAATTCTTTTTCTTAAAATGTATTTTTTGAATTGTCTCCAGATTTATCTGGAGGATAATATACAATTCAATTGTTGGCTTTAGCCAAAATTTTTATATTTTTTGGAAGTAAAAAGAAAATTTATGCGGAAATGTTTTTTTTGAAAGGTACAAAGTTTTTAAATTTTGTACCTTTTTAAATTTTTTTATTTTATTGCATCATCAAAAATGCTTTCATAAATTCATTTAAATCTCCATCTAATATATTTTGAACGTCTGAACGAGAAATATTAGTTCGAACATCTTTGACTTGTTGATTATAAATCACATAATTTCGAATTTGAGAACCAAAATCAATTTTCTTTTTTGTGCCTTCGATTCTTGCTTTTTCTTCATTGCGTTTGTCTAATTCGATTTGATACAATCGAGATTTTAACATTTGCATTGCTTTATCTCTATTTTGATGTTGAGAACGTTGCTCTTGACAAGCCGCCACAATTCCCGAGGGAATATGTTTGACACGCACTGCGGTTTCAACTTTATTGACATTTTGCCCGCCTGCACCACCTGCTCGAAAAGTATCCCACTCCAAATCATTCGGATTGATTTCTATTTCAATGCTATCATCAATCACAGGATACGCATAAACTGCTCCCAAAGTAGTTTGCCTTTTACCTGCGGCATTAAAAGGAGAAACACGCGCTAATCGATGCACACCAATTTCACTTTTTAAATAACCATAAGCAAATTCGCCTTTAAACTCCAAAGTAGCCGATTTACAACCTACTGCATCGCCCGCTTGATAGTCAATTTCTATAACTTTATATCCATTTTTTTCGCCCCAAAGAATATACATTCTCATCAACATTTCAGCCCAATCATTGCTTTCAGTGCCTCCTGCCCCCGAATTTATCTCCACAATGGCATCTAATTCATCGCCTTCTTCGTTGAGCATTTTTCTAAATTCGAGTTCTTCGACTACTTTTAAAGCGGTTTGATAAGCAATTTCTATGTCTTCTTCGGTGCCTTCTCCCAACTTAAAAAACTCCAACAATGTATCCAAATCATCGACTAATATTTCAATTTTTTGAATAGGAATTGTCCAACTTTTTAATGTTTTAATAATTTTGAGTAATTTTTCGGCTTCTTTGGGTTCGTCCCAAAAATTGGAGTCCAACGTTAATTCCTCTTTTTGTTTAATTTCTTCTACCTTATGAGCGTAGTCAAAGAAACCTCCTTAAAGCCTCTAAACGGCTTTTTAAATCCTTATATTGTTCTTGTGTCATATATTTAAAATATTTTAAAAAATGTATAATAAATTGATAATCAATAGTTTGTATATTCCATCACCGCTGGGGAGGGTTAGGGTGGTGCTTACTTTATGACTACCTCACCAATAGAAAAAATATGCCCCACCCCAGCCCTCCCCAAAGGTGAGGGAGTTTTTTTTATTCAAAAACACCTACTGACCATCATAAGTTATCTCGATAGAATCACTTGCTTTTAAATTTGAATTGAGCAAAGTTTTATGAATGTTTTTGCCATCTCTAATAGCGAGTGCGACTGTATTTGGTGGCGAACTTCCTAAATTAAGTGCGTGCAAAATTAAATAATTTTCTTTGCCATCTAACGTAATTTCTATTATTTTTTTTCTTTTTTTGATGGTATAATTTTCTAAAATCCATCTTTGATTAAGATTTAAAGAAATAATATCACCATCTTCGATGCCTTGGTCCCAAATTTCTAATTCAATTTTTCGAGATTTTACTTTGATTTTATTTTTTCCAACGATATTTCTATTTTCTAATGTTTTTGGTTTTTCGATAACTATTGGCGGTGGCGGTGGATATTCTTTAAATTTCCAACTATGAATTTCGTGTTTTGAAAAGGCTGATCCTGTGCTTGCCGTAAATCCAATCCATGCTTTTTCATCATTTTCTAAACTAATTATATTTGCTAAATCAATTTTTTGTTCTATTATTTTAGTATCATTCAAAAAAATAGTCATTTTTTTATCTTTATATTCGATAACTGTTTTATGGATTCCGCCATTTTTTAATATCACAGGTAATTTTTCATTTCGAGCGAGCGTAGCATCAAAAGTGGCAGAGTTCGCATTTTTTCCTTTGCTTTGAATAGCAATGTGATTGTCGTTTTCTAATTCATTTTGCCAAGTATCAAATTCAACTGCCACACAATTTGGAATACCTTCATAACCCATTCCGCCTCCAATTTGACCTTGGTCAGTGGCTGCTAAATTGTTATGAATAACAAAAGCAATGCCATCTGCTCCCGCTAAGTTAGATTCCCAACTAATCCCATTTTCGTGAATTCGAAAAGTAAATTCTGTTATAAATCCATTTTTTATATTGATTTTTTGTTTTGTATGCCAAATTCCTCCTTTTTGTGAAATTTCAGGAGAAGTTAATCTAACACGATTGCGTTCTCGTTTGGCGTTTCCTTCGAGAGTTAAATTCGTTATTTTTTCAAAATTTTTATAATCAAAAGTATATTGTGCTTTGAGGGAATATACGCCCAAACATAGTAAAATAATCAGGTATTTTTTCATAATCGTAGATTTTTTTTTACAAATATACCATTTTTTTTTGAAAAATGATTGTATTTTTGATTTTTTTTTGAAATATTTCATAATTTTGAAAATATTTTTCAAACCAATGCAACCTTTTATTTCTTTTTTGTTTCTTATATATGAAAGCAACTAAAACACATTCAACTATCAAAATTCAATGGCAAAAATAACAGAAGCCGAGTTCATAAAAGGTTGTAAAAAAAATGACCCAAAAACACAAAGGCAACTTTATGAGATGTATTCAGGACTTATGCTTGCAATTTGCAGGCGATACATCAAGCATACAGACGAGGCTGAAGAAATAATGGTCAATGGTTTTTTGAAAATTTTTGAGAAAATTGAGCAGTTTAAAGGAGATGGAAGTTTTGAAGGTTGGATGAAAAAAATTATGGTTTACGAATCATTAAATCACCTTAGAAAACAAAAAATGATTTTTGTGGAAGTCGAAGCAGCACAATATAACGAAAGTATAGATTATACCAATGCCCAAACACAATTAGAAGCAGAAGATTTGATGAATCTGATAGACGAGTTGCCCGCAGGATATAGAACGGTTTTTAATTTATATGCCATTGAAGGTTATTCGCACCAAGAAATTGCAGATATGTTACAAATATCTGAAAGTACCTCAAAATCTCAATTATCAAGAGCAAGAGGGCATTTGCAAAAAAAAGTATTAGAATTAAACGAAAAAATAAAAGTAGAATATGGCAAATAAAAAAGATAAATTAGACGATTTTTTTGCTCAAAAATTAGCAAAAAATGAAATAAAACCCTCTGAAAAAGCGTGGGAAAAATTATCTTTGGCTATGAATCAAAAAAAATCAACAAATAATAATAATAAAAAATTTGTTTGGTGGATTTTAATTGGAATCGGTCTGATAAGTAGCGTTGGGCTAACAAGCGTTATTTTGTATCAAAATAAAGAAAAAAATGGTCATAAACTCGAAAAAAATATTGAAAATAAAAGTAAAAACATAAATAATTTTACTGAAAAAATTCAAAAAAATAACGAAAATCAACCTATTTCTAATGAAAAAATAACGCAAAATCAAAATACTGACGAAAATAATTATCAACAAAATAATGAAAATTCAGCAGTAAAAAATAATGAAAACGTAAATAATAATCATCATAATGGAGAAATATTGGCGAAAAATAAACAACAATATCCATCAAACCAAAAAAATAAAAACCAAAATACAAACGATAATCAAAATAAAAAAAATATCGATAAAAACAAAAAAGAAACGCAAAATAAAGCAAAAAACGAGATTGAAAACAAATCAATTCCTAATGAAAATAAGGAAAATTTGAAAACAAAATCTACAGAAGAAGAAAAAATTGATAACATCGATGAATTGAAAATAAAAGTAAATGTAAAAATAAATAAAAAAACACCTAAAAAACCTGAAGCGGAAGCAAGCGGTCAAGAAATATCTGAAAGACCAAAAGGATTACGCAGAATTTTTAAAGGTGATTCGTTAAAATCAAAAGTAAAAGAAATTTTTAAACGAAAAAATACAAATTAGGCAGTAAAAATTATTGTCAAAAAAATTCCATATAACAAAAAAAACATGAAAAATTCATTTTTTTGGTTAATTCTTATATACGTAGGAATAACCCTCAACACTTACGCCCAAGACACAATTACGATTGATATGAACAACAGGGCAAGAATTTTGGTGATAGCCAAAGACAAAGAAGCACTCAAAGCATTGCGAAAAATTGACATCAATAAAATTGTCAGAGAAGCAATGGAAAGTTTGGACAGCACCGAAATCAATAATAATACCGCCAAAGTATTCGAATATGATTTGGGAGCAGATGGCTGGGAACTCAATTTACGCAAACAAATCGACAGAGAAATCGAGGAAAATAAAACGGGAAAAGTAAATGCTATGAGTTTTAGTTTTGGAAGAAACAAAGATAGAAATATTAATTCAAGAGTTTCAAATTTTTGGACAATCGATTTAGGTTTTAATAATTACACTGAAAATGGCAGTCTTACCACTGGAAAACCATATAGTTTGAGTACGCTTGGCTCTCGATATTTTGCGATTGGTTGGCATAAAAGATTTAGAATTGGCGGACAAAATAGTCCTTTGCGTATGCAAATTGGTATCGAAGCAAGTTGGTATAATTTTGTATTTACGAATAATAATTACTTGACTATGCGTCCTGATGTGGCTAATGCGGCTACGCTCAGCAATCAATACAGAGATTATCAAACGGATTTTCAAAAAGGATTAAGTAAAAGTAAATTGACAGTTGCCTACTTAAATATTCCTTTCAATGTTCATTTTAGATTTAAAAAATCAAATAGTAATGAAACTGCTTTTCGTGTAGGAGTAGGTGGATATGTAGGCTATAGATTGGATTCGTATTCAAAAAGGAAATTTGATAGTCGTCCTGAAAGAGAAAGAAATAATTTTTCTTTAAATGATATTCGTTATGGATACGAGGCTTTTGTAGGATTTAATGATGATTTTATGTTCTTTTTTAAACAAGATTTAAACTCGTTATTTGTTTCATCTGTTAATAATCCTGACTTAAAACCTGTTACAATTGGTGTAAAATGGTTGTTTTAAAGTTATTATTTTTATAATTATTTTTTTGAAATGTTTACAAAGATATTAGATTTTTGTAAGCATTTTTTTTGGTGGGAATATAGAAAAAAATATAGTCGAATAAAAAAACAAGCCAGAACAATCCGCTCAACTATCTACCCTTGCTTCGGTCAAGACCTGGGGGAGTCGAAAGGAGCTGGACTAACTGACTTGCGGGTGCAAAGTTAGTTACTTATTTTTATAATCCAAATATTTTTTGATATTTTTTTTAAAATAATTCTACTCCTCCCCTATCCAAATTTGTTTTGCTGCTCTAAAACCTGTTTCTAACGCTCCATTCACACTTGCAGGGTGGCGTGCGGAGGTTGCTTCTCCTGCCCAAAAAATTTTATTTCTCAAAGGTAAGGCTAATTTTTTTCGCCAAAAATACGCTTTTTGTGTTGGAATAGAATAACCACCTTCAATATATGGCACTTCGCTCCAATCAATTAGATGTGATTTTTCAAAACTAAAATTAGGGATTCTATTATTAAACGTATCGCAAAGCATTTCTAATAAAAAATTTACGCCTTCATTTTTTTTATTTTTTTCTAATTTTTGAAAATGATAGGCTTGTTCTCCTGATAAAAACGTAGTCAATACTTTGTCTTTTTCTGTTTTTCCTGATGGATAAAAATTGATAATATTTGGATAACCTGTATAAAAACCGCTTAGTTCATTGCCCCAAAAATTTTGAGAAAACTTTAAAATAACTTTGATAATCGGAGCAATTTTTAACGATTGAATGGCTGTTTTTCTTCTGATAGGTAAATCAGGTTTGAAACTAATTTTATTTTTTTGCAAAATACTGATGGGTACACTTAAAACTACTTTTTCGCTTTCAAATATTTCATTTTCTGTTGTTTTTATGCTAATTTTTTTATTCGTATAATCAATTTCTTGTACAATTTTTTGGTATTGAATCAATGGCAAAATCGGTGCAAAAATCGTTTCTAACACTTCTTTCAATGTTTTTTCTGACAATGTATAATTTTTTTGTCCCGCTTGCCACGCCCTTCCTGCACGTGCAAACGCAGGCAAAGACATATTTTCTAAACTATCACCATATTCAGCCGAAAGCCAATTTTCTAAAATAGCAATCGCTTCATCTTCTAATTCTTCTTTTTTTTGCAAATAACTTTTAATAGAAATTTCTGCTCCTTTATAATCGTATAAATTATTCTTGATACGCATTAAATGATTAAAATCATCTGTTTCCAACAATTTTTCTTCACTCCATAATTCGCCATTGATAAAATAATGTTCATAAGGTTTATTTTCTACGTTTTCTAATTTAATTTTATGTTTTTTCAACAAATCAAACCAAGCCGAATGTTCTCCATGCACAAATTCTGCCCCCAATTCGATGCCCGATTCACTAAAATTTTCTAAAGTTTTAATGCGTCCTCCGAATGTTTGTTGTGCCTCTAAAATAGTTACATTCGCACCTGAATGATGTAAAATCAAGCCCGCAGTCAAGCCCGCAATGCCTGCACCAATAATAATGATTTTATCATTTTTTAGATGTTCACTCTTAGAAAATCCTTTTTGAATCGCTTTTAAAATTTGTTGATTTTTCATTTAGTATATCAAAATTTATATGATTTTAGTAATTTATAAAATTGTCAATATGGTATTTTTACGAATATTTGATTATCTATCAATCCAAATATACTTTTTCGTCTTCGTTTCCATTCAAATCGACCACAATATTATCTTGCAAAGTAGTTGATAAAATATAACCTACATAATCAGCCGCCACTGGAAAAGATGGATGATGGCGATTGATTAAAACCGCAGTTTGTAATTTTACGACAGGAATTTTAAGAAAAGGGCGCAAACTATATACCAAAGTTCTGCCCGTATTTAATACGTCATCAACCAAAACAATAATTTTATTTGCCAAACTTTCAATATCTATATCAATTAATACTTCGCTTTGGACAGGTTGAAATTTATCCAACGTGATTTTAACCAATTTTATTTGGAATAGACTAATATTTTTGAGTTCATTTTCTAATCTTTTGGCTAATAAATAACCACCGTTTTCTATTCCTGCTAAAATAATTTCTTGAGTTTCCCAATTTTTTTCATAAATTTGGTAAGCCATTCGTCTTATTTTTTGATTGATTTGAACTTTGTCAAGGATAATAGTTGGCATATTCTAAAATATTTTTTTATTACTAATCATGCGCAAATATAATAAAAAACGAATAAAAAATAAATAAAAATATACATAAATAAATAAAAATATACATAAATATTACTAAATAATAAAAAAATATTCATAAAAATTGTTTTTCTCCAAAAAAATGATTTACTTTGCACCCTTAATAAAGAAATTAAAAAAAATTAAAAACATATATACTTTCGCAAAATGTACTTAGAAGTTGCTAAAAAACAAGAATTGTTTGAAAATTTTGGACATAGTAAGTCTAAAACCGATACAGGTTCAGCTGAATCTCAAATCGCATTATTCACACACCGCATTACTCACCTTACAGAGCATTTAAAAACCAACAAAAAAGATTTTTCTTCTCGTTTGGGTTTGCTTAAATTGGTAGGTAAAAGAAGAAGATTATTAGATTATTTACAAAAAACTGAAATAGCACGTTATCGCTCAATTATTGCAGCGTTAGGTCTTCGTAAATAATAATTTCTTAAGTAGGAATGAATGTTTTAATACGTTCATTCTTATTTTTTTATGCTTATGTAAAAGTTTTTATGGAAATTTAAAAACGAAAATGGTGTGAAACAAACTATAAATAATTTGTTCACTGATGAACAAGTAATCGAAAAAATAAGATTAAAACTTCCTCGAATATTTCGTATTGCCGAATTAGAAGCCACAAGAGACAAAAAAATAGGTATGGAAGTAGGTTCTTTGAGAGAACGAATTTTGGTTTCTCTGTTAATTGATACATTTGGAAAAGAAAATATTGAAATAGAAATTCCAATTACCTATTCTGAAACTGATGTAATTGTTTTTGATATTCCATATTCTATCAAAACTTTATCAAATAGTTTGTCAGGTTTAAAACTAATATGGACAGTAGATGCCAAGAAAAGTTTAGAATTTGCTAAAAAATATAAACCAAGTTGTGATATGATATTTGTGTTTATAAATTGGGATAAAATTGGTGGCGTATATTTAATTCCAAAAGAAGTACAGACAAAAATATTTAATGAATTAGGACGTTCTAATTATATGAAACTTCCAAAAGAAGGAACTAATCCAAGAGGTATAGAAATGAGAGTAAAAGCTTTAAGAAAAATAATGACAGATAACAAAACACAATGTATTACAATAGATTGGAAAAAAGAACAAATTGATTTTGATAACCTTGAACGTTGGATAGAACTTTGGAAGGAAGAATAAAAAGAAAAAAATAAAATCATGAGTATTGACATAACCACAAAAGGAACGCAAACAAGTGCTTTTGGGACTACAATTAGGGCTAATCATAATGCTGATAAGTTTTATAATTCAAAACTTTATTCAGAATTGAGCATAAAACCTGCCAATGATATTTCGGAAAATGAAGTTCCTAAAAAATATATGAATGAATTTATTTTAGGCTCTTCTGAAAATATGTTTCATTTGCCTGATAATTGTGTAGATTTAATGGTAACTTCGCCGCCTTATAATGTTACAAAAGAATATGATGATAATTTGTCTTTGACAGAATATCTAAAATTATTAGAAAATGTATTTGTAGAAACTTACAGAGTATTAAAAAATGGAGGTCGTGCGTGTGTGAATGTAGCAAATTTAGGTAGAAAACCTTATATTCCTATTTCTGATTATATTTCACAAATGATGATAAAAATAGGTTTTAATATGCGTGGAGAAATTATTTGGCATAAAGGAGCAGGCGCGGGAGTTTCTTTTGCTTGGGGAAGTTGGATGTCCGCTTCAAATCCTGTTTTGAGAGATACACACGAATATATTTTGGTTTTTTCGAAAGGAAGTTATAAAAAAAATAATAAAGGTAAAGAAAGTACGATTACAAAAGAGCAATTTATGGAATGGACAAAATCTGTCTGGACTATGAATCCTGAAAGTGCTAGAAAAATTGGACATCCTGCACCTTTTCCCGAAGAATTACCTTATAGATTGATGCAATTATTATCTTTTAAAGATGATATTGTTTTAGACCCGTTTATGGGAAGTGGAACGACAGCCTTATCAGCCATCAAAAATAATCGTAGATTTGTAGGATATGATGTTGATGAAACTTATATTAGTTTATCAAAAGAAAGACTAAAACCACATACAACACAAATACAAATGATGTTTAAAGATGATAGTATTGTTGATAATTTAATTTCTTAATTTTTTTTTAATAAAATTCTATGGCATACACAGATTACAATTTATTACGGATCGAAGAAGAATTTGGTATAAAAAACCAAATAGGTGATTTATTTTTGGATATAATTCAAGAAATAAAACCAAGTGAATGGTTAGAAAATGCCTTAGAAATTGCCAAAGAATTACCTTTGAGAAGCGAAAAAGCAAAATCTGAATTGATTGTGATGCCAATATTGATAGAATTGAGAAATAAAAATCATAAATATTTTACGATTTATTCGGGTGATAACTTAAATATTGACGACAAATTGAAAGGAGAATGTGATTTTATTTTGTCCAAAGATACTAAAAATTTTGACATCAATTATCCGATTATACAAGTAGTTGAGGCGAAAAAAAATGATATTGATATAGGTATTCCGCAATGTGCCGCACAAATGTTGGGGGCAAAAAAATACAACGAAAAAAGAGGAAATAAAAATTCTACTATTTATGGCTGCGTAACCACAGGAGATACTTGGATATTTATGCAATTAGATGAAATTATAAAAATAGACAAAAAACGATATTATTTGGGAAATTTGCCACAATTATTGGGAGTATTTCAAAAAATATTAGATAATTTTAAAGAAAATGAGTAAGAAATAAAAAATAATATACCTAACAAAACTCCCTCACCTTCGGGGAGGGCTGGGGTGGGGCATAATTTTAGTTGAAAAAAAGCCCCACCCTAACCCTCCCCAGCGGTGAGGGGACTAAAAATAAGTTATTTTGGGTGAATAATTTATTTTTTAGTGTTCCCTAAAATGAAAATATAAAAAAAAATAATTACAAAGTAAATTTAGTAAATTTTCAAAATATAAATTAATAATTCACAAAAACAAGTAGAAGATAACTTGTTTTAATTTTATCACTTTTCCTTTCTTATATTTATGTTACCAAATGTTTACCGTCAAGAAATTCCTCTCCCAGACGGAAGAATCATTGAGATTGAAACGGGTTTATTGGCACGTCAGGCGGACGGTGCAGTAACTATCAAACTCGGAAATACTGTTATTTTAGCAACGATTGTATCGATGCAAGACGCAAAAGATGGCATCGATTTTATGCCATTATCAGTAGATTATCAGGAAAAATTTTCATCAACAGGAAAAATTCCGGGCGGATTTATGAAACGTGAAAGTAAATTATCCGATTATGAAGTTTTAATTAGTCGCTTAGTTGATAGGGCTTTAAGACCTTTATTTCCTGCCGATTATCATTCTGAAACACAAATTGCTATTTATTTAATTTCTTCTGATGGATTGATGCCACCAGATTGTTTGGCGGGTTTGGCGGCTTCAGCGGCTTTGGCTGTATCGGATATTCCTATCGAGGCGTTGATTTCAGAAGTGCGTGTGTCACGTGTAGATGGACAATTTGTTATCAATCCAACTTTTGAACAGATGCTAAAATCTGACCTTGATTTGATGGTGGGTGCAAGTTATGAAAATATTTTGATGGTAGAAGGCGAAATGAAAGAGGTTTCAGAAGAGGCAATGTTAGAAGCTTTGAAAATAGCTCACGAAGTTATCAAAGGACAATGTTTGGCTCAACAAAAACTAACTGAAATGGTTGGAAAAACTGTCAAACGTACTTATGCTCACGAAAAAAATGACGATGATTTATTAACACGCATCAAAACCGAATTATATCAACCTTTATATGATGTGGCGGCTCAAATGAATAATAATAAACATATTCGTTCTGATTCGTTTAAAGAAATTAAAACTAATTTTGTAGAAAAATTAAAAGCAGAATTAACCGAAGGACAAGAGTTTTCGAAAGAAATGTTCGAAAGATATTTTGGAAAAATTAAGAAAAAAGCATGTCGTGATTTTACATTGAACGCTAAAAAACGTTTAGATGGACGCGATTATACACAAATTCGTGATATTTGGTGTAAAGTAAATTATTTACCAATGCCTCACGGCTCGGCTGTATTCACAAGAGGCGAAACGCAATCTTTGACAACGGTTACTTTGGGTACAAAATTAGACGAACAAATGATTGATGGTGCGGTGATTGAAGGCGTAAGTCGTTTTTTATTGCATTATAATTTTCCAGCATTTTCGACAGGTGAAGTAAAACCAAATAGAGCGCCAGGTCGTAGAGAAATTGGGCATGGAAATTTGGCTTTGCGTTCTCTTAAAAATATGATTCCAGAACCGGGCGAACAAAATCCATACACAATCCGTATTATTTCTGATATTTTAGAATCAAATGGCTCGTCTTCGATGGCGACCGTATGTGCGGGTACGTTGGCATTGATGGACGCAGGTATCAAAATCAAAGCACCAATAGCAGGAATTGCGATGGGTATGATTTCTGATAGCGAAACAGGAAAATATGCTATTTTGTCTGATATTTTAGGTGATGAAGATCATTTGGGCGATATGGATTTTAAAGTTACAGGTTCGGCAAAAGGCATTACGGCTTGTCAAATGGATTTAAAAGTTGATGGACTTTCTTATGAAGTGTTGGCAGAAGCATTAAATCAAGCAAAAGAAGGACGTTTGCATATTTTAGGAAAAATGTTGGAAGTAATTCAAGAGCCTCGTGCTGAATTGAAACCACACGCACCAAGAGTAGAAATTATCAAAATTGCTTTAGACCAAATCGGCTCTGTTATCGGACCTGGTGGAAAAATTATCCAAGAAATTCAAAAATATTCGGGAGCAACTATTTCTATCGAAGAAAAACAAAACGAGGGTTGGGTAAATATTTATGCGAATAATACCGAAAGTTTAGAAAAAGCAAAAACAAGAGTAATGGGTATTGTGGCTATTCCTGAAGTAGGAACTATTTATGAAGGAAAAGTAAAAAATATCCAACCTTTTGGAGCATTTGTTGAATTTTTACCCGGCAAAGAAGGTTTGTTACATATC
>JAAFJG010000084.1 GCA_013298075.1 Cytophagales bacterium | reverse complement strand
TTAATGTATTTAAAAGCATATTTTATTTTTTATTTTTTATTCAAAAAACAAAAATAGTAATTTTTATGCTTTTTTTAGCTTTTTTTATGCTTTTTTTCATCAGTTTAAATTAATGTCACCCATATTGAATGTATTATAAAAGAATAAAAATAGTTTTTCATTACTTTTGATTTCGCAGTTGTTCTATTTGTTCGATGGCTAAGTCTGTATCTTCTGAAATTTCTTCATTAGAGTTTTTTTAAATGGTAGCCAAAAATTGACAAAAATCATTAAAAATTCAAGAAAAAAGAAAAAAAATCCGTATTAATCCTCTAAATCCGTGTTATCTGTGTGCTAAAATCTCTTTCATTTAAAAAAACTCTATTAAATTTAGTTATTTTAAACACTAAAATAAAAAAATGATTGATTTTTATGTTTGAAAATATCAAAAAATGGAGTCTTTAAAAATTATTTTTTTTGAGAATAGGATAATTTTGAAGATTTTTGATGCCTTATTTTTCATAAAATTTTAAGAAAATATACAATAAAAAATAAAGTAGCTCGTTTTTGTTATATTCTTAAAAAAAATTACTAATTTTGTTCTCAATTTAGTAAAAACAAATAAAAATCATGAAAAAAATAATATTCGCTGCTATTGTATTAGTCGCAAATTTATACACAAGTTACGCACAAAATACGGTTGTGCAAGAATCTAACTTTGCTTTTGGAAAAGAAAACTACTCAGCTTGGGTGGGTTCTGTCGAAGATGGAGAATTGGGCAAAGATGCTTATGAAAAATATGTAGAAAAAAAATTAGGTTTCAAAGTAAAAAGAGGTGATGCAAAACACGTCTATATTTCTGAAAAAATCTCTTTCCCAGCCGTAAGTGCCAACAAAAGAGGTGATTTATTATTTTTTGTAGAGGAAAAAGACGATAATAAAAATGGCAAACTTGATGTAGCGTTGGCGTATGCTTTTGGATATGATATTGTGGTCAATACCAAAGATTATCCCGAAGAAATGAAAAAATTGGAAACGATAATGAAAAACTATTTGCTTTTTTATTATACAGAAGCTTACAACAAACAAATCAAAGGTTTGGAAGATAAAATCAAAGATTTGAATCGTGATATTGACAAAAACAAAAGCAAGGCAAAAGGATTAGAAAGAGACAATGACAAATTATCTAAAAAAGTTGGAAAAGCAAAAGCGGAAGATAAAATGAAATTGGAACAAGAAAAAGTAAACAATCAAGCCGAAATACAACGTTTAAATGATTCGAATGGATTGATTGAAAAACAAGTTAATCAAGTACAAAGTGAAATTTCTGCTATCAAAACAAAAATTTCTGCCTTAAAATAAAAATAAAATATAGTCTTTTCGCAAGAAAAGACTATACAAAAAAATATGAATTTAGACATCACACCTTTAGAAACTTGGACAGGTTGCCAATCAAGACCTTTGATTATTGCAGGTCCTTGCAGTGCCGAATCAGAAGAGCAGGTTTTTCAAACTTGTTCACAATTAAAAACAAAAAATGTAAATATTTTTAGAGCAGGCATTTGGAAACCTCGCACACGCCCAAATAGTTTTGAAGGATATGGTGAAAAAGCGTTGCCTTGGATTCAAAATGTTCAAAAAGAGTTAGGAATACCTTTTATTATTGAGGTTGCCTCGCCCGAACACGTTGAATTGGCACTCAAATATGATATAAAAATGTTTTGGATTGGGGCAAGAACGACAGTAAATCCGTTTAATGTGCAGGCGTTGGCAGATGCTTTGCGTGGAGTTGATGTGCCTGTACTTATCAAAAACCCTGTTAATCCAGATTTATCTTTATGGATTGGGGCAATAGAACGTTTATATCAGGCAGGTTTGAAAAAAATTGCGGTGATTCATCGTGGTTTTTCGGCTTTGCATAAATCAAAATATCGCAACGAACCTATGTGGCAGTTGCCTATCGAACTCAAAACCGAAATTCCAAATATTCCTATTATTGGAGACCCAAGCCATATTGCAGGCAAAAGAGCCTATTTATTGGAATTGGCACAAAGGGCGTTAGATTTGAATTTTGATGGATTGATGATAGAATCGCATATCAATCCTGATGTGGCGTTGAGTGATGCAGCCCAACAAGTTACGCCTGATGATTTTTATCAACTATTGTCAAATTTGAAATATAGAATTGTCAAAGATGAAAGCGAAAATACTTCTTTTATCAATCAATTAGACGAAATTAGACAACAAATTGATAGTGCAGATAGAGAATTAATCGAGATTTTGAGAACTCGAATGGCACTCACAGAAAAAGCGTGTGAATATAAAATCGAAAATAATGTTACTATTTTTCAAGTAGAACGTTGGAATGAAATATTTCGTAGTCGTTCTGAATGGGCAAAAAAAATGCAACTTAATCCCGAATTTATTAGCGAAATTTATAAATTAATTCATATCGAATCTATCAAACAACATACTGAATTGATGAGTAAATCAAAATAAATTTTTAAAATTATGAAAATATTGGCACAAGAAAAAACATTCGCAGGAAAAATTCTTGATGAAATTTGGTTAGAAATCGAGAATGAAAGAACGACTGTTTCGGCAATTATTGAACAAAAAGTAGGACAAGAAACGGCTTGTTTTAATAAAAATCTGACCCAAAAACAAAATCAATTCAAAGACACAAAACAAAATGCTTTGAATGGCTATCAAATGACCGATAAATTGGCTTTGGCAGATGCAGAAAAAGAAACTTATAAAGCATATCAAGCTTTCGAAAGCAATCAACTTATTTTATTGGTTGATGATATACAAATGAGAGATTTATCTACCGAAGTGCTGATTAGTACCGAAACAAGCATACAATTTATAAAATTGATGCCTTTGGTAGGCGGATAATTTTTGAATATATTAAAAAAACACTTATAAAATTTTAGGTTTTGCAAGTGTTTTTTTTGATTATCCAATCCAACTTTTCTCTTGATTATTTTTTTCTAAATTAAACAAATCGCTCAATACTTCGATTAAATTATCTGCTTCGCCTCTTTTACAGGCTGCTTTGAGTTGTAAAGTGGGGAATTTAATAATTTTTTGCATCATATTTTTAGTAATTTGCTCAATCAATAACATTTCGCCATCACTAATTTTTTTGGCATATCTATCCAATTCTTCTTGTCTAATTTGCTCTAAGGAATTTTTTAGTTTTTGAATGGTCGGAGAAATTTCCATTTCTTTGCTCCAATCATAAAATTCGTACAAACTTTGATTCATAATCGCTTTTACATCGGGAATAGCAACCATTCTTTTTTGCAATGCTTCGTTGGCTTTGTTTTGGATTTGGTCAATATTATACAAAATTACTCCCGAAATATCCTCCACATTTGCAGCAATACTTCTTGGCATCGATAAATCTATGAAATATTTATACGAATGAATTTTTATTTTTTCTAATAATTCTTTCGTAATCAAAGGTTCGTTTTTAGCCACAGAACTCACTATAATATCTGCTTTCTCGATTTCTTTTTCCAAATCTTCCCAAAGAGCATATTCAAAATTAGTTTCTTTGGCTAATTCTTTTGATTTTTCGAGAGTTCGATTGATAATAATTACTTTTCCTTCAAAATTATCTTTCAAATTTTTGACCACATCAGTCCCAATTTCACCAATTCCAACGATTAAAAGTTGTGGATTTTTGATTTGAGAAGCAAAATCATCTATCAATTCCACGCTTGCATACGAAGTAGAGGCTGCTCCACTTCTAAAAGCAGTTTCTTGTGTAACTTTTTTATTGGTAAAAAATATACTATGTAACAATCGATGCAAAAAAGCACCTGCCATATTACAATCAGCAGAGATTTGATACGATTTTTTTACTTGATTGATAATTTGTAAATCTCCAATTACTTGAGATTCGAGTCCCAAAGCGACCGAAAATAGATGTTTTGTGGTCTGTTCAGGATTTTCAAAAGCAACAAAATAATCGGATAAATCAAAATCAATTTTTTTATAATTTTTTATATCATTTAATAATTGATGTTGATAATTTATATCTGAGGCGTAATATAATTCTGTTCGATTACAAGTCGAAATCACAAAAATATCTTGAATATCCTCTAAATTTTTCCATTTTGTGATTAAAAATTCAATATCTTTATCAGACAAAGTAACTCTTTCACGTATTTCAACAGGGGAATTTTTATATGACAAACTTAACCCCTTAAAATTATATTGCAGCATTGTATTCAGTTTTCAGCGTTCAAAATTAGTGAAGAAATAATCAAAATAAAAGAATTACGCTTATATATCACTTAATTTATAATTATTCTAAATTAGAGAATTAGAAGGATTGATTTTTTATGCTTATTTTCATAAAAAAAAGACCGAAATTTTTTACGATTTCAGTCTTTTTAATTTTTTTTATAATGCTATTTTTATGCGTTAGAGGCTGTTTTGATAGAAAGCACTAAAGATTCTCCTTCTATATAATCTGCCAAAATAGTATCTCCTTCCGAAACTTCTCCTTTCAAAATCTCTTCAGCCATTGGGTCTTCTAAGTATTTTTGAATGGCTCTGTGTAAAGGTCTTGCGCCATATTGTGGGTCATATCCTTTGTCAGACAAGAAATCCTTTGCTTTTTCGGTCATTTCAATCGTAAAGCCTAATGATGCAATTCTTTTGATAACATTTTTTAATAAAATATCTATAATTCGATGTAAATCTTCTTTTTGTAAAGAATTAAAAATAATCAAATCATCTAAACGATTTAAAAACTCAGGAGCAAATGTTTTTTTCAAAGCACTTTGAATCGTACTTTTCATATATTCATCTTGTCCATCTAATTTTGATTTTGTCGCAAAACCTACGCCCAAACCAAAATCTTTTAAATCACGGACTCCAATATTAGAAGTCATAATGATGATAGTATTTTTAAAATCTACTCTACGTCCTAAGCCGTCAGTCAAAATTCCATCATCTAATACTTGCAATAAAATATTAAATACGTCAGGGTGTGCCTTTTCAATTTCATCAAGCAAAATAACGCTATATGGTTTACGGCGTACTTTTTCGGTTAATTGTCCACCTTCTTCATAGCCTACATATCCCGGAGGTGCGCCCACTAAACGAGATACAGAAAATTTTTCCATATATTCGCTCATATCAATTCTTACCAAAGCATCTTCTTTGTCAAATAAATATCTTGCCAATGCTTTTGCTAATTCAGTTTTTCCTACGCCTGTTGGTCCTAAGAATACAAACGAGCCGATTGGTTTTTTAGGGTCTTTCAAGCCAACTCTTGTGCGTTGAATTGATTTTACTAATTTATCAACTGCTTCATTTTGTCCGATGACATTTTTCTTTAATTCCTCGCCCATTCCTAATATTTTCACGCTTTCTTTTTGTGCGATTCTGGTGGTAGGAATACCTGTCATCATACCAATTACTTCTGCTACACTTTCTTCATCAACGGTGTAACGTTTTTCTTTGGTTTCTTCTTCCCATTGTTGTTTTCCTTGTTCGAGTTCTTCTTGCAATCTTTTTTCTTTATCTCTCAATTGAGCCGCTTCTTCGTATTTTTGATTTTTTACGACCACGTTTTTCTCTTTTTTGATATTTTCGATTTTTTCTTCTAATTGCAAAATATATTCAGGAACTTGAATATTATTGATATGCACTCTCGCTCCTGCTTCGTCCATTACATCAATGGCTTTATCAGGCAAAAATCTATCACTAATATATCTATCAGATAATTTTACACACGCAGCCAAGGCTTCAGGCGTATAATTTACGTGATGATGGTCTTCGTATTTATCTTTGATATTTCCTAAAATTTCTAAAGTTTCTTCAGGAGAAGTAGCATCAACCATTACAATTTGAAAACGACGAGCCAACGCACCATCTTTTTCTATATATTGACGATATTCGTCCAGAGTAGTTGCCCCAATACATTGAATATCACCTCTTGCTAAGGCTGGTTTGAACATATTAGACGCATCAAGCGAGCCAGAAGCACCACCTGCACCTACAATCGTATGTAATTCATCAATAAATAGGATTACTTCGGGTGATTTTTCTAATTCGTTCATCACCGCTTTCATTCTTTCTTCAAATTGTCCGCGATATTTAGTTCCTGCTACCAAAGAAGCCAAATCTAAAGTAACAACACGTTTACCAAAAAGAACTCTTGATACTTTTTTTTGTACAATTCTTAAGGCTAAACCTTCCGCAATGGCTGTTTTACCAACGCCCGGCTCACCTATCAAAATAGGATTATTTTTTTTGCGTCTGCTTAATACTTGTGCAACTCTTTCGATTTCTTTTTCACGTCCTACGATAGGGTCTAATTTTCCCATTTCTGCGAATTTTGTCAAATCTCTTCCGAAATTATCTAACACAGGCGTGCGAGATTTTTCGCCACTTCTGGCTGATTCTCTACCTGTTCCGCTCCCACTTCCGCCACCTGTAAACATACGAGATTCGTTTTCGTCGTCATCATCTACTGCATCTGTAGGCATAGGTGCGTTCAAACGATGTTCGAGTTCGCTTTTAATACTATTATAAGTAATACTAAAATCTGAAAGAAGTCTTGTAGCCACATTATCTTCTGCTCTTAAAATAGATAACAAAAGATGCTCTGTGCTGATGACATCGCTTTTAAAAACTTTTGCTTCTAAATAGGTCAATTTCAAAGCCCTTTCTGCTTGTTTTGTCATCGGAATTTGTAGCACATTTTTTAGTCCATAAGAAGAAATGTCTTGTGTTTCTGAATTTTTTTCGATTTTCAATACAATTTCTGCTAAGTCAATGCCCGAACTCATCAATAACTCCACTGCCATTCCTTCACCCTCTTTGATAAGACCTAAAAGCAAATGCTCTGGACCGATATGATCATGACCTAACCTTACCGCTTCTAATCGGCTTTGCGTAATAACTTCTTTTACGCGGTTAGAAAATTTTGATTCTGAACTCATGGTAATTTAAGGAGGCAAAATGATTTTATAAATAAATAATTTTGAATGATTATCCAAAACTTCGTAATTACAATACGTTTTTTTTGGTATTAAAGTTCACTATTATTGCTAAATAACTCAAATTTTCAATAAAATGTTTTGAAAATATGAATTTAAAACAAATATATTTTTACAAATCTATTGCCAAATATAAAAAAACACTATTTTATGACAATTTGACGTATAAAAAATATTAGTATATGACAAATTTACATATAAAAAATTTTGTGAATATATTTTAATCACCTTTTTTTATTTGGATAAATAATAAAATAATAACGCTTGCAAAAATAATTATTTATTTGATAAAACCAAAATAAAATACTTTTATTTTAGTTTTATTAGAGTTTGTCGAGTTTAAGAAATGAAAAAGAATCAAAGAATCTCAATAATTATCTCACTTTTTTGATAATTCTTTTCTAATTTTTTCTATTTCAGCCATGGATAGATTACTAATTTGATAAATAGTTTGATTATCCAATCCTAAATGAATACAATTGATGGCATTAATTCTATTTGCTTCCTTTGCACCTTTTTGTAAACCAATCATTTCACCTTTTTGTAAACCAATCATTTCACCCTCTTCCAAACCTAATATTCTACCTTTTTGTAAACCAATCATTTCGCCTTTTTGCAAACCTTCTTCACGATAAGTAATCATAGAGTTTTTTAAATCTCTATAACTTTTTAAACTATCTTCATAAGCTGACATTTCTTCAGGAGAATAATTAGCTACTTCTGCAATCTCAAATACTTCCATAAATATACCTTGGTTTAAAATTTCAGGGGCATCTTCAAAAGTTGAAATATTTTTTAGAATATACAACCATTTATCATAATCACTTTCGAGTTGCTCGATAGTTTTGTTAAAATTAGGCATTTCTAAATAGATAAAACGTAGTTTGTCATAAAATATTTTATTTGTTTCGATATTTAATAACATCACATCATGCTTGACTTGATTTCCTTCGCTTTCTTCTCCAATTGTATCAAATTTAAAATCCATTACAGCAATCGTATAAACGTTTGCCAATTCATAATTCCAAACAAAATCAGGTTCTCCGCTTCCTTTTTCTGCTTTTTTATCTTTTTTTGCTTGAGATAAAATCACACTTGATGCATAAAAAACACCTCTATCTTTGAAATATTTTTGTTTTGCTTTTTGCATTTCGATAATAAAATGCTCACCTTTTTCGTTTTGACAATACAAATCAAAAATAGATTTTCTATCTTTTTCTTGTTTGCCTAAATGTTCATTTTTCAGGTATTTAATTTTGGTGATTTTAATACCGACCAATAAAGTATTCAAAAAATTGATGAGTAATTTCTTATTTACTTCTTCGCCAAACAACTTTTTGAAACCAAAATCTGTAAAAAAATTGATGTATTTCCCCAAATTTTCTTTCGTTTTTTTTGCCATTTTTTATTTGTATTTAATTTTATGAATTACAAACACAAAATTAAATATTTTTTTGAATGTATAGAAATTGTAATTTTAGTTTTACAAAATAAAAAAAATTAGCACGATAATAAAATAGATAAATATAAAAAAGTAGGAGTTTTCAAGTATGCAACATGAACAACTCCAAAAAATTAATCAATAAAAACAAAAAACTATCTTTCAAATGGAGCGCTATTTTTGCGTTCTAAAAACATTTGTTTTCCAAAATTTTCATAAATATCGGCTTTGATTTTTAGTTCTCTTTTTGGATTAAAAGGATCATTAGTAGAAATAATAAAAACATCATCTAATAAATGGATTTTATCCGTATTGATAGTCAATTCTAAAATTTCTGACTGACCAGGCGCAACTACACCATTCGATAATCCAAAAGAAATGCAATTACATTTACTTTCTAAACTTGTGATGACTAAATTTTCTTGTCCTGTATTCGAAACCGTAAAACGTTGTTTTGGTTTTTCTCCGCTTTCTATTTTTCCAAAATCAAAAGCATATCTATCTAATTGGATAGTTGGTGGCGTAAGTTTAATGACAGAATTTTCTATTTTATTTCCTTGTGTATTGGTAATTCCTGATGCTTTTGCTTTTACAAATCCTTTGATATACAATAATAAATGTTGTTTTTTGCTATTACTTTTGACCGTAAGGCTTTTTGTAAACGGACCTGGTTTGTCTTTGCTATCAAAAGTGGCTTTGATGATTCCTTTTTTATTCGGATAAACTGCTCCTGTTGACCAAGATGGAGCCGTACAACCACAAGAGGCATCAACTTTTGTGATTTCGAGAGGTTGATCGCCTGTGTTCGTAAACTCGAATTCATAACTCACTAATACGCCTTCGTCGATATTACCAAAATCGTGCGTTTCTTCTTTAAAATTCATAATACCTTGTGCAAATATTTGTGGTACTATTACGAATAAGAAAAAGAAAATTGATATTTTTTTCATAATTTTATTATTTTTTTTATAAACAACGTTTTTAAAATTGTTTTTATGTTTATGTTGTATATATTTTTTAAAATTCAGTAGTGGCTCTTATCACAGAAATATTTTTTCGTATGATAGTAGAATTACTTGATTCAGGAACAGAACCAACAATAATCAATTCGTTTGTCAAAGGATTTCTAAAAAAATTAGTAGAAATATTATCTTCTTTGTTGCCAATTAAAATAGTTTTAATCAAATCACCTCTTCCATCTCTTTTGAATTTAGTCAATGAAATATCTTTTTTTGATAATGGATTTTCATTGACACCCAAAACCACAATATTATTTTGAGAATCTTCTGTCAAACCAATAAAATCATCAGAATATACTTGAAAAGTTCTGTCCCATGAAGTAATATTGCCACCAATTTGGTCTAATTTTGCAATAAAAGCCCTTAAATTAGTTTGATTATTCCCAATACTCAACGTTCCTGCGACTGCATAACGCCCGCCTGTGAGCAATTTAACCGCTTTGGCTGTCCCTGAATATTCTGATAAAACACTTACCGAACGAGTAGCAGTCAAAGTTGGCGTATTTAAGTTAATCGTAAATTCTGTAACCATTGGATTATCTACGCTTGTACCAGCCACTAAAAATCTTGCTTGATTACTATCCACTAATACTTTTTCTAATACTTCACCTCTACAACTACTACACAAAACTGAGGTTTCATTAGCCACTGTTATATTCCCTAAAAAATCACTTTCGCCTGTGGGTACACTACTAATCAGTTTCCCAGAAGATGCAAATTGATGTAAAACAATTACAGGGCGACTACTTTCAGCCGTTGTCAAAGATACGATTAAAACGTTTTTTCCGTTTGCCGTAACTTCTATAACTCCCGAATAATATTCATCATTCGAACTATTCGTACTCACATCTCCCCAATCTAAATCACCGATCTGGTCAAATTTTAAAATAAAAGCATCTCTATCTCCAACTCCTGTCAAAACACTTCCGACTATCACAAAACCGCCATCACTAGTGGCAATTACACTTCTTGGTGTTATCAAAGAATTTGTTATTTTAAAAGAAGAATTATCTAAAGAATCAATCAATGTATTCGCAGGATTTATCAATCCCACCCATAAATCACTGATATTTTCTCTGCCTACCACTACATAATTGCCATTATTTAACTTTGCCACATTAGTAACAATTTCATCAACGCCTTGTTGTCCAAAAACTTTTCCATTTGCGAAAGTAACAGAATCAGTAATAGGAATAACGACAATTTTTCGAGTTGTATCGCTACTTTTTTTACCATTCAACTTATTCATATCTACACTCAAAGTTACATTATAATTACCAATGCTATCGTATGCAAAAATAGGAGTTGCTTCGTTTGAACTTTTGTTTTTATACCCAAAATTCCATAAAAAAGAAGAAGCACCAGTTGTTTTTTCACCCAATTTAAAATCTACATTTTGTCCTACACGTACTACATTAGGTGCTTGAAAAGAAGAACTAAACGGAATAAATTTAACAGATTCTAATTTTTGTAGAGGATTACAAGCATATACAATTAAAATTGTAATAAAGATAAAGATAAACAGAGAATATTTTTGTAATTTCATATTAGTAATTAAGAATTGGTAGTTTTTAACTATATTCTTTTTTTTAGGTTTAAGTAAGTTTTTTTAATTTTTATTCTGCAATCAGCATTTTTTTATCCACATAAAAAGGAGCAAAAGGAAACAGAGACGCAATGGCTACCCAAAAAGTTTTTGTCCATTTCCAATGATAAAATACATGTGCATTGATGACCATCATCAAATATCCAACAAATAATAAGCCGTGAATCATACCAATTACTTGTACAAATTGAGGAGTATTTGCCCAATATTTCAATGGCATCGCCAAACATAGTAATAACAAATAAGAAACTCCTTCTAATCTGGCTACAATTTTTAGAATTGATAAGACGGAGTATATATTTTCTACTTTCATTTTTTCTTTTTATATTTATTGCAAAAGTAATTATTTTTTTGAAAATTTGATTATTTTTTCTGAATTTATTTTTTTTAATCGAAAAATTAGGCTCTAATGAATCTAAAGTAAGCACGGATATTTATGTGAAAAATTTCGTTACAAATGATTTAGGTTTTCACGGGTAGACATTTATACTTAACTCCCAAGTTTATCTAACAAACTTGTTCCTCATATTTGAGGAGAAGGTATCAGTGCTGATATTTTCAATCCAAAGTCCTTTAAATAAGTCTTTTCTACCTTCAAATAAATAGTATAAAAAGTATTGACTAACAAGGATTTACCAAATCTACGTGGGCGCGAAAGAAAATAATAAGCACCCTGTAACATTTGATAAATGTACTTTGTTTTGTCCACATACACATAATTTTCTTCTCGCAATTTAGCAAAATCTTGTATGCCAATCGGATATTTTTGGTTTTCCATAATTTTTTATTTATTGATATTTTTCGTATATAATTTTTTTAATTTCCTTTTCATAACAATTCACACCTATTAAATAAACTTCCTTATTCGGTTGTAAATATTTTTGAAAATATTCGTTTTTTTTGATTTGCTCTAACCCTTTTTCTGCACTTCTTTTTACCTTAAATTCGAAGATAAAAATCACATTTTCATACACCACCACCACATCTATTCTACCTTTCGAAGTTCTCACTTCTGCTTCTGCTTGATACCCTAATAATTTAAAAGTCAAGAAAATAACAGCATGATAATAACTCTCTAAATTCTTTTCAAATATCTCCGCAGGAATACTACTAAACAACACATTTAATTGTTGTTTTAATAACTCAAAATCTCGTTTTAATAAAGATTGTTCGATATAATAAAGCACAGAATCTGCTTTCAATTCCAAACCACTATAATCATACAAAAGATAACTAAACATTGATTTCTTTACCTCTAAATTTGGATAAGTCAAAATAAAAGCATTGTTTAAATATTCTTTAATGGTCAGATAACCTGTTTGATAAAACAATGTAATTTCATTGATATTTTCTAAATTAAAGTTATTAAACATATTTTCAGTGACTAAAACATTATCCACATCGAACATCTTTTTTTTGTATAATAACTTTACTAACAATGATGGCGTACCTGTTTCGAACCAAAAATTAGAAAATCTTTCATTCGATAAAAAACGTAACATTGAAAAAGGATTATACACTTTTTGATTGCCTAAAAAATTATAGCCATTGTACCAAAGTTTTACTTTGTCCGAAAAATCAGCATAAGATAAATTTTCCCTTTCTGCAATTTCTTTTAATTTATCAGGAAAGTAATACTCTAATTCTGTTTGTGTATAACCCAATAATTCACCATATTTTGTGTGTAAACTTAAATCATTTAGATTATTCAAATCAGAAAAAATAGAAACTTTACTAAATTTTGTAATACCTGTTAAAAAGAAAAAACGAATATGTGAATCCAATCCTTTCAAAGTACTATAAAAGTTTTTGAGAATATCACGGTTTTTCAGAGCAATATCCATTTTATCTTTTTCCAAATAATCACCAATTGGCTTATCATATTCATCAATCAAAATAACTACCTTTTCTATTTTGGATAGTTTAATAATCAATTCATTGAAAATAGATTTTATATCATTAGTATTTATCTCAATATTATACTCTTGAGCAATATCTAACAATCTTTTTTTGAGTGAAATTTCTAAACCCAATTCATCATAACTCAATAAAGTGAAATCGATTTTTATAATGGGATGTTTTTTCCATTCGATTTCGTTTTCAATCCAAAGTCCTTTAAATAAGTCTTTTCTACCTTCAAATAAATAGTATAAAGTATTGACTAACAAGGATTTACCAAATCTACGTGGGCGCGAAAGAAAATAATAAGCACCCTGTAACATTTGATAAATGTACTTTGTTTTGTCCACATACACATAATTTTCTTCTCGCAATTTAGCAAAATCTTGTATGCCAATCGGATATTTTTGGTTTTCCATAATTTTTTATTTATTGATATTTTTCGTATATAATTTTTTTAATTTCCTTTTCATAACAATTCACACCTATTAAATAAACTTCCTTATTCGGTTGTAAATATTTTTGAAAATATTCGTTTTTTTTGATTTGCTCTAACCCTTTTTCTGCACTTCTTTTTACCTTAAATTCGAAGATAAAAATCACATTTTCATACACCACCACCACATCTATTCTACCTTTCGAAGTTCTCACTTCTGCTTCTGCTTGATACCCTAATAATTTAAAAGTCAAGAAAATAACAGCATGATAATAACTCTCTAAATTCTTTTCAAATATCTCCGCAGGAATACTACTAAACAACACATTTAATTGTTGTTTTAATAACTCAAAATCTCGTTTTAATAAAGATTGTTCGATATAATAAAGCACAGAATCTGCTTTCAATTCCAAACCACTATAATCATACAAAAGATAACTAAACATTGATTTCTTTACCTCTAAATTTGGATAAGTCAAAATAAAAGCATTGTTTAAATATTCTTTAATGGTCAGATAACCTGTTTGATAAAACAATGTAATTTCATTGATATTTTCTAAATTAAAGTTATTAAACATATTTTCAGTGACTAAAACATTATCCACATCAAACATCTTTTTTTTGTATAATAACTTTACTAACAATGATGGCGTACCTGTTTCAAACCAAAAATTAGCAAATCTTCTATTCGATAAAAAACGCAACATTGAAAATGGATTATATACTTTTTGATTGCCTAAAAAATTATAGCCATTGTACCAAAGTTTTACTTTGTCCGAAAAATCAGCATAAGATAAATTTTCCCTTTCTGCAATTTCTTTTAATTTATCAGGAAAGTAATACTCTAATTCTGTTTGTGTATAACCTAATAATTCACCAAAATCTGGGTGTAAAGTTAAATCATTTAGGTTATTCAAATCAGAAAAAATAGAAACTTTACTAAATTTTGTGATGCCTGTCAAAAAGAAAAAACGAATATGTGAATCCAATCCCTTCAAAGTACTATAAAAATTTTTAAGAATATCACGATTTTTGAGGGCAATATCCATTTTGTCTCGTTCTAAATAATCACCAATTGGCTTATCATATTCATCAATCAAAATAACTACCTTTTCTATTTTGGATAGTTTAATAATCAATTCATTGAAAATAGATTTTATATCATCAGTATTTATCTTAATATTATACTCTTGAGCAATATCTAACAATCTTTTTTTGAGTGAAATTTCTAAACCCAATTCATCATAACTCAATAAAGTGAAATCGATTTTTATAATGGGATGTTTTTTCCATTCGATTTCGTT
>JAAFJG010000083.1 GCA_013298075.1 Cytophagales bacterium | reverse complement strand
TTATCCCAAAATCAAATCCGTTTTTACGAAAATTGTTTAGTTATATTGCAGGACCCGACCTCGATGACCGTATCAGATGGATTGTAGATAGTTTGGTAGAAATATTTTTGGCGTGTAATGTAGAAGAAATTCTAAAAAATTATGGTAAATCGACCAAAATGGAAGACCCCATTATTCATTTTTACGAAACTTTTTTGAGTGAATATGACCCAAATTTACGCAAAGCAAGAGGCGTTTGGTATACTCCTGCGCCTGTGGTCAATTTTATTGTGCGTGCCGTTGATGATATTTTAAAAACAGAATTTGATTTACCGCAAGGACTTGCTGACAATAGCAAAACAAAAATAAAGGTTGATATAAAAGGTAAAAAAACAGAGCAAGAAGTTCATAACGTACAAATTCTTGATCCTGCGACGGGAACAGGAACTTTTTTGGCTGAAGTTGTAAAACATATTCACAAAAAATTTGTAGTACAAAAAGGAGTTTGGAGCAGTTATGTAGAAACGCATTTACTGCCTCGATTGAATGGTTTTGAGTTGCTCATGGCAAGTTATGCAATGGCACACCTTAAATTAGATTTGCTATTGACTGAAACAGGTTACAAACCCACCAATAACCAACGATTTAGAGTTTATTTGACTAATAGCCTTGAAGAAAGTCATCCTGAAACAAAATCTTTATTTGCGAATTGGTTAAGTATAGAAGCAAATGAAGCCAATCATATCAAACGTGATGCTCCTGTGATGTGTGTGATTGGGAATCCTCCGTATAGTGGCGAAAGTGCTAATAAAGGCGAGTGGATTAAGGGCTTAATGGAAGATTATAAAAAGGAACCGGGCGGAAAAGAAAAACTGAAAGAACAAAATTCAAAATGGATAAACGATGATTATGTTAAGTTTTTGCGTTATGGACAACACTTTATAGAAAAAAACGGAAGTGGCGTGTTGGCGTTTATCAATCCTCATGGCTTTTTAGACAATCCTACTTTTCGCGGTATGCGTTGGAATTTACTCAAAACTTATGATAAAATTTATACGATAGATTTACATGGTAATAGTAAAAAGAAAGAAACTGCACCAGATGGAAGTGCAGATGTAAATGTATTTGATATTATGCAAGGCGTGAGTATCAATATTTTTGTCAAAACAGGAAAGAAAAAAGTAAATGAATTAGGCAAAGTATTTCATTTTGATTTGTATGGCAAAAGAGAAATAAAGTACGATTTTTTAATTAGCAACTCTTTAAAAACAGTTGATTATAAAGAATTACAACCAATTGCACCCAATTATTTTTTTGTAAATAAAGACTTTGATGAACAAACTTCTTATGACAAAGGATTTTCAGTTAGTGAACTTTTTATAATAAATGGAGTTGGACTTACAACTGCCCATGATGAGTTTGTAATTAATGAAAATAAAAATAAATTATTAGAATTTTATCAAAAATTTCAAAATTCGCCAAGAAATGAAGAATTTTTACATAAAGAATTTAATGTAAAGAAAAAAGAAGGATGGAACATCTTGCAAGGTTACGATAATATTAAAAATGATACTGATTTGAATAAATATATTTATCCTATATCTTATCGTCCATTTGATAGTAGATTTGTTTTTTATGAAGATAAGCTTGTTTGGCGTACTGTAAAAAAAGTAATGCAACATTTTTTAAAAGGTGAAAATATTGGATTAGTAACTGCAAGGAGCAACAAATCAGAAACTTGTGACCATTTTTATATTTCCAAAAATATTATGGAAACTAAATGCGGAGAAAGAACTACGCAATCTGCAATATTTCCACTATACATCTATCCCGAAATCAAAGATGCAAGAGAACTATTGGAGGATAGAAAATCACTAGAAGCAAAATTGGAAGAAGCGAAAATGTTTGTCGAAAATTTTGAGAAAACATTTTTAAAGGCTCAAAAAATATATACGAACTTGTCAAATCCAAATGAGGATATAACAAAATATTACAAAAACCAAGCAAACCATTTACAAAAACTTAAAGATAAGGTTCAATTATTTAAACAACAAGTGGTTTTTGCCTCGTCTCAAAGTCTTTTTGAGGAAGAAAGCCGCAAACCAAATCTAAACGCAGCAATCGTAAATCAAATTGCAGAGCAATTAGGTTTAACTTTTACCAATGAAAAGGAAACAAAAGAAAATACTTTTGCACCGATTGATGTTTTAGATTACATTTATGCGGTTTTACATTCTCCTACTTATCGAGAAAAATACAAAGAGTTTTTAAAAATTGATTTTCCGAGAGTTTCTTATCCAAAAGATAATGATACTTTTTGGAAATTGGTAAAATTAGGCGGAGAAATTCGAGAAATACATTTATTGGAAAGCCCAATAGTCGAGCAATACATTACGCAATATCCCGAAGATGGAAATAATGTTGTAACAAAAGTAAAATACGAAAAAGGCAGGGTATATATTAATGAAACACAGTATTTTGATAATGTACCACAAATTGCTTGGGAATTTTATATTGGTGGTTATCAGCCTGCTCAAAAATGGCTCAAAGACCGCAAAGGTCGTACACTTGAATTTGATGATATTTTACACTATCAAAAAATAATTGTTGCTCTTAGTGAAACGGACAGGTTGATGAATGAAATCAATAAAATAGAGATTGAATAAGAAAAAAACTAACTTTGCACTCTAAAATTTAAAATATAAAACCAATGAATATAGCAGAATATATCGACAATATCAATAAAAGGTATACACTTGGTAATGCCACCGAGCATACTTTTCGTGGCGATTTGCAACAACTTTTAGAAAGTTTAGTGCCTGAAATCAGTGCGACTAACGAACCTAAAAGACAAGCCTGCGGTGCGCCTGATTATATTTTGACTAAAAAAGAGATTCCTGTTGGTTTTATTGAGGCAAAAGATATTGGCGATAAAGACTTAGAAGGAGCAAAAAAAACGGGCAATAAAGAACAATTTGACCGTTATAAAGCATCTTTAAATAATATAATTTTTACAGATTATTTAGATTTTCATTTATACATAGATGCCGTTTTTATTACAAAAATAGCCATTGGTGAAGTACAAAATGGAACTATTATTCCATTGCCTAATAATTTTGGTGCATTTATCAATTTGATAAAAGATTTTTGTGCTTATGTGGGAGAAACCATCAAAAGTTCAAAAAAATTAGCAGAAATGATGGCGGGAAAAGCACGTTTGCTTTCTAATGTAATCGAAAAATCTTTGATAAATGATGAAGATAAACAAGAAGATAGCACGCTCAGAGACCAACTAATTGCCTTTAAACAAGTATTGATTCACGATATTACGCCCAAAGGTTTTGCAGATGTATACGCTCAAACGATTGCTTATGGAATGTTTGCGGCACGTTTGCACGATCCAACTTTACCCACTTTTACTCGACAAAAGGCTTATGAATTAATCCCAAAATCGAATCCATTTTTGAAAAAATTATTTGGTTATATTGCAGGTTTGGATTTAGATGACCGTATTCGCTGGATAGTAGATAGTTTGGTGCAAGTTTTTTTAGCGTGTAATGTAGCAGAAATTCTAAAAAATTATGGCAAATCAACCAAAACGGAAGAACCAATTATCCATTTTTATGAAACTTTTTTGAGTGAATATGACCCCAATTTACGAAAATCTCGTGGCGTTTGGTACACGCCTGCCCCTGTGGTTGATTTTATTGTACGTGCCGTTGATGATATTTTGAAAGATGAATTTGATTTACCAGAAGGATTAGCAGATACAAGCAAAACGAAAACAAAAGTTGAGATAAAAGGTAAAAAGATAGAACAAGAAGTTCATAAAGTACAAATTCTTGACCCAGCCACAGGCACAGGAACTTTTTTGGCTGAAGTAATAAAACATATTCATAAAAATTTTGAAAGACAACAAGGCATTTGGAGTGATTATGTAGAAACACATTTATTGCCACGATTGAATGGTTTTGAATTGTTGATGGCGAGTTACGCAATGGCACATTTGCAATTAGATTTATTATTGACTCAAACAGGTTACAAACCAACAAATAATCAACGATTTAGAGTTTATTTGACCAATAGTCTCGAAGAAAGTCACGCAGATACGACCACACTTTTTGCTAATTGGTTGAGTAATGAAGCAAATGAAGCCAATCAAATAAAAAGAGATACGCCTGTGATGTGTGTGATTGGAAATCCGCCTTATAGTGGGGAAAGCCAAAATAAAGGGCAGTGGATTATGAATTTGATGGAAGATTACAAAAAAGAGCCTGAAGGAAAAATCAAATTACAAGAACGAAATCCGAAATGGATTAATGATGATTATGTGAAATTTTTGCGTTTTGGACAATATTTTATCGAAAAAAATGGAAGTGGAGTTTTAGCATTTATCAATCCACACGGTTTTTTGGACAATCCAACTTTTCGGGGAATGCGTTGGAATTTATTGAAAACATACGATAAAATTTATACGATTGATTTGCATGGCAATAGCAAAAAAAAGGAAACTGCTTTTGATGGAAGTGTAGATGAAAATGTTTTTGATATTATGCAAGGAGTGAGCATCAATATTTTCGTGAAAACAGGAAAGAAAAAAGTAGGCGAATTAGCCCAAGTTTTTCATCACGATTTATATGGAAAAAGGCAAACAAAATACGATTTTTTGAATGAAAATAGTCTCAAAACTGTTCCCTATAAAAAAATTCCGAATATTGCACCTAATTATTTTTTCACGCCGAAAAATTTTGAGGAGCAAAAAAATTATGATGTAGGCTTTGGGGTGAATGAATTATTTACTTTAAATTCTGCTGGAATTGTTACGGCAAGAGATAAATTTACGATACATCATTCAAAAAAAGAACTTGAAAATACTCTTGATAAATTTTTAGCAATCGATGATGAAATAGCACGAATGAAATTTAATCTTGGTAATGATGTAAGAGACTGGCAGGTTAATTTTGCTCGAAAAGATTTGCAAAAAAACTATCTAAACAAGAATAATTTTACGAAAATAACTTACAGACCTTTTGATGATAGATGGACTTTTTATACAGGAAAAGATTGTGGTTTTATTTGTAGACCACGTACTAAGGTAATGCAACATTTCTTGAAAGGAGAGAATATAGGATTAGTGTTTAAATTAGGAAATGCAGAATTAAAATCTGTTTCCGCGATGGTAACGGATAAAATAACTGATTTTAGGAGTTGGTCGAGGTCTGGAATGCAAGGGGGTGATTATGTGGCTCCGCTCTATATTTATCCCGAAACCAAAAAATCGGCAAAGGAACTTTCGCCTGAAAAACGTAAAGTAATTCAAAATAATTTGGAAATTCGTTTGAAACAAGCAAAGGAACATTACAAACAAATTCGTGTTTTTTTTTATAAAACCGTTTTGCCATTTTATAAAAATATCACTGATCCTGACAATGCACAAAATAAACTTTTTGAAGAAAATAAAACAATTTTTGAGGAAGCAAAAACGACTGTCGAAAATATCGAAGAGCATTTGCGAAATTTGAATAAACCTGTCGAGTTGTCTTTGCTTGATATACAAGAAAACCAAACACGTAAACCTAATCTAAATCCAGAAATTGTGAAGAAAATTTCTCAAAATGTAGGTTTAATTTTTA
Source organism: Cytophagales bacterium (assembly GCA_013298075.1). Taxonomy (GTDB): domain Bacteria; phylum Bacteroidota; class Bacteroidia; order Cytophagales; family Microscillaceae; genus RDXZ01. Next base: position 9,248 of record JAAFJG010000083.1, on the reverse strand, counting down.
CGAATGAAAAGGAAACAAAAGAAAACACTTTTGCCCCGATTGATATTTTAGATTATATTTATGCAATTTTACATTCGCCTACGTATAGAGAAAAATATCAAGAGTTTTTAAAAATAGATTTTCCAAGAGTTCCTTATCCAAAGGATAAAAATATTTTTTGGGAATTGGTAAAATTGGGCGGAGAAATTCGGGAAATACATGTATTGGAAAGCCCAAAATTAGCAAATTATAATACGCAATATCCAATCAATGGCAATAATATAGTAGGTAAAATACGCTACGAAAACATGAATAGCCCCGCCTTTCAAGGCAGGGTATATATCAATGACACACAATATTTTGAAAATATACCACAAAACGCTTGGACTTTTTATATTGGTGGTTATCAACCTGCCCAAAAATGGCTCAAAGACCGAAAAGATAGAAATCTCGAATTTGAGGATATTTTACATTATCAAAAAATAATTACGGCTTTGATAGAAACCGAAAATTTGATGAATGAAATCGATAAAATAGATATTGAATGAGAATATTGTGTATATATTTCCAAAAAAAGTATTTACTCAAAAAAATATTTTCATTTTTTCCATAAATTCCCTAAGAACCAAATAAATAATTAAAAAAATAAATAAAATTTTGTAAATTGATAATTTTTTTATAACTTTGCAAACTTTTATAGATGTTTATTCGTTTATGAATTGAATTGAACTGATTGAACTTTCTTTTTATTATCTATATAAAAATCAAAGCCTAAACCGTATGAAAAGGCTTTTTTAGATTAGAAGATAAAAAGACGTTCTTTCTTTTTTTTGTATTTTAATTTTACACATTTTTAAAAAATGTGTTTTTATTTTTTGTTAAAAAAAACAATTACGAAAAAGTATGGGAAATATAACACAAGAAGGTTTAAACAAACTAAAAGGTCAATTACACGAACTCAAAACAAAAGGACGTGGAGATATGGCAAAACAAATCGCAGAAGCACGCGATAAAGGTGATTTAAGTGAAAATGCAGAATATGATGCAGCCAAAGAAGCACAAGGTTTGATGGAAATGAAAATCGCAAAATTAGAAAATACGATTGCACAAGCAAGAGTTTTAGATGAATCCCAGATAGATACAGGGCAAGTATCGATTATGACTATTATAAGAATTAAACATCTCAAAACCAAAAAAGAGTTTACTTATACATTGGTAGCAGAAGAAGAATCTGATTTTCCGAATGGTAAATTATCTGTCTTATCTCCTATTGGAAAAGGATTATTAGGCAAAAAAATAGGTGAAACAGCTGATATTGAAGTTCCCGCTGGTATCATGACGTATGAAATATTAGACATCAAACCTTCTTGGTAAAATTCAAAAGTTCCATTTTCTTTGTAAAAAAGAATGGAACTTTTGGGTTTTTAGAGCAATTCTATTTATTTATTCCCATGAATTTCAATTTCTTTTTCAAAGGCTTGCAAAAGCAATGTTTCGCCATCAAAAGTAGCAAAACTATCGTAATGAAACCATTCGCCTAAATTAACATATCTACTTTTTTGATTTTTCATTGTCCAATCAATCGGTAAATGTCGGTGTCCAAAAATATAAAAATCGTGCGTTTGTTTATTTTCTATTTTCTCACAATATTCTAAAATCCATTCTTTCTCCCCAAAAAAAGTATTATCTATGCCTTTTTTTAGATTTTTTGCTCGACTTCTTCTCGATAAATAACTCGCCAAACCTACGCCTAAATTGGGGTGCAACCAGCCAAAAAGCCATTGTGCGATTGGGCTTGTAAACAATATTTTGAGCCATTTATACCCATAATCACCATCACCCAATCCATCGCCATGTCCAATATGAAAAATGGTTTGATTGATTTCAAAAGATTGTGGTTGATAAATTATTTTCACGCCCAATTCTTTTTCAAAATACTGAAACATCCACAAATCGTGATTGCCTGTAAAAAAATAAATAGGAATATTTTTATCAGCCAAATGCGCTATTTTTCCTAACAATCGAGTGTAACCTTTGGGAACAACCGATTTATACTCGAACCAAAAATCAAAAATATCACCTACCAAAAATAAAACTCCCATTTCATTTTCATTTTTTTCAATCCAACGAATAATTTTTTTTTCTCTTGCCAAACTTGTATCAAAATCGGGCGCGCCCAAATGAAAATCAGAGGCAAAAAAAACTTTTTTTGTAGGAAGTAAATTTATTTTCAACATATTGTTTGAATTTTAATACAATTTTACGATATTTGTAAAAAAAATAAAGAATTTTTTATTTTTTTGCAAAGGTAAAATATTTTTAATAATTATTTATAAAGAAAGGAAACAAAATGAAAACTATTTTCGCAGAAATAATCACCATCGGAGATGAAATTTTATATGGGCAAATTACAAACACAAATTCGCAGTTTATCAGCAGTGAATTAGATAAAATTGGCATCAAAGTAAGCCGACAAGTTTCGGTCAGCGACAAAGGAAATGACATAAAAAATGCTATTTCGGACGCAGAAACAAGAGCAGATGTGATTTTGATGACAGGCGGATTAGGTCCGACAAAAGACGATATTACCAAAAAAACGTTAGCTGAATATTTCGATTCGGGTATGCACACAGACGAAAAAGTAATGGAATGGCTGCATAATTTTTTTACAAAAAGAGGGCGAGAGTTGTCAGATTTGAATAAAATGCAAGCGTTAGTGCCTGATAAATGTGAAGTAATTTATAACGATTGGGGAACTGCTCCTGCTATGTGGTTCGAGAAATTTGGGAAAATATTTATTTCTATGCCGGGCGTGCCATCAGAAATGAAAAATTTAATGACCAAAAAAATGATTCCTAAACTACAACAATATTTTAAAACTCCTATTATTTTGCATAAAATTGTGCATACAATTGGAATTGGTGAATCGATGCTTGCCGAAAAAATTGCGGATTGGGAAGATAATTTACCTCAAAATATGGGTTTGGCTTATTTGCCTAATTACATTCAGGTACGATTGCGATTGACAGGTATGGGCGAGGATAAAGAAGAATTGGAACAAAAAATGCAGTTACAAATAAATACGCTTTTGCCACAAATCGAAAAATACGTTTTTGGTTTTGATGATGATACCTTAGAACAAGTAATTGCTGATTTATTGGTAGAAAAAAGAAAAACAATTAGCACCGCAGAAAGTTGCACAGGCGGAAATTTAGGGCATTTATTTACAAAAATTGCAGGAAGTTCGAGATATTATGAAGGAGGAATTATTAGTTATACCAATGCTATCAAAATAAAATTATTGGGCGTAAATCCTGCTACTCTGGACGAATTTGGAGCGGTAAGCGAACAAACTGTGAGAGAAATGGCAGAAGGAGTGAGAAAAAAAATGGGAACAGATATTGGTTTGGCAACCACAGGCGTGGCAGGACCTGATGGTGGTACCAATGAAAATCCTGTTGGTACAGTTTGGATAGCGTATAGTGATGAAAATAAAACTATTGCGCGCAAACTAACTTTGGTCAATGATAGATTGCAAAATATCCAATTTGCCTCTTTACTGATGTTAGAATTTACGAGAAAAAATATGAATTAAAAATGTTTTTATTTTAAAAAGACTACTTTGTAAGTTTTTTTAAAATAAAAATAATAGAAAAGTTTGGTATTCTCAAAAAAAAGAAATATTTTTGGATAAATTATAGAAACAAAATAGCTTTATTAAAACTTTTGATATATAAATCATTGATAATCAATAATTTACCTAAATGAAAAAATACTTATTTAATTCTTTTTTATTATTACTATTTTTATTTATTCTTATTTCTCATCAATCTAATGCACAACGCAAAAAGGGCGAAAAAAAAGAGGATAAAAAAGAAGAAGTAAAAAATAATACAAACGTTGTAAGTGATACAATTAAAAAATTAAGAAGACCTCTTAATAAAGAAGAATTATCAGATGCAAATGTATTTAGAAAATTTGATGATGCAAAAGTAAAACCTGATAGCGTGTTTGTGTTTGATTTGCCTTCTTTTTGTTGTCCATTTTTTCCAAAAGAACTTGGGAATATGGTCAATATGCAGATTTTGAGAATGAATGGAGTGGATTTGAAAGAAGTAGATAGTACAATGATTGGGAGATTTGACCATTTACAAATATTATCGATGAATAATAATTTTCTCAAAGATTTACCAAAACAAATGGGAGAATTGAAAAATTTGGAGGAATTAGAATTGAGAAAAAATAAATTTTCAATTATTCCAAAAATTATTGGCAGTTTACCAAAGTTAAAAGTTTTAGATTTGAGTTTAAACCTTGATTTAGCAAAAACAGGAACTATCCCTGCTGAAATTGGGAATTTAAAAACATTGGAAATATTAAAATTGGAAGGATTAATGTTAAATAAATTACCAACAAGTTTTGTTAATTTGAGTAATTTAAAATATTTAAATTTTAGATTGAATAAATTAAAAATAATTCCAACAGAGGTATTAAAATTAAATAATTTAGAGGTTTTGATTATGCGAAAAAATGGCATCACCAATATTTCTAATGAACTATCAAACTTAAAAAATTTAAAGCATTTAGATTTGAGTGCTAATATTTTGACTACATTTCCTGAAAGTATTTTGAAATTGTCAAATTTAGAAATCTTAAATCTTTCAGAAACAAAAATTGCTAATTTGCCTGTTGAACAATTTAGTAATTTTAAAAAAATGAAAGAGTTGCATCTAAAAGGAAATAATATGAAAGCAGAAGATATTAATAAATTAAGAAATCTTTTGCCTAATACAACACAAATATTTTTTTAGGATAATATAAAAAAAACTTAAAAATATTTGTTAAAAGATATACTACTAATGAAATTTAAAAAACCCTAAAAACCCAAAGGGTAAACATTTAAAAAAATAACTCCCCGTTGGGATTGGGGGCTTGGATTTTGCTATGAACTATTTTACCGATTTAAAAGACTCTTTCGCCATTAAAGACCCGATTATAGAATATCAAGGCGAAATGCACCAAGAAATCATCTTAAAAATTTTAAATGATTTGGAAAAAACGATGGACGGAATTGGTGAGAAATTAAAAGTTACAAGAAAAGCTTTTAATATTATTACAGAATGTTTGCAAAATGTGGTTCGATATTCTGTCAATCCACAAGATTCAAATACATTACCCGGATTTGTGTTTGTTAAACAAGGAGAACATTATTTAATTGGTTGTGGAAACTTAATCAGTGAAGTACAAAAAAATAAACTCGAAGGAAGATTAGATGAACTCAATACTTTGGATTGGTTTGGCATTCAAGAAGCATATAAGCAAGTCATTAAACACAATTTGCGAGATAGAGATAGGCAACAAGAATCTGATAAAGAACGTAATAGTGCAGGTTTAGGCTTTATCGAAATGCTAAGAAAATCTGAACAAAGACTTAAATATGCGTTTAAACATTGTAAAGATGGAAATTATTATTTTATGTTAGGTATCACTATTTTAAAACAAGCATAATTTCCCAAATATAAATATAATCAAAATAAAAATTATTCAATGAAATCAAATGTTTTTTTTCTATCAGCGTCTGATAAAACTCCAGAAGTAAGGTTTGCACCTCAAGAAGGTACAATAGATATTTGTGGAGCATCCTATCCCGAAAATGCCGTAGGATTTTATGATTATTTATTAGATAAAATAGAAAAATACGCACAAAGTCCACCTACCCTCAAAACAAATGTTAGGTTTCGTTTTTCTTATTTTAATACAGGAACAAATACGCCCATCTTTTCTTTGTTTAGAACTCTCGAAAAATTAAACCAAAAAGAAGGACACGAAGTTCAAATTGAATGGGAATTTGATGAAGATGACGAAGACATTAAAGAATTAGGAGAATATTTTTCAGGAATGGTCGAACTTCCTTTCAAATTGGTAGAAATTAAAGATTAGTTTTACTAAAAAATTGCCAAATAGTATAACGGATAATACGAAAGCCTCCGAAGCCTTTGATAGCGGTTCGATTCCGCTTTTGGCAACTAAATTCCTAACCAATTTTTGATAATTTCACTCCCATAATTAGTCATAATAGACTCAGGATGAAATTGTACGCCCCAAACTTTATAGGTTTTATGCCTAAAAGCCATGATAATATTTCGATTTGATTTGGCTAAAATTTCCAAAGGAATTTCGTTTTTTTGTTCCAATTCCCAATTTTTTACTGCCCAAGAATGATACAAACCGACTTCAAATGGTGTTGGAATATTTTGAAAAATACTATCTTTTTTGAGAATATGACAAACTTCTTTTTGCCCATGTAATACGTGAGGTAAATTAAATAACTCTGCTCCAAAACACTGAGCAATCGCTTGATGCCCCAAACAAACGCCTAAAATATGATGTGTAGGCGATAAATTTTGAATTGTTTCTAATAAAATTCCTACTTCTGAGGGCAAACCTGCGCCCGGACTTAATAAAATATGTGAATATTTTTTTATTTCCTCGATAGAAGTTTCATTATTTTTTTTAATAATTACTTCTACTCCTAATTCTTCTAAAATTTGTACTAAATTAAAAGTAAAAGAATCATAATTATCTAATAAAAAAACTTGATTAGGCAACATTTTTTATTTTTTTGTAAAGATAAAGAAAAGAAAATTTGCAAAATTTTATGAAAAAACTTTGCAAATTTTAGTTTTACTATTATAAAAATCTACTAAGGGATTGGTAAAATTTTTGAGTCCTTTTCAGTAGAAAGAATTACCATAGACTGCATATTGCTAATTTCTTCAATTTCGCTAATTTCTTCTAATAATAATTTTTGATACGCATTGATATCAGTAGCAATTACTTTTAACAAAAAATCACAAGAGCCTGTAATATGATGACATTCTATCACATTACTAATTTTATTGATTTTTTCTACAAAAGAATCTAATACTGTTTTTTTGTGGCTATGTAAAAATACTTGTACAAAAGTTTGAACGCCCAAACCAACTTTTGTATGGTCTAGCATAGCGTGGTAACTTTTTAGAATTCCCAAAGATTCTAGTTTCTTTACACGTTCGAGTGTAGGTGCGGGAGAGAGACCAACTTCTTGTGCCAATTTTGCATTTGTTACTTTGGCATTTGTCTGTAAAATATATAAAATTTTACGATCAGTCTGATCTAATTTTATTGCTTTCATTTTTTTAAAAAAGTGTAATAAGAATGATTTTCAATAAGAGAAATTTTTATGTTGATTCTTCTCATTTATTTTGCGAAATAGATAAAAAAAAGTATTATTTCTACAAAAATAAAGAAAATACAAAATAAATTTTTCTTTTAAGATTTTTTGATAGTGCAAATAAACGAAATAAAATTTGGAATATCACAAAAAAGTATAAAAAAATTTTTAATTTTATCGTTTTTTAACTAAAATATTCAAAAATACGCAATAAATTGCACTTATATCGATATATTCTTTTTTTATTATCATATTTTTCTCATTTTTTTTAGAACGTTTTTGAAATATTTTTTGTTTATTTGAGTATATATAAGTGAGGATTTTAGTTTTTTGATTTTATTTATTTTTACCTTATTTTTCTAATATTAATCTTTTAACATTAGTTTTTTAACATTAGTTTTTTAACATTAGTTTTTTAACATTAGTTTTTTAATATCATGCGTCTATTTTTTTCTATATTTTTTATATATTCTTTGAGTTTATTTTCATCTATTTATGCTCAAAATGGAACACAAATTATAGTTTTACCTTATCACGAAGCTGATTTGTGTGAGGCTTTTGATAATATGACCACAAAATCTCGTGAAGTGATTGACGAAATTAGTGCAGGTTTAAGAGGACAAGGCTATCGCTCGGCAAGTTTTACGGCAATTATGAGAAATTTAAAAACTCGTGGCGGTTGTGATACTCAAAATCCAAATAAAATTTTAAGTAATATAATAACCGAAGCGAAGTGTAAATATTATTTGACAGTCGAGAGTTCTTTTGAGAAAAATTCAGAAGGATATTATGTAAATTTAAATATTTCGGCTTATAATGCAGAAACAAGAGAGGTCGTTTCGTATGTGTCTGCTCAATCTGATAATGCCTCTACAACAGACACGCGAGCATTGGCACGCAACGCTTGGCAAAAAATTACTACACAAGTGACGGAATATATTTCTTTGCAACCTGCCAAAAAAGAGGAAATTGTGGACAACAAGAAACCTGTGATAGATAATGAAAAAATCGTAGCAAAACTTACTTCTGATGTAGATATTAACATTCCACAAGCCAAAAATCAAAATCCTGATGCGATTGCTGTCGTGATTGGCAACACCAATTATACCAAAACAAGAGCCGTAAAATATGCGTTGAATGATGCTTTGGCAATGAAAAAATATTTAATTGAAGCATTTGGTTTCAAAGAAGCAAATATTTTTCATATAGAAGATGCCACAAAAAGTGATTTTGAATTGATGTTTGGGAATAAAGAACAACAAAAAGGAAAACTATTTAATGCTGTAAAAAAAGGAAAAAGTGATGTATTTATATTTTATTCAGGACATGGAGCGCCCGGTTTGAAAGATAAAAATGCATATTTTATACCTATCGGATGTGATCCACAATATATCGAAATAGGTGGATATGTTACAGAAACTTTTTATAGAAATTTATCAATTATTCCTGCAAAAAGTATGACCGTGGTCTTAGATGCGTGTTTTTCGGGAGCAGAATTATTTCAAAATATTTCGCCTATCGTTATCAAACCCAAAGGAATTATGGGCATAAAAAATGGAAATATGTTAGCTTCTTCGCGTGATGCGGAAGTTTCAGGTTGGTATAATGAAAAAGAACACGGTTTGTTTACTTATTTTTTCTTGAAAGCAATACAAGACAAAACGGCTGATATAGATAAAAATAATAAGATTACTTTGAATGAAATTTATCGTTTTACGAGTGATGAAACGGAAGCAGTGCCATTTTTAGCAAGAAAATTACACGGAATCGACCAAAATCCTGTCATTCAAGGAACTTCTGTCAATACAATTTTAGTGGAATTGAATCGATAATTTATTTGAATAGGAATGGCATTTATGCCATTTATTTGAAATAAAAATTTTGGCTTTAGCCCAATGCTATTAACTTAAGAAAAACGAAATTTTTTGCAAAAAATTTATTATCTTTGCAAAAAAATATTATATTAGTTATGGTTTGTAGTAGTAAATTATTAAACATAATTGAGTCGTTAAAAGTTTTTTTAAATGACCCAAATACTAAAGAAAAGTTTCGTAGT
>JAAFJG010000082.1 GCA_013298075.1 Cytophagales bacterium | reverse complement strand
GAGAACGAAAAGGTAGTTTTTTTACGCCACAAATTTGGGTAGAATTATCGCAAAAATATTTGACTGATGTTTTGGGCGTAAATTGGCAAGACGAATATTATATTTGGGATTGTGCAGCAGGAACAGGGAATTTGCTCGCAGGTTTAACCAATAAATTCAATATTTATGCTTCTACCTTAGACAAACAAGATATAGATGTAATTCACGACCGCATAAAAAATGGGGCAAATTTAGCAGAAAACAATGTTTTTCAGTTTGATTTTTTGAATGATGATTTTAAAAAACTTCCTGAATCTTTACAAGATATTATTAATGACCCTGAAAAAAGAAAAAAATTAGTGGTTTATATTAATCCACCTTATGCGGAACATGGTAATATGCTAACAATTTTAGCACGTGGAAGTGCAAAAACTGGTGTTGCGAATAAAACTAAAATACACGAAAGATTTTCTAACTTAGTTGGAACTGCAACTCGTGAACTATTTGCTCAATTTTTTTTACGTATTTATACAGATTTATCTGAATCTATTCTTGCAAGTTTCAGTACATTAAAATTTGTAAATTCTCAAAATTTTTTAAAATTTCGTCAATATTTTAAATCTGATTTTAAAAAAGGATTTATTTGTAATGCTAATACTTTTGATAATGTAAAAGGTAATTTTCCAATCGGGTTTACCATTTGGAATTTAAAAAATCAAAAAGAAAGTACAAAAATTAAAACTGATATAATTTTTTTGCAAGATAATAAATCAAAGGCTCTAAAAAATGGTATTAAATACTTTTATTCTGTTGGTAAAGATGATTTTATTAGTAGCTGGCTGCGTAAATTTTATGATAAAAACAATGATATTATGGCATATTTAATACTTCCTGGAGTTGATATGCAGTGTCAAAATGGTGTGTATGTAACCTCTAAACCAACCGAAAGTGATGTTAAGCAACACAAGACAACCACTATTACTCAAAAAAATATAACAGAGATGTGTATTTATCTTGCAGTTCGCCAATGTATAGAAGCTACTTGGCTCAATAACAGAGACCAGTTTTTATATCCAAAAGATAGTTGGAAAAAAGACAAAGAATTTCAAAATGATTGTATAGCATTTACACTTTTTCATGGACAAAATAAAATAACAAGTAAAGATGGTGCAAATCATTGGATACCATTCACAGAATATGAAGTAAATGCAAAAGAGAGATTTAAAAGTGATTTTATGGCGAAATTTATTGCAGGAAAACTAAAAATTAGTGAGGGAGATAAACTACTTATTAAAACAAAAAAAGTCATTCGAAATACACCTTTAATATTTTCAAAAGAAGCAAAAGAAGTTTTTGAGGCAGGACTTGAACTCTGGAAATATTATCACAGCCAAACTTTTCCTAATTACAATGGCATAACAATAGCAACAGGTGCTTATAACGCAAACGCTTCACTTTATGATATTCGAGAGTATTTTCAAGGTAGAAATGAATCGGGAAAAATGAATCACAAAGGCAAAGATGAAAATTATACAAAATTGATTGGTGATTTGAGAGAAAAATTAAAATTACTCGCAGATAAAATAGCACCAAAAGTATATGAATATGGTTTTTTGTTGGAATAGATAAAAAAGTATCAATCCTAGTTAATCTATAACTTTCCTAATTTATAGGTAATAGTTTGAATTATTGAAAAAAGTATTCAAATTTGCAAAATAATACGTATTTTATTTTTTTATCAAGGAAAAATACTCAATTTTACTATTATGTAATAGTAAAATACTATGTCTTATAAAATATTATTACCCAAACATATCTTAATTTCGTATCCAAAAAAATAACAATATGCTAAAATGTAACTTTTTTATTTATTTCAGACTACAATTTTATGCTTGAAAGTGGAAGAATATAAAATATTTTTTAGTAATACTTAGAAAAAAATACACAACAAAATATTTATTTTATTGGTATAAATCAAAATATGGTACGATTTTTTTACATATTGTACTCAACACACAATCTTATACAAAATTAAACGTTTTAGGAATACACAAATTTATTGCTTCCATTACTTTTTTTTATAAAATATTGACAATTTTTTATATTTTTATTTTCGCTTGTATTTTTTATAGGCTGATAATATATTTACCAACAAATATCTATGTATTTTTTCAAATTCTTAGGATTTTTTTTCCTTTTTATATATTTTTCTTTTCCTATTCTTTTTGCCCAAAAACGTGGAAAAATAAAAGAATCTGCAGATACTATCAAAAGAGATGATGGTAGAATTTTGCATTTTGGAAAAATTAGTTTATATCCTTATTATAGAGATGAAGAAAAAATGAAAGCCATAGAAAAAATGGCAAAAAAAGGTGAAAAACTAAAAACTTATCATTTATTATATAATTATGTAATGAATTTTGGGGCAAAAAACTTTCAAAAAGACCTTTATTTGATTTTTAGATTGGCAAAATTAGCAGAAGAACTAAGATTTGAAGAAAAAGCAAAAATGTTTTATGCCATCGTTTTAAAACATCACCCCAAAGGAAATTTTAAAAATGCCCGTATTTTTTATGATACTTTAACTCGAAACGATAAAGATTATTATTTACCTGTCGAATATTATTTTAATTATGCCAATCCTTCTGCCAACGTAGACACTTTAGATATACCTTCTGCTGTTTATACACAAATGGGCGATTCTGTCAATTCAAAATATGACGATTATGGACCTGCTTTGAGCGGAAATGATATTATTTTATTGTTTACATCAAATCGAAATCAAAAAAAAATCGGACCTAAATTTGTCATCAATGAAGATATTTTTTCATCAAGAAAAGCTGATAGTTTATTTTTGAAAGAGACAGACGCGGGACAAAAATTTGACACAATTCCTTGGACAAGAGCAAAACCACTTTTAGGCGACATCAATACGGAATATAATGAAGGCTCACCTTGTCTATCTAAAAATGGAAAAACAATGTATTTTTCGCGGTGTCACGCACCCAATAGCGTCGGAAATTGCGATATTTATGAAGCAAAAAAACTAAAAAATGGAAAATGGGGCAAAGTCAGAAATTTAGGATTTGCAGTCAATTCTATCAATTGGGACTCCCAGCCCACTTTATCACACACAGAAGATACTTTATTTTTTGCTTCGGATAGATTGGGCGGTTTTGGAATGTCCGATATTTATTATACACATAGACGTGGTTTTAGAGTTGATGCTGATGGCGATACCCTTTGGAATTATGCCAAGGCACGCAATTTAGGACCTATTATCAACACAAGAGGCAACGAAGTCAGCCCGTTTTATCATCCCAATAATAATGTATTGTATTTTAGTTCGAATGGGCATTTAGTCAATTTTGGGGGTATGGATATTTATAAAATTAGGCGAGAAATTGGTGGAAGATGGAAAGGCGAGCCAAAAAATATCGGACCTTTGGTCAATTATAAAAAAGATGAATTTTATTTTACGATTGACTCCAAAGCAAAAAATTTATATTATGCCAAAACAACTATGGTAAAATTTTGGGACGGAATTACGGGCGATACATTAGACAAAGAAGTTTTTAATTTGCATACGGCAACTTTACCGATGGAAGCGCAACCTGAAGCCTTTATCAAATTTGAAGGGGCAGTTACCGATTCGCTCACAGGAAAATCTTTTGAGGGAATTGTGTCTATTGTTGATATGGACGAAGGCGTAGAAGTTGCTCCCAAATATTTAAGACCTGATGGCTCGTATAGATTTGATTTGATTCGAAATAGAAATTATTTAGTGATTATTACAGGGGAAGATTTTTTTAGGATTGAAAAACAATTATTGCTCAAAGGAGATACAACCATTAATTTTTCAACGCCCTCCATTAAGTTTAAAAAATGGAAATTTGAAGCCATCGAATTTGGGCAAAATAATGTTGATGTTACAGATGATATGCATCCTGACCTCGAAAAACTTATATTTTTCTTGGCTGACCATCCCAATTTAGGTTTGATAATTTCGGGACATACAGAAAGTTCGAATCCTGACGAAAATGCTAACCAAGATTTATCAGAAAAAAGAGCAGAATCTATACGGCAATATTTATTGAACAGAGGAAAATTTAAACCTGAACGAATTAAATCAGAAGGACACGGAAGCAAAAAAAGAGTGATACAAAAAGAAGAAAATGACGAGCATAGAAAACTTAACAGACGTGTTGAATTTGAGATTTTTAAGGTAAAATAACATTTGGAGAATATAAAAATTAATCATTATTTTTTTGAGTTGATCGAATCAACTCAAAAAATAATTTTGCGATTTTTTGTTGCTGTAATTTTTCGTGTGATAAACAAAAAATAAAAAGTTTACTTACTGAGCACTTTGGAAATTTTTTTAAGTAATTATATTTGCTGTATTTAAAAATTAAAGGTATAAAATTTTGTTTAATTATAAAATTTAAAATAAAATTTTGTTTTTATTCTCTATAATTATTTATAGTAAAAATATAAATTAGTTTTTTATATTCAATTTCAAAATAATTATGATAAAATAGATGAAAAAAACATCAGAATCTATTTTTATAATCACTTTAAGTCTTTTTAAACGTTATAATTTATTGTAAATATTGTGTTTTAAGTATATTTAAGCCATAAATTAAAGATTTCCGAAGTATTCAGTATTATAATTTTATACAAATAAATCGATTTTATTTGTTAAAAAATTGTGATTATTTTAGTAAAAAATAATTTTCCACACTTTTAATTACAGTAACAAATAATTGCCTTTTTTACCAATACGTTTAACAAAAAAATAAGACATAAACCATTGATTATCAATAAATTAAAAAAAATATTTGGTAGCATTAATTTTTCCATAATGCTGAAAATATCATTCAACATTATGGATTTTTGATTGGAAAATTAATGATTTTACTTAAAAATTAACTTTCATATTTTTCTAATGTAAATATAATTGAATAAGCAATAGAGCCATTATTGGGCGTAATTGTATTCAAATATTTGACTACATATCCATCATCTAAATATTTTTTGACTAATTGAAATTCTACTTCTTCATAATCTCCATTACTTTTTGAAGTAAAACCGCTTTCTACATTTACGGTGATAACTGCGTGCTTTGTCATATTATTATGTTTTTTTTTGTGTAAATTTATGTTTTAAAAATTCATATATAAGTGGAAGAATTGATAAACCAATGATTCCAAGGATCACCAAAGAAAAATTATTTTTTACGAGAGGTATATTACCAAAAAAATATCCTAAAAATAAAAAAGCAGTTATCCAAATAAATCCACCAATGATATTATAGGAAATAAATCTTCCATAATTCATCGTGCCTATGCCCGCCACAAAAGGCGCAAAAGTGCGAATAATAGGTATAAACCTGGCTATAATAATGGTTTTTTCACCGTGTTTTTCGTAATATTGTTGTGTTTTTTCTAAATATGCTTTTTTGATAAAACGATATTCTTTCTCAAAAATTTTAGGACCTACCCATTTTCCTATCCAATAATTTAAAGTATCACCCAAAATAGCAGCCACTAATAACAATATCCAAATCGCAAAAATATTTAATCCATTAGATGAAGCCGACAAAGCACCTACTGCAATTAATAAAGAATCACCAGGCAAAAAAGGCATAATTACCACGCCTGTCTCCACAAAAATAATCAAAAATAAAATGACATAAGTAAGAGTTCCATAATTTTGAACAATCTTATCTAAATGGTCATTTAAATGCAAAAAATAGTTAATAATTTCCATCATAGGAATAAAAAATTCTCATTTTAAATGAGTTTTAATAGATTTTAGTGTCAATATTGACACGTTTAGAATAGGAATAAAATAGTATAAATTAAACGAAATATTTTTATTTTTTAAATCTTTTTGCTACGACTGCTGCTTTTACTCCTGTTGAATAATCATAAAAACCAATGCCCGATTTCACGCCCAAATGACCCGCCTCAACCATATTGACCAACAAAGGACAAGGAGCATATTTAGGATTTCCTAAACCTTCGTGCAATACTCTCAAAATATTCAAACACACATCTAAACCAACAAAATCAGATAATTGCAAAGGTCCCATGGGGTGTGCCATTCCTAATCTCATCACCGTATCAATTTCTTCTACGCCTGCCACGCCTTCAAATAACGTATAAAAAGCTTCGTTTAACAGAGGCATTAAAATACGATTAGATACAAAACCTGGATAATCATTAACCGCCACAGGAATTTTGCCTAATTGAGAAGATAAATCTATAATTTTTTGCGTAACTTCTGCAGAAGTAGAATAACCTTTGATAATCTCAACCAATTTCATAATCGGTACAGGATTAAAAAAGTGCATACCAATCACCTGTTGCGGTCTTTTGGTGGATGCTGCAATTTTTGTAATAGAAATTGAAGAAGTATTAGAGGCTAAAATTGTATTGGCAGGACATAAGTTGTCTAATTGTTTAAAAATAGATAATTTCAAATCTAGTTTTTCGGTAGCGGCTTCGACCACTAAATCAGCATTTTTTACCGCAGTTGTTAAGTCTGTAAAAGTAGTAATATTTTCTAAAGTAGATATTTTTATACTTTCATCAATGCTACCTTTGGTAACTTGTCTATCTAAATTGGTGGTGATTGTTTTGATTGCTTTTGTCAAAGAATCCAAACTAATATCTATTAAATTTACTTTAAAACCGTTTTGTGCGAATAAGTGAGCAATGCCATTGCCCATCGTTCCAGAGCCAATAACGCAAATATTTTTCATTTTGAATAAGAATAAGAATAAGATTATTTTTTTGGTGCAAAGATAAAACAAATATAATTATTTATAGATTGAATATGAATTTATTTTTGAAAAAATATTAGTAGTTTCTTCAATTTTTTTAATTTACTTTCATCAATATTTTTATTTTAAATAGTTATACGCATATTTGCATAGTAATATATCTGAATCAAAGAATATATAAAGAATCACTATTCATAATAATTTTGTAATAGATTGATTTTCAATATTTTATTTTTATATTTTATTCATTTTTACCTATTTTAGAAATATTTTTATTCATTTTTTATTTATTCTTATTCGTTTTTTATTATATTTGCACACAATTATTACCTAAAAAAATATTTTAGAATATGCCCACTATTATCCTTGACAAAGTTCAAATCAATCAAAAAATAAGACGAATGGCTTACCAAATTTACGAAAAAAATTGGGAAACTCAAGAAATTATTTTAGCAGGAATAGAAAATGGTGGTTATTTATTAGCCCAAAGATTAGAAAATGAACTCAAAAATATTAGTCCATTTCAAATAAAATTGGTCAAAATCACGTTGGACAAATTTCAACCTGTCCAAAGTGAAGTATTGATTGATGTAGATATTCAAAGTTTGGCAAATAAAATTATTGTTTTGGTTGATGACGTATTAAATACAGGCAGAACTTTGGCGTATAGTTTGCGTCCTTTTCTTAAAATTCCTGTCGTAAAATTACAAACTGCGGTTTTAATTAATCGCCATCATCCATCTTTTCCAGTGGCGGCTGATTATGTAGGTTATATTTTATCAACTACTTTGCAAGATAATATTGTGGTCGATTTGAATGGAAACGAAGACGAAAAAGTATATTTAGATTGATAAGTAATTTTAAAAAATAAAGTTCTTACGAAATTTGTGTGAAAAATTTTTTTGAAATGTATTTTTTTGAATTGCCTCTAAATTTATATAGAGAACAATATAGAATTTAATAGTTGGCTTTATCCGAAATTTTTATTTTGATAACGACTTTTTTATTTTGTCAATAAATATTTATTTTATTATTCCTTTCTCCTTGGTCTGTGGCACACAGACCAAGGATTAGACTTAACCCAAGCCAAACTTTCTGAAAAATTACCAAGATTATCATACTCTAAAATAGGTTGAACAAGCCACATAGGCTCAGAACTTTGTGCGTGTAGGTGATTGCTGAATAAAAAAGCAAAAAAAACCATTGAAATTAACAAATTTCTCTTCATTATTTTTTTAATTTTAAGAAAATTACTTGACAAGTTTAAAGACATTGTCGTTCATATTTACTTCTTCTTTATTATTTTTGAAGATAAGTTTAAATTCCTTGTCGTCAAAATTTAATGGCTTACTAACAGAAACCGTAATATCTGACGTAGACTTGAAATCCTTCACTAATCTCTTACCTTTTTGCTTACATTCTAATTCTTCAATTACTTCATTGCCAATTTGGTGAGCAAAGGTTACTTGTTCACCAGTAGTAACAACATATATTTTATCCTTTTCATTGGAATAAATACTTGTTTTTCCATAGTAAACAACCACAGGTTCGCCTCCACTTTTTTTTGATATGGCAGAAGATTTGCATCCTCCGTTTTTTAATAGTGTAATGGTATGATCAAAGTCTTCCAATTTCAGTTCCCAAAAATGTTCGCCATTACCATTTTTTCCTTTGTATTTTGATACTTGTGGGCGATAATCATCTTCTTCTATACCAAATACACTACCTAAAATTTCGGTATCTTGTATTTTCTCAGGAATTTTAAATTTATACCCTTCAAGCTGAGTAAGACCAAAACCTATAAAAGTTTCTACTTTTTGTGCTAATAATTTACTGCTTAATAAAAAAGCAAAAAAGATTATTGAAATTAAAAATTTTTTTTTCATTGTTTTTTTATTTTAAACTAATTTTAGTTTTTAATTTTGCATTTTGGTTGAATGAAACAAAAATAAAATTTTGTTTCATTCAACTCATTTTGCTGTTTTTTTTTATTTTACTTGAGGTATTTTAAAAAATTACTTAGTAAGTTTAAAAACTTTTCCATCCATACTTACTTCTTGATTTTTATTTTTGAAGTCAAGTTTAATTTCTTTCTCCTCGATTAAGTCAAGTTTTTTGGTAACAATAACCGTAAAATCTTTTTTTGAATCAAATTTATCTACCAAATTACCTTCTTTTGGTACTAATTCATCAATATCTTCCTCGCTATTTTCAAAATGAGCGGTTACTTTTTCACCTGTTGTTATGGTATATATTTTTTCTTTGTCATTGGCATAAATAGTAAGTGTTCCACAATAAGAAGTAACAATATCTTCTAAACCTACTAATTTGGTTTCTACTTTTAAACCGCCTTTTTTTAGTATGGTTAATGTAGTTTTTTGTACTTCATTTTCATAAAACCAAGTATTTTCTCCTTTCCCATTTTTACCTTTGAATTGGATATTGGGTATTACCTCATACTTACCAAAACGATCAAGTCGTTCAAATTTAGCATCTTTTTCACTTTTACTTTTTGTAAAACGATAAAGATTTTTTTGTACTGAAGTGAATACACTGCTAAAAAATTCTGCTTTTTGAGCAAATAATTGCGTTGAAAACATACCAAGAAAAATAATCATGGTAATAATAATATTTTTTTTCATTATTTTTAATTTGAGTTGCAAATTACTTGATTTTAAAGTTATAAACAAAATCCGTTTTGTGAAATGCGCCTTTCAATTTGTGAATGGGAATTTTTGGTACAATGAAGCAAAAATAAGATTTCGTTTTTTAAGAAAAATTATCATATTTTTTTAGGATTATATAAAAAAAGGTTCAAGTAAAAACACTCGAACCATTTTTGATAATACTTTAAAATGTTAGTGATTAAGGTTTTTTGGCGATGCCCCACTTACCGTTAATTTTTAGGAAAATGACACCATCTGAACAATCGCTGGCTTCATCATATTTGAAAGGTATTACTTCTTTTCCTGTTTTGTCTATACATCCAAATTTATTATTTGATACAACTGTTGCTAAGCCCCCAGAGAAACTCCAGACTCTTTGATAGTTAATAGGTATTACTACTTTTCCTGTTTTATCTACAAATCCCCATTTACCATTTAATTTAACCACTGCTAAACCATCAGAAAAACTACTAATATCTTCATAAATTATGGGAATTACCTCTTTTCCTGTTTTATCTACAAATCCCCATTTACCATCTAATCCGACAACTGCCAAACCCCCAGAAAAAATACCCACCTTTTCATATTTGATAGGCGTTATTTCTTTTCCTGTTTTATCAATAAATCCATATTTACTGTTTAATCCAACCAATGCCATGCCCTCAACAAAGCTGGTAGAATTCATATATTTGACAGGCATTATTTCTTTTCCTGTTTTGTCTATATAGTACATGCTTTTACCCTCCAAAGCAACCATTGCCAATCCCCCGGAAAAATTTTTAGCATTTTTGTATTGCATCTGTATTACCTCTTTTCCTGTTTTATCTATAAAACCATATTTACCATTTAGTTGAACCTTTGCCAAGCCATCAGAAAAATCAGCGCCACCATCATATTTGAAAGAGATTGCCTCTTTTCCTGTTTTGTCTATAAAACCGACTTTATCATCTTGTCTAACCACTGCCAACCCATCAGAAAAAGTCAGTTCAAACTTATATTTAGTAGGGATTACTTCTTTTCCAGTTTTGTCTATACAACCCCATTCCCCGTTCAATTTAACTGATGCCAAGCCTCCAGAAAAGTTATAAACTTCATCATATTTAATGGGTGTAACCTCTTTTCCTGTTTTGTTTATAAAACCGATTTTGCCATTTGACTTAACCCAAGCCAAACCTTCTGAAAAATTACCAAACCCACTATATTCTAAAGTAGGTTGAACAAGCCACGTAGGCTCAGAACTTTGTGCGTGTAGGTGATTGCTCAATAAAAAAGCAAAAAGCACCATTGAAATTAACGAAATTTTTTTCATTATTTTTTTCATTTATTTTTAATTTGAAGTGCAAATTACTTGATTTTAAAATTATAAACAAAATCCGTTTTGTGAAATGCGCCTTTCAATTTGTGAATGGGAATTTTAATATATTTCTAAGAGATATTTTAAGATGTTTTTCTGTATATTTCTTTTTTTAATTTGAAATATTTTTTTTTAAATTTGTAATTTTTGAATAAAAACTAAAAAAAATATTGAAAAAAAAAGTATTTACCCCGTAAAAATTATTTACCTTTGAACAACTAAAATTTACTTTTTTTATGTCTATAAAAAATATTACTTTATTTTTCTGTTTATTTTTCTGTTTATTTTTTCCTATTTTTTCTCAAAATCTCCATTTTGAATATAAAAATATTCCCTTAAAAAATCAAAAAAACGAAATATTACGTTTGGGAAGTGTGGGTGGTTTGAATGCACCCCAAATATATGCGATAGATTTAGATTTAGATTCGAAAGAAGATTTAGTTATTTTTGATAGAAGTAATCATCATTTTTTTACTTTTTTAGCCAAAAATAATCAATATGAATATGCTCCGCAATTCGAAAAAATATTTCCAAATTGTCAAGGTTGGATTGTGTTGGTGGATATGGATAATGACGGATTAAAAGATATTTTTACGAATAATTTTTATTTAGGCGTAAGAATTTTTAAACAAACAAAAAATGATAAAGGAATTAAATTTACGCTTTTTACAGACGAAATTCAGACTAAAAAATCAACTTTTAATTATGCTTTGAATATTCCTTTGACAGATATTCCTGCTATTTTGGATATAGATAATGATGGTGATATAGATATTTTAACTTTCGAATATTGGACAGGAAAAAATATAGAATTACACGAAAATATTACCCCAAAAAATAAAAAAGAAAAACTATTATTTCAACAAAAAACATCTTGTTGGGCAAACTTACACGAAGGTTTGGAATGTGGCGATTTTTATTTTGAAAATTGTGAAAAATCAAAAGGAAAAGGTGGCGGAGAAAATACAGAAATCACGCACACAGGCTCTACCATTCACTTTTTTGATGTCAATGCAGATAAAAAATTAGATATTTTGATAGGTGATGCAGCTTGTCAAAGTTTGTATGTTTTTTTGAATGAAGGCAATAATCAAAAACCAATATTCAAAAAAACAATCACTCATTTTCCAAATTCAAAACCTATTCAAACCTTTAATTTTCCTGCTGTATTTTTTTTAGACATTGATTTTGATGCTAAAATTGATATGTTGGTTGCCCCCAATTTATTTATCAGCAAAAATAATCGCGTTGATTTTAGCAAATCTTTGCATTTTTATAAAAATATTGGGAGCAATCAAAAACCAAATTATCAATTTATCAAAGATAATTTTTTGCAAGATGAAATGATAGATATTGGAGAAAATGCTAAAATTCGTTTCGAAAAAGATAGTTTAATTATCGAAAAAAGAGATGAAAATGAATTGATAGAAACAGATATTAAAATTACCCAAAAAATTTATGAAGATTTTGATTTAGATGGCGAAATAGATACGATATTAGTAGATAAAAAAGGTTTTATTACGTATCAAAATAAAATATTATTGGAAAATTTGGGGCAAAATCCATTTATCACTATCAAAGATTTTAACAAAGATAAAAAATTAGATATTTTTGTAGGTACGTCAGGCGGTGGCGTGCAGTATTACGAAAATAAGTCTAAAATTTGGCAACTCGAAATCATATCAGAAACCAATAAAAAAATAATAAAAGTGCGAAATAAAGCAAATGGAAGGCTTTTATTAACCAATCAAAAAGATAAAAAAGTATATGCAAATATTTTTATCAATGCCAATGAACTCACTCCGATTGATATTTCAGACTTAGCAGAAGGACAATATGAATGGATTTTGGAAAAAGAAAACGGGATTAAATTGACACAATTTTGGGAAATAAAAAAATAAAAATAAAAAAAACTTTTATCTTATTTTTTGAATTTGTATATTTGCACTCAATTTTTATCTGTAACACGAATTTGTAACTTGTACTCTTTTAATAGAGTTATTTTTGTACTATGACAACTGAAGAAGTAATCGTTGATTCTGCCCAAAATAACGCAGAAGTTATCGCTCACGAAAGCGACTCAATCGCAACCGAAACGCACGAAGAGGCTGAAGAAAGCCAAGAAGACTATAATAGTTTTCAAAAATTAGATTTTTTAAAATTAGTAAAAGGGCTGGCAGAAAGCAGTAATTTTAAAAAAACAGGTGGTATTTTGAAAGAAGTAAAACCTTTGTTTGATGAATTAATCAACAACGAAAAAGAAATTGCACTCCAAAGTTTTATCGCTGAAGGTGGCGAAAAAGATGCTTTTGAACACAAAGAAGATAAAGACACCAAAGAATTTTATCAAATTTATGGCAAAATTCAAAAACAAAGATTTCAACAAATTGCTGATTTAGAAAAGCAAAAAGATTCGAATTTGCAAACTAAATTAACTATTTTGGATAAAATTAGAACGATTGTGGTGGGAGAAGAAACCAAAGATAGTTTGGGCGAAGTACGTAAATTACAAAAAGAATTTAGAAATATTGGGGCTGTTCCGCCTACACATACCAACGAAATTTGGGATAATTACAGAGCTTTGATTGACCAATTTGATAACAAACAAGGTTTGTATAATGAATTGCGCGAATTAGATAGACGTAAAAATTTGGAACATAAAATATTGTTGTGCGAAAAAGCAGAACTATTAATTAATGCTGAAAATATTCGTAAAGCAGTAAAAGATTTGAATGATTTGCACGAGGAATTTAAACACGTCGGACCTGCTCCAAAAGAACAACAAGAAGAAATTTGGAATCGTTTTAAATTGGCTTCTGATAAAATTTATGATAAAAAACGTGATTTGCAAAAAAATGAAGATGGCGAAAAAGGACAAAATTTAGCAAAAAAAGATGCTTTGTATGCAAAAATATTGCCTTATGTTGATTTCAAATCTCAAAAAATCACAGAATGGAACGATAAAACGAAAGAATTATTAGATATTCAAAAAGAATGGGACGCAGTTCGTTTTATTCCAAGAGAGGCTATCAAAGAATCAAGTCGTAAATTTTGGGTTTCATTTAAAGCGTTTTTTGCGAATAAAAACTCGTTTATCCAAGTGCTTGATGCAGAAAGAGATGCAAATTTGACTAAAAAAATTGGTTTGTGTGAGCAAGCAGAAGCATTGGCAAAAGCAGAAGAAACTACTAAAAATGAAATTGCTGATAAGTTGAAAGGGTTGCAAAGACAATGGAAAGAAATTGGTGCGGTGCCTCAAAAACAACAACAATCTATTTATGATAGATTCAAAACGGCTTGCGATAGCTATTTTGAAAAATCAAGAAATCAATTTAATGACCAAGAAAAAGTCTATGAAGATAATTTCAAACTCAAAAAAGATTTGTGCGAAAGAGTAAACAATTATTCTGCAACGGCTGGCGAAAATCACGAAGAAAAATTACAAGAATTTATCAAAGAATGGAGAAGTATCGGTTTTGTGCCTCGTAAACACAAAGAATCTATCCAAGAAAAATTTGATAAAATCTTAGCAGAAACGGTTGTAAAATTACCTGTTTCTGACGAAGAAAAAGAAAAAATTCAAATTGCAGTCGAATTATCAACATTTGGCGAGAGCGTTGGCTCTCAAAAAAGAGTGCAAGAACGTTCATCGGCTTTGCGTAGAAAAATTCAAAAAATGGAAACTGATATTGATACTTTGAAAAATAATATGGGCTTTTTAGCAAAATCTAATAAAGCAGATAAATTAAGAAACGAAGTACAAAAACAAATTGATGACGCAGAAAGTAAACTTACTGCCCTGAAACGTCAAATAAAATTATATCAAACATTGGAAAATAAGAAATAAAATGTTTTCATAAAATCAAAAGATTTTTAGAAATTTTGTGTGAAAAATAAAAATAGTTTTTTGCAATATTTTTTTTTGAATTATATTTTGAATTGCCTCCAGATTTATCTGGAGGAGAATATAAAGTTTAGTAGATAGCTTTACCCGAAACTTATATTTTTCTGTATTTCAAAATAAATAGTATAAATGCTATTTCTATTCAAAAAAATCAAAATAAAAAACTCGTACATTTTTTTAAATTATACGAGTTTTTTTATTTTTTAGAAATTAATATCAGAATAATTTGTTACTGTAATTAAAAGTAAGGAAAATTATTTTCTACTAAAATAATCGTTACTGTAATTTTTCGTGTGTATTTTGTTAAGATGCTTTTTTCTTTCGATTAAGATACAAAGATCTGATAACACTAAGCGCATGGCTTCCATTAGTAGACCATGCAATAGGTTTATTTTTCTGTC
>JAAFJG010000081.1 GCA_013298075.1 Cytophagales bacterium | reverse complement strand
ATAGAGAAAAATACAATGAATTTCTAAAAATAGATTTTCCAAAAATACCTTATCCGAAGGATAAAAATATATTTTGGCAGTTGGTAAAATTGGGGGGAGAAATTCGAGAAATACATGTATTGGAAAGACCAAAATTAGCAAAATATAATACACAATATCCAATTAACGGCAATAATATAGTGAATAAAATACGTTATGAAAATATGCATAACCCCGCCTTTCAAGGCAGGGTATATATCAATGACACACAATATTTTGAAAATATACCACAAAACGCTTGGGAATTTTATATTGGTGGTTATCAACCTGCTCAAAAATGGCTGAAAGATCGCAAAGATAGACATCTCGAATTTGAGGAAGTTTTACATTATCAAAAAATAATTATGGCTTTGATAGCAACCGAAAATTTGATGAACGAAATTGATAAAATCAATATTGAATGAAAATAATAGGAAATTTGTGTGGAATATGAAAATATTTTTTTTGATTTTCTTTCAGATTTATCTTGATTTTTCTCCAGATAAATCTGGAGAAAAATATAAATACGTCAGGCTAACTATTTCGTTACCTATTTTTCTCGTTCGGCTTCTAACCGAATATCAGTTTCAAGCGAAATTTCTGCCGCTTCTTTAAAAGCCTGCAAAAGTAAAGCAAAATCTTCTTCTTGATTTGCTCCTTTAAGTATTTTCATAGCAGAAAAACTTGGGTCAGAACTTGGAGAAAAATGGTAACCCAATAAACCACAATAATAAAAATTAGGATTATAATATTTTTGAATATAACCAAAAAGTTGACTAATAATACTTACGTCCCAATTTCTATGTTCTGCACTTGGTGCTTGTATAAACCGCAAACCTTTCGTATAACCTTGTTTGCTCTCAAAAAAATTTATAATCATTCCTTCTGTTTCAGTAATTTCTACACCTTTTACCACCAAATAATCAATAAATGTAAAACTTATTGGAGAAATATAATTTTTTTGACTACGCGTTACTTCATAACGTTGTTTTACTTTAAATTGCACGCCACTAATTTTCACAAAATCTACCTGAAAACGTTTGTCGATAAGTTCTTTTCTTTTTTGTTTATTGGTTTTATTTAGGTTGCTAAAAAAATCGTCAAATTGAGAACCAATATCTTGTGGTTGTTCTTGTGAAGTTTTTTCTTCAAATATAGGATTATTATCTGTAATTTTACGCAGACTATCTTTGTGTATATACACATTATTTCTTTTTGTGTAACTTTTATCAAAAACATCAAAAATAGGTGGATTTTCACCAAAATAAATGCTGTGATAAACAGAAGCTAATTGTTTTAGTTCTGTGATAAGTTGCGTTCTTTGCGCATTTTTGGGCATTTTGCCACTCCAATCGATTCCGTAAGTCATATTTTTATAAGAAGTTATTCAGTTTTTTTGTTAAAATTGATTTTATATGATTAGTTTAGTTTATGGCAATCATTAATTTCTTACAATGATTTTAGTAATGCTATAATTTTTTGTATTCATTTTTTTTGATATAAAAATAGTGTATTTAGGTCATAAACACACTATTTTTGTGGAGCTGGAGGGATTCGAACCCTCGTCCGAACTCGATACCCATAATACCTTCTACAAGTTTATTCGCTTATCTGATTTAGGAGAACTTATAGGAAAACGACATCGTTTAAGCCTCCGATTTACTGTTGTTTCATCTTGATTTAGCATCATCATCAAAACTATCTTTTACTGTCGACACCTTGTTGTTCCCAATGGTAAAGAAGCAAACGGGCAAGATGCTTGCGAATGATTTTCTTTACAGAATAACCATCTTTAATACATTAATTCTCTAAGAATTAAGCAGCAAGGGCATAAGTATTTTCGCCACTTATAATGCGAAAGGCAATTTTTGAAAAGAGTTACCTAACACCTCTTTACTTGCTTATATTAGACTACTCAAGTCGTCAAATCCAGTCAACCCCTAATAAACTTCATACATTTTTGGAATGTATAAATCATATAACGTAAATAAAAATAAAAAGTTTCAAAAAACGTATATTTTTTGAAACTTTTTATTGAGCGTGTTTTATTTTTTAAATTTATTCGCTCAAAGCATTACTTTTTTCCTTATCTCACAATCGTTACAACACCTGATTTTGAAATTCTTTGTCCTTTTTGTAACACATTTTCATACGTTGCTTTCCAAACATAAATTCCATCTGGGGCTTTCAAACCGTATCTTGTGCCGTCCCATTTATCTTCATCACCATAAGCCACATAAATTACTTCGCCCCAACGATTATAAACTCTTAAATCTAATTTTGAAAAATCTTCCCCAAATATTTCCCAAGTATCATTCAAACCATCACCATTTGGACTAAATGCCGTTGGTAAAATCAAAACTGGCTCGCAAGAAACTTGTACTTTGAATTTGATTTTTTTCAAAGGACAACCTGATTGGTCACGTACCTGCACGTCATATTCACCTGCCTCTGCACTGCCTCGCACACTAAAAAATCTAAAGGTAGTTACATTATTAGACCAAACATAAGTCAAAATTTTTCCTGCTGCAATATACGCTTGCTCTTCTGCCAAAGTTAAAGCTTCCAAAGCATAACCCGTTGGTGGCGGACAAATTTTTAACTCAATTTCTTGTTGAGTAAATGTACTTGGCTCTACAATTTTTACTGTGGTAGAAATTGTATTATTACAAGTATTATTGTCTGTGTATGTGTAAGTGATATTTAACACCTGATTTACCGCATACAAAGTTGGATTAATAGTACTATTTGGCGTTCCATCAATCGTAAATACACCTCCTGCAGGATTTCCTCTCATAATCAATGGAACGGCTTGCGAACAATATTCAGTAGGCACATTCGCAAAAGACAAAACAGGCAGTGGATTGATAGAAACCGTTTTTGTGATTGTATTTTGGCAATTTGTATTTGGGTCAGTAAAACTAAATGTCAAAACTCGATTGCCCACACCTACCACCGAAGGAGTAAAAGAAGGTAAATTTTGATTTTGTATCGTACCATCTGCCAAAGTAATTTTCACATTTGGAGTAACTGCCAACGTATAAGAAACGCAATAACCATTATTCACATTCTGAATTTCTAATACAGGTTTCGGATTTACTCTTACAATTTGTGTAACATCATTAAAACAACCTGCATCTGTTGGCGAAACATAATTATATTTCACTGTGTGATTTCCCGCACCCAAAAGACTTGGATTAAAATCAGTCGCAGCCGTTCCATTGATAGTAAAAGTTCCTCCCGATGGCGTTGCCTGTAAAGTAATAATTTGTGCATCAACACAATAAGCAGTTTGCAAACCAACAAAAGTAACCGTTGGTCTTGTATTGATAGTAACTATTTTTGATAATGTATTCGAACAACCATTTGCATCTGTAAAACTATGTAAAACTGTGTATATTCCTAATCCTAAAGCAGTAGCATTAAATTGAGTTGCCGCCGTTCCATTGATAGTAAATGTACCGCCCGCAGGAGTCGAAGTCATCGTAAAAGCAGGGCTTGACAAACAATAACCTGTCCCCACATTGTTAGTAATGACTGGCAATGGATTAACTACCACAGTTTTCGAGAATGTATTCGTACAAGTGTTTACATCTGTAAAAGAATAAATAACCGTATGATTTCCCGCACCTAAAATAGCAGGGTCAAAATTTGTATTTGCCGTTCCATTCACCGTAAAAGTCCCACCTGTTGGCGTGGCTGTCAATA
Source organism: Cytophagales bacterium (assembly GCA_013298075.1). Lineage (GTDB taxonomy): Bacteria > Bacteroidota > Bacteroidia > Cytophagales > Microscillaceae > RDXZ01. The sequence continues at coordinate 11,662 of JAAFJG010000081.1, read as the reverse complement.
CAACCACACTCGCAGAAACGCAATAAGCATTATTCAAATTCGTGATATTTAATGTAGGAAGTGGTTTTACTTCTACGTTTTGTGTAATATCATTGAAACAACCTGCATCTGTTGGTGAAACATAATTATATTTTACTGTGTGATTTCCTGTTCCCAAAGTAGTAGGATTGAGTGTGGTGGCTGCTATTCCATTGATAGTAAAAGTTCCGCCCGTTGGTGTTGCTGATAAATTAACACTTGGATTATTGATGCAATAAGTATTATTTAATCCTACAAAACTTAATGTAGGTTTGATATTGATAACGACTGTTTTTGATAAAGTATTACTACAACCACTCACAGGGTCATTATATGTTTGTAAAACTGTATAACTTCCTACTCCTAAAACTGCTGGATTGAATATAGTTGCCGCTGTGCCATCAATCGTAAAAGTTCCGCCCGGTGTTCCTGTCATAGTAACCGCAGGACTTGATAAACAATAACTTTCTTTGACGTTATTGGTTAAAGTAGGTAAATTGATCACTTGAACGCTTTGTGTTTTTGTATTTGTACAACTATTGGCATCTATATAAGTATAAACAACAGAATGTGTTCCCACTCCAATTCCCAAAGCATTAGGCACAAATTGTGTGGCTGCAATACCATTAATCGTAAATGTACCTCCCGCAGGCGAACCTACCAAATTAACCGCAGAAGCAACAATACAATAAATATTATTTAACCCTGTAATATTAACGACTGGCAAAGGATTTACTACCACACTTCTTGTCAATGTATTAGCACAATTTGTAGTAGGATTTGTATAACTATAAATAACAGTATGATTACCAACGCCCAAAGTAGCAGGATTAAAAGAGGTAGAAATTGAGCCATTGACATTAAAACTTCCACCTACTGGATTGGCTGTTCCTGCCAAAGTAAAAGAAGGTTCTGTTACGCAATAATTCGTTTTCCAAGTTGCTCCCCATGTTAAAACAGGCAAGGCTAAGACCTGCACACTTTTAGTAGTAGTGGTTGCACAACCGACTCCTCCAATAGAATAAGTAACTATATATGTCCCAACTCCCAATGTATTTGGATTAAATTGTGTAAATGGAGTTCCTGCAATGCTAAAATTACCTCCCGCAGGCGAACCCACAGGCGTAATAGGGGCATCATTCACACAATAAGTATTCGCCATTGTGATAGTGGGAGCAGATTGTGGAGTGACAGGAATAGTAATTTGTTGTGTATTCGTACAAGTTCCTTTTACGCCTGTAACGGTATAAACGGTAGTAACTGCCCCTGTATTTGCTGTAAAAACTGGATTGGGGCAATTCGTACAACTCAAATTAGTGGCTGGACTCCAAGTATATGAATCCATTCCTGATGCTGTAAGATTAAGCGTTTGATTAATACATAAAGCAGTCGGAGTCAAAGGCACAACATTCAAAAAAGAAGGAATAACTTTTACACTTTGCGTAAAATTACAAGTACCAATTTTTATGGTTACATTATAAGTTGCTTCTGTGTTGATAGTAGTTGTTTTTATTTGTTTACAATCAGGCGTAACGCAAGTAAAAGCACCATCTGTAGTTGTCCAAGTGTATGTTTCTGCATCTCTACACGTAAAAATAACATCATCAGTAGGTTTACATCTATATACCAACGAAGGACTTGGGATAACTATCGGCACATTATTAATAGGTTGTAAATTAGTAGCATCTAGAATAGTTCCTGTTATAGAGGATATTTGAACAGATGGCGTACAATTTGTCATCAAGCGTAAAGTAAATGTTTCGTTTCCTTCGACTAATGCGTCATTTTTTGGAATGAGAAAAAGAGTTTTGATTGTTTCACCAATGGCAAAATTTAATGATAAAGGCAATGCAGTGATATTGCTTCCATTAAATTCAATATCATAATCTACTAAAAATTGTGCAATTCCTGCCCCTAATGTTCCTTGTTGTAATTGAAAAATCTCCGCACTATTTGTAAATGGTCTTGTAAGTGTTACAGGTATTCTCGCACATCCTTCCATAATTCCACCCAAAGAAGGGGAAAAATTAGCTGAAAAACTGGGTACATTACTATTTACCTGTTCGATAAATACCGCAGTATCAAACTGATCATCTCCTACATCTGCTACTAACAAACGTAAAGTATAAGTTTGACAAGGAATAACATCAATACTAGCTACTAAATTTCTAGTAAAGCCCCCATAACTAAATGGATAAGTACCTAATGAGTTACTTGTGTTTCCTACCGAATTAGATTGATAAAAACCAGTATTAGTGGTTTGATTGATACTACGGATAGAAACAGGAATGGTTGTGTTTGGTATCAAAGCAATATTTCTCTTATTATAGGCAGGTTGTGTGGTTATAGGATTAGGCCCTGTAATCAAAAAAGCAAACGCATCTACAAAGTCTTCAGTTGGTGTACTAAATTCTTGATATTCCTCAGAGGCTAACGTATATTTGAAAAATATCTTGTCTCCAATAGGCGTGATGTCAAACTGTACGCCAGATCTATCTCTGGTAACTGAGGGAAGTCCGGCTGCTGATAAAATGGCTGTTAAATCAGGGTCTGCTTCTGAAATACCACTCAACAGGCTCCATCTTCCATTAGCTCCAAAAGTTGAATTAGGCGTAGCACTTCTAAAAGCATCAGCCACTTGTCCTGTAGAAATTATCATACCACTGTCCAAAGGTAATTGGGTAAAACCTGCTTGTGTAGGCGTATTTCTTTTAAATTTTCCATAAGCAGGTCTATTGCCCCCTATCAAAGTTACGCTGGCGGGATTGATATATACTCCTTGCCCTGTCATTTGTTGGATAACTGTGGCTGCATTGATACCAGGCACTCCTCCGCCTGCATTAATGGTGAGTTGTGCATATATTTGCGTATAAGAGGAGACAAAAATGCACAAAAGAATAAAAAATTTTTTCATGATGGAAAAGAATATAAAAAATAAATTTTTAATTTTATTTTATGGATATTTTATTTACTTATATATTTAACTTCGTTTCAAAACTATTCCCATTCCATTCGTGGCAAAGGGCTTACATTTTGAGATACGAACATTTTTTTTTGATATTTAAAATAAGCCGTTATGGCTATCATGGCTGCATTATCAGTGCAATATTCAAAATCGGGAATAAAAACTTTCCAATTATTTTTTTCTCCTTCTTCTTTCAAAACTTGTCTTAAACCTGAATTTGCCGAAACTCCACCTGCAATCGCTACTTGTTTGATTTGGGTTTGTTTGATAGCTTTTTTTAGTTTTTTGATTAAAATTTGTATTAATGTATGTTGAATAGAAGCACAAATATCGTGAATATTTTCTTGAATAAAATGTTGATTTTTATTTTGATTATTATTTAAAAAATTCAAAAATGCGGTTTTTATTCCACTAAAAGAAAAATCTAAATGAGGCATTTCTACTATCGGAAACGGAAAAGCCAACGGATTTCCTTCTTTCGCATATTTATCTATCAAAGCACCGCCTGGATAAGGTAAACCCATAATTTTTGCAGTTTTATCAAATGCCTCTCCGACTGCATCATCTTGCGTTTCTCCCAATATTTCCATTTCTAAATAATCTTTTACTAACACAATTTGCGTATGTCCGCCACTCACAGTCAAGCATAAAAAAGGAAAAGTTGGTTTATCTTCTCCAATAAAATGTGCTAAAACGTGTGCTTGAATGTGTTGCACTTCAATCAAAGGAATTTTTTTTGCCCAAGCCAAACTTTTGGCAAACGAACTTCCGACCAATAATGCACCCAACAAACCAGGTCCTCTCGTAAAAGCAATCGCATCTAAATTATCTAATTCGATTTGAGCCGTTTTCAGTGCCAAATCAACCACAGGAACAATATTTTTTTGATGTTCTCTTGAGGCTAATTCAGGCACGACTCCTCCATATTGTTCGTGGATAGATTGCGTAGCGACAATATTAGAAAGAATTTTACCATCTTTTAATACCGAAGCAGAAGTTTCATCACAAGAACTTTCTATTGCCAATAAAGTACAAGCACTCAATAACATTTCTTATTATAACGTTTATGCGGTGAATATATTGAAAAGTAAGCCAAAAATAAAATTTATTTTGTATTATTATTGCTCAACATAATAGCAGATAATATCAAAGAGAAAAATAAACCAAACATAATTCCACCAAAAACAGTCCCCACAAACAATAAATTTGGTTTAGTCAAAAAATCAACTAATTGTTTAATTGTTTCAAATTCTTGTGGCGTGTAATTACCATTTTCGTACGCTTTCATCATCAAAGCCCGATACATGTCAGGTAGTTTTGGATTTAAAAAAATGATATTGACCAATAAAAATAAAGCCTCAAAAAAACTTCCAATCGTAGAAGCCAAAATTCCTAAACCTAAACCTTGTTTATAAGTGATTAAATCATTGTTTTGAGTTTTAAATTCTCTCAAACCAATGAACATTCCTGCTACCCAAATCACAGATTTTAACCAAGATAATTCAAAATCATTTAGGTTTAAAAAATAAACGGGTAAGGCATAACACCAAACGCCAAGCCCAATAAATAAACCGTATTTTAATGCAATGCGTGTTGTTGACATTTTTTTATTTTCTTATAAATTTGGAGAAAAGAACAAAATATTCTTCTCTGTAATAATTTTTTTAGCAAAAGTATAACATTATTGGATAAATACAAAATTTATACAAATGTTTTTAGTAATTTGAGTTATTTATAGACTGTATTTTGGATATAACTTTTATAAAAATAAAAAAATATCTATTTTTTCACCATAAAAAGATAACATTTTTTCGTTTTTTTGAGTTATAAGTAAAATGCTTAATTTATTTTAAAACTTTGCTTATTATTTATGTTAAAAAATTTACAAGTTACTATTGATGCTCATTCTGGTTTTTGTTTTGGAGTAGTATATGCTATCGAAATGGCTGAAGATATTTTAGATGACGAAGAATATTTATATTGTTTAGGAGATATTGTCCATAATGATGAGGAAGTAAAACGATTAGAGAAGAAAGGATTGAGAATTATTACACACCAAGATTTATTACATATCAAAAATGAAAAAGTTTTGATTAGGGCACATGGCGAACCTCCTTCAACTTATCAAACCGCACTCGATAATAATTTAGAATTGATAGATGCGTCTTGTCCTGTGGTTTTGAAATTACAAAATCGTATCAAAAACTCATACGATAAGAAAGAAAATATTTATATTTATGGAAAACACGGACACGCTGAAATCATTGGTTTATTAGGACAAACCAATAATAATGCTGTCGTATTTCAAGATTTGAAAGAATTGGAGATGGACAAATTACCAAAAAATCTTACCTTGTATAGTCAAACTACCAAAAGTACGGATAGTTTTTATCAAATCAAAGAAAAATTACAAAAATCAGGCATAGAAGTCAATGCCAACGATACTATTTGTAGGCAAGTCTCGAATCGTGATAAGGAGTTAAGAGTTTTCGCCAAAAAATTTGATGTTATTATTTTTGTAGCAGGCACAAAATCTTCCAACGGAAAAGTTTTATACAATGTTTGTAAAGATGTCAATCAAAATACCTATTTTATTTCGAATTCGTCAGACATTAATTTTGATTGGTTCAGAGAAATTGATAGTGTAGGAATTTGTGGTGCAACTTCTACGCCTATGTGGTTGATGGAAGAAGTAAAAAATGCAATTTTGAACTAAAATCGTATTTAATTTTGTTATCTATTGAGTCTTGATTTTTTCATCATATTTTATTTTTTTACATGCCTGCTTATATTACTTCCATTGCGACTGCTCACCCAAATTACGCTATTTCTCAACCAGAAACGGTTAGTTTTATGGCAAAAGCATATCAATTAAACCAACAAGACGAAAAAAAAATGCGATTATTTTATCGCATTTCAGGAATTGATAATCGTTATTCTGTGTTAGAAGATTATGGAAAAAAAGATAATTTTTCATTCTTTCATCAAATTCCTGCTCATTTTCCTACTACTGCACAAAGAATGGAAATGTACGAAAAAAGTGCTATTTTATTAGTATTAAAAGCATTTAATAATCTAAAATCCAAATATAATTTTGATAATAACGAAATCACACATCTAATTACGGTTAGTTGTACAGGTATGTATGCGCCCGGTTTAGATATAGAATTGATTATTGAAGCAAATCTACCCACAACTATTCATCGAACTTGTATCAATTTTATGGGCTGTTATGCGGCTTTTAATGCGATGAAAGTAGCAAAATCAATTTGTGAAGAAAATGAAAATCATAAAGTGTTAATTGTAGGAGTTGAGTTATGTACACTTCATTTACAACCTGCCCTCACAGATGATGATTGGTTGGCAAATGCTTTGTTTGCTGATGGCGCAGCGGCTTTATTGATAGAAGGGAAAACGTCAAAAAAATCATTAGAATTAAAAAGTTTTTATGCTGATTTGGCACCACAAGGCAAAAATGAAATGGCTTGGTATATCAGAGATTACGGATTTATGATGAAATTAACGAGTTATATTTCTTATTTATTAGCAGAAAAAATAAAATCGATTACTCATAAAATGTTTGATAAATTTGGAATTAATCAAAATCAAATCACACATTACGCCTTGCATCCGGGCGGAAAAAAAATAGTAGAAGGATTAGAAAAAGTATTAGAAATTGATGCTTTTCACAATAAATATGCATACGAAATTCTTAAAAATTTTGGAAATATGTCTTCTGTTACGATTTGGTTTGTATTAGAAAAATTTTGGAATGATGATAGTTTTTTTGAAAAAAATCATCATTTGTTAGCCATGGCTTTTGGTCCGGGACTGACTTTGGAGGCGGGTTTATTAGTTCCTTCTAAATAATTTTTTTTGAAATTGTTTTTTCACAAAAAAATTATTATATTTGCAACCTTAAAATAAAATTAGTTTTAAGTAAAAACGGCACAATTTTTTATCAAAATAACTTAATGAATTTTATAAAAAATTATTGGTTAAAAATCTCAGGATTAGGCGTAGAAAAAGGCATGTCTCTTTCTCTTTCTCAAAGGATAAAATTTAGCAATCAACTCAGTGTTTTGATGTTGGCTGTGAGTCTTATTTTTATTGGGATATACATGAGTCGTTCCAATTGGCGAGGAGTTTATCTAACAACTTCTTTGCCTTCTGTTGCGTTGATTATCTTATCGTTAAATTATTTTAATACGCATAAATTTTCGAGGCTTTTATTGAGTTTTGCGCTTTGTTTGAATACTTTGACGATGACTATTTTAGTCAAAATTTCACGTCCTGAATCCATAACTTTACTCAATTATGCTACTCCAAGATTTATTATTATTAGTAGTTTGGTGATTTCCTTGTTATTATTTACTTCGCGTGAGGCTTATTGGGCGTGGATTCCTGCTTTTTTGGTTGCTTTTTTAGGAAATTGGGGTTTTGATATGATGCACCAAGTTTTTGACGTATCAGCCCCAAAGATGAATATATTTGCTAAAAATTATAAAAATATTGGTGATGATTCTTTAATTGTTACTATTATTTTAATGAGTGTGATGGGTATTTATCGACATCTTACTTATCAATATGAAATATATACTCAAAAGATACTAATAGAGGCTGAAAAATCTAACGAATCACTTTTGAAAAGAGAAGAAGAATTAAAAGAAACTATTTTGGCAGTAGAACAAAGCAATGAATTTGAAAAAATAAGAAATTGGGAAGGAGAAGGATTGGCGGCTTTGCACAAAATAATTAGAACAAATTTTGAAAATGACCAATTATATGACTCTTTATTGTCTTTTATTATCGAATATACAAGGTCACAACAAGGGGGGATTTTTATGGTTGATGAAATTAGTGAAGAAGAAAAAGAATTATATTTGGTATCTGTCCACGCTTGGAGTAAAGAAAGGTTGGATAGAGATAAAAAAATAAAATGGGGCGAAGGAATTTTAGGACAATGTGCCAAAAGTACACGCCCTAAATATGTCAGACGTATTCCCGAAACCTATACTTTTATTCCCGCAGGTTTACATACACTTGCCCCGCGTGAAATGTTGATATTGCCTTTGATTTTTCATAAAAAACTATATGGAGTGATAGAAATAAACTCAATAGAAGAAATTGCCACTTATAAAATAGAATTTTTGGAACGTTGTGCGGAAATTGTTGCTTCTACTATGGCAAGTTTACAAAATATACTCAATAGTAATAAAATATTGAAAGAAGTACAAACTTTATCTGACGAATTAAGTCATCAAAGTACAGAATTTAATGAGGTAATTGATTATTATGAAAATAAAATTACTGATTTAGAACAAAAAATTATCGATAAAAAATAAATTATTATATCTATTATAAAAAAATGGAAGGAACTGAAATCGTTACCGAAATGCTATTTGAGGAAATTCCCTCGTTAGATTTAGCAGATTTTACGCAAGGAAATGCGGATAAAAAACAAAATTTTGTGGCTGGTATTGGAAAAGCTTTCAATCAAATTGGTTTTGTGGCTATCAAAAATCACGGACTTTCTGATGATTTGTCAGCAAAATTATATGATACTTTTCAGAAATTTTTTGCACTATCCGATGAAATTAAACAAAAATATGACGTTTCAACAGGAGCAGGACAACGTGGATACACAGGAAAAGGAAAAGAACACGCCAAAGGACGCAGTACAGGTGATTTAAAAGAATTTTATCACATTGGACAAGAAGTAATTGATGGTGATGCTATTAAATCAGAATATCCCGACAATATTTTTCCATACGAATTACCATCTCTCCAAAATGTTGGCTTAGAAGTCTATCAAACTTTAGAAAATGCTGGAAAAAATATTTTACGTGCTATTGCTTTGTATCTTAATTTAGACGAAAATTATTTTGATAGTTGTGTGCATAATGGCAATAGTATTTTGAGAGCAATTCATTATTATCCAATTTTAGATACGTCAAATATAGCTGATGATGCGGTAAGAGCAGCAGCGCATGGCGATATTAATTTGATAACTTTGTTGATGGGTGCAAGTGCGGAAGGGTTACAAATTCTTAGAAAAGACAATCAATGGATACCTGTAACCGCATTGCCTGACCAAATTATTGTCAATGTAGGTGATATGTTAGAAAGATTGACAAACAATAAACTCAAATCTACGATTCATCGAGTTATCAATCCACCCAAAGAAAAAATGAATCTTCCAAGATATTCGATGCCATTTTTTATGCACCCACGTTCAGAAATGGATTTAACTTGTTTGGATAGTTGTATTGATACCCAAAATCCAAAACAATATCCTGACACAACTGCGGGACAATTTTTAGACCAAAGATTAAGAGAAATTGGGTTAAAAAAATAATTTTTTTGTGGTAACTATTTAAAAAAATGATATATTTATACTCAAAAATAATCAATTTTATGTTTTTTTAGGATATAAATCCTTGAAAATCAAGGTAATCAATCTTGAAAAATCATTAAAGCTATCAACTTTAGTATAATTTATTGTTCACTTAAATAGTTACATTTATTGAAATATTGATATGTATGTATATTATGTGCGAAAACCATATTTTAGTCAATAAAAAATCAATATAAAAAAAATAATTTTTTTCATTTTATTTTGATATTCATAAAAAAAGTGTAAATTTGTATCAAATTTGCATTATAAATAATTAAAAAAAATATAAATAATGACAAGCGACGAAAAAAAAGCCATCTTATTATTAAAATCGGTTATTTTTCATTATCACGGATTAGATAATGAAGAAAAAGAAATTTTAGACCGAACCGCCCAAGAATTTGATGCTTTAGAAGAATTGCAATGGGCAAATGAATTTATCGCCACAGATTATTACACTGCTTTCGAAAGAGCAAGAGATTATCTCAATAGTATTATAGGTAATTTGGATAAAGAAAAACGCTTGGAATACTTGGCAATGGTTTGGGACGCAAACAATGCAAAAGGTTTTGTTACTGAAATGGAGGCTACTGCTATGTTAAAATTAGCAAAAGATTGGCACGTACAAAAAGAACTAATGGTAGTGGTAAGAGAAAAAAATAAATAATTTTTATATGAAAGATGAATATTGGGGCTTAATTTATATGACAATTGGCGCAATTATTATCTATTTAGGTTTACAAGCACACGCAACTTTTGCTTTGATTGTGGGTGCTTTTACTTTTTTTAGAGGTTTTTTATTGAATGATGATTTGATAAGCCAAATTACAGGGCGACAATCAAAAAATTTAGAACCTGCCAAAAACTCCAAATCAACATCAACCTTTGAATTAACCGACGAACTTATTATTAAATTAGCCAATCGATTGAATGGACGACTTAGTGCTGAGGAACTTTCTCAACAAACTACTTTGTCTTTGGAAGAGTCAAAAAAACGGTTAGAAAATTTGTTAAAAAATGGTAGATGTGAAATCAATTTAGAGGACGTAAATAATCATGGAAAAGTATTTTATTATTTTTAATGTTACTTTTTTGTACAGATTTAAAATAAAATTTAAGTGTTTTTATTAAAAATAATAGTTATTGAATTATTCAACAAAATAAATATTTACTCAAAAAAATTCTTTAAAATTTGATTGAGGTCATTGGTTAAAATTTCGATTAAATATTCGTCCATAAATTCATAAATATCTTCTATTTCTAACACTTCGATAAGAGGTAATTCGAGATGTGTGTATATTTTTTGAATTTTATTTTTATGATTATTTTCCATAACTAATACAATATCAGCCCAATTCAAATCATTTTCAGAAATTTTTCTCTCACTTTGTGGGCTTACACCTGCAGAACGAATATGAAAACGAGCATCATTTTTAAAAATATGTTCTGCTGTTCTACTCCGTTTTTTATTGCGTCCACAAACCACTAAAATATTTGGTTTTTCTGTCATTTTTAGTTTATTTATTTTTAGAATATGAAAAATAAAAATATTTTTGGCGAAGTGTTTTTTTGAATTGTCTCCAGATTTATCTAGAGAATAATATATAATTTAATTGTTGGCTTTAGCCAAATTAGATTAGAAAATTAGTCAAAAAAAAATCAAAAATTAAATAGTATAATTTTTGATTTTTTTTGTGGAGATTGTAGGGTTCGAACCTACGACCCTCTGCTTGTAAGGCAGATGCTCTGAACCAGCTGAGCTAAACCTCCTATTGAGACATATATTTTTTAACGGTTTTTGTGGAGATTGTAGGGTTCGAACCTACGACCCTCTGCTTGTAAGGCAGATGCTCTGAACCAGCTGAGCTAAACCTCCTATTGTGCTTTTCTGTAAGCGTGTGCAAAGGTGGTGGTTTATTTTGACATATCCAAATTTTTTTACATTTTTTTTGAAAATATTTTTTTGACTACTTATTTTAAAAAATAAATCATAAATCAAACTTATTGCTATTCAATTTTATCAAAAAAAACTGTTACTGTAATTTTTCGTGTGTATTTTGTTAAGATACTTTTTTCTTTCGATTAAGATACAAAGATCTGATAACACTAAGCGCATGGCTTCCATTAGTAGACCTGCAATAGGTTTATTTTTCTGTCTTTGTGCTACTACTAAGTCCACGCCTTTTTCGGCTCTACCAGAGCCTATACTTTTTTTAGCTTCTTTTCTTTTTTTGTAATTTATAATTTCATTTTCATGTTTGAGTAAGTAATTTAAAAATTCT
>JAAFJG010000080.1 GCA_013298075.1 Cytophagales bacterium | reverse complement strand
AATAACAGAGCCATTATCTCTTGTGATTTTAAATTCTACTTGTGCCATAATTATAATTGTTTTGTGGATAACTAACAAACGAAAAAATAACCAAATTATTTTACACACTTTTAATTACAGTAACAAAAAACTTTATCCTAAAAATTTGCAATTCTAATATTTGTAAGTTATCTTTGTTAAAAATACATAAAAATAACCTCAAAGTAAATAATTATGGAAAGTGTAGATATTGATATTCAAAATATTGACTTGGTGGCAGAAAGAAAGGAGATTTTGAATAGATACAGAAAAATGCGGAAATTAGCACAACCACATATCAAAGACAAAGAAGAAGCAAAATTAATTACAGAGGCTTTTAAAGTAGCCGCCAAAGCACACGAAGGTACAAGAAGAAAATCAGGCGAGCCTTATATTTTTCACCCGATTGCGGTGGCTCAAATTGTAGTAGAAGAAATTGGATTAGGTCCGACTGCTATTGCTGCCGCACTTTTGCACGATGTGGTGGAGGATACAGAATGGACAACAGAAGATATTGAACGAAAATTTGGAAAAAAAGTTGCCTTAATTGTAGAAGGCGTTACAAAAATTCAGACCTCTCCCACTTTGAGTATTGCTGATTGGGGCGTTTCTCAACAAGCCGAAAATTTTAGAAAAATGGTTCTCACGCTCTCAGATGATGTGCGTGTGATTATGGTCAAGATTGCCGATAGATTGCATAATATGCGTACTTTATCGAGTATGCGACAAGATAAACAACTCAAAATTGCCTCTGAAACGATTTATTTATACGCTCCTTTGGCGCATCGTTTGGGGCTTTATCAAATCAAAACTGAATTAGAAGATTTGTATTTGAAATATACTTTGCCCAATGTATATAAAGATATTGCTGAAAAATTAGAAAAAAATAAAGTACAAAGAAATAAATTTATCAAAGAGTTTATTAGTCCATTAGAAGAAAGTTTAAAAAAAGCCAATTTCAAAGCAAGAATATTTGGAAGACCTAAATCTATTTATTCGATATGGAATAAAATACAAACACAAGGCGTTACTTTCGAAGAAATTTATGATTTATTTGCCATCAGAATTATTTTAGACTCCAAAGCAGAAGACGAAAAATCAGATTGTTGGAGAATTTATTCGATGGTAACAGACAATTATCACCCCAATCCAAAAAGATTAAGAGATTGGATAACTACTCCTCGAAACAACGGATACGAATCTTTGCATGCAACCGTAATGAGTAAAGAATTTGATAGCAAAGGCGAAAGTAGATGGGTAGAAGTGCAGATTAGAACAGAAAGAATGGACGAAATTGCCGAAAAAGGATATGCTGCCCATTGGAAATACAAAGCATTGGGAAAAAATACAGGACGAACCAAAGAATCAGGACTCGATTCTTGGTTGGGTTATTTGAGAGATTTGAAAGATAAAGAAGACCAATTATCAGCCAAAGAATTTATCAGTGCGTTCAAAGCAAATTTTTTGAAGGAAGATATTTTTGTGTTCACGCCCAAAGGACAACTCAAAAAAATGCAAGCAGGTTCTACGGTCTTAGATTTTGCTTTTGATGTGCATACGGAAGTCGGTTTGACGTGTTTGGGAAGCAAAGTCAATAAAAAATTAGTGCCTTTGAGTTATGAACTCAAAAATGGTGACCAAGTCGCTATCATCACTTCGAAACAATCTAAACCGAATGCAGATTGGTTAAAATTTGTGGTAACAACCAAAGCAAAAGAAAAAATAAGGGAATTTATCAAAGACGAGAAAAAAGAATTTATCATCAAAGGAAAAGAAATTGTTGAGAAAAAATTCAAACAATTTAAGTTCGAAAGTTCTGATGCATTGTTGAATACTTTGAGAGAATTTTTGGAATACAAAAATTTATCCGATGTTTTTTTTGATATTGCGAAAGGATATATTAGCACAAAAACCATCAATAAATTCGAAAAATATAAACAAGACAAAGACAAAATAATAGAAAACGGCAAAAATAAATTGGCTAATCCTGCCATTCCTGAAACTACGCCTGAAGCTAAAAAAGGCTTATTGGTAGTAGGTGATGATAAATCAGGTATGGATTATTCTTTGGCAAAATGCTGTACGCCTGTGCCTAACAATCCTATTTTTGGATTTATTACAATGACCGAAGGCGTTAAAATACATCGAACAGACTGCCCAAATGCAACCAATATGCTTTCTAATTATGGATACAGAGTGATTAGTGCGATTTGGTCTTCTCAAAAAAATACTATGTTTTTGGTCGATTTAGATGTCGAAGGCAACGATAGAACAGGTTTGATTCGAGATGTAACGTTGGCTTTGAGTACAGATTTACAAGTAAATATTGCTTCTTTGGACATTGGTTTGAGAGGTGAAGGTATTTTTTATGGGCATATAAAATTGTATGTGCGTGACCAAGAACATTTAGATTTTTTGGTGGATAGATTGAAAATGATAGATGGCGTAGATACGGTTACAAGGCACGATGAAAGAAATGATGATTTGAATTGATGAAAAAGTTAAATTTGATTAAAACCGATTTATTGGACGATTATTTAGCACAATCTCATCGCATCAAAACATTATTTGAGGATTTGAAAGATGCTGAAATAAGTACAGAGAGTTTTAATTTTTATACGTCTATTTCTGCCATTGCCTCGAGCAAAATAGAAGGAGAAATAATGGAAATTGATAGTTATATCAAACATAAAATGCTTGATATAACTTATTCAAGCCATTTGACACAAAAACCAAACGATTTATATAACGCCTATATTTTCGCTCAAAAAAATAATTTAACAGCCAAAAATTTTTTATCCGCCCATAAAATTATCACCAAAAACCTATTACAAACCACCAAACAAGGCAAATATAGACAGGTAAATATGTTAGTCATGGAACACAAAACCTATCGAATACAATACGAAGCCGCCTTAGTAGAAATGGTAAAACCTTTGATGAAAAGTTTTTGGAAAGATGTAAATGTTTTATTGAAAGAAGAATTAAGTATCGAAAAAGTATTTTATTTTGCGTCTTTTCTTCATTTGGTTTTTGTCAATATTCACCCTTTTGAAGATGGAAATGGAAGAAGTGGAAGATTACTTGAAAAATGGTTTTTAGCCCAAAAATTAGGAAAAAAAGCGTGGTTTTTTGGTTCAGAATTGCATTATTATCAAAATATCAATGATTATTATCGAAATTTGAATAGCATAGGAATTTCTTATGATGAGTTAGATTATAAAAAAGCATTGCCTTTTTTGTTGATGAATATTCAGGCTTTGGAAAGTAAAATATAAATAACAAAAATAAAAAAAACATCTCAAAAAAAAGTATTTTTATATGAATTTTTTAGCCTATTATGAACAAATTTTAGACAAAGGAGAAGACGCTTTTCCTACTTTGATAGACGCAAAAAATAATCTCACTTGGTTGGGCGTATATGATGGCTTGGGCGGAAGTGGTGGAAAATTGTATCAAATCGAACAAAAAAATTATTCAGGTGCGTATATAGGCGCAAGAAAAATAAAAGAATTGACAGAATTTTATTTGGAAAATCATAAAAATATAGAAAATTTAGATGAATTTACCAATTATTTAAAAGAAAATTTGGATATTTTTGCTGAGCAGTTTTCGAATCAATCGAGTATTATCAAAAGTAAATTATTAAAAAACTTTCCTACAACTTTATGTCTTTTGAGTTGGAAATGGATTGAAAATAATCAAATTTATATACAAACTTTTAATGCAGGCGACTCGCGTGCATATATATTTACGCCTGAAAATTGTAAATTATTGACAAAAGATGATTTGGAACAAGATATTGATGAATTTGAAAATTTGAGAACTGAGTCATCTATTCATAATTGTATTGCGGCTGATGAAACTTTTTTTATTACCCAAAAAAATTATACTTTTCAAAAACCTTGTGTAGTTTTGGTGGCAACTGATGGCGTTTTTCATTATTTTTTAACGCCTATGCACTTCGAATATTTTTTTTTACAAACCTTAATTCATACTAAAAGTAAGGCAGATAATTGGCAAAATGTTTTGTTAGAAATGTTGGTGAATTATTCGAGTGATGACATTAGTTTTGTGATTTCTGCGATAGGTTTTAAAGATTTTTCACATTTACAAAATAGTTTTTATGCGCGTTATCAATTTTTGTATCAAAATTTTATTGAACCTTACGAAAAAAATGAAAAATCAGCAGAAGAATTATGGACAATTTATCAGCCTTCTATGAAAATTTAAAACTTCAAATT
Organism: Cytophagales bacterium; assembly: GCA_013298075.1. Taxonomy (GTDB): domain Bacteria; phylum Bacteroidota; class Bacteroidia; order Cytophagales; family Microscillaceae; genus RDXZ01. The sequence continues at coordinate 11,822 of JAAFJG010000080.1, read as the reverse complement.
GTCCAAAAAAAATCTTAAAATATGCTATTATCTTCGGGATAAGGCACATATACAAATCTTGTAAAACTATTTTCGTCATCAATTACGAGCAGACAAGCAAATTCCTCTGGATTTTTATAGAACAATTTGAAGTTATCTATATCATCAATCACTCCTATTTGTAATAAAGTTTCCAAAAAATCAAAACAATAATTCCAAAGTAATTGATGTTTTTCTTTGCGTAATAATACTTCGCCTAAGTTTGTATTTTTTTTATTGAGAATAAAAATAGGAAAATCTGAAATTTTTCTTGTTCTTAATTGATAAGAAGCCTCTTGTAAAAATTTAGCAACTTTTACAAAATCAGACGTAATCGTTCCTAAATATTTTCCATCAAGTTCGGGGTCATTAAACATAATTTTATTTTTTTTGCAAAGGTAAGATAAATTTGCAAAAATTAAAACTTTTATCGCCAAGGCACGTCAAAAATCGAATCTTTCCATACCAAAATAGACAATAAAAATGAAACAAATCCTAAAATTCCACCAATCAATAAGAACAATAAAATGCTTGGAGTTCCACCAAAAAGACCTACAAAACCTGCTAATAATAATAACCAACCTGGAAAAGCAATAAATCCAAAACGAATAAAATATTCATACCAACCTGTTCGTCCTTTTTCTTCACTCAAAGAATGAATTAAAAAAACCAACGCAATTCCAAAAGAAATGGCTAATAAAATGGCTTGTAACAAAGTCAAAGAAGTTCTAAATAAGAATAAAAACCATAATCCAATAAATAAACCAATGCCCAAAAATGCAAAAATACCAATCATTAACCAATCTAAATCAAGCCAAGGTCGCCACCAACTTAGTTTTTTTGATTTTTTGGCATTGCCATAATGTTGTTTTTTATATTTTTTTGATGTTGATATTTTTAGTTTTTGTTTTGATTTTTCAATCGTTTTATTATCAACTAAATCATTGTTTTGAGTTGATTTTTTGGATTGAATTTTTTTTTGAACATTATCTTTTTGGGTAATATTTTTGGGAGAAATATTTTTTTGAGGAGAAATAGTAATTATTTTTTTTTGTTCCAATTCTGAAATAGATTTTCCTTCGGCTGCATTTTCGGTTTGTGCATACAAAGAAGAAAAATTAAAATAAGATAAAAATAATAACATATAAAAAACAAAAAGACGCATATAATTTTGTATTAAAAAGTATTTTTTAAAATCTAATAACGCAATCTTATTTATTTAATTGTTTTATTAAACTTAATTTTTTTGGAATATTTTTTCAAAAGAAGGAAATTACTCCAAAACTTTTGGCACTATAAAATAATTTTCATCTTTTTTGGGTGCGTTCAAAAGTGCTTTTTCGTGGTCTAACATATTTTTTACTTCATCTTCTCTAAAACTATTGACCTCAAAAGTGAGATGTGTCAAAGGCTCAATATTTGTCGTGTCTATTTCGTTGAGTTCGTTCATCCAATCTAAAATCTTATTCAATTCGTCAGGAAGATTTGTTTTTTCTTCTTCTGATAATTCCAAACGACTTAGTTTGGCTAATTTTAACAACGTATTTTCGTTTATCATTTTTTTTATTTTAATTTATTTTTTTATCAATCTTCCAAAGCATTACTAATAAAAGTTCCTTTTGTAAAAAGCCAAAATACAAAAAATATAATTCCCCAAACTAAATAAATACTATAAAAATCTTCTGTTTTTTTGTATTTTGTTTCGATAATTTTTGATTTTTCTAAGTTATCAATTTGTTTAAATACTTCGCTCAAAGTCTGATTATCCACACTTCTAAAAAATTGTCCTTCACTTTTTTGAGCAATTTGCCTCAAAGTTGTTTCATTCGCAGTATTTCTAACGGTTGTTTTATTACCTTTTTCATCTTTGACTATAATATCGCCTTCGCTCCCGACTAAAATCGGATAAATTTTGATACTATTATAAACCGCTAATTGTGTGGCAGTCAATGGGTCTAAATTTCCTGCTGTATTATCGCCATCACTAATCAAAATAATTACTTTACTTTTGGCATTAGATTCTTTCAAACGATTGGTCGAAACGCCAATGGCTGCTCCAATCGCAGTTTCAGGCTGTGGCACCATACCCACTTGCACCTCTTGCGAGAGATAATTTTCCAATAAACTATAATCAGTAGTCAAAGGTGAAAGCGAAAAAGCCTCTCCCGAAAAAACCACTAAACCAATTCTATCATATTTTCTTCCTTTGATAAATTCTATCGCTACTTTTTTGGCGGCATCTAATCTATTGGGCGTTAAATCTTCCAATAACATCGATTCAGACACATCTATTGCCAACAAAATATCGATTCCTTCTGTCATTTGTCTAACTTGTACTTTGGTTTGTTGTGGGCGTGCCAACGCTATAATTAAATTTATCAAACAAAAAACCAACAAAATATAAGGCACAAATCTCAACCAAATAATAGGTCGCCAAGATTTATAAGTAGTCGTTAAATTAAATAAAATTTTTGCTCTAATAGGAATATTTCCAATTCTTCTGATAACAAAAACAATCGGAATTCCTAATAAAATATACAAATAATACACATTTTGCCACTCAAAACTCATCAAAGTTTGCGGATAAAACCACTCCAACGAAAGCCAAGCCCAAGTATTATTTTCAACTGATTCGAACATTTTTTGTTTTTTTTGATTGAAATAATAAAAATTTGCTTTGAAAAAAATAGATTTTTAGGAAGTTATTGCGGAATTATTTTTACTTAGTTAGAAACGAAATTTATCTCATTTATTTGAAATAAAAAAGTATAAAATTTTGGCTAAAGCCAATAATTAAATTTTATATTATCCTCCAGATAAATCTGGAGGCAATTTAAAATACAATCAAAAAATATTGAAAAAAAATAAATTTATTTTCCACACAAATTTCCTGATAACCAAAAAATAGAAACTTCTATTTTTTCAAAGCAAATTCATTCACTCAAAATTAAAGATTATTAAAATACAAACAAGTAGATTTTAAATCTCTAAATGCTTTTGTATCTTTATATTCTTTTTTGAGTTTTATTAAACTTTTTCTATGTTTTGCGTCATAAGTTGGTGCAATAAATGCAAAAGCATCACCTGAAAAATCCAAATAATAAATATTTTGTTCGCATCTTCCTGCCATCATCAATGCTTGTGCGGTCATTTCTTTGTCGTTTGTTTTGGTAAATGCAGTAATTGCTCTTTCAAAATAATATTTTGCTTTTGACATCTCGGCATATACATTTGTTTTATAAGGAGTATTTGGATTGGTTTTCATATCCTTGAAAGTCATCAAATCTGAACCACTTCTATAATAATCGATTGCGTCCCAACTATTCCCAAAATGCGAAATATTATAATAAATAGTGCCTAATTGAAATAAATATTGTCCTTGTTCCAAATTATTTTTCTCTGTTAATTTTTTTAAGTTTAACATTTTTTGAGCCAAAGTCAGACGATTATATTTTCCTTTTTCGGTTGATGGCGGACAATTTTCAAAACAATCACGCACCAATGCCTGCAAAGGATCATTTTTAATTTTATTTAATTTATTCGCAGGAATAGATTGATAAACTTTGATTGCTTCTTCCAATTTATCGTCTGCCAATAAAAAAGTTGCTTTCAATTCGTTCAATTCTTGTTCTGGATTTTTATCTCCTAATTTTTCTTTGATAATATCTTTTTCCAAAGTTGTCATTTTTTTCTTTGCCAACATTTCCAATATATTTTCAACTTGGGCTGCGTTTCCTGTTGTTTTTAACCAAGATACATCATTTCTTAAAATAAATGCTTTTCCTACATTTTTTTGATTTTGATATAATCTGGCGAAAGCATTTTTAGTAAAATCTAATAAATGGTCGTGTTTTAAGGCTTTTACTTTCGGATAAATATCTTCTTCTATCGCATCATCAATCGTTTTGAGTTCCGAAATTTGTAAGGCTAATTGAAAAACATTGATTTTATTTTTCAAATTAATATCTTTAGTTTTGTTTGCAATATCTTGATAAACGGCTTTTGCTTTGGCTGGTTTTCCTGTTACATATTCCAAATAAGCACCGCCCAAACGAAATACTTCCATGTTTTTTATTTTATTATCCGAAATAGCAAAAGAAATAAAACTTTTTAATGATTCTGCTTTTTTGAGCGCATTGGCGGTTTCTTCTCCTTGATAATTACGCATAAACAACAAATTTTTATCCAAATTTACTTCTAATAAATCGTGTTCTAATTTATTAATTTCTCTTGCCAACATATACGCTAATTTTTCAGATTTTGGAGCAATATCGAATACATCTTTAAGTTCTTCGAGGCCGTTTGAGTTGGTTGCCAAAGAACGGATAAAATATAAAGTTGCTCTTTCGTCTGCGTTTTTGCATAAACTTAAAGCAGAATCCCAATTACCCTGTTCGTAGATTTTGATACTCAAATAAGCACTTGCTTGCTTGCTTGGGCATACATCAAAAATTCTCGAAAACAAATAAATAGATTCACCTATGTTTCCTGTTCTGAATAATGCCCCTGCTTTGTGAGATAAAGCCCAATATTTTATCACAGACGTAGTTTTGTCTTCTATTGGTTTTACTAATTCATCATAAAATCTAATGGCTTTGTCGTATTGATTCGAATAATGTGCCATTCTGATGGCTTGATAGGCAAAACGGATTTTTAAAAATGGATTAGAGGCTTTTTCGTTGTAATATTTTTTGCCTGCATCTGCCAACCATTTTATTTTTTCCATATCTTTTTTGGGTGCTTCTTCACTCCAAGAATCATATTTTTTAGCTTGTACTTCGCAAGTTTTAGCAAAATACAAATAATCAATCGCTTCTAAATCTTTGTTTTTTTGCCAGATTTTAACAACATCATTATTTTTTAATTTGTTATCTAACATTTTTCCATCTGTGATATACGCCCTAATTTTTTGCATATCATCAGCAGAAGTTTCATAGATAATTTTTTTCAAATCGGCATCATTTGTTTTGCCTAAATAGGCTTTCCAATCTTCCATATTCGCAGAAAAAGTACTATCACTTTTCCATTTAAAATTAGACATTTCTGCAAAAGAAATCGGTTCAAAAAAACGATAGTTATTAATTTCGTTGGGGTCTCCGCCTGCGCATATAGGCAAGGTATGTGTCTGTTCTGAACGCCACATAAAAGCACTCAAAAAAATCAAACCGATATAGATTTGTGTAGATTTTATTTTTTTTAACATTTTTAAACTAATATTTAGATTTTATTTTTATTCGTAATATTTGCAAAATTACAACATAAATTTGAAAAATAAATAAAAAAATAAAAAAAAATAATGAATTATGATATTTTTTTGGTTATAATTTCGTATGTTTGCAATATAATATAAGAAATTAAAAATTATGAGTGCAAGCCCTTTGTTTCTATATCAATTAAAAAAAGGTAATTCAAGCCAAAAAATTGATGATATATTTATTCAATTAGAACAAAATATTATTTCTTTTTTAAATGATGAAACTACATCGATGGAAGTTTTTGCAAAAAACAATTTAGATTTTATTTTTAATTTGAGAATAAAAATTATTTATTGGTTTAATGAACAGCATATTAATATTGATGATTTACAAAAACCTGAAAATTTTTTTGTGGAGCATAAAAAAAATGAAATTTATTCTTTGTTGATAGAAAATTGTTTAATGATAATTTTTCTAAATTAGAAAGTTTTATGGAAAATTCTTTAAAATTAGAATTAGCTATATTATGTAGCCATTTTATTATTGATGATAGTTTTTTAAACATAAATACAAATAAATTAAATAATATTATTCGTTTTGTTGCGAATGTAGCACAAAATTTTGGTGCATCTGCCAAACAATTAACCATAAAAAAAGATAAATATGCTATAAATATAAGTGAATTAAGTGATGATACTATAAAAGCAGCAAAAGAAATGGCTGAAATCGGAATGAATGAATATTTAGAACAAATTTAAAATAATATGGATAAAATATCGATTGTATTGTCTGATATTTTAGATTTATAATCCTACTATAAAAAAAATTTTGGTTATCAAAATATTTGTGTAAAACTACTTTTATTATTCTTGATAATAATTTTATTTTTCTACGCCATTCTAAAATATCTCTCCTAAAAATAAAAAAAAATTGAAAAAAATTGAAAAAAATCTTATTTTTTAGTTTTTTTTTTTATATTTGCAATTCAATATAAAAAATAACAATTTTAGATACTATTTATTTACATATAACCTTTTTAAAACGTATGTCATTATTAGAAAGTTTAGTAAAGCAAGGTCATAAATTCAAATTCTTGTTAGAAAGAGATAACAAACCACCTTTTTTATTACAAAAAAGACAATTATTAAAACTATTCGTACAAGCAAAAAACACCGCTTTTGGCAAGTATTATCAGTTTGATAAACTTATCAAATCTATCAATAAAAACGATAAAAATAGCAGAGCATTTTATGAAGAATATACTAAAATAGTTCCTATTTTTGATTACGCAAAATTATATAATGAATGGTGGTATCGTGACCACCAAAACGGAGAAAGTGATATTTGCTGGAAAGGAAAAGTCGGACATTATGCATTGAGTTCGGGAACTTCAGGCGGTCCCACCAAATATATTCCTATCACCAAATCTATGATACGCGCTATGCGTCGTACGAGTTTATTGCAATTTTTGTCTGTTCCAAGTTTTAAAGATATTCCGAGCAGTGCTTTTTCGAAGGGAATTTTGATGCTTTCGGGTAGTACAGATTTGCAAAGAAAAGCAACACATTATGAAGGAGATTTGAGTGGAATCAATACGGGAAAAATACCCTCGTGGTTTCAACATTATTATAAACCGGGCGTAAAAATATCCGCAGAAAAAGATTGGACAAAAAAATTAGAAGTCATCACTGAAAACGCAAAAAATTGGGATATTGGTTATATTGCAGGCAATCCTGCTTGGTTGCAATTATTGATGGAAAAAATAATTCAAAGGTACAACGTCAAAACTATTCATGATGTTTGGCCTAATTTGGCGGCATTTGCTTATGGAGGAGTTTCTTTTGAGCCATACAGACGCAGTTTTTCAAAATTATTAGGACATCCAATTACTTATATCGAAACGTATTTGGCTTCGGAAGGTTTTTTGGCTTTCCAAAAATTGCCCAATCATAATATGGCTTTAGTATTAAATGTAGGTATTTTCTTCGAATTTATTCCTTTTACTGATGCTTATTTTGATGACAGTGGCGAAATTATTGGCAGTCCAAAAACCTATTTAATTGATGAAGTAGAAGAAGGAGTTACGTATGCGATTCTCATCAGTACTTGTGCGGGTGCGTGGCGATATTTGATTGGTGATACGATTCAATTTACGAATAAAAAATTATACGAAATCATCATTACAGGCAGAACAAAGCACTTTTTGAGCCTTTGTGGAGAGCATTTGTCAGTCGATAATATGGATATGGCAGTAACACAAGTGGCAGATGAATTAAATATTTCTGTGACAGAATTCTGTGTAGCGGGCGTTCCACACGAGAGCGGACTGTTTGCGCATCAATGGTATATTGGCACAAACGATTCGGTTGATATAGAAAAAATGAAAACTCGTTTAGATGAAGTCTTAGGAGATCTGAATGCAGATTATAAAACAGAAAGAACGGCGGCATTGAAAGACGTTTATATCGAAATCCTTTCGCCTGATGTTTTTTATAATTGGTTGGCAAAAAAAGGAAAAATGGGCGGACAAAATAAATTTCCAAGAGTTTTGAAAAAAGATATTTTGGTCGATTGGCAAAATTATTTAAAAGAAATTTAGTGTAAATTAGCCCAGAATAAATAAACAAAAACCGCAATTTTTTTTTAGAATTTTGCGGTTTTTATCTCGATATAAAAAGTCAAATTTTGTATCAATAATAATCACAAAAAATCAGTTATAAAATCACTGCTTTCAAACTCAAATCTAAACTTTTTACGGCGTGAGTCAAAACACCTACCGAAATAAAATCGACTCCTGTTTCTGCAATTCCGACAATCGTTTGCTCTGTAATTCCGCCTGATGCTTCTGTTTGAGCTTGATTTCCGATGATTTTTACGGCTTCGGTCATTTGTGAAATAGTCATATTATCTAACATAATCACATCAACTCCGCCTACTGCCAAAGCCTCTTTTACTTCATCAATAGTACGTGTTTCGACTTCGATTCTTATTTTTTTGTTTATATTTGCCAAATATTTTTGTGTATTTTGCACTGCTTTTGTGATTCCTCCTGCATAATCGATATGATTATCTTTCAACATTACCATATCAAATAATCCAAAACGATGATTTGTTCCTCCACCAATCAAAACCGCCCATTTTTCCATCATTCTAAAATTGGGAGTTGTTTTTCGAGTGTCTAATAAACGTGCTTTTGTATGTTTAATAAGTTGGGTAAAATAATTTGTTTTGGTGGCAATGGCACTCATTCTTTGCATACAATTCAAAACCAACCTTTCGCCTTGTAGCAAAATTTGTGCGTGTGCGTGAACCCGAAACGCTTCTTCTCCTTTTGTTACCTGTTCTCCATCTTTTTTATAGATTTCAAAAGTACAAGTAGGTTCGAGATGTTTAAATATTTTTTGAGCCAATTCAACTCCCGCCAAAATTCCATCATCTTTAATCAAAAGTTTTGCTATTGAAGTTGCTTCTGCAGGCACAGAAGAAAGTGTTGAAAAATCACCTTCGCCAATATCTTCAGCCAAAGCACTTGTAATAAAATTTGTTAAATTTTCTTCTGTTAAATATTGATATGCCATTTTTTTAATTATTTTTATATTGATTTTTTTTGTAAATGTATTATTTTTTTAGTGGATATTTATATAAAACTTTGATGAAATCAGCATATAAAGAAACATAATCAAACAACGAGCAAAATTACAAATTCATACTTAGAAAAGCAAATTTTATCAAAAAATGCTAAGGAAAGTAATTTATTTTTATTCGAATAATAATCATTTTCTATTTCAAAACATATTTTTCGAATAAAAAAATAGGTTGATTTCATAAAAAATCAACCTATTTTTTTAATTTATAAATAAAAAATCGATAACGATTATTCAAAATTACGTGCAATTTCTTTCGCAATTTGTCCTAATTTAGCAGTTGCTGCTTTTATTTCATCATCAGAAATTTTACGTTTTTTCAAAATATCTAATACTTCGGCTTTGTGATCACGTTCCAATCTATTCAAAAATTCTTTTTCAAAATCTTTTACTTTATTGATTTTTACATTATCCAAATATCCTTCGCTCGATACATAAATAATAGCAATTTGTTGTTCGACACGCAAAGGCGAATATTGAGGTTGTTTTAATACTTCTTGATTGATACGTCCACGTTGAATTGTTAATTGTGTGGTTGCGTCAAGGTCAGAACCAAATTTAGCAAATGCTTCTAATTCTTTGAATTGTGCTTGCGAAAGTTTTAATGTTCCCGCAAATTTTTTCATTGCTTTTACCTGTGCCGAGCCACCTACGCGTGATACCGAAATACCGACGTTGATAGCAGGACGAATACCCGCATTGAATAAATTACCTTCCAAGAAAATCTGCCCATCAGTAATTGAGATTACATTCGTAGGAATATAAGCCGATACATCTCCCGCTTGCGTTTCGATAATTGGCAAAGCAGTCAAAGAACCACCACCTTTTACCATTCCTTTCAAAGATTCAGGAATATCGTTCATACCTTGTGCCACTTTGTCAGATGAATTGATTTTGGCGGCTCTTTCAAGCAAACGACTATGCAAATAAAATACATCACCCGGATAAGCCTCACGACCCGGCGGACGACGCAATAACAAAGAAACTTCGCGATAAGCAACCGCTTGTTTTGATAAATCATCATAAATTACCAAAGCAGGACGACCTGTATCTCTGAAAAATTCGCCAATCGCTGCTCCCGTAAATGGTGCAAAAAATTGCATAGGTGCAGGAGTAGAAGCAGCTGCAGAAACAACGACCGTATATGGCATTGCTCCACCTTTTTCTAACATATTTACTACTTGTGCCACCGTACTTCCTTTTTGTCCAACGGCAACATAAATACAAAATACTGGCTCACCACTTTCATAAAATTCTTTTTGATTGATAATAGTATCGATAGCAATCGCAGTTTTTCCTGTTTGTCTATCTCCAATGATAAGTTCACGTTGTCCACGTCCTACTGGAATCATCGCATCGATAGATTTGATACCTGTTTGCAAAGGTTCGTTTACAGGTTGGCGATAAATTACGCCCGGTGCTTTTCGCTCCAATGGCATATCATATAAATTGCCTGTCAATGCTCCTTTTCCATCAATAGGTTCTCCTAATGTATTGACTACACGTCCTAACATACTTTCACCTACTTTTACAGAGGCGATTTGATTAGTACGGCGAACGCTATCACCTTCTTTTACACCTGTTGAATCTCCCAACAATACCACCCCTACATTGTCCTCTTCTAAATTAAGAACTAAGCCTTTTAAGCCTGTTTCAAACTGAACAAGCTCACCTGCTTGTGCTTTTGTAAGTCCATAAATACGTGCTACTCCATCGCCAATTTGTAAAACTGTTCCTACTTCTTCAAGTTCTGTGGCAGTTCTAAAGTTAGATAATTGTTCACGTAAAATGGCTGAAACCTCGTCAGGTCTAATTTGTGCCATATGAGTATATAAATTTATTTATTATTTTTTTTTTAATTTTGAATTGATTTTGCAAATTCCACTTTTAAGCGTTGTAATTGAGAGCGAATAGAATTATCTACCACTTGGTCATTTCCAACTTTCAACAAAAACCCACCTATTAAAGAAGGGTCAATTTTTTCTTTCATGATAATTGTTTTTCCTAATTGTGAAGCAACTTTTGCTTTGAGTTCATTTTTTAGGTCTTCTGATAATTCGACGGCGCTGACCAATGTAACTTTTTGAATATTTTTTAAAATATTGTATTGTTCTACAAAAGAAAAACTAACGCTTTGTAAAATTCCTTCTCTATCTCTTCGTGATAAAATTTCGAAAAGAGAAAAAGTAAGCTCACTTACTTTATTAGTAAATATAGCTTTTAGAATTCCCATTTTTTTATATCCTCTGATAATAGGATTTTTAAGAATTGCTGCAAATTCATCATTTTCTTCACAAACTTGATGGACTAATTGCATATCTTGATAGACATTTTCCAAAATTCCTCTTTCTATTGATAAATCAACTAAAGGTTTTGCATATCTATAAGCAACATTTTGGTCTGACATGATAATATTATAAGTAATTTTAAAACAAAATATTTAAGATTTGTTTTAAATAAGTAAAAGTTTATTTCTAATTTTTGCGTGCAAATATAGATTATTTTTTTTAATTTTTTTAATTTAATCGATTATTTTTTTTAAATTTTTGATTTCTTATGGATAATTTAAAAGTATAACATATTATTTGGTATTGAAATAATGCTAATTTTTGGACAAATAAAGTTATTTTTTAGAGAATCAAAATATTTTTTTTGAAATGTTTTTTTTGAATTGCCTCCAGATTTATCTGGAGGATATTATAAAATTTAATAGTTGGCTTTAGCCGAAATTTTTATGTTTCTAAAATTGATATTTTTATATCAATAAAAGTCGTGTCAAAGTAAAATAAACATAAAAAAAGAAATTTTTTATTACAAAAAGAACTTTTTTTATTTATTTACTGACATTACGCAGGGCTAAAATTTGGAAAATTCATTTTATTTGTTATACACATATTTTTCATAATTTTTATTTGTTCCCAAGCAGTTTTTAATGCTTGCAATAAGATACTTCTTTTAAATTGAT
>JAAFJG010000008.1 GCA_013298075.1 Cytophagales bacterium | reverse complement strand
ATTGTACTAGTGCTTGGCGTACAAGTACCATTACTAATTGTCCAAGTAAATGTATATGCTCCTGCTGTACTTAAACCTGTTACTGAAGTATTAAATTGATTGACATTGCCAAAACCAACTCCCGCTGATGGTGAAACCGACCACGTGCCAATCCCTACCATAGGTGAATTCCCAGATAATGTTGCATTGTTTACACAAATAGTCTGGTCTGAACCTGCATTCGCAATACTCGGACTCGAATCTCTTGTTACACTTACGGTCGTTTCATTTGAAATACAAACTCCATTACTTACTGTCCATTTGAATGTGTAACCTCCCGCCACACTTAAACCATTTACACTTGTTGTATTTGAAATAGGATTACCAAAAGTTACGGTCGCTCCTGATGGTGAACTTACTACGCTCCACAAACCTATGCCTGAACTTATTGGCTGGGCAGTTAATGAGGTGATTGTATTTAAACAAATATTCGATCCAGTTGGATTAATAATTGCCAAACTTGGTGAAGCTAATCTATTGACAACCATTGTACTAGTGCTTGGCGTACAAGTACCATTATTGATTGTCCAAGTAAATGTATAGGCTCCTGCTGTACTTAAACCTGTTACTGAAGTATTAAATTGATTGACATTACCAAATACAACTCCAGGTGCTGGAGATACTGACCAAGTGCCATTGCCTACCATAGGAGAATTTCCTGATAATGTTACATTGTTTACACAAATAGTCTGGTCTGAACCTGCATTCGCAACACTCGGACTCGAATCTCTTGTTACACTTACGGTGGTTTCATTTGGAATACAAACTCCATTACTTACTGTCCATTTGAATGTGTAACCTCCTGCCACACTTAAACCGTTTACACTTGTTGAATTTGAAGTAGGATTACCAAAAGTAACTGTCGCTCCTGATGGTGAGCTTACAACACTCCACAAACCTATGCCTGAACTTATTGCCTGAGCAGTTAATGAGGCGATTGAATTTAAACAAATATTCGATCCAGTTGGATTAATAATTGCCAAACTTGGATTATCTAATCTCGTAATGATAATATCACTCGTACTTGCCACACAAGTTCCATTCGTAATTGTCCAACGTAATGTATATGCCCCCGAAAATGTGAAACCACTTGCAATCGCATTGCCTTGAGTACCATTAGTAAAGGTTATGTTTGCTCCAAATGGAACATTCACAACACTCCAAGAACCTATGCCAACCGCTGGACTATTACCACTTAAATTTATATTATTATCAACACAAATAGTCTGATTTGTACCCGCACTCGCAACACTCGGACTCGCATCTCTGGTAATGCTTACCGTCGCTTGTGTTGATGGACAACTTCCGTTACTTACTGTCCAAGCAAATGTATAAACGCCTGATACACTTAAACCATTCACATTCGTTGATATATTCGTCGGATTACTGAAAGCAACTGTTGAACCTACTGGCGAACTTACTACGCTCCATAAACCTGTACCCGATGTAATTGTCTGAGCATTCAAAGCAAATGTTGTATTACAAGTATTGCTTGGGGCTGTTGTAATAACCGCAACACTTGGAGAATCTAATCGATTCACAACCATTGTACTAGTGCTTGGCGTACAAGTACCATTATTGATTGTCCAAGTAAATGTATAGGCTCCTGCTGTACTTAAACCTGTTACTGAAGTATTAAATTGATTGACATTCCCAAAAACAACTCCAGGTGCTGGAGATACTGACCAAGTTCCAATGCCTACCATAGGAGAATTCCCAGATAATGTTGCATCATTGATACAAATAATTTGATTCAAACCAGCATTCGCAATACTCGGACTCGCATCTCTTGTTACACTTACGGTCGTTTCATTTGGAATACAAACCCCGTTACTTACTGTCCATTTAAACGTATAACCTCCTGCCACACTTAAACCGTTTACACTTGTTGAATTTGAAGTAGGATTACCAAAAGTAACTGTCGCTCCTGATGGTGAGCTTACAACACTCCACAAACCTATGCCTGAACTTATTGCTTGAGCAGTTAATGAGGTGATTGAATTTAAACAAATATTCGATCCAGTTGGATTAATAATTGCCAAACTTGGATTATCTAATCTCGTAATGATAATATCACTCGTACTTGCCACACAAGTTCCATTCGTAATTGTCCAACGTAATGTATATGCCCCCGAAAATGTGAAACCACTTGCAATCGCATTGCCTTGAGTACCATTAGTAAAGGTTATGTTTGCTCCAAATGGAACATTCACAACACTCCAAGAACCTATGCCAACCGCTGGACTATTACCACTTAAATTTATATTATTATCAACACAAATAGTCTGATTTGTACCCGCACTCGCAACACTCGGACTCGCATCTCTGGTAATGCTTACCGTCGCTTGTGTTGATGGACAACTTCCGTTACTTACTGTCCAAGCAAATGTGTAAACACCTGATACACTTAAACCATTTACATTGGTTAATGTAGCAGTCGGATTACTGAAAGCAACCGTTGAGCCTATTGGTGAACTTACTACGCTCCATAAACCTGTACCCGATGTAATTGTCTGAGCATTCAAAGCAAATGTTGTATTACAAGTATTGCTTGGGGCTGTTGTAATAACCGCAACACTTGGAGAATCTAATCTATTGACAACCATTGTACTCGTGCTTGGCGTACAAGTACCATTATTGATTGTCCAAGTAAATGTATATGCTCCTGCTGTACTTAAACCTGTTACTGAAGTATTAAATTGATTGACATTCCCAAAAACAACTCCCGCTGATGGTGAAACCGACCACGTGCCATTGCCTACCATAGGAGAATTTCCAGATAATGTTGCATTGTTTATACAAATAGTCTGGTCTAAACCTGCATTCGCAACACTCGGACTCGCATCTCTTGTTACACTTACGGTCGTTTCATTTGGAATACAAACTCCATTACTTACTGTCCATTTAAACGTATAACCTCCTGCTACACTTAAACCATTGACGCTTGTCGTTGGCAAAGTAGGACTACCAAAAGTAACTGTCGCTCCTGATGGTGAACTTACAACACTCCACAAACCTATGCCTGAACTTATTGGCTGGGCAGTTAATGAGGTGATTGTATTTAAACAAATATTCGATCCAGTTGGATTAATAATTGCCAAACTTGGTGAAGCTAATCTATTGACAACCATTGTACTCGTGCTTGGCGTACAAGTACCATTATTGATTGTCCAAGTAAATGTATAGGCTCCTGCTGTACTTAAACCTGTTACTGAAGTATTAAATTGATTGACATTCCCAAAAACAACTCCCGCTGATGGTGAAACCGACCACGTGCCATTGCCTACCATAGGAGAATTTCCAGATAATGTTGCATTGTTTATACAAATAGTCTGGTCTAAACCTGCATTCGCAACACTCGGACTCGCATCTCTTGTTACACTTACGGTCGTTTCATTTGGAATACAAACTCCATTACTTACTGTCCATTTAAACGTATAACCTCCCGCCACACTTAAACCATTTACACTTGTTGATATGTTTGTAGGATTACCAAAAGTTACGGTCGCTCCTGATGGTGAACTTACTACGCTCCACAAACCTGTACCTGAACTTATTGCTTGAGCAGTTAATGAGGTGATTGTATTTAAACAAATATTCGATCCAGTTGGATTAATAATTGCCAAACTTGGATTATCTAATCTCGTAATGATAATATCACTCGTACTTGCCACACAAGTTCCATTCGTAATTGTCCAACGTAATGTATATGCCCCCGAAAATGTGAAACCACTTGCAATCGCATTGCCTTGAGTACCATTAGTAAAGGTTATGTTTGCTCCAAATGGAACATTCACAACACTCCAAGAACCTATGCCAACCGCTGGACTATTACCACTTAAATTTATATTATTATCAACACAAATAGTCTGATTTGTACCCGCACTCGCAACACTCGGACTCGCATCTCTGGTAATGCTTACCGTCGCTTGTGTTGATGGACAACTTCCGTTACTTACTGTCCAAGCAAATGTGTAAACACCTGATACACTTAAACCATTTACATTGGTTAATGTAGCAGTCGGATTACTGAAAGCAACCGTTGAGCCTATTGGTGAACTTACTACGCTCCATAAACCTGTACCCGATGTAATTGTCTGAGCATTCAAAGCAAATGTTGTATTACAAGTATTGCTTGGGGCTGTTGTAATAACCGCAACACTTGGAGAATCTAATCTATTGACAACCATTGTACTAGTGCTTGGCGTACAAGTACCATTACTAATTGTCCAAGTAAATGTATATGCTCCTGCTGTACTTAAACCTGTTACTGAAGTATTAAATTGATTGACATTGCCAAAACCAACTCCCGCTGCTGGTGAAACCGACCACGTGCCAATGCCTACCATAGGTGAATTCCCAGATAATGTTGCATCATTGATACAAATAGTTTGATTCAAACCAGCATTCGCCATTGAAGGTGCTACTTCTCTGGTTATCGTGATTGTAGTTTGATTAGGTGTACAACTTCCATTAGAAACTGTCCATCTAAACGTATAATTACCTGCTACATCTAAACCTGAAACACTTGTATTATTTGAATTAGCATTTGCAAAAGTAGGTAAACTTCCTACTGGAGCAGATACTACTGACCATTGTCCTGTGCCTACTGCTGGAGCGATTGCTTGTAAATTAGTAGTACTTACACAAATACTTGATGGCAATGTTGTAATCACTGAAAGTGATGGCTGTGGTGCAACTGTTATCTGAACATTGCTTTGGCTTACTCCACAAGTTCCATTATCAATCCTCCAAGTCAAAATATAATTACCTGCTACTGTCAAGCCATTTACTTGTGTCGTAGCCAAAAACGAATCTACAAAAGTTACACTTGCTAAAGTTAATGGCGAAGGAACACTTGTTACTATCCATTGCCCAACTCCCGCACTTGGTATATTTCCATTCAAATTAGTTGTATTAGTACAAATAGATTGATTTGCTCCTGCCACTGATGCTGTAACGCCTGAAATTCTTGTAATTACAATCGTAGATACTGAAGTTGCACAACCATTATTCACTGTCCAAGTAAATATATTTGAACCCATTACTAAAGTTGCTGGTGCATTTGGATTATATATATCTGCTGGTAAAATATTACCTCCAGAAAATGTCCATGTTCCTGTTTCTCCCGATGCTACTGCATTGGCACTCAAAGTCCAAGTTGAATTACAAGTAGTTTGGCTTGTTCCTGCTATTGATAAACTTACACTTCCACGCATATTTACAACTACATCATCAAAACTCGAAGAACAAGGAGCATTTGTTACTGTCCAACGAAGTGTATGACTTCCTATTGGTAAACCTGTTACTGCTGTGCTTGGATTATTTATATTAGCAAATGAAAGCCCACCCGGAGGTATGCCCACATAAGACCATGTACCTGTTCCTGCTGTTGGCGTAGATGCGTTTAATGAACCTGTTGTTCCACAAACTATTACATCTGGACCTGCATTGGCTGCGGCTGGTTGTGTAAATGAATTAATAGTAACATCTTGAGAAACTGCTGGGCAACTTCCACTTGTTACTGTCCATCTAAACGTATTTATACCCGCACTTAAACCTGAAACTGATGTCGTTGGGTTATTATTTGGTGAAAATGTACCATTTCCTTGCACGATTGTCCAAAGACCTGTTGCACCTCCTGGAAGTGCTGAGGCTACTAAATTTACATTACCCCCACAAACATTTGTCGCAGATGGGGTAATTGTAATCAGACCTACATTAGCACTTCTTGTAATTACTACATTGCTTGCAGAGGCTGCACAAGGAGCATTTGTAATTGTCCAAGTAAATGTATATGTACCTGTAGTAGTTAGTCCTGAAACCGTTGTATTATATAAATTTACATCAGCAAAAGTTACCCCTGCTGATGGTGAAACCGTCCATGTACCTACTCCCACAATAGGAGAATTAGCATTTAAAGTAGCAGTATTCACACAAATATTTTGAGCCATTCCAGCATTAGATACTGTTGGAACTGCCATTCTTGTAATAGTTGTTGTACTTTGTGCAGGTGGACAAGTTCCATTAGAAACTGTCCATTTAATTGTATAAACACCTGCAACAGTCAGTCCGTTGATGGTTGTATTATTAAGAGCCGCATTTACAAATGTATGATTTGAGCCTAATGGCGCACTTACTACGCTCCATAAACCTGTTCCAACTGCTGGATTAGTAGCTGAAATTGTTGTATTATCAACACAAATATTTGGAACTGCTGTAATCACTGACGCACTTGGCAAAGCATCTCTTGTAATATCAACAAAAGATGAAGAAGGCGTACAAGCACCATTTGTAATTGTCCATTGAAATCTATACGTTCCAACAAGCGTCATCCCTGTTACATTTGCATTTGATTGATTAACATTTGAGAAATTAGCATTTGTCAAAGCTACTGGACCGCTTACAAAACTCCAAGTTCCTGTACCTATTGAAGGTGAATTTCCATTTAAAGTTGTAGTAGATGCACAAATATTTTGAGCAATCCCTGCATTTGATGCAGATGTATTATCAATTCTTGTAATGGTTACATTTGAAATTGATGTTGCACAACTATTTGTTACTGTCCAAGTAAATACATTAGCACCTAATGCTAAACCTGTAACTGTAATTGTAGGGCTTGTTAGTGTACCCGAAACCAATGAAGTTCCAGCCGCTAAAGTCCAACTTCTTGAGGCAACCGCAGGCGTACCTACTGCACTCAAAGTAACTGTTGCACCACACTGAATTACATTTGGTCCCGCATCTGCAAAAGTATTTCCAAATTCTCTAATCACATTAACATCATCTTGGGTTGTTCCACAAGCATCAATCACTGTCCATCTAAAAGTATTTGTACCTATTCCTAAACCTGTAACGGTTGTAAATCTATCATTCGTATTAGTAAAAACACCTGAGCCTGAAACGATTGTCCAAGTTCCTATTCCAGTGCCAGGATCACTTCCTTGCATTGCTACTGCTGCCGCACAAAGCGTCTGATCTACTCCTGCATTAGATGGTAAACTTGCTGATAATCTTGTAATTGTAACATTTGATACATTTGGAGGACAAGAACCTACTCCTACTCCACTTGTAACTGTCCATCTTAAAACACTTGGCGTGCCAGCTACTAAACCAGTTACGGTTGAAGTTGGACTTGATGGTGTTGTTATTGTTATTGTACCAGGACCAGAAAATATTGACCAAGTTCCCGTTCCAGACGCCACAGGTGTCGCCGCTAAAGTTGCTGAAGTAGCACAAACTACTTGGTTTGTGCCTGCCACTGATGCCGAAGGTATTGGATTAACTGTTACAGTAAGTGTTGGAGCTAAATTTAAACTACAATTTGAACCATTTACTATCGGAGTTGTAACCGCTACTGTATAAGTTGCGGTTGCATTTGGCGTAAACGAGGCAAAACTCTGCCCTGCTCCATTTCCTGTAATTATTGGTACACCAGCCACAGGAGTAGCACCTACTAATAATTGATATGAATAAGCATTAGTTGTATTAGATAAAGCAATCGTTACTGCCGTTCCTTGACAAACCGTCGCAGGATTTGCAGATGGTGTACCTGATGGAGTTGCTTGAATTGTCAGAGTGCCAAAATTTGTAAATGTAATACAATTTGTTGTCGCATTGGTTACTTTTACTCTATATTTATAATTATTAAATGATATGGCTGGAGTAGTTACTGTTAATATTTGCGTAGTAACTCCTGAATAAGGTGCAACATTTCCAATATTAACAAAACCTCCACCACCATTATCATCTGCTTGCCATTGATATGTTAAGGCAACAGAACCAGATGTAACAAATGTTGTTGTTTGCCCTTGACAAATCGTTTGAGATGAAGGATTAATAACACTTGGTAATGGATTATTATTGATAGTTACATTTGCTGAAGAATTATTAGCACAACCAGGTCCTGAAGTAGTCCACGTAAACACATAAGGTGTTGTTGAGGGTACTAAACCAGTAACTGAAGTTGTAAAATTATTTGTTGGTGAAATAAGAGGAACAACACCTGCTGGTCCGCTTGTTAAACTCCAAACACCAGAGCCACCAAATAAAGATGGGTCATTTCCTGTCAAACTAACAGAAGATTGTCCACAAAGATTTTGTGTTGCTCCAACGCTTGCAGTTCTTGAATTTGTAATGACTACATCATCAAAATTAGATGAACAAGCACCACTTGAAGAAGTCCAACGGAATGTATAAATACCAATTCCTAAATTATTTACTTGTGTATTAAATAAAATATCATTCACAATAGAGCCAAGAGTTAAAACTGGTCCTCCTACTTGCGTCCATTTTCCTGAGAAAGGAGCAACATTATTACCCGCTAAAGTTATATTAGTAACATTACAAGTTAATTGATTTGGTCCTGCATCAGCAATGATTGGATTTTGATTCACTGTCAATGTAGCAGAATTAGAAGTCGATAAACATTGTGTTGTATTGGCTTTTTTGATATTACAACGATATTGATAATTATTCAATAAGGTACTTGTACTTGTAATTGTAAAACTACCTGTGAGTGAACCTGCATAAATTGAACCACCTATGCTCGGTCCATCTACTACGTTTACCCAGCCACCACCATCATTTACTTGCCATTGATAACTAACTCCTGGCGTAACTAATGATAATGCGGACGGAGCAACAGTGAAAGTTGCTGATTGTAATGCACAAACAGATTGATTATTAGGACCGCTTCCAGGTGCATACGTTGGCAATGGATCTACCAAAACAACCTGTGTAGCTACTGCACCTCCCGTACATAAAGCCACATCGCTTACTTGTAATTCTACTGTATAATACCCAGGAGTAGCAAAAGAATATGCTCCTAACATTGCCCAAGGATCTGGTGCACTCATACCTGCGGTAGCAGTAGCAGGAATAGTAGCAATCAATGGTGTAGTAACATCAGGATTAGTTAATGGTGGCGTAATATTTTGATATACTCTCCAAGTACCCACCAAAATTTTAGGGGTAACTGTTGTATTACCTGTGCCTGATAAAGTAATAGGCTCGCCCGGACAACGTTGTAAAGGAGTAGGTGGATTGATTGTAGCTGTAATTGTCGGATCTACAATCATTATCTCTTTATCAATAAAAGCAGTACAACCATCAGGAACTCCACCTTGATTAAATGCAGTTCTTACAGCTAACCTAACTAAATAAGTTTTAGCAGTTGTAAATACAAATGATGGATTTTGTGTGGTAAAACTCGCTATAATTGGACTATCAGCACCCGCTTGAACTGGTCCATTTGTTCCATCATAAATTGTCCATGTCCATCTATTTACATTAGGTAACATTGATATACCTGTTGAAGTATCAGCAGTACTTAAATCTGAAAAATTAACATTTACGTTTCTACAAATTTGCCCGCCTCCTGTCCAAGTAAAATTAGCATTAGGCACACCACTCACATCAATTCTTCCTATTGTACTTGGATAAGCAACTTGACAAGTAGGTGTGGTAGTTATCAATACAATTCTTGGTGAAAAACTACCAGAAACAGTATAATTGTGTGTTTTAGTGGCAGATGTACCAATAACAGTATCAGTTACAGTGGCGCTACCATCACCAAAATCCCACTGAATCCTTGTAGGATTTCCTGTAAAGCCAGTAGCATTAAATGTTACAACACTTGGCTTACATAATTTATTAGGTAAAAAACTAAATGTACCTCTTGGACCATTAACTATTACAAAGTTAGATAATGTTTTTACAACACTACAACCTGTTGCTGTATTGGTGGCTGTAAATATTACAGTAAATTGTCCGGGCGCATTAGGAGTATTATATTGATTGATAGCATTTTGCGTATTTGCCTGATTACCATCTCCAAACTGCCAATTAAATGTCCAATTAGTCAAATCTGTATTTGAAGGACTAACTGTACTCACAAAATTTGCAGTAGCAGGGGGACAACTTAAAGTAAGTTGAGTTACACTACCATTAGCAGTAATGATAAAATCTGGATTGATAACATTAAATAATTGCGTAAATGTTTGTGAACAACCTGCAATATTAGTTACTGTTAATGATACAGTTCGACTGGCTGATGAACCTAATGCAGGAGTTGAATATGCATAAACAGGATTAGCAACAGTACTCGTACCCATACCATCTCCAAAATTCCAAGCATAAGTAGCACCTGCTCCCGCATTGGTTGCAGAAGTAAATGAAACAGATGAACCTACACAAACAGCCGGTCTATTAATTGTAAATGATACAGTCGGTTTTGGAAATACATTTACAGTTACTTGTCGCCTATTGATACAACCTACAGAAAGAGGCGAACCTGATTGCAAACTATTATTATCTCTTACATCTAAAGTAACTATATATGTACCAGCATTATTAAATATATGTGAAGTATTTGGAGAAGTAGCCGTATTATTGACTCCTGATGAAGTATCTCCAAAATTCCAATCCCAACTTATTATATTATTGGTATTTGGAATGATAGACGCACTGCCTGCAAAATTAACAGGACTACCCACACAAACATTTAGACTTGGTGAGGTTACTATATTTGCCAAAGGTCCTTGAATATTAACAGAACCTGCTGGGCTTGGATAAGAACAACCATTACTCAAAACCACTGTCAATATTGGCGCATAAGGTGTAACACGAGGTACATACGTATAAGTAGTATTAGCCCCAGTAGGTGCTGGTAAAACACTGATAGGTGATCCATCTCCAAAGTCCCATCTATAATTTACTATATTTACACCTGGCGCCAAACTCAATGACGTTGTACTTGTAAATTGAATTTGATTAGCTGAACAAGATGGTGTAGGCAACGCAGTAAATGAGGTTGCATTTGGATTACCTGTTGATACTGTTACTGGAATTGTTTTTGTATCTGTACAAACATCCGGACCAGGTGATGTGGTTGTCAATGTAATTGTATAGGCACCAGGCAAAGCATAAGTATTACATATATTACTCAATGCTACCGCACCTGAAGTACTCGTAAATGATTGTGTATTACCATCTCCAAAATTAACTACATAATTTGTTAATCCTAAAGGAGAAGCAATTGTCCCACCTATATTGACACATATTGTATTTGTTCCCGTACAAACATTCGCATTACCATTTACTACTATAGATGGAATAGCACTATTGATGCCTACTCCAAAAGCATAAGGAACAACAATAGGACAACCATTAAAGAACGCTTGTAGTGTAATACCTTGCCCACCATTATTAGTAAAAGTATGTGAATTATTATAAGGAGCAGTATTAGTGGTAACTGCAGTACTACCATCACTATACGTATAAATAATACTATCAGCAAGAAAACCACCACTAAATACTGGAGTAAAACTAATCCCGCCACTTTGACAACCATTTGTACCACCTGTTTGAGTAATACCTGTAATGACTGGCGGTCTACCAACTCTAATAGGAAGTGGAGCAGACACTCTTTTGATACAACCATTTAAAGTCTGTATTTCAAAAGTAGCAATGTATGTACCTGAATTAGTATAAGTAAATGTAGCAGTGGCTGGAATAGAAACAGGTGAGCCTGTAGCCGTTTGATCAAATGTACCATCTCCATCAAAATCAACACTATAACGTGTAATGGTTTCGATAGCAGTTGCACTTATATCAAAAACCACGCCAAAAGGTGCGCAACCCTTATAACTTGGGCGAGGTACAATGCTCATTACTGGCTCTGTAATACTTAATATTTTTGTAATCGTATTACTACAACCTGTCACATTATCTGTTACTGTAAATGTTACATTATAGTTTCCAAATAATTCATAAACATTGGCAGGAGGAGAATGAACAAATGCCTCTGGACCTGGATTTATACCCGCATTATTTGTTTCTCCAAAATTCCAATAATAACTATAATTAGCATTAGAGGTAGTGGTTGGAGTAAAAGTTACACTTTTAGGAATATTACAATATCCATTAACTGGCGAATTTGTAAAATTAGCTACAGGCAAAGCAGTTACCACAAATGGTTTTGTAATACTACGAACACAACCATTTGGATAAGTTACATTTAACGTTATATTATATGTACCAGATGCTGCAAATGAAACAGATGGATTCGCAGAAGTTGAGGTTGATGGCGTACCACCCGGAAAATTCCAAGAAAATGACGAAGCACCCGCAGTCGAATTATTTGTAAGATTAATATTTCTACCTACACAACCCGCAACGGTTGACGTATTAAAATCAGCTACTTGCGTAGCAATCGTTAATAATTGTGTGGATATATTTGAACAACCCGTAGAAGATATAGCTTCCAAAGTTATAGCATAATTACCTAAAGATGTATAGGCATTCGCAGGCAATGTAGGTGGTGTAGCACTTGTTGTTGAAATAGGCGAAAAAGGTAATTGAGCAGAAGCATTACTCGGACCTGAATAAAAACGCCAAACATAACTCGATATTACGCCCGCAGGAGTAGGTGAATTAGGTATGGTTGATGTGTTAGATAATGTAGGTGCGCCAGGCAACGTACAAGGAGCAGTAAGTATCGAAAAACTTGAAACAGGTTTGTGTCTTACTCTAATATAAGCAGGTATTTGTAATGACCCAGCACACACCTCTCCAGGTCTTCCGCCTGATGTTCCTGTCGTTAAAGTTACTTGATAAGTACCCGGAATTGTATAAGTATAATTTATCGTGTTCTGAGCAGGATTGCTTATGGTAGAAATATTTCCATCACCAAAATTCCATGTTCTAGCCACCACACTTCCTACGTATTGCTGCAAAGAATAATTAGTAGGGTCAGTAAAAGTAATCATATCACCTAAACAAACATCTGTTATGTTGGCAGAAAAAGTAGGGGAAGGAGCAGTAAAAATCGTAACATTAAATGTTTGTGTTGCCAATAAAAGTGACGGATTAAAGGTTGGAGTTGGTTCACTATATACACGCAAAAGAACTGTATAAGTAGCACCTCCACCAGGCGCAGGAGTTGGACTAAAACTTGAATATGACCTATTCACATTATAATCATTGATAACAGGTTGTGAACCATTTTGAGTACTATTCCCAAAATCCCAATGATAATAAAGACCAGACGGGGATTGTGGAACGCCATTATTGGTAACAGAAGCAACAAAATTATAAGTCGCTATACCACAACCACCAGAGGTGATAGTAGAATTAGAAGTTACTACCCATTGTGCTTGAATTGTCGGAACTATCCAGACTATCATCAAAAAAAAGAGTAGGAAAATCCGATTGTAGTAATTTTTCATATATTGTAAGTGTTATTATGTTATAATTTTATAAAATTGTATTTTAAAATAAAAGATATGTGTATTTATTTTAACTTGCAAATGTAAAGTAAAAAAAATGAAATAGCAAATTTTTATCACTTCATTTCGATAAATAATTATTTTTTATAGCCAAATGTAAGAAAATCTAATAAATATGGCAAAAAAAATTAAACATTTTTTTTTATTTTTAGTTCCACTATATTTTTATTTGTGTAAAATAATATCTACTTTTGTGAAATATTTACCCTAAAATTACTCTTTTAAACTTCAAAATGTATGAAAAAATTTACACGCCAATTTTTTACCTTTTTATTTCTTCATTTTTTGCTTATTTCCAATCTTTTCTCACAATCTGTATATGCTCCACTCAACAAAGATTATGAACATTTAATAGATAGATATGAAATAAAATCAGGAAAAATTTACCAAAACATACATACACAATTAAAACCTTTTCAAAGAAAAGATATTGTTAATTTGGTGGATACTTTAGAAAAAAATTTGAATGAAAGTTTAACAAATATTGATAAATTTAACCTCAATTTTTTAAAACAAGATAGTTTTGAATGGACTGATTCGAGTACATTTAATTCTAATAGTGATAAATCATTATACAAAAAAATTTATCAAAAAAAGTCAGATTTTTATCATTATCAAGACAGCACTTTTGATTTTCATATCAATCCTATTTTATTTTTAGGTGGCGGAATTGAGCAAAATAATAACGATAAATTATATATCAATTCGAGAGGAATAGAAATGAGAGGAATTATCGGAAAAAAAATCGGTTTTTATTCTTATTTTACAGATAATCAAGCCCTTTTTCCTACTTATGTAACCAATTTTATGACTAATTTTAATGCTCTTCCAAACGAAGGATATTACAAAAGACCGATTGGAAAAAATAATGTAGATTTTTTGACAGCACGCGGTTATTTTACTTTTGATGCTATCAAAAATGTGATGAATATACAATTTGGATATGATAAAAATTTTATTGGCAATGGGTATCGTTCTTTGATTTTGTCTGATTTTTCGAGCAATTATTTATTCTTAAAAGTCAATACAAAAGTTGCCAAACGTTTGCATTATCAAAATATTTTTGCACAAATGACCGCAGATGTATTGAATGCTGATGGACGTTATCCTCAAAAATTTATGGCAATGCACCATTTAAGTTGGAATGTTACCAAAAATTTTAACATTGGTTTTTTTGAAAATATTATTTTTAATCGATATGATACTTTGACAAAACAAAGTGGCGGATATGATTTGCGTTATTTAAACCCCATTATTTTTTATCGTTCTATTGAACAACAAGCAGGAAGTCCTGATAATGCGAATTTAGGAATTGATTGGAAATGGAATTTTGCCAAAAGATTTAGTTGGTATGGACAAATTTTTATTGATGAATTTGTAATTGCTCAAATAAGAAACAGAACAGGTTGGCGTGGCAATAAACAAGGTTTTCAAACAGGAATAAAATATATTGATGTTTTAGGAATTAGAAATTTAGATTTGCAAGCCGAATTTAATTATGTGCGTCCATATATGTATTCGCACAACAATTTATACAATGAATACAGCAATTATCGACAACCTTTGGCGCATCCTTTGGGGGCAAATTTTCAGGAATTTATTGGTATTTTACGTTATCAACCTTTCAAAAAACTACAATTAACAGGCAAGGCTTTTTATGTTAATTATGGAGCAGATGAAGTTGGAAAAAATTATGGTGGCAATATATTTTTAAATAATTCTACTTTTGTTCAAGAATACAATAATAAAGTAGGGCAGGGAATTAGCACGAATTTATTGCTCGTTGATTTTACTGCTTCTTATCAATTTAAACATAATTTATTTTTAGATTTCAAACAAGTTTTTAGAAAAGTAAGCACCGAAAATCGTGAAAGTATAATTACTTCTTTGGCAATTCGTTTGAATATTGTAGGAAGAAATTATGATTTTTAAATATATATAAAATAATGCTAAAATTTCAAAAAATAAATACTAAAAAATTCAATAAACTTATTGCAGAATTTCGAGAAATACAAGCAGATTTTTTAGAAATTTTCGGTGTAAATGATATCTTTTCAAACTCAAAAATCTATGAAATTATCATTGCCAACGAACTTGACCATAATTTAATTACAGGGCATTCAGGCTCAAAAGATGCAAAAAATGCACAAGGTGGTGAGTATGAATATAAGCATTTTAAGGAAACAAGCAGCAATCATTCTTGGACTTTTAATGATTATACGGAAAATACAATCACAAATTTAGGGCTTGCAGAAGGAGTAGTTTTTGCACATATTGATGATACTATTTTTCCTGCTGTTTTGGATTGGTACATTTATGTAGGTGGTAAAGTTTGTTCTTTATCCGACTTTCCGCACCCTATTTTTAAAAATGAGTATTATCGTTAAAATTCGAGAATTTATTGGCAAAATCATCTAATAATTTTTATTTTAACAATAATCTGAATAAAAATTAATAAATCGGGTAAATTTTCAGATAAATTAAATATATTTTATGTGTAAATTTTTAAATATTTATATTTTTTTGAGTAAATACTCTAAACTAAAACAGGGGTGCGGAAAGTGGGCTTTATACCTCAAACAAAGAACAGAAGATTTATTGGCAAGAAAACCCAAAGGGCAACCTAATGCAAGACGAATGATAAATATTTCTGCCAAGCAATTAGAAACAGATTTGAATTTGACAAAAACACAAATTTTAGTACCCAAAACAGATGGAAAATATGCAAAATGGTTAGCAAAATTATATAATTTGAATGCAGAATTAGAAAAGTGTACTAATGTTACCAATCTTTTAACAAGTAATAAAATTTGGGAGGTTTTAGTGGCTGTCGAATTAAATCATAATATAAATTCTGAACAAGGTGGAAGTGGAGGCAGACACGATGCATATGATGAAACTGGGAATGTATATGAATACAAAGTTTCTAAAACATACTCATGGCAGTTTCAAGATATTTCAGAAAATGTTTTGGAAAAATATAAAGACGATAATGAAATAATTTTGGCAGTTGTGGATAAAACTAAAATAGAAATTGTTACAATATTCTCAGCAAAACCTGATAAAGTAGTAGATATTTTGAGAGAAAAACTTGCAGAAAAAGCCCAAAATTATGCCGAAAAAGACAAAGAAGTTAGACGTTTGCAAGTTTCTCTTACAAAGGGAGATTTGGTAATTATTGAGGCAAATCGAATATTCCCAAAGCCTTAGTCTTTTTCTTACTTTTCAGGTTTTCAAGTTTATCAAAAATTACAGGCTCGATATTTTCGAGCCTTTTCTCTACAATTTGCAAATATTCAAAACTTTGTTCTATACCCACAAAATTACGTTTATGTTGCAAAGCAGATACTACCGTAGTTCCCGAACCAAGAAAACAATCCAAAACTGTATCACCCTCATTTGTCAAAGCAAGAACTAAATTATTTAAGACTTCCAAAGGTTTTTGTGATGGGTGCTTCCCAAATTCTCTTTCTGATTGTTTGGTTAAAGGCACATCAAACATATTTCGCATTTGCACACCGCCATTAATTTCTTTCATTTTTTGGTAATTGAAAGTCCAATTTTTTGCATTTTTTTTGTTTTCATTGACACACCAAATAATTTGTTCTGTACTTTCGCAAAACATTCTTTGGGTTACATTTGGAAAGGCATTTCTTTTATACCAAATAATTGAATTAATAGTTTTCAATTCTAATTTTTCAATCAAATACCCAATTTTATAAATATTATGATAACTACCAAAAATGGCAATATTTCCGTTTGGTTTTACAATTCTTTTGATTTCGGTGAGCCAAGCTATTGTAAAATTTTCGTAATCATCGTCAGAAAATTTATCCCATTTTTCATCAATTTTTTTAAATGCTTTTTGTTTTTTCCAAAAATCATTAGATTTCAACCAACCAATTTGTTTTTTGTGGTCATAACCCGAAATATTATAAGGCGGGTCTGTTATCACACAGTCTATTGATTTTGAGGGAATTGCCTTTAAAATTTCTAAACAATCACCTAAAAATAATTGATTTTTGACTTCATTTTCTTTGAGTGAATAAGTCCTATTTTCTTCGTTATAATCGCACGTTTTTTCAAAAATATCTGTAAAATTTTTTGCTTTTTTTAAGGCAGACAAAGCCTTATTATCATATAAAAGTTTAATTAAACCACTGCTCAAAATTTCATTTAAAGTGGCTTCTTTGTGAATAAAAAGGTAAGTTTTTGTGAAATGTGTAATTAAATTTTCAATTTCTTCTATGCTTAAATTTATATTCAAAATCTCTGCATTTTCTTGATTTTCAATTTCTTGTTTTTCTATTTTTTCCAATTTCAAAATACTTTCTCCTGTGAGCGTAGTTTTGGTGGTCGTATTTTGTTTGTAAGTAAACTTTGCGGTGTCTAAATATTCTTGCCCTAAGAACGAAAAACCAATTTTATCCAAAATATCCAAAAATGCAACCATTTTATCTGGTCTGCTATCTTTAAAATAAATCAACATTTTGGCGTTATTTTTCATTTTATTGAAAACCACTTGAAATGCTTTTTGTAGATTTTCTAAATATAAAGTTTCATTGCTTTGGTTAATTTGACGTTGCGAAACAATAATTTCATCTTCAAAATTTGCTTTATAACCACAAAAAAATTCCCAAATTTTAGCATATTCCGAATAAGCCACTTGGTCAAAATAAGGTGGGTCAGTCAAGACAAAATCAATAGAATTATCAGGAACTTCGTTTGTGATATTTTGTATAGGCTTATTTATGAGCAAACAAGCACTTCCAAAAGTATATTTTAACCTATCAAAACTTGTAACTTCTTTGATTTCACCTTGTCCAATTTGTTTTTTTAGGGAATGAATTTTATTCAAAAGCGTAATAAAAATATTTCTATCTACCAAATCAATTTTTGGCAACCAAAACGGAAATTGTGATTGTGATTTTGTATCTGTCAATTTGCAAAGTTGCAAAATAGATGAAAGAATAAATTTTAGATTTTCATTATCTTTGATTTTTTCTTTTAATGCTGACAACATAAAAAAATTGATTGGACTAAAAATATCAGCCAAAAACATATTTTCTTTTACTGCAATACGTGAGTTTTTGACAAGCAAAGGATTTTCTAACGTACTTAAATTTTGTAAATTTTGTTGATATTTTTTATAATTTTCTACATATAAATCAATCGTTTCAGGATAATTTTCAGAAGTGAAACGGTTACCTTCTAAATCCTGCAAATGAATAAGTTTGATTTGTGGATTTAGTTTGTCATCAAAAATTACTTTGATAAATTCTAAAATTTTACCATCGTTAGTTTTATAATGATAAATCGTATTGAAGGCTTGTTGTAAAATAATAACTTCATTATGTAAATTTGTAATAAATTGATTATCAATATTTTGTAAATTAAATTTTGCAATTTTATAAGGTAATTCGTTAATATCTACACCTACAAATTTATAATTTCCATTGCGAATCCCATATAAAGACGAACCACCACCCAAAAAAGCATCAAAAATAATATCATTTTCTTTGCAATATTCTTGATAAATTTGTTTAGCAATCTCTCCGCTTTTTTGCGACCAATAAAACTGCACGCCATTTATTACATTAGGCGTATCATCAATATTTTCAGCATTATGATTTACAAAATCTTCCCAAACTTCATTTTGTATAATTCGCCTTGCGCCACCAATTTTAATAGATGAAATAAGTCCTTGTGAAATATATCTTTTTACAGAAATTTCAGAAACTTTCAAAAGTTCAGCGGCTTCTTTTGTGGTAATTAAATTTTGATTATTATGATCGTAGTTCATAAAAATATCAATTAGTATCAATTTTATGCAAACATATAGAATATTATTATTATTTCAAAAAAATTATAACTTTTTTTTAAAATAAATAAGAAAACCATAAAATCTTACATTGATTTTATGGTTTTTTTAAAGGAAAACTACGATTTTATTTTATTCAAACACTCAACAACTTTTTTTTGTAATGCTAATTTTTTAGGATTCTTAATTCCTTCAGTATTTAACATATCTTTTAGTGTTAGTTCTATAGAATTTTGATAGTGTTCAGAATTATATTTTGCATTTTTAGAAAAATATAATTTTTTTTCAGGTGTTATAATGTTGTCAGGTGCAGAAAGTATCATCGCATTTACTTGATTATTACCTGTACCCAATTTTAGGTATTCATCTATTAAAAAATCAACTTCTTTTTTTGTAGGAGGGCTTGAATTAAGTGTTATACAATAATCATAAGGCGAAAATAATATAGCAATTAAATTAAAACGTAATACATGTAAATGATGCTCAGACATATTTTTTTCCTTGATAATTTGAGGAAATTTTTTATATAATTTCAATCCATCTCTCCATTTTTCAGGATATTTTTCACTTTTGTTTTCAAAATCTGAAGTCCCACTATATTTACGTAAATAACTATATTCCTCAGACATATCTTTTTTAACAATAATTGTATCATCATCTATTGTTTGAGAAACTAATTGCAACGACAAAAACATCAACAATAAAATAAAAATTATTTTTTTCATATTCCTATTACAATATGGGTGACATAGTTGTAAAGGCTATAAAGGCTTAAATTTAGTATAAAAGATTTTTTTGTATTTAAAACATTAATTAAAAATAGATACGACAAATTCCCGTAAGTATTTTTTATTCATTTAACCAGATACTAAAATTTAAAAGTATTGAAAAATGCCTTAATCATCTTTAAATAGCCTTTTTATTTTAAATTCAAAATGTCACTCATATTGCTATTATTTTTAATTTAATAACACAAAACAAAGTAACGAAAAATAAATAAGAAAAAAAAAAATTGAAACTTTTTTTTAATTATCAATCCATTTTTATCATTTTTTTTCTTTGAATAAAAATATTTTTTTTGAAATATATAGTTTATTATTTTCTAAAATAAATCTATTTTACAAGTCAAAAATATTGAAAATAATATTTTTACTTTTACTATTTTTAACATCAATATATACATCATCATATCCATAAATAAGACATACATTAAAATTTATTATTTCATAATTTATTTAAATTGATTTTATAATAGTAAAAATATCAACTACTTTCTATGATTTTAAAACAAAATTATAACCAAAAAGAAATACTTACTTTTATACAAAGCAAGTATTTTTTTATTATTCAAAAAATATTTTTTAATCTATTTTTTGGTCATTTTTTCTGCCAATAAAAGCGCATCATATACATTTATCAAACCTGCATCAATACTCAACTCTCCTAATTCAACTTTTTCAGTTTCGCTGCCCGGTTTATTTACTTTTTCTTTTGGAAATTTACGCGAAGATTTAATAATAATATCACGCAATTCTGTTACTTTTAAATTTGGGTAATATGATAAAATCATCGCAGCCACACCCGCAACCACAGGAGCAGCCATACTCGTTCCGCTATTATCTTTGTATTTATAATCAGGAACTGCCGAATAAATATCAACACCGGGCGCAAAAATATCAATAGATTTTTTACCATAATTAGTAAAATCTGCTAAAAATCTACCATTACTTCCCCAATCCAACGCTCCAACTTCTATCCAATTTTTCGCTAATTTTCCATTCAAAAACTTTTTAGTTGGAAAGTTTCTTGCTGTATCAATATTTTTAGAATCGTTTCCTGCTGCGTGTACCAATAAAACTCCTTTTTTCTCTGCATATTTGACCGCATCATCTACTAATTGTTTTTGAGGAGAAAATTCTTTTCCAAAACTCATATTGATAACTCTTGCCCCATTATCTACCGCATAACGAATCGAATTAGCAATATCTTTATCTCTTTCATCGCCATTTGGTACAGTTCTCAAAGTCATAATTCTGACATTATCCGCCACGCCTTCCATAGACAAACCCGCATTTCTTTGTCCTGCAATAATTCCCGCTACGTGTGTTCCGTGTTCTGCATCAGGTCCTTCGACTTCATTATTACCATAAAATTTTTCTTTTCCATCAGCATAATTATCACCCACAACAGGACGTGGATTAAATTCAGGATTCAAACCATAATTCAAACCTTTTTCCACATATTCATAATACCCTGTGATTTGTTCTAAATCATATTGCGACAACACTCGAATCAATAAATTTTTAGTTTCTTTGTCTTCCTCAGACGAAGGAGTCCATTCTTTTACATCTGCCAAAGTTACTTCGTCTTTTTTAGTGGCTTTTTTTACCTTATTCAAACCTTCAGTAACAATCGTATAAACAGGCAAAACATTTACTTTTCCTTCTTCTAATTCCTTTCTTTTTTTCTCAAATTGTTCTTTTACCAATTTAAAATATTGAAATTCTTTTTTATTTTTTGCCGTTTTTTCGTCAGCATCTTTATAGGTTGGCAACAAACGTACATATTCTCTGGTCAATTCATACGTATCTTGGTTGATATCTTTTCCATCTTTTCCACCAATAAAATCCCAGCCATATTTATCATCAATATAACCATTGCCATCGTCATCAACGCCATCTTTTCCATTGACTTCTTTTTCGTTTTTCCAAATTTTATTTTTAAGTGATGGATGGTCGATTTCAATTCCCGAATCAATCACAGCCACAATAATTGTGGTTGATTTTTTATCTTTTACTAATTCTTGATACGCTTTTTCAGCACTCACACCACGTAAATTGTCTTGTTTTGGGTCTGCATTAAACCAATTAAGTTTTGCTTTTTGTGCAAAAGCCGTCGAAAAACTCAAACTTGCCGTAATACCTAATGCAAGCAAATGTTTGGTTTTATTTTTAAAAATATTTTGCATATTTTTTGATTTTGAATGATTTTAAAAATTTCTTTGCAATTTAAAACTTTTATTCCATTTTTTCAAATTTTTTTCTAATATTATTAAAATTATGCTCGTGGACATTTTGTCCACCACCTTTTTTTAGTTTTTTCTGATGTGTTTTTTATGAAATATTTTTAATAAAAAAGTGAATTGTATTTTAAATTATCTTCAGATTTATCTTGAATTGCCTCCAGATTTATCTGGAGGAAAATATACAATTTAATCGTTGGCTTGAGCCAAAATTTTATACTTTTCTATATTTCAAATAATTGAAATAAATCTCATTTTTATCCAAATAATAACACACTAAAATTAGTTCCGCAATACTTCCTAAAAACTAAAATCATCAACATAAATCAATCAATAAAAACAATCTTTTCGTGCTAATAGACATTTTGTCCACCACCAAAATTATTATTTTTATCCAAAATATTTACTCATTCGCACACACATATACACGCACAAACGCATACACAAACACATACATACACACACAAAAACGGATATTTTAATCCCATAAAATTGGATAACCCAAACCGTTTTCGATTGTACCGCTAATATTAAATACACTATTACCCGTTTCAATCGAAACGTTATCATTTTTTGCCAAAGCGTTTTTTCGCTGTAATATATCCGTTTCGATTTGAAAAACGGCGTATTCTTTATACGCAACGGCTTCCGTTTGTGAGAAATGGAGGCGTTCTAAGGCGTTTTCAAATGTTAATCGTTGCCCAATCGTTATCAAAGTTTTTTCTGTTGCGTTGCCGTTTTTTGTTTCGATTAAACGTTTTTGTGTTTTGATTTCAAACAAAGAACTCAATAAACGCATATTCGTTTTTGTGCCTGTCCAATCCGATTTGTGTGGTTTTAATTTGTTGATAAATAAAGAAATTTCATCAATCGTAAAACCTACGATAATGCTTTCTTCTGAGCGTTTTTTTGCCGTTATCATTTTTTCATTAAGGCGTTTTTCTTTGTTGTTCAATGCTTTGAAACGTCTTTTTGCTTCGCGATATTCTGCTTTTAATTTTGCTCCGTTTTTGATTTCATTCAATAAAAAAACGGCTTTAAAAAACGCATCACTTTTTTCTTTTTGTATTAATTTCAAATCATATTTTAAACACTCAAAACGCCTTAATAAATCGGTTGAGGATTTTTGTGAATAGGTTTTGGGAGATAGTTTTTCGATATGTTTTTCTAATTCTGATAACCAAATTATATCCGTTAATTTACGTTTATCATTAACTAATAAAGATAAATCTTTGCCTGCTTTTTCTGCGGCTAATAAATATAAATGATTGGTGAGCGTTTTGGTGAGTTCGCCATATTTTACTTCGTCAGCATTGTTTTTTAATAATTCAGGAATTTTATTGACAGGCACTAACATTTCTTTTAATCTAAAATATCGATGGCTTAATTTTACAACTTCTTCCTCTAAAACGGGTGCCGTTTTGGGCGTTTCTGTGCCGTTTTGGGCGTTTTCTATCTCAAAAAATGTATTCAAAGGAGTCGCAGTTTTTGGCGTTGTTGTGATGACAAAATGCGATTGAATCGATTTTTTTAGGCGTGTATCTCTAAATTCTGCATGCACAGATTCGAAAAACGCTTGTGAATGATTGCGTATATTTTCACAAATTTGTTCCGTTCTTACTTGTTTTTGTTCTTTTGCTTTTTGCCAAAGTGCCAATAATTTTTCTTTTTCTTCGAATGATTTTTCATTGTCCAAAAGTATTCTTTCTTGCAGATAAACCAAAGGAATTTCTTTTGAAAAAATAGTATAAAAATCTTGGCTATTTAGATTTTTTCTTTCATAATCTTTCAAGCAAAAACGAATATAATTATAATTTATTTTGTAATGATTGTCATCGGTTTTTTGTAAAATTTTTCCTGAGGCAGAAATATCTGTATTCGTTTTGAGATACAAAGGAGTTTTATATCCCAACAAACCTTCGTGTTGAAAAGTCCAAATTTCGTGATTGATTTTATCTTTAAATTTAGCATCAGCATAAGGCAACAAAGCAATTTTACTTGATGCATCTTCGACCAATCTTTCATATAAATTTATTTTTTTATCAATCGTATTTTTTTCTAAATAATGAATAGGTTTGCAAACTTTGATTTTCAACGTATCACATTTTCTAAAACGTGCCACTAATTGTTTCAAAGTATCCAAACAATTATCCGTATAACGCGTTTCAAAATTGATAACTTGTCTGACGTTTTCATTCAATAAATTAATACCACAATCAAAACAAGCCGTTACAAACAATAAACGGATATTTTTTGGAATTTCAGAATCTTGAATTAAGGCGTTTCGAGCCGTTGTGCGCGATGATTCTCGTTTTTCGCTATAAATAAAATCAATTTCCTCCGTTGTATATAAATTATTTTCAATCAATAATTCCGCTATCACGTGTGATAAAACTTTATTATTTAATCTTATAATCGTTAATTTATCCGTTTCTCCTGCCGCAATTTCTTTATTTCTTTCGTTTTTGAGCAATTGCCACAACGCTTTTTTTGGCTCTCCTACATAATCAATCGGTTCGAGATATAAAGTTGGATTTTGTTCTCTTTTGATTTTTAGTAATTGAAAATTCGAAAAATTACACAACGCATAATCAGGCGTAGCAGATAAGTAAACAACTTTATCAGCTATTTCGCAAGTATCTAAAACCTCGTGAATCGTTTTTGTTCTGTATGCGTATTCGCTTGTGAGCAGATGACTTTCATCAATGACAATCAAAACTTTTTCATGAATTTCTTTTGTTCGTTTAAAAATTATTTTTAACCTATCATACGTACAAACATTTACTTTTCCAATTCTTAATTGCTCAATTTCTAACACATCATTTTTAACGGCTTGATTGGTAAAGCAAACTAAGTCTTCGACTTTATTTTCATATTCTTGTGCAATCTGTTCGACTTGCAACGCAAATGGCACACAAAAAATAATAGGTAAATTTATTTTTTGAGGTAATTCTGCTAAGACCGAAAAAGTTTTTCCAATTCCAGCATCAGCATCAATTTGAGTTCGTTTATTTTGTTGAATAAAATTAGCGACAATATTTATTTTTTCTGATAGATATTTTTGAACCGTAAAACAAGGCACATTCGATAAAACATAATCTTTGTTTTTGAATTTATTTTGATGCAAACATAATTGTAATGCTGCGTCATTGCCAAACAATTCGATATAATCACATAAGTCATTTTTTTCAGGTTTTGGCAATGACTTATTTTTTTGTTTGTCTAATTTTGGTAAAATCAATCTTTGAAAATCATATCGTTTTTCTAATAAATGAGAAGATTTCAAACCTGTATAATCGGTATCATACAAAACCGAAATTTCTGGAGTAGGATTTATTTTTTTTATTTTTTCGAGAATAAATTCAGGAATTGTACTTCGTTCATCGCCCAAAGTAAAAGCAGAAAAACCCAAGGCGTGCAAAGCCAAACAGTCAGGTTCACCACCACACAAAATAATAGGTTTTTCAGGATGCAAACTTTCTAAGCCAAAAGAATAAGCATAATTTTCGCCATAAATTTCTTTTGCTTTTGATAAATGTGGCAAAAATACAGTTTTACTTTGTGCATATACACGAAACTTTTGTTTTGGCATATACAATTTGTAACTTTCATTTTCTACAATCGTATAAGCAAAAATAAAATTCAGGTTTTGATAATAAAAAGTTTTTTCTTCTGATATTTTAATTTCAAAACTTTCTACTGATTTTACTTGATTTTGGATAAGTTGTTTTTCTGTAATCAAACCTTTTTTGTACCAATAATCGAGTTCATCTTTTGAAAAATCTTTAAAAGTAATTTTTAATAATTGTTTTTCAAAATGAGTATTTTCTATTTTTTTCGAATTTATTTTTTTGATAAATTGATTTCTTTTTTGTGAAGAATTATGTATCATCAAATCAAGATTTTCGATATTATAAATAGACGCAATAATTTGGAGCGTATTTTTATAATCCGTTTGTTCGAATAATTGAACAAATTTAATCGCATCGCCTTTGAATGTATCATCTCCAAAATCTTTGAAAATAATTTTATTAAATTTATCAATCACATAAAAAGATGAAGTTTTTTCATCTCGAAATGGATTTTCTTTTTGTGCCTTGCGTGAAGGCTCAAAACCATAATGCTGGAACACACGCAAACCGCCATCTATCCAAAGGCTTGCTAAAATTGTTTGTGACCAAGAGTTAAAATCAATTTGCATCGTTGCATAATTTTTAACGTGAGGTCAAATGCGTAAAAAAGAAGGAGAGATGTTTAATTCGAGAGAATTAAATAAATGGATATAAATCTATCACATAAAAATAATGGAACTATATTTATTAAAGTTGGTACTTCAATAAGTAGTAATTTATTACAATTATTTTTAGTTGCAATACAATATTTTGCTATTTTTTTGGTCTTATTATATTTTCTTTTCAGAAATATTATTTTAATTTTTTATAAGTTTGTGATATAAAAAAAATAAAATAATAAATAAAAGCCCTAAAAAAGTACAAAATATCGAGATTTTAGTCTATTTTTTCGATAAAATTAAAAAAAAACATTATTTTTTAAGAATATATCTAAAAAAATTTTTTAAAATCAAAATAATTCATTACCTTTGCGTTAGGTAAGATAGAAATATAAGTGTTATTGAGGTTGTAATTTTATCAAAAATTCAATCTTTAATTGAACACTTCTCCAAGAAAAACTGTACGGCATTTGACAAGACATACAGGGTTTTCTAAACTTGCTAATATTATAGAGTGCGGTCGTGGGACAACCGCACTTTTTTTTATTACATTTTCTCTTAAAAAAATAGAACATATTTGTATATTTTTTTAAGAGTTTTTTTTTAATCTTCTATTAAAAAACTTTTTTTATGCAAGAAGCAATTTTCACTCTGCAATATTAAATATAAATATTTGATTTAACAAGTATTTAAGCGGTTTTTTTTGACTTTTTTTTAAAATATTTTTTTTCAGTCTAAAACTAACTTCATCGAAAATCAATGATATTACATAGAATTTCGAATAGATTTTTAACTATATTCAAATGTTAGTATAAATGTTTTTGTTATAAATTATATAGTATAGTAATTTTATTTATACGAACATTTATTTTTTCAAAATATTTTTTTATTTTCTCAATGAAAAAGTAGGAGAGTGCTGGTGGACATTTTGTCTATAAGCAACTTTTTGGATTTTTATTTTAAAAAAAAAATACTAAAAATTCGAGAGAAAAGTCCGTTTTAATCTGCCAAATCCGCGTTATCCGCGTGCTAAAAATCTTTGTCGTTTTAACCTTTCTGATAATTTATTCGCAGAAATTTTTTAGTCCGAGTTTGTCAAGTCTTCGACATTGACAACTCGGACTAAAAAATTGAGAAAAAAAATGCTGGTAGACAAAATGTCCACCAGCATTTTTTTTAGTAAAAAATAATTGATTATATGATTTTTTAAGATATAAATCGAGTTAATAAATCTTGATAAATTATTAAAGTTTCATAGATAATTCTGCTCTAATTTTTTCTATTTCTGAAATAGAAAAATTAGTAGCATTTTGAATAGAAATATTATCGAAACCTGTTTTTATCATATTCAAAACTGTTTCTTGCAAATTTATGCTTTCGCCTTCTTGCAAACCTATGACTTCATCTTCATCTTCCTCATCAGAAGTTCCCATAGAGTTTTTTAAATCGTTATAACTTTTTAAACTTTCTTCATATTCTATCTTTTCTTCAGGAGAAAGGTTAGCAATTTCTGCCACTTTAAATAATTTCAGAAATATACTATCTGAGTTTTGCTCTTGTGTTTTTTCCATTTTGTTGTGAGTAATTGTATAAAATTATTGTAATTATTTGAGTAGAAAAATGAATTTACTTTTTTGCTAATTCTGCTCTAATTTTTTCTATTTCTGAAATAGAAAAATTAGTAGCATTTTGAATAGAAATATTATCGAAGCCTGTTTTTATCATATTTAAAACTACTTCTTGTAAACCCATTATTTTTCCTTTTTGTAAACCTAATATTTCACCTTTTTGCAAACCTAATATTTCACCTTTTTGCAAACCTATGACTTCACCTTCCTCAAATCCTTCGTCATGAGAAGTTAGTATAGAGTTTCTTAAATCTCTATAACTTTTTAAACTATCTTCATATTCCATCATTTCTTGAGAAGAATAGTTAGCAATTTCTGCCACTTGAAATATATCCATAAATATACCTTTGTTTAAATTTTTAGGAATGGCTTGTAATTGTGAAATATTTTTCAAAACAAACAACCATTTGTCATAATTGGTTTTTAATTGATCAACTGTTTTATGAAAGTTGGGCATTTCTAAATAAATAAAACGTAATTTGTCATAAAATATTTTATTTGTCTTGACATTTAACAACATAATATCGTGTTTTACCTCGTTTCCTTCGCTTTCTTCACCAACTACATCAAATTTAAAATCCATCACAGAAATTGTATAAACATTTTCTAATTGATAATTCCAAACAAAATCCTTTTCATCACTGCCTACTTCTGCTTTTTTATCTTTTTTTGCTTGAGATAAAATAATATTTGATGCATAAAAAAGTCCTCTATCTTTGAAATATTTTTGTTTTGCTTTTTGCATTTCGATGATAATATGTTCACCTTTTTCATTTTTGCAATATAAATCAAAAATAGATTTTCTATCTTTTTCTTGTTTCCCAAGAATTTCACTTTTCAGATAAGTAATATCAGTGATTTTGGAAGTATTATCTAACAAAGTATTCAAAAAATGAATTAATAAACCTTTGTTCACTTCTTCGCCAAATAATTTTTTGAAACCAAAATCTGTAAAGAAATTGATATATTTGCCTAAATTTTGGTTCTGTGTTTTTGCCATTTTGTTGTAAAAATAAAAAAATTACTTGTTTTTGTAATTAAAACGTTATTTTTTCAAAAAAGTTTATTTATTTTGTATTTTATTCTCAAAAAATAAAATCATCAATATTTTAGAATTTGTATCGTATTTGAAAATATATTTTTATCTATGAATTTTTTTCTATATTTTTGCAGAACAGAAAATTTATCAAAAAAAAATAAAATATTTATGAAAAAAAATGCTTATTTTATGTTATTGATTTGTTGTTTTTTATTGTCTGCTTTGACTTTCAAAGACACCAATTATAAAGATGCGTACAAAATATTTGACCAAAAAGGAAAACAAACCGATTATGCACAAATGCTAAAAAAAATGCAAAATGCTGATATTGTTTTTTTTGGAGAATTGCATAATAATCCAATTTGTCATTGGTTACAAATCGAACTAACTCAAGATTTATTCACAGAAAAAAAATCTAATTTGGTATTGGGTGCAGAAATGTTTGAGGCTGATAAACAACTTATTTTAAACGAATTTTTGAATAAAATTATCACCGAAAAACAATTTAAAGACGAAAGTAAACCTTGGAATAATTATGATACAGATTATAAACCGCTCGTAGATTTTGCACAAACGAATAAAATTCCGTTTATTGCTACCAATATTCCACGTCGATATGCGTCTATTGTGTCAAAAAAAGGCACAGAAGGTTTACAAGAGTTATCCGTAGAAGCAAAAACAACTTTTCCACCTTTGCCGATTACATTTGATTTGACTTTGCCTGCTTATGCCAATATGAAGGAAATGATGGGTGGAGGTGGTACGCATGGAGGAGGAGTTTCTGATAATTTTTTGAAAGCACAAGCCGTAAAAGATGCGACAATGGCACATTTTATATTGAAAAATTGGCAAAAAGGTAAATTATTTTTGCATTTTAATGGCTCTTATCATTCTGATAATTTTGAAAGTATTGTTTGGTATCTCAAAAAACAAAATCCAAATTTAAAAATTGTTACGATTGCAAGTGCGGAACAAAAAGAATTAAAAAATTTAGACAAAGAAAATAAAAATAAGGCTGATTTTATTTTAATTACGCCTTTAAATATGACAAAAACTTATTAAAAATTATGTTTGTACCTTTTGAAAAAATACCTTCTTCTGCAAAAATTTGGGTCTATTTTATTACTCAAAATATTGACAATGAAAAAACAAATCAATTAAATAATTTATTGATTGATTTTTTAAATTCTTGGACTGCTCACCAACAAAATTTGGCTGCTTCATTTCAATTATTAAACAATAAAATTTTGATTATTGCGGTTGATGAACAACATACACATGCAAGTGGCTGCTCGATTGATGCGTGTGTGAAAGCATTGAAAATAATTGAGCAACAATTATCTATTAATATGTTAGAAAGTAATTTGGTTTTATTCGATAATCAAGAAGAAATTTTTGGCGTATATTTGAATGAAATTAAAAAAAATATAGCAAATAAAACT
The DNA here is from genome assembly GCA_013298075.1 of Cytophagales bacterium. Taxonomy (GTDB): domain Bacteria; phylum Bacteroidota; class Bacteroidia; order Cytophagales; family Microscillaceae; genus RDXZ01. The sequence goes on along the minus strand of JAAFJG010000008.1, from coordinate 83,599 downwards.
ATCAATGAAAATACATTTTTATATGATAGAACTTTGACAAACTTAAATGATTGGCAACAAAAAGGAAAAGTAAAGGCAAATGAAAGCTGGACAAAAAGATTTTTTGTTTAAATATTTAAAATAAAATACTTAAAATTATACATATTTTTCAAAAAATGTATAAAAATAAAGGAAATAAAAATTATTTTTATAAAAAAATCGAGAAAAATTTGTATTATTTAAAAATAACAATTAGATTTGGAACGAAAATTTTTACACTTTAAAAAAATAATAATTATTCAATTTGTATGGCTTATAATATAGAAGACATTGAGGGAATCGGTCCCGCTTTTGGTAAAAAAATGATTGATGCTGGCATCAAAACCGTAGAAGATTTGTTGGCAAAAGGAAAAGACAAAAAAGGTCGCCAAGAATTAGAAGAAACTACAGGAATTGCTCACAGCAAAATTTTGACTTGGTGCAATATGGCTGATATGTTTAGAATAAAAGGCGTAAGTTCTCAATATGCTGAATTGTTAGTAGCGGCTGGCGTAGATACTGTAAAAGAATTACGCAATCGTGTTCCTGCTAATCTTCACAAAAAAATGGAAGAGGTAAACGAGGCTGGTGGTAAAAAAATTGTTCAAAAAATTCCTGCATTATCAGATGTAGAAAATTTTGTAGCACAAGCAAAAGAATTAGACCCAATGATGACTTATTAGTCAAAATAAAAAATAAAAAAAGGACTATTTATAGTTCTTTTTTTATTTATATTGGTAGCAATTATATTTACAAAAAACCATATAATTTATAACTTTTTGGAATATTTTATAGGTTTTAATCGTATTTATTCTTATTTAATTGCTAAAAAATAAAAAAATTAAATAAATAATTTGTAATTTAGAATTATTATTTTACCTTTGTGAATCTTTCAATGATGTTTTTATGATATTCCTTACAAACTTCAATCATATCATAAAACAACTTCTTTTTTTTTGCTTATTTTTAGTCATTTTTAATGGTAAAATAACAGCACAAAAATTAGTAGAATTAACGCCTACGGGCTATGTGATAGAATTATATAATGCAGAAGAAAAAAAGTTTTGGTCGCCTCCGTTTATCACAGAAAGAGTGTTGGTATCCTCGCCATTTGGTTGGCGTTCAAGCGGTTATCACCCTGGAATAGATTTAGCCTTGCGAAGAGGAGAACCTATTTTGTCTGTGTTTGATGGTGTCATTAAAACTTCGGCTTATAATGCAGGATATGGCAATTATATTGTTATTACGCATGATAACGGCTTAGAAACTTTGTATGCACATTTAGATGCACGCGTAAAAGCAGGCTCTCGTGTGAGATCTGGGCAGTTGATTGCTTTGAGTGGAAATACAGGTTGGAGTACAGGGGCGCATTTACATTTTGAAATTTATTATCAAAATAATTTATTAAATCCTGAATGGTTTTTTGATTTTAGTGGAAAAATTATGGTGCGGTCTCGTTTTATTCGTTTGCCCATGCAGGTAGTGATGCCTAAAGGAAAAATAGATAGGTGGTAAAATATTTATCAAAAAAAAGTTACATTTATTCAAAAAAAGTTATTTAATCTTATAAACAATTTTTTATACTCAACAGCTATGGGATATAAAATTATACTTACTCAAACCCAAACTATCACAAAGATTTTAGTTTGTGCGTTTTTCTTATTATTTTTTAAAATTTCTGTATCATCAGCACAACAAACTGATTGTCAGGATTTGATAAAAAAAGCAGAACAAGCCTATCAAGAGGGATTGTTAAATCAAGTAAAATCTATTTTGAATGAGGAATGTATCAAACAACTCACTAAAAAAGAAGATAAATTGAGAGCATATAATTTATCAGTATTATCTAATTTGTATCTCAATGAAAAAGATGAGGCAAAAGATGCGATGCTCAAATTACTTACTTTAGAGCCTGAGTATATGTATGATTCTACAAGTCCTCTGGAATTTCAAAAATTTTATGATACTTTTAAAGTGAAACCTACGATTGTTGTAGGCGTAAAATTGGGAGTAAATATGTCTCAAATTCAAAGTTTAAATGCTTTTTCTTCAGATAATACGCAAGCAAGCGGAACGGGAAATGGAAAATATGATTCAAAAATAGGCATTCAACTTCAAATGGCGGCTATTATTCCTATCACCAAAAGATTAGATATAATGGCTGAAATTGGTTATAAAAGATTTGCCTATCAATTCTCGAATAGATTATATAAGTTTCAATCTATTAAATTTACAGAAACACAAGCATTTTTAGAATTGCCTTTGATGTTGAAATTTAATTTTGGGAATAATTATAACTTCAAAAAAAATCGTAGAAAATTTTTAAATAAATTAAATCCGTATATATTTGGTGGTGCGTCTGTGAGTTATTTATTGAGCAGTAGTGCTATTGCTATTAGAAATGATACAGAATCAATCACTCCTTTGAATTTAGAATCACAACCACTCGATATGAAACCACAAAGAAATTCATTGGGTTATTATGCTATTGGAGGTTTGGGAGTTGATTATAAAAGTGGTAGAAGTTTTTTAACTTTTGAGGTTCGTTATCATTATGGATTACAAAATGTAATAAAAACAGACGAAAGATATGCTAATCAAACTCTTTTCTTTGGGTATGGATATGTAGATAGTAATATTGCTTTTAGGAATATAAATATAAATGTAGGTTACTTTTATCCATTCTATAAAGCAAGACAAAAAAAACAATTAAATTAATATTATTAAAAAGATTAATATTAAAAACTTAAAAAAAACGATGAAAAAAATCCAACTTGTAGTAAATCTTATATTGATAATTTGTTTTTTATCAAATTGTGGGAGCAAAAATGACGCTGCTCCAGAAAGTGAAGGCATTTTTATTAAATTATTGGGGGCAGGAAGTAGCGATGAAGCCAGTGAATTTTTCTTAGATAGTCAAGATAAAATTATTGGACTAGGCACACAACAATTTAAAGAAAGTGATGGAAATAAGTCAAATGCTTTATTATTTAGGGCTGATAAATTTGGCAATCAAACTCTATTAAAAAGAATTGGCGGAATTAGAGGTAATACAATGCGTTTGACTTCTGATGGTGGAGCAGTTATTTTGAGTTCATCAATTACTGCACTAGGTACCCCTTATTTTTTTGTTATTAAACTCAGAGCAGATGATTCTATAGAATGGACAAGATCATTTCAGCCTAAAAATGCTAAAAAAAATCCTTTAGATATTTTGAATGCTAACATTGAACAAATTTCTGACGGAAGTTATGTTTTAGCTATTAGTAGTAGATATAAAATCCCTACCCTTAATCAAGAGTATATTTATCTTTGGAAGTTAAATTCGATAGGTGATACATTAAGAACAAATTATTTTGGAAACCCATTAGTTACAAATAGAACTACAAAATCAAGAATATTAGCCAACAATGATGTAGTGATTGCGGGGCAATATAATCAATATATGCGTATAATGTTATCAAATTCCTTAGGAAGTTTGAAATGGGACTATTCATTGTATCATCCTAATAGTACAGAACAAGCCATTGCTAATGACGTTCAAATTGCTAATTCAGGCTTTGCCGTTGGAGGTACTATCACAAGAGCCAATAATGAAAGTGATGGATTAGTCATCAAAACTAATAGTGACGGTAAAATAGAATGGCAAAGTAGATTTGGTGGCGAATTTAATCAAAAAATAAACTCAGTGGCAGCTACTTCTGATGGTGGATATGTAGTAGTAGGCTCTACTCAGGTAGTTTTTAAAGGAACATTAAATGAGAATATTTGGGTAACAAAACTTAATCACTCAGGACAAGTACAATGGCAGAAAGATTTTGGTGGAGCCAAAGATGATAAAGCTTTATGTGTGCGAATAGCAAGTAATGGTAATATTGTTGTTTTAGGTACAATTACTTACGAAACAACGCCTATGTTAGTTTTAATTCAATTAAATGCAAACGGAGAAACAAAAAAATAAATAGTCCCCCAATAATATTAACAAGTTATGAAAAATAAATATATAATACAACTAATTTTATGCTTTGTTTTGATAAGTCAAATTCAAAGTATTTTTGCAAAAGATCCAAAACCTGTAACCGTTACGATTACAGCACCTACTTTAACTAATTTATGTGTGGGTGCCTCTGCTTATACTTCACTTGGTGATATTGTTATTACTGAAGATACACCAATTACTTTTCCAACAGGAAATGGACAGAATATTATTTTTAGTATGCCTGCAGGAGTAGAATTACAAAGTGGAGTAGGAACTTTAACGTTGGGAAGTGTGGGAGGTTTTATGACTAATGGAATTATATTTACTAGCTCTAACAGTATGTTTATTTCTTTTGATGCATCAATAGGAAGTGAAATAGAAATAAATACAATTACAATTAGTGGATTAAAAGTAAAAGCAACTTCTCCTGTTGGTAATGTCAATATGACAAGAACAGCCGGAGGAGCAACTATTTTAGGGGCAGAAAATGGCGTTATATTCGCAACATTTTCTACTGCAGCACTTCCATCTATACCGACCATTACAGGTGGTAATGCACAAGTATTTTGTAAAGACATCGTAGGCACAACCAATATAGTTTCTTCTGGAACAACTGTAAATTGGTATTCCGATGCTGCTTTGACAAGTTTAATAACTACAGGGACGACTCGAAATTTAACACAATTAGGAATTAATACTAATAATGTAGGAACAACGACTATTTATGTAGTTAATAATAATGGTACTTGTAATAGTAACACAGTTGTTTTAAATATTACTATTAATGATGCGCCTGTAGTAGTTCTCACAAGTAACAATACAAATAATAAAATTTGTTTTGGACAAACGATTACTTTTACTGGTAGTGGAAACTCTAATCAATATAGTTTTGATTTAAAAAAATCAGGAGTTTCAGAACCAGGTTTTCCAACTACGTTTAGTGCTACTAATACTTATACCACTTTGGTAAGTTTAACAGTTAATGATAATTATACAATCACAGTTATTGGAAAAAATACAACTACAAATTGCGAAGTTATTTCAAGTGTTATTGCTTTTCAAGTAAAGGCATTGCCAATAGTTACTTTTACAATGGTTAATACTAACTTCTCGAACACACAATCCACTCCTGTAAGTTTGAATACAACAGGAAATATAGCGAATCCTGCAGGAGGGGTATTTAGTGGCTCTGGAGTTTCAGGGAATAATTTTATACCAAGTGCTGCAACATTAGGAACAAATATACTTACTTATACTTTTACAAATCTTGATGGTTGTTTATCATCTCAAAGCGTAAACGTAGTTGTTAATAATGCAAACTTTATTATTGCACAAAGTATTTGTAATGATGCATCTGATACAACACCTCTGGTTAGAGATGATATTTCGCCTGCTTGTATAACTTCAATAGTATCAAGTAATGGTTCGTTTCTATCAACTAATACCGCAAATGGAGGAACAGACCCAATTATTAATACATCAGGTGTGTTTACATTCAGACCAAGTAATGTAGCTATTCCAACAGGACAAAATTTTGTAACTTGGAATGGAGCAGTCTTCTTTAATCCAAGTAGCAATGGATTTCCTGGTTTACCATGTCCAAGTTATGGATTTGCTATTTCTACCACAGTTTTTAGAGTTCCAAATCCAATTATTACAGGAAGTGCTAGCGTTTGTGCTAATCAAAATAATGTTACTTACTCGGTTACAAATGTAGCCAATAATTCATATATTTGGAGTATAACAGGCGGTACTATTATAGGAAGTAGTGTAGGAAATAGTATTGTGGTGAATTGGGGTGCATCGGGTACTGGTAGTGTTACTGTTAATCAAACTGCCAATTATACAACCCCTGTCGTTAAATCTTGTAATAAAGTAGCTACAAGATCAATCGCTATCAATCCATTGCCTAATCCAATTATTGTCGCAGCACCTTCCGCTTCTTCTTGTGAAAATACAACGGGAAATTCTTATTCAGTAACCAATAATATAGGAAGTACATATCTATGGTCTGTGTCACGTGGAATTATTACATCAGGACAAAATACGAATACAATTTTAATTAGTTGGGGAAGTGCAGGATCAGGAGTAATTAATGTAGCTGAAACAATCAGTTCAACTACTTGTGTTAGAACATCTACGAGTAATATTACTATTTTAGCAAAACCAAATCCAATTATACCTAATGTAAATACATCTGTTTGTGCAGGTCAAAATGGAGTTACTTATACAATGCCTTCAAATGGAAGTGGGTATGTTTGGTCTGTTATTGGTGGAACAATAGCATCAGGAGGAACTTCAAATGTAGTTACAATTAATTGGGGAGTTGCTAATCCAAGTGCTTCTGTATCAGTGATTGAAACAGCACCAAATGCATGTATTTCTACCTCAACAAGAGCCGTAGTAGTCAATCCGTTACCAATTCCACCTATTATTGGTAATGTAAGTATTTGTGCCGTATCAACAGGAAATATATATAGTACTTCTGGTTCTGGAACTTTTGTTTGGACAATTACAGGCGGAACAATTACAGCAGGACAAAATACAAATCAAATTACAGTAACTTGGGGTGCAGCAGGAACAGGAAATTTATCTGTAACACAAACCGATGCTAATACTTGTGTGGGGACATCAAACCAAAATATTACTATTAATGCTTTGCCAACTCCTACTATTTTAGGTAACGGCTCAGTATGCGCAGGTAAGACACTAGAGCCTTATAATGTAACTTCATCAGCGAATCGTAATTATTCTTGGAATGTAACAGGAGGTTCGATTGCAAGCGGACAGGGTACAAATACTATTACGATAGATTGGGGAACAACCGCATCAGGAACTGTTCAAATCACAGAAACGAATACTTTAACTAATTGTGTTACAATTACATCAAGAACAATTACTATTCATCCATTACCTACCCCTTCAATTGTGGGAACTTTGAATGTGTGTGCTTTATCAGTACAATCTTACTCCGTAGCTAATTCAACAGGGCAAAATTATGTTTGGAATATAGTAGGCGGTACATTTACAGGACAAGGCACTAATGCTATTTCAGTAACTTGGGGAAGTAATCCATCAGGAGCAAAAGTAGAAGTTACACAAACCAATACATTATTAACTCCTAATTGTAGCAAATTAGATCTAAAAAATATTATTATTTTACCTTTGCCAACACCTTCTATCTCAGGAAGTGTTGCTTGTGAAACTTCTACAGGAAATATTTATAGTACACCATTTGTTACCTTAAATACATATAGTTGGACTATTATAGGTGGAACGATTACTTCGCCTACTAATCAAAGTCAAGTAACTGTAACTTGGGGAGTAGCAGGAACAGGTACGCTTACTGTAATACAAACAGACCCTAATAATTGTTCAAATACTGCTACACAAAATTATATAATAAATCCATTACCAACACCATTAGTGACTAATACAAATAATGCGGTTTGTGCTTTATCAATGGGAGTTACATATAGCACGCCAAACGTAGCAGGAAATACATATATTTGGGACGTTACCAATGGTGTAATTGCAAGTGGACAAAATACAAATGCAATCACAGTTAATTGGAGTGCTAGTGCAACAGGTATTGTAAAAGTTACAGAAAGAATCACAGCCACTACATGTACAAAAATATCAACACAAAATATTACTATCAATCCATTACCAACTCCAAATATAGTAGGTGGAGTAACAGGTACTAATAACGTTTGTGCTACTTTAACTTATACTTATCAGGTGGCAAATGTAACGGGACATACGTATAATTGGACAGTAACCAATGGTACTTTTACAGGACAAGGAACTAATCAAATTAGTGTAACTTGGGGAACTAACTCAGTTGGAAAAGTAGAATTGACGCAAACAAATACAGTTTTAGTACCTAATTGTTCTAAATATGTAAGTGTTGATATAGTTATTTTACCACTACCAACACCTTCTATTATAGGAGTGGGAGTAGTGTGTGAAGATATTGAATATGCTTATTCTACTACAGCCGTTGCTGGACATAGTTATATTTGGGAAGTGAATAATGGAACGATTGTTTTAGGGACAGGTACAAATGCTATTCGTGTTAGATGGGATAATGTTTCTGCGACTCAATTTGTGAAACTTACACAAATAAGTAGTAATACAACTCCTAATTGTTCGCAAATTGTTCAAATTCCAGTGATAGTTAATCCTGTGCCTTATAATACAGTTGTGATTACAAATACTTGTTATGGCGAAACCACTACATTTACGCCTTCTACTACTCAACCTGACTGGATTTGGCAATGGGTTTTTCCTGATAATACAACGTCTAGTATTAGTAATCCAACTAAAATATTTCCTGATGCAGGAAGTTTTGTAGTAAAATTAAGAGTTACTAATCAATTTGGTTGTTTTTATGAACAAAATACGATACCATTGGCTATCAATCCTGTTCCTGTCGCAAATTTTAGATATTTAGGAACTTGTTTGGGAACTACAACACAATTTACAAATTTATCAACAGTTGCTACCACTAATGCAAGTGTTATCGATCAATGGACTTGGGATTTTGGTGATGGAACACCTATCATAGTAGGAAATTTTCCTAATCCAACACATTTATTTGTCAATGCAGGTGTTTATAATGTTAAACTAATCGTAAGAACTAATAAAAATTGTTCACATACGATTACAAAAAAAGTTTCTATTTTTCCATTCATTACTCCAACAGACTTAACACCTTATTCTGAAGACTTCCAAGCAAATAATCACGGTTGGATAGCAGGAACGGATATTGTTTCTGTTCCACATACATGGACGCTTGGAACTCCTGTGGCAGGAAGAAATATCACTACAACTCCAGGGAATAGATATTGGGGAACTGGTTTAACAGCTAATCATACCAATAATCAAAAATCTTTTGTAGAAAGTCCTTGTTTTTCTTTGGTAAATATCGAGAGACCAATGATTGTTATTAAAATTTGGTCAGATTCAGACCAAGGAGCAGATGGTACTTCCTTATTGTATTCTTATGATGATGGACAAACTTGGAAAGTAGTTGGGAGTGTAGGAGATGGTTTAGAATGGTATAATAGTAATAATATTTTAGGTTCTCCAGGGGGTGACGCAGTCAATCCACAAAGAAAAGGTTGGACAGGAAAATATGGAAAGTGGATAGAAGCAAGATTCGCCTTAGATTTTATCAGAGGTGAAATAGGTACAAATCCAGTGCGTTTTAGGGTCGCTTTCGGTAGTAATAGTGATAATCCATTAGGAGAAAAGTTAGATGGAATTGCTTTTGATGATATATATGTAGGAAATCGTAAAGCAAAATTATTATTAGAATATTTTACCTCTACTAGTACTGCTGATGTTGTTGTTGGTGAAAATGCGTATATTAACAGTTTTCCAACTGTTCAACAATTAGAATTGGTAGTAATGCAATATTTTACTGATTTTTTAGGGGCTGATCTTTTATATAACCAAAATCCACATGATGCCACAGCACGCGCTTCTTATAATGAAATTTCAAGAGCACCAAGAGCAGCCATAGACGGTTTAACAGGTCCAGACTCATTATTTAGTATTTGGGGTTCTCAAAAATATAGCCAATTAGCTCTACTGCCCGCTCCTATGAAAGTAAGCATAACTTTTCCGCCACCAACAAATGGAAATTTGAATGTACGTGCAGAAGTTTTGGCGTTAGATAGTTACACACGTCCTATTGTTTTTCATGTAGCATTAGTAGAAAAAACAGTTACATCTGCTCAACTAGGTTTAACTGGAACTGCTTTATATAAAAATGTAGTTCGAAAAATGCTCCCTAATGCAACAGGTACATATTATAGGCGTACTTGGGTACCAGGAGATACGGAAGTTTTGAATTTTAGTATTCCTATGTATGCTGCCAATCAAAATAATCCAAATATTCCATTTTTTTATAATTGGAGTAATATAGTTGTAGCCGCATTTGTGCAAGATGATATTAATTTTGACGTATTAGATGCGGAAAAAGCATCTCCTACTGTATTTCCACCATTGATTTCTGGATTGGCTGATGAACAACAAGGAAAATGTTGGATATATCCAAATCCTGCAAGCGATGAAGTATTTATAGGATTTGAACAAGAAGCAAACGTAAATTATGACTATGAAATTTCAAATCTACAAGGGCAAAAAATTCTCTCAGGAAAAATAAATGAAGGAACAAAAGGCGTAAAAGTAGATATAAAACTATTAGCAAAAGGTATGTATATAATAAAAATTATGAATCCAAAATCAAAGGCAACTTGGCTTAATAAATTGATTGTGAATTAGTAAGCATTTATTAATTTAATCTTTTTCATGGATATAAAAATAAATCCTGCAATTTTTTTTTAATTTTGCGGGATTTATGTTATTTATTCCCCAAAAAAAAGTAATTTTACAACCAAAAAATAGAATGATTTTTGCAATATTTCTTAAAAACACATAAACTATCCAAAATGGAAAAATATATTAGTCTTCAAAACTTAGAATTTTTATTATATGACGTGCATCAAGCACATTTATTGACACAAAATAAACTCTTTTCGAATCATACCAAACAAGATTTTGACTTAATGTTATCATCTGCTTTAGAAATGGGGGATAGATTGATGCGACCTTATAATAGAATTATGGACGCAAATGAACCACAATTAGTGGATGGCAAAATTATTGTTCACGAAAAAATAAAGGATTTTATCAAAGCCTGTGGTGAAGGTGGTTGGATTTCTGCTCATTTTCCTGAAAAAGATGGAGGTATGCAACTGCCTGCTATTATCAATAATGCTTGTGGTTATATTTTCAATGCGGCTAATTATTCGATGAGTATTTTTCCATTTTTGACTGCAGGAGCAGCCAATTTAATCAATACTTTTGCCAATGAAACTTTAAAAAATATATATTTACCAAAAATGTTTTCGGGAGAATGGCAAGGCACAATGGCACTCACAGAGCCAGACGCGGGTAGTTCTCTTTCTGATATTTCGACGATGGCAATTCCTTTGGAAGATGGAAAATATCAAATCAAAGGACAAAAAATTTATATTTCCGCAGGCGACCATAATGCGTGTGAAAACGTAATTCATCTCTTGTTGGCACGCATAAAAGACGCTCCCGCAGGTGTAAAAGGTATTTCTTTGTTCATTGTACCACAAAAAAAAATTACAGAAAACGAAGAATTAGTAAGTAATGATGTTATCACGGCAGGAATTTTTCATAAAATGGGTTACAAAGGTGCGCCCATTGCTCATTTATCATTTGGAAGCAATGATAATTGCATAGGTTATTTGGTAGGGGAGGAGCATAAAGGATTGAGTTATATGTTTCAAATGATGAATGAAGCACGCATTGGAGTTGGAATGAATGCAGTAGGAATTGCTTCGGCGGCTTATTATGATTCATTAAAATATGCCAAAGAACGTCCACAAGGCAGAAAAATAGAAAATAAAGACATTGCACAAAAACAAGTAAACATCATCGAACATGCTGACGTAAAACGTATGTTATTGTTTCAAAAATCAATTATTGACGGTTCTTTAGGTTTGCTTTTGCAATGTGCTTTATATGCAGATAAAGAAAAAACAGCCACAAATTCTGAAGAAAAAGAAAAATATGCATTATTATTAGATTTTTTAACGCCTGTGGCAAAATCTTATCCTTCTGAAATGGGAATTTTGACAACAAGTACAGCAGTGCAGATTCTAGGCGGTGCTGGTTATTGTAGAGATTTTAATGTCGAGCAGTATTTTAGAGAAAGTCGTATTCACCCGATTCACGAAGGTACAACAGGTATTCACGGCATTGATTTATTGGGGCGAAAAGTAAATTTAAAAAATGGGAAGGCGTTTAAATATTTTTTGAGAGAATTATATGATACCATTAATGCGGCTGAAAATATCGAATTATTAGAAATACAAATAGATGAAATTTCTCGAAATGTATATATGTTTTCTTCTATCACCAAAGAATTATTAGACAAAATAGAAAAATATGACATCGAAAAAATGTTGTCTGATGCAACTTTATATTTAGAATTAGTCGGAATTTTAGCCATTTCTTGGCAATTACTCAAACAATTTGTCGCAGTTCAAAATCATCAAGACGAAAATTTCAAACAAGGAAAAATATTTGCCTTTCATTATTATTGTGAATATGAATTACCAAAAATTCAATTGATTCGTAATCGTTTAGAAAAAAATGATTTTTTAACGGTTAAAATGAAAGAAGAATATTTTTTATAGACTTTTATAAAATTAAACCTATAAACTTCAAAATTTTTATAGGTTTAATTTCACTTTTATAATTATTTTCCAAAAGTAATTTTTGGCATTTGTGCAAAAATAATACCTGTCGTATCAAATCTTTCTTTGATAGATTTTAATAAATCTGTTTTCATAAAAAAAGATTTTCCACCATCTTCTGCCCATGCATACCCGCGTAACTGCACACCTACAGGATTAATTTCAACCACTAAAACTCTTATTTCAGGAATATTTTCTTCAATATCATCTTCACTTCTTCCATCTAAAAAATTGTGATGTTTTCTAATTTCTTCAGTTATAATTTGAATAGCTACGTCAATATTCGTATGATGATCGACAATCAATTCAATTTGTCCACAAACTCTTTCATCTACAATCGAAGAATTGATAATCGTTTGCGAACTTATCAAAGAATTAGGAATAATTACTCTGCGATTTTCAGGGTTTTTAATAATGACGTGCCTCAACGTAATATCTTCTACACTTCCCGATACATCAAGCCCAATTTTTATATTATCACCTACTCGAAAAGGTTTGAAAATCACAATAAAAATCCCACTTATAATATTTGAAAAGGCTTGTTGCGAAGCAAAACCAACAATAGCCGCCAAAATTCCCGCACCCGCAAACAATGTATCACCAATATGTTTCAGAGGTGGAATCATCGCACAAACCCAAATCGTAAAGCAAACATAAATCGTAAATGTAATCGCATTTTTGATAAAATTAAATTTTGTAACATCAACTTTTAAGGTTTCAGAGGCAATATTTAATAATTTTGCAAACACTCCACGCGTAATAGTCGATAAAATATAAGCCACAAAAAAAGCACTTACAATTATCAAAGGATATTCGAGATATGGATTATTGAGGTTAAATTTGAAAAAAACAATCATTTCTTTACATTTAATTTTTATGATGTTGAGTTTATTTTTGCTCTATTTTTATTTTTTATTTTTATTCTACTACTTTTTTCTTTTCAAAAAATACGGTATTCACTGCCAAAGTAATAAAATTTCTCGAACCGCCTCCCGCTTGAAATCCATTAAACGCATATCCAAATTCGAAATCTTTTACTTTCAATTTAAAACCTGCTGTAAAACCTCTTGCGCCGCCCAAACCTTTTAATCTTAATTCGCGATTGATAAGATGATTATAACCTACATTTACCTGAAAATTTTTATGTAATAAAATTTCTGCGCCCAAAATAAAATGGCGTGCTAATTCATCAATAAAAGTTTTATTTTGAGTAGTTGCTTGCCCGTTCAAATCTAATTGAACGTTCAAATTTGGGTCAAAATAAGTGATTTGCCAATTATGTAAATGATGAAAAACCGCAGAAAAACGAACAGGCATATATTTTGGCTTAAACGAAATGCCTAATTGTGCATCAAAAGGCAAAGGTGATTTTTGATTTTCCACGTAATTTTTTAGTCTAAAACCTACATTTTTAAGCACCAAACCGACTACAAAATCATTTTTTGGGTGAATAAATGTTGCCCCAATATCCATCACCAAAGCATAAGCACGATATGTTTCGATTTGTGAACCTAATAATTTGAGTTGTCCACCAAACCTAAAATTGTCTTGTTTTTTTGAATATGCCGTACTCAAACAAAAATCAGAGACCGAAAAATTGCCACTGCTTACGCCTGTTGGGTCTGTGAGTTCCATTTTTCCGTAGTTGATATATTGCAAATTTACGCCTATATTTCCTTTTAATTTTTTGATTTCTTTGGCATATCCAACCGAATATTGTGCAATATCAGCCTGCCAACGATTGTAACTAAAAGAGGCTAATTTATCATTTTTTTCATTTAATAAAGCAGGATTTTGTGTCCAATTTTGAGAATCATTTTGTCCACTTGTGATGTTTGTACCGCCTAAACTTGCTGTAAACGCATTCGTAGGCACATACATAAAGCTATACGCATTCCGTCCTCCAATTTGTGCAAAAATATAGGTGGAAAAATACATAAAAAGTATCAAAAATAAGGTAAAAAATTTTAAATTCATTGTCCTAAAAAAGATAAAAATAATGTTTTTCCATCGATATTTCCACTTCTTTCGTCAGACGCTCTCTCAGGATGTGGCATCATACCAAAAACATTTTTAGATTTATTACAAATGCCTGCAATATTCAATAACGAACCATTTGGATTTGTATTTTCATTCACAATTCCTTGATTATCAGCATAATAAAACAAAATTTGTTCGTTATCTTGCAAACTTTTTAAGGTATTACCATCAGCATAAAAACGTCCATCGCCATGCGCAATCGGAATTTTATACGTTTTTTCTAAGGATAAATGTTGAGTTAATAGCGTATTTTTAGTGGCTGGTTTTAGATAAATATTTTTACAAGAATATTTTTGATGATTGTTTTTTAACAACACACCTTCGAGCAATCCTGCTTCGGTTAATATTTGAAAGCCATTGCAAATTCCCCAAACCAAACCGCCTTTTTGTGCGTGTTGTTGAATGGCAGACATAATGGGCGAAAAGCGAGCAATCGCCCCCGAACGCAAATAATCGCCATAAGAAAAACCACCCGGCACAATAACGCAATCTGTATTTTGTGGCAATGAAGTTTCTTTATGAAATACTTTATTTACTTTTTGTCCTAATATTTCACGCAAAGCATACACCATATCTTCATCACAATTAGAACCGGGAAAAACAACGATAGAAAAATTCATAATTATTATTTTTTTGATAATTTTTATAGATTTGCAAAGATAATAATTTTTTTGGAAAAATAAAAAAAATCGTTGCAAAATTAGGATATTAAAATTTAATATCCTAATTTTGCAATATTAGTTTAATCTTATAAAGGTTTTTATATAATTATAAATTATGATAAATATTGGAGAAAAAATCAAAAAAGTACGTAAATTAGGTAATTTTACACAAAATTACGTAGCAGAAAAACTACAAATGACTCAAGCAGGCTACTCTAAAATCGAGCTGGGAGTTGTTGATTTGCCTTATAGTCGGCTAGAACAAATTGCTAAAGTATTAAATATGAAAGTAGAAGATATTATTAGTTTCGATGAAGAATCTTTGATGACAAATCAATTAAATAATCACAAAAATATAACTAATGGTTATTTTATTGGTGATAAATTAGTATTTGAGTATATAGAAAAAAATTATTCACTTCGAATTAATGACCTTTTAAAACAAATGGATGCACAACAAAAAGAAATAGAACGCTTACATTCTCTTTTGGAAAAAATATTATCAAGGTAAATATTTTTGTTTTTTATTGAATTGTTTATTATCCTCCAGATAAATCTGGAGGCAATTCAACAAAATATTCACTATGAAAAATAAGTAAAACATTTATATTTTTAATTAAAAAAACAATATTTACTCCACCAAAACTCCATTTTTCAATAAAATAATGCGAGCTACTTTTTGTTTGACACGTTCATCATGCGTAGCAAAAATAAAAGTAATTTTTTCTTCTTGGTTCAATTTGACTAACATTTCTAATAAATTTTCGGTATTTTCGGCATCTAAATTGGCGGTTGCTTCATCAGCTAAAATCAAATTTGGTTTGCCTGCCAAAGCACGTGCAATCGCAATTCTTTGCTGTTGTCCACCCGAAAGGTGTTCAGGTTTTCGCAAAGCACAATCTAATAAATTTACTTTTTCTAAATATTCGAAACTAATTTTTTTCGCCATTTTTCGTTTCATTCCTTTTAATTCTAACAACAAAGCTACATTTTCCCAAGCCGACAAAACGGGCATTAAATTATGTTGTTGAAAAATAAAACCAATAGAATGTAATCTAAAAAGCGTTTTTTGTTTTTCGTTTAAAGTATGAATAGCGTGATTATCAATAAAAATTTTTCCTTCGTCTATATTTTCGAGTCCTGCAATGGCTTTAAAAAGTGTCGTTTTTCCACTTCCCGAAGCACCCATCAAAGCCACAAATTCTCCTTTTTCGATGGAAAAATTGATGTTTTGTAAAGCCTTTATTTTTTGGTGATGTGATAAATAAGTTTTTGATATATTTTCTATTCGAATCATTGGAAAAGTTTGTTTTAGAAATAGTTTTTTTTACATGATAAAAAATTTAGCACACGGATAACGCAGATTTAGCGCATTAAAACGGATTTTTATTTCAATTTAAAGATTGATTTGGTAAAATAATTTTGCTCATAAAATATTTTATGAGCAAAATTTTATGTTTTTTATTTCAAATCAATCACGCCATTCGTAACTTTTATTGCTAAATTTTTACCTTTTGACCAATCAAAATTAAACTCTACAAATTTATTGATTAAGTCATATTTTGCGCCCAATTTTTCTGCATTTTTAGAAAGCGATTTTATATCATATCCAACAAAACTAACACGTACAATATTGATATTCATTGGATTTTTGATTTGAAATTGTCCTTCTTTTGATAATACAATAGAAATATTTTGCGTTTTAAAATTGGCTGTCCATTTCAAAAAACAATAATTTTTTGTCAATTCAGGATTGGGAGTTTTGCCATCATCAATATACAAATATCCATCTGTTTTTTGATTTTTTAATGGATTATAAACCAATAAATGAACGCCATTTGTCAAATAAGAACGCATATTTCTCAAGGTAGAATCTAAAATTTGTGTAGGAATAATCGAGCCACCACGCACATATACAGGAATATGATTTGGCTCAACTTTTATCTCTGATAAACCTGTTTTTTCAGGAATCATTGTTGAATTATACAAATGATACCAATTAGATTTGGCAGGAAAATAAACGTTTATTTTTTCTTGTTTTTCATTCAAAATCGGAGCAACCAATATATCTTTTCCCCACAAATATTGATTTCCTTCTTTTTGTAAAGCCTTATTATTTGGCTCTTCGAACAACAAAGGACGCATCAAAGGTGTTCCTTTGGTACTATTTTCCCACGCCATTGTGTAGAGATAAGGCGTTAATTTATAACGCATTTTCATCATTTCTCGTACTTGATTTTTTACGTCATTGTCATAAAATATTGGCTCTGCGGGAACTTGTTCTTGTGAATGTGGTCTAAAAATAGGCTGAAAAACGCCATATTGCAACCAACGCAAATATAATTCTCTCGAAAAAGTTGTATTCGCAAATCCACCTAAATCTGAGTGCATATACGCCAAACCTGTCAAACCCATATTCAACGATAAACTCGGTTGCGCTTTCAAACCTCCCCAAGCACGATGCACATCACCCGACCAAGGAATCAGCCCAAAACGTTGTGAACCTGCATATCCTGCCCGCATCAGCATAAATAAACGTTGAGTAGGAAAGTCTTTTTTATAGCCTTCATAAATCATTTTTGCCCAATAATGTCCGTACAAACTATGTACTTCGTCTGCTTTTCCGTTCACGTGTTTGATGTCTGATGGGTGAACTTCTGGCTCGCCCAAATCGCCCCACCAACCACCAATTCCTGCCTGCGTATGTCTTTTGTATTGTTGCCAAAACCAATCTCTTGTTTCCATTTTAAAAATATCCAAAAGTCCTGTTTCGCCAAACCAAAAAATATCTTTGATAACAAAAGGATTGTTATTATTGTCTGTGGCTAATAATTTTTTGTTGCTTACTTCCTGATAATTTTTTGAATTTGTCAATACAAAAGGTTGCGTAATTAAGATAGTTTTGATGCCTTTTTCTTCAAAATCTTTCACCATTTTTTCGCCATTTGGAAACTTTGTTCTGTACCAATCCAAATCACCCATCGCCACATTTTTCTTTACTTCGCCTTCGCCATACCAATAATGGTCAAGAATTACGGCATCAGCAGGAAAATCTTGGGCGTACATATCATTGACCACTTGTCGAGTTTCGGTTTCACTTCTATATCCATAACGAGAAATAAAATTGCCAAATGCCCACAAAGGCGGCATTGGTTGATAACCTGTGAGCCAAACATAATTTTGTGTAACTTCTTCTACATTTTTTCCTGTGATAAAATAATAACTCATTCGCCCTCCAATTGCCTCAAAACTAAGTTGATTGGCGTTTGTTTTGCCCAAATCTAAAAAAGATTTTTGAGGATTATCAAAATATAAACCATAGTTTTTAGACGAAATCACGACAGGAATATTAAAATTCATCAAAGGTGCATTGTCCTCATACGCATAACTTGCTTTGTTGTATAATTCTAACCTAAAACCACGCCTATCAAAAGGCAAAGCACGCGAACCTGTGCCATACAAACTTTCATCATTAGACAAATTAAAATTTAAACTTTCAAAATTATTAGTATCAAAATAGCCTTTATTTTCAGATGAAACTAATTGATTATCAATAAAATAGGCAATTTGAAAAGGATTTTTTTGAATTTTGAGTTGTAAATTTTTTGAAGAATAAATAATTTCTTCTTTGGTTTCTTTGTATTTTATTTTTTGATTGACATCAATATTTCTCACTTCTTCTTTGGGTAAATTATCATAATTTTTTCCTTTTGGAATATAATTTATTTTGAAAATTTTTGCGTGATAAGGCTCAATAATTATTTTTGAGTCTGATGTTTCGATAGTAAGAATATTTTTTTCAAAAGTTGATTTTTGAAATTGTCTATTATTATTTTGTGCCGTTAAAAACGAATCATTACACCAAAAATAAATAGAAAATAGAATAAGAAATAAGTTTTTTTTCATAATATGCTTTTTTTGGCAAAGATATATAAAAAAAGAAAATATTTTTTTATAAATTGAAAAATAAATTAAATAATATCGAAATTGATGCTAAAAATAATTTGATTTTTTAGTGTCTATATTCAAATTACAATCGTTTGCATAAAAATAAATAATACGAAGAAAAAACACAAAAAATATTTTGATAAATAAATAAAAAGCCTTACCCATTTTAATAGTTACTTTTGTGAACACTAATATATCCTACAAATTAGTTTCACAAGAAGTCTATTCAAAAAAAGGACTGAAAAAAGTAGTCCTTTTTTGTATTATTATCAAGCAATTAGGGACTAAGTAGGAAATATTATACGCAATAAAAACTCCCTCGCCTTTGGGGAGTGTTGGGCTGGGGCATAATTTTGCTAAAAAGACCCTAACCCTCGCTAACGGTGAGGGAACTAAAAATAAGTTTTTTTGAGTGGGTAATTTATTTTTTAGATACTCCCTTAATCTAAATTAAAATTGACGCCAAATTGAAACATTCTTAAATATTGTGGATTATAACGCAAATCTACATCAAAACCAGTGGCATCAACTCCACCATAATTTTGATTAAAAACATTGGTTACTCGAATATAACTACTTACGTTTTGGCTCAATTTATAACGGGTTAATACATCTAAAGAATAATATCCATTTATTTTGGAGGCATCATTAGATTGATTAGCATTTAAAGTGTATCGTTGTTGCCAAGAAGACATCGTTATATTTTCAAATCTAACATACCAATTTTTATAAGGAGAAAAATCAAAATTTAATTTTCCAGACCAGCGTGGTATCATTCTAAATTCATTGATTGTACCACCATCATTGGCTCTCAAAGGGTCATCAGGCAATACTTCTGTACCTTGACTATAAGAAAAACTTCCATCGATGTTAAAATTCCATTTTGGGATTAAGTTTTTATATTTAGCAATGATTTGTGCACTGGCTAGTTCAGAACTTGATAAGGCATCATTGCTATAACTTCTTGCTCTAACGTCTGTTGGATTTTGCCCACTAATCGCATTAGGATAAGTATTTAAATCAACTGTGGTTATGATAGCAGATATTCTTTGAGTGATAATATAAGAATAAAAAATTGCCTCTAACGAAAAATTATTATTAGGATTATAACGTACACCTATCTCACTCGAAAAAAGTGATTCTGGTTTTAAATTTGGATTTGGGATTTGTTGATAATTTACTTTATTGATGCCTTCAATAGGAATACCCAATGAAATATAGGTTTCAGAGGGAGAGGGGGATTTGAAAGCACTCCCAAAAGAGGCTCGCACAGATAAATCTTTTTTAATATTATATTGGGCAGAAATTCTTACTTGACCGACAGGAGCAATAGACAAAGCAGAATTACTTTCGTATCCTGAATTTCTATCTATTCTAAAACCACCTATAAAAGTCCATTTATCTAAGGTTTTAATAAATTGTGTAAAGAAACCAAGATTAGAATATACTTGTGGATTATACCCAAAAGTTCCTAATATAGGCAAAGGTTGAGGAATTGTTTTTAAAAAAGGTTGATAACCAATTTCATCAAAAGGATGCGCCAAATCATTAGTCAAAGGTAAAATACTTGAGATTTGAAAAGATGTTCCAAACGTCCATTCCCATTTTTTAGAAGACATAAAACGCAATAAAACTTCTGCAAAAATATCATCAGAAGCGGCATATTTATAAGAAACTCCCCCAAATCCACTATAATTAGAACCTCTTGAAGATTTTGGATTCATTTTATATTTATTGTAAGAAATATTAGCAGTCAAAGACCATTTTTCCCATTCTTTGTTATAACTTCCTGTAAAACGTTGTATCTTATCGCCTGAAAATGTATTTGGATTAGCATAAGAAAAAACTAAAGGAGTTAATCCAATAGCCCAATGATTTTGTCTATACATTTCATTAAAACTAAATTGAAAATTTTTAAATTGTATTTGCGCTCCTAATAAATAACTGTTTTGAGGTCTTGATGATATTTCTGGCGTATATAAACTACCTTTATAATAGGGAGAAAAATCTTGACCCAATATAAAATTTTGAAAAAAAAGAGTAGGATTTGCGGCTGCGGCGGCTCTTGCATTGTCATTAAAGTTTACATTATTCAGCGGATTATATAAATCTTTATCATAAAAAGTATTCAAATCATCTCTTTTTGCATAATTACCATACACTACATATTTGACTACGTTTTTATCTTTCCCAAATTTTCCTCCCATCGAAAAATTAAAATGGCGATACCCATATTCGCCACTTACCACATTGCCTTGTGTAAAACTGCCTTTGTCCGCATTTCGAGTGATAATATTGATAACTCCCGCCATCGCATCTGCTCCATAAATGGCAGACGCAGGACCAAAAACTATCTCAATTCTCTCCGCTTGTGCGATAGGTAATTGTTCAGCAATAGCCAAAGTTCCTGTGGTAGAAGGTTGTAAAGGAATACTATTTAATAATATTTTTGTGTAATAATTACCTACCAAACCTCGCATCAAAAAACTTTCACCATAATCTCCACTTCCGGGTTGCGAAGTACGAATTCCTGCTACGTGTTTCAATACATCAACCAAAGTAACATACCCATTTCTTTGTATTTCTTCTTTGGTGATTACTTGAATAGTGGTAGGCAATTCACTAATTTTACGATTGGAACGGCTGGCAGAAATTACTTTCATTTCATCGGATTCTTTTCCTTCTATCAAATCTAATTTATTCATTTTATCGATTTCTGTGCTATCAACTTGTGCAAAAATAGATAGAATAGTTCCAAAAAAAATAAAAAATAACAATGATTTTTGCATAATTGATAGGCTATAATGGTAAGATTTTTTAATTATATAATATGTCAAATTCGTAGCAAAAGTAATGTTTTTATTGCAAAAACAAAAAAATATTTATTGTTTTCGATATATTTTTAGAAAAATGGTTAATAGAGTTTTTTAGATGGTAGCCAAAAATTGACAAAAATCATTAAAAATTCAAGAAAAAAGAAAAAAATCCGTATTAATCCGCTAAATCCGTGTTATCTGTGTGCTAAAATCCCTTTCATTTAAAAAATACTAATGTAATTAAAAAGTATGGAAGTGTTTTTTACATCAAAATATAGTGTAATTTCTGAAAAATATTTTACAATTTCATATAAAAAGGAAGTATTAACGCTTCTGTTTTATATAAAATAATAAGAACAAAATCTTATTAGGGAGCATCTAAAAAATAAACTACACACTCAAAAAAACCTATTTTTAGTTCCCTCACCGCTGGAGAGGGAGTTTTTTTAGGTATGTTATTTTTTATTTATTCCCTTACACAATTTAAAATTACTTCCCCCACGAATATTCTATTTGAAAACCTGCCCAAAAATAAGGTTTTGCAGTTTTTCTTTTATTTATCATTTCTTGAGTTGCTTTTTGCATTGCTTCCGCATAATCATATTTTTGATTATTTTTATTATTATTTTCGTATAAATATTGATAAAATAAAGGAAACAAAAAAGATGTTTTTTCATCATCAATTCGCCATAAAGTTGAAATCACATTAGGCACGCCTGCACACAAAAATTTATAAGACAAAGAAGTTACATTACTATTGGCTATTTCGCCAATGCCCGATTCACAACTACTCAATATAATCAAATCAGCCTTCATATCTATCAAAGGAATTTCATCAAACATCAATAATCCATCAGGTTTTTTATTTTCTTTTATCAATAAACTATCTATTTTATCAGGTTGATAAAAAGCAATTCCCGAAAAATTTGGATAGGAAATATTATAAAAACTATGCGTAATAAAATGCAATATTCTTGAATTTTGTGGTTTCAATAAATGGTCTTCTGTCGCATTTTCACGTAAATACGATTTATATTTTAATTTTAATTTTTTTAAAATATCAATAATTTTATTGTGTTCATTGACGGTACTTTTAATCGGTTGAAATTTAATTATATCACCATTTTTTTTAAAAATACCTCTTTGTCCTGATTTAGTACTTGCTTCTATGGCTGATAATAAAAATGGATTATAAGGTTGTGAACCATTTTTTTGGTCAAAAACAGGGGCATATATTTGTAATTCATTTTCAAATGTATTATCTTTCAAACGATAATTTTGCATGAGCAAACTCAAAGATGGATAAATACTGATGCCTTTTGGAAATTGTTTTGTTAGATAAGGCATAGTTTCCCATGCTGTTTCTTTGTTTTTGTCATATTTTACAGATTGTGTAAGCAATGCTTTGAATGGAAATATACTAAAATACGCATCTCCTATCAATAAAAGCCTTTTTTTACCTTTTAATTGAGATACTATTGGAGCAACCAAAATTTTGTATAACTCATATCCTTCTTCTATGTATATATATTCAGAATTTACAATATCATCATGGCAAGATTTTCTAAATCTATCCAAACGAGGAATAAATTTACCAACCAATTCTTTGGTATCTATCATATACATTTTAGTTTGTGTATTATCAAAACACCAAACTAATAAAGAATCTGTTTTTGAGCCAGCAATTATATTATAATTTAGAATGATTGTTTCCTCATCTAAATATGATTGTACATTTTGGTAGGTGGGCGAATCTATATTTTCACCACGTCGATAATAATCAGGATAATTTCTTCTAATAGTATCTTCTATTTCGGCTATTTTTGAAAAAATATCAATTTTTTCTTTTGTTAAAACATCAATATATGTCGTAATTTTACTTTTATTGATAATTGTAGTATCATTTCTGAGTTTGATTTCTTCTACTTCTATTTCATTATTTTTGTTTATATATTGTTGTTTGAGTCCTTTCATATTGTCTTTGATAGCAATAGGAAGGTTTTTTTCTTTGTTTAATTGTGGTAAATGAATTGACAATAAATTATTACGTTGTGATTCTGTGAAGTAAAATGCTTGCTTTTCTATGCTTTCTTTTCGCTCTGGAAATTCTTTTACTAAATACGATAAAATTCCATTATATTCATGAGATACATGAGATAACAAATCAAACCTTTCTTTGCCTTTGGTAAAATCTTTTTTGAGATGATTATTCAAAGTATCCAATTTAAAAATAAGTGTTTCTGCTAATGATAAATATTTTTTATCTTTTGTTTGTGTATAAATAGTAAAACTAATCACCATTTTATAAAAAACTACTTTCATTGTTTGTTGATAGTTTAGAATATCATTTGGATTAGAAAAATTAGGAACAGCCATTACGTCATTATCTTTAAAATTAGGATAAATAACTTGTATAGATTTATGAGCATAGTATAAAGATGAATCTATTTTTTTTCTATGATTGGCATTACTACCTAAAAAATAATATAAGTTTGAGAGTTCTATTTTAGATTCTACTCTATTATCTATTAACTTTAGAGAATAGACTTCTGATTCTTTTAGATATACAAAAGCACTATCATAATTAAAATTTTTGAAAGGTGTACCAAATGAATTATTATATATTATTGCTATATTATTAGAAAATGTTTTTAATATATCGTAGTTGTTATTTGTTTTTTTTGCTATGTGATACCCTTTTTTATAATAATATATAGCACTATCTAAGTTTTGATGTAAATTATCTTTTTGATGTATGTTAGAATAACATACTCCATACGCATTTAAAATAGTATATAAAGTTCTTTGATTTATTACTTTATTTTCATTAGTTTCTTTGTTAAAGTATTTTTCTGCTTCGTATAAATAGTTGATACATTTTTGATACGTGCCCGGTTTTCCTAAATTATATCCTAAATCTATACGACCTAATAATATATATTTATAGGCAAGTTTTGAGTATTGTAGTTTTTGCTGTTTTTTTTCTATCATAATGGATTGATGAATATAATTTAAAGCATAATCATATTTATTGACTGCTTGTATATTTAGATACATACCAGAAAAAACTTGATAAATAGCACCCAATAAAATGCTATTTTCTGGGAGTTTTGTTTTGGCATAATCTAAAATATCTATCATTTTTTGGTGAACTTCTTCTACATTGCTACCAAAATCACCAGAAACCATTGCTTTTAAAATTTTATCATTCGCCTGCCACCACTTTTCTATTCGTTGATGTTTTTTTTCTAAGGCTGCTATTTTTTCGCATAAATCGATGGTTTTTTGATATTCTTTTATAGCAAATAAAGAATCTGCCGTTTTTGTATATTGATTTGATAAAAGTGTATCTCTTTGAATTTGTGCTGTCAAAGAAAATACAAATACAAAATAAGAAATAAATAAAAATAAGTAAAATTTAGTCATAAAAAAAAACATAATAAATGTGAATTATGCAAAATAATATAAAAAATATTACATTTGCAAGAAATTATTATGTTTTATTTTTGAAATGAAAAATTATTGTTTTTGTGGGTTACATTTATTTATTGAGTGATTTGTAGAAAATTATTTTAAGGTGCTATACTTACAATAGCACCAAAATTATATCTTATTTTTAGTATTTATGCAAATTATTATGCATTTGGGTCTACATAACCCGCAGTTCCCCATTTATTGTTATTACAATTATGAGTAGGACATGCTAATCTAAGAAATTGGTTACGATTATTATTATGGCAATAATAACTACCACAATCTTTACATAACCATATTTCGTGTCCTTTTTTTTCAGATTTACAAGCAGGACAATATTTGAATTTTCCCATGTTATCAATGTTTTATTATTATTTTTTCCTACTCTATTACAGGCTTTTCGGTTTTCGCCTTGTAAAAAATCACTATAATTTAGATGGATTTGTACTTTTTTTGATAGTTTTTTTATGTATAAATTTCAAAAAATAGTTTTCTGAAATTTATTTTGAAAACAAAATATTTTTTGGAAAAAAATTTTAAATTGCCTTCAGATTTATCTGGAGGATACTATAAAATTAAATCGTTGACTTTAGCCGAAATTTTTGTGTTTCTCAAATTGATATTTTTTTATGTTTTCAAAATAAATTACTATTCATATTAGAATAAAATTAGTTTCGCAATAATTTCCTAAGAACTATTTTTTTTAATCAAATTTATAGATATTCAAATAATCTACTTGAATACTACTATTACCTCCCACAAACAAAGGCACTAAATTACCACTCAAAAATTCATATTTTTTTGAACTCACAAATTGCTTGTTGATAAAAAAGTAATAACTATCCGCTATTTTTCTGACTGTAAGTAGATTATAATCTGTAATAGAAATATTTTCTACATTTTGATTTTGCGCCCAAGTTTCAAAAGCAGAAGAAAAATATTTTCCAGTATTCATTTGCCGATTTGAATTGATATACATATAATAACCATTTTTAGAAATACTATCAAAACTCCAATAAAAGCCACTATTATTGACACCTGAAACAAGTTTGATAGCAATTTCTACTTGAAAGTCTTGTTGCACATTTAATACAAAAGTATTAAGCCAACAAATAAAACCATTGGTAGTTTTTGATTCTAAAAAATAATAACCACTTGTAACGCTTGCAGTAGTAGTTGAATTATTAGCAATAAACCAGCCCCTGCTATTGTTTGAGAACGACTCAAGAAAAAGAGGCTTTTTTTTGCTTTCTCCCCATTCATATTGTGCCTCTGGGTTTTTCTCAAGAAATATATTCTCAAGTGGCTCAGGATTGTTGTTACTGCCACACGCAGATAAAAGGCAAACAAACAAAAATTTTATATAGATATTTTTCATAATAAGTTTAGAAATTAATGATATTACTGTTTTTTTAGATGTTATTTTTGACCTTCACGTAAAATACAACCTGATGCTTTTTTATAAATATACAAGGCTTTAATAAGTAGACTAAAACTTTTATAGTAATAATGCCTAGGCAATACGCCCAATATGCCACCATCTGAAATATAGTACTCTCCTTTAGATTGATCAAAAAATAAAGTACCACTTAGCCCATCTTTGAATTCTACAATAATATCTCTATCTTCATAACCAGAATTTTTTTGCTTGTAAGAAGGAACAGATACATTACCTTCACAAATATATTTTCTTTCTTCATTACTCTCCCTTTCTTTTTCCAAATAAATCTTCTCATCTGCTTCGTTACCTGTATGACGATATTTGTAATAGTCCTTATATTCTTTTCTATCAACTTCCACACCTTTTTCATAAGATATAACTACATCTAACCATCTATCTCTAACTCCTTCTTGTATAAGAGTAAATTTACCTTCTTTGAGGTCATTCTCAAAAGTGCCTTCATACACACGAGGAATAAAAATATCTCCTTCTTCTTTTACTATCATTTTACCTTTTCCATGTCTTTTTCCCTCCTGAAATTGTCCTATGTATAGGTCAGCATTTGTATAGGTGAGTTCACCATATCCTTCGGGATTACCATTGCTAAAACTTCCTATATATTTTTTTATGTTTTTAGCAGGACATACCCATTCTGCTTTTCCGTGATAGAGGTCATCTTCAAATGATCCCTCATATATTTCTCCATTTGTTTTTTGGAGTTTGCCTTTGCCATGATATTTTCCATCTCTAAAGTATCCTTGGTAGATAACAGAAGTATTTTGATAGGTACCATAGCCATTTTTTAGGTCATTTGCCCACTGTCCATCATAGTATTCATTATTACCGTAAAGCATAATACCTTTACCACTACGACGTTCGTCTTGTAATGTACCAATAAAAGTACGGTCACTATATCGATGTACGTATTTAGAATTAGAGAAACTATTTTTGAATAGTATCGCATCTTGAAGACCTTCTATTAAAGAAAAAGCCCTATTTTCGACAGTACTAACAGAAAAAAATTGGTTTTTTGGGTCAGCAATATTTATTGCATCTAAATAATCACTAAGGTTATTTGCTGTGTTAATATAACGTTTTTTTGTTTCGTCTATCGTATTTGCTTGATAAAATTGTCCTATCATTGCCCTTAATTCTTGTCTTGTGGCTTGTGGTGTAACTCTTGCTACAAGTTCAGATATTTTTTTATGCGAGGGGTATTGGTTTGCAAATTGATCCAAAGAAGAGTAATTATTTACTTGTTCTGATGCTCTATTGCCTGCTTCCTCATTTACATAATCTTTTACCAATGTATTCTCAAACTTTTTTCTAATCGCCATAGTTGCATCTACGTTAGTTGCTAAAACGCTAAATGATTGTTTTGCTACATTAAGCATATTTCCACCATCAGTATCAGGAAATAGCAAAAGGAAATCATCTAAATCTTGCATATTTTTTATTACCCAAGAATTTTGTGCGGTTTTTTTTACTAAAGTAAATACCTCCAACTGAGAAGTATTTTGAATTATATAATTGTTAGGATTGCCTATTTTTTTTCGAATCCATTTATTACGTTTGTTTTTATCATCAACTTTTTTTTCTTTTCCCCAACCACCAGCATCATGAAATAAAAAAGAAACTCCTAATCCAGAAACACCGCCTAATCCATAATTTAATGGTTCGTTAGTAATTTTTTCATTTTTATCATTATAAAAAGTAGTAAGTTTGGCTTCGTTGGCTGCTAAAGCACCTACTCCTGCCACACTTCCACTAATTAATACGCCTGTGAAACTCAAGCGTTTTTTGAAGTACGCATTTTGTACAGATATTCTTTGATTGTAATCAGGTACAAGAGATGCTTTAGGTAAAGCCCTTTTAGAAAGGCAACTTGTGCTTATGACAATAAGTAAAATTGCGAGAATGTATATGTTTTTCATTTTTAATATTTTTATTTTTTTGTTATCTTAAAATGTGTAAAGGACAATTAAGTGTAAATTGTAGATGTCGCATACTTGCTTCTCCGAATGTTTGTCTATACTCGCCTGCCAATTCAATGGCGCTTATTTTGATAAATAGTTTAAAATTCCAAAAAGCACCTGATGTGTCCATTTTTGAAAGAGTAGTATTTTTTTGATTACTATTGCTCGAACCACTTGAACTATTTTTAGTTACAGCAATATTAGAACTTTGATAACCTCCTCCAATATAAGGCTTAAACCATTTTATTTTATGAGTCATAAGCAATAAAGAAAGAGAACTTTCCATCCCACTTGTATTGACTTTTACATCTGAAAATGCCCATGCTGGTGTATTTTTTTTCACTTCATGCCCCCCATAAAAACCTCCCAAGTCAAAAGAGAGGTAGCTAAGAAATCTAAATCGTACTCCACCAGTAAAGGCATTTCCAGCACCTAAATAGCCTTGATTTTTTAGATTACTATAATTAGAGTTTAGAAACTCTTGATTACTATAACCCAAATAAAGAACAGGGTAATTTTTTCTATCTGATTTTTCTTGTGCTAATACATTTTGTATTAAAAGAAGAAAGAAAATAAAAATTATGTAATAACGCATGTTGATAATTTTGAAATTGAAATTAAAATAAAATATTTTTGTTATTAAAAGTTGATTAAATAAGACCTAAATTTTTGATGTTAAACTATATTTGGATGGAAGTAATTTTTAATTACTTTTTTTCCACAATAAAATAACCTGTATATAATTTTTTTTCGTTTTTATCTCGGATTTTGAAAGCAAAAAAACCTTCTTCTAAGTTACCTAAATAAATATTTTCGTTGTTTTTAAGACTAATTTGAGTAATAAATTTATCAAATTTATTCACAATTTCAACAATCAATATTTCTTTTTCCAAGGTGCCTTTCCACTTAAAACGAATACTATCTTTGACAATAATTTCATTTTTAGGTTCGTATAATTGAAACTTTTTATTTTCACCTCTTTGCCCGCTTTCGCCTTTGATTTCTTTGCGTAAATTTTCGTCAATACTTGCCAAATAATCAAGTTTTTGTTTTTCTATGACTTTTAATTCCTCTTTTTTAGGAATAATATTTTCTAAACTATCATTCACAACAAGTGATTTTTCTGTTTCGTTTTTGGTATTTAAAGGCGATTTTTCTGTGTTTTTGTTGGTATTTAATTTAATATTTTTCACTACCGATTTATCTTTGTTGTTTTGGTTTAAATAATAAATGATACCCACACTCACACATAACATAATGCTTGCAGCCGTGGCAAGTATTATTTTTTTGTTTTTTTGAAAAAATGATTTAGAAATTAAAATAGATTTGGGTTTTTCTACCTCATTATTTTCATCGTCTTCTTCATCATCGTCATCAAAATTTTGAAATTCTAATTGATCGATAATATTTTCAAAATATCTTCTTTTTTCTACTTCTTTAGCAAACAAAATATCGTCATCATATTTTTTATCAAATATAATTTCATCTTCTTCGCAAAGAGAATATTCAAAAAAATGATTTATCCATTCATACCAATTATCTTGGTCATTTATGCTGTTGTTAATTTTATTTTTCATTGTTTTCGTTTTTTTCTTTGATTTTAATTCCATATTTTTTTAACTCCTGCCTTAACTTTTTTCTACAATCAGTATTTTTTTTGGCTATATTTTTCAAAGATATTTTTTTACCATTGGTAACATAAGCCTGAAATTCTGTAGGATTATTTTTAATAAAAGCATTAATTTCTGCAATTAATTTATTTCCTAAGTTTTTGTTTTTATGACTTAATAAATTATCAAGCATAGCACGATAATATGCTTTGCAATATTCATCAAGCCCATTCTTTTCGTCAGAAAGTATTTTCTCGAGTATAATTCTTAAAATATCTATTTTATCTGCTTCGTCTAATATCTGACCACCAGTTTTTCTAAAATTACCTATGATATTTTTTTTATCATTCTCCATTTTTTTTAGAACTTTGTTTATAAATATAGTATAAAATAAACCTGGTAAATTTTCAGTATCTGTTCCCTCTTTATTCAAAAGATCCTCGTGGAAAACCATCATAGATTTTTCAAAAATATCATCAGAATCTTCTTTATAAATTTTTTGATCATATCTCTTTGCCCAAGCATGACTCTTAGGATAATGATCTTTTCTAAATTCTGAAAGCATTTTATATCTTTCATTATCAGAACCCGCTTTGTATTTAATACGAAAATTATGGTCGTAAATATTTGGCATATTTTGAAATTTATCGTTTAATTGTAACTAACTTCTACTTGTATATTCCTTTTTTCTTTTTCTACTAACATTTTTTTTAATTTATTTTTAAAAATATTTTTTTTTAAGAAGTTTATTTATAAATATTTTATAAAATAAATCTAATAAATTTTCAGAATTGTTTCCATCTTTATCTAAAAGATGATTATGAAAACTTAATAAAGATTCTTGAAAAATATCATCAGCATCTTCCTTAGAAATTTTTTGCATACGCCTTTCTGCCCAAGCATAACTCTTAGGATAATGTTCTTTGCTAAATTCCGAAAGCATATTATTTCTTTCGTTATCAGAACTAACTTTATATTTAATGCGAAAATTATAGTCGTAAATAATCATATTTTCAAATCTATCGTTTAATTGTAACTAACTTCTACTTGTATATTCCTTTTTTCTTTTTCTACTAACATTTTTTTTGATTTATTTTTAAAAATATTTTTTTAAGAAGTTTTATATGATATGAAAATTATAGTCGTAAATAATCATATTTTTGAAATCTATCGTTTAATTGTAACTAACTTCTACTTATATATTCCTTTTTTCTTTTTCTGCTAACATTTTTTTGATTTATTTTTAAAAATATTTTTTTATAGGTTTAAAACCATCAATTATTAGTCATTAGAAATAAAGAACAAACCTAAATCATAAAATACGATTATTTGTAATTTTTTCTATTTTTTTATACTTATTAGTAAGATTTTTTCTATCTATATCAATAAGGTATGAAATTTGAATAATTTATTAAAATTGATCAATAAAAATCAATCAAAAAATTAAAAAAAATAACGAACAATGTCCCAACTCGTTCAAAAAATATTTATCTGTGTATTTATTTTTTTTCTTAGTCTATGGAATGTTTTTGCACAATCAAAAACAGATTCATTGTTGAGTTATGCGCGTGTAAACGTACAAAAAGAAGATTATTCGAATGCTTTGCGTGCCTATTTGCAAGCGGCAAAAAATGAAGAAAAAAATAATAATACCGAAAAATTATCTCAAATTTATCAAGAAATTGCCAATGTTTATCAAGAAGGAAATTTGAATGAAAAAGCATTAGAATATTTACAAAAAGCAAAAAAAATCACGCCCAATGACAATAAAATAGATTCGCAAGTGGCTGATTTGGAAATGAAACAAAAAAAATATGAAGAAGCACTCAACGGATATTTAAAAATCGGAAATGAATATGAGGAACTTTATAAAAATGACCCTATCAAAAAACTACCTAATTTACGAAAAATAATTATTGCGTATCAAAATTTAAAAGATTATGAAAGTGCTTTAGAATATAATTTAGAAATTTTGAAAATTCAAACTTCTATCAAAAATGAAGAAGGAATTTTGATTGCTAAAAATAATATTGGTTATGCCTATAAATATTTGAATAATTATAATTTAGCGATTCGGACTTTTGAAGAAGTTTTAGCAGCAGAAAAAAAACAAAATAAAGCAGGAAATGTTGCCACACTCATCAATTTAGGCATTACTTATCAAAATATTGGCGATTATCAAAATACGCTCAGGTATTTATTAGAGGCAAATAAAAGCATCGAAAAATCAGGAAATAAGAAAGAAATGGCTCAAATGTACGATTTACTTTCGTCTGTTTATTTTAATTTGAAAGATTATTATAATGCAAAGTATTACAATGATTTGGCTTTAAAATTAGCAGAAGATAGTAAAGATAAAAAAACATTGAGTAATGCGTATCAAACGACTTCTTTGCTTTATCAACAAGAAGAAAAATATGATAAGGCATTAGAATATTTCAAAAAACATTTACAAATCAAAGATTCATTGTTGGTAGAAGAACGTTTGCAACAGCAAAATATTCAACAACAACAATATGTAGTCGAAAGAAGTGAAAATGAATTGAAATTGATGATGGCAAGCGAAGATATTAAAGAAGCACAACTCAAAGAAGCAAGAGCAGAAGCGGATAAAAAAGAGAAAGAAAATCAAATTTTGCAACAAAGTCAAAAAATAAAAGATGGACAATTAGCCCGACAAGACCTCGAACAAAAACGAGCAAAACAAGAATTATTGCTTTTACAACAACAATCTTTAGCTGAGAAAAAAGACAGAGCAATCCTCGAATTACAACGTTCAGAAGCCGTAAAAGATGCTGAAATCTTAAAAAAAAGTGCCTTAGAAAGACAAAAAGAGCAAGAAAGAAAAAATGAAATTGAATTATTAAACAAAGATAAAAAGTTAAAAGAAATTGAAAATCAGAGAAAAGAAAATGAAGCAAAACAATTTCAATATTTTGTAATGATTGCTTTTGCTTTGGTGGGATTGATTTTTTTGTTGGTTTTGATTGGACTTATTTTGACAAGAAAAAAAAATCAAGCATTGGCAAAACAAAGAACTGAAATTGAACAAAAAAACATTGAATTGGCACAAAATAATGAAGAAATTGCAGCCCAAAGAGATACAGCAGAGAATTTAGGACAATTATTGATAGAAAAAAATGAGCATATTATTGGCAGTATCAACTATGCAAAACAAATTCAAGAATCAATTTTGCCACTTCCTGAAGAAATTACTAAAAGTTTACCCAATCACTTTATTTTGTTCAAACCAAGAGATATTGTGAGTGGAGATTTTTACTTTTTTGAACATAAAGATAATAAAACTATCATTGCTGCGATTGACTGCACAGGTCATGGCGTTCCGGGCGCATTGATGAGTATGGTTGGTAATCAAATTTTGAATGAAATTATTATTGTTTCACAAATTTATTCTCCTGATTTGATTTTAAACGAACTGCATAAAGGCATCAGAAAAGCACTCAAACAAGAAGAAACAAGCAATCAAGATGGGATGGATATGGCTTTGATTACCATTTATCATCAAGAAAAAAAGGTCGAGTTTGCAGGAGCAAAAAATCCTTTGATATATGTTCAAAACAATGAATTAGTACATATAAAAGGCGATAAAACCGCTATTGGTGGAGAACAAACAGAACAAAATCGTGTCTTTACAAAACATACGATTGACGTACAAAATGAAACTTGTTTTTATTTATTTTCTGATGGTTATCAAGACCAATTTGGTGGAAATGATAGCAAAAAATTTATGATAAGAAAAATGAAAGAATTGTTATTTGATATTCATCAAAAAGAAATGATAACACAAAAAGAAATCCTAAAATATGAAATAGAAATCTGGATAAACGAAGGTACAGAGCCACAAACTGACGATATTTTAGTAATAGGTGTCAAAATATAAGTAAAATTATTTATTAAAAATAATTCTTATTTTATTACATTCAATCATTTAATTTCATTATATTTGCAAAAATAAAACTATATTATTATGGAACATTACTCAAAAGAAAGAAATGAAGCGGAAGAGATTATTAAATCTCATATTTTATGGTCAATGGGTGCGGGAGCAGTTCCTTTGCCCATTATTGACGTAATTGCGGTGAGTTATGTGCAGTCTGATATGCTCAAACAAATTAGTCGTGCTTATGACGTGAATTATGAAGAAAGTTCAGGTAAAAACTTTGTTTCTGCTATTGCAAGTAGTAGTTTGGCTCGCTTGGGCGCAAGTTTTATTAAAAGTATTCCTGGCATAGGCTCGTGGTTAGGTGGCGTTTCGATGGCGGTTTTGTCGGGTGCTTCTACTTATGCGTTGGGGCAGGTTTTTATCAATCATTTCGAAAATGGTGGAAATTTATTTAATTTCGATATGGATTGGGCGAAAAGACATTATGAGGCAAACTTTGAAAAAGGAAAAACCTACGCTACTGACTTAAATAACAAAGAAAAAGAAAAAAAACAAGACGAAAACCCAGACAAAGCAACCGTTTTGAAAAAATTAGAAGAGTTAGTAGAACTCAAAAAACAAGGCATTATCACAGAAGAAGAATTTCAAGCCAAAAGAGAAACTTGGCTCAAAAAATTAAATCTTTGATTTTAATTTTTATATTTTTTTGTGAATTGTCTTATGAATAGAAATGGCATTTATGCCATTTTTTTTTGAATAAAAAATATAAATAAATAAAAATTTCAGGTAAAGCCAATGATTGAATTGTATGTTATCCTCCAGATAAATCTGGAGGCAATTCAGATAAATCTGGAGGCAATTCAGATAAATATAAAAACAATTCAAAAAATATATTTTCGTTTTCTGTACAAATTTCTCTAAAAAAACTATTTCTATGATAAAAAATTACACTTTTTTAGGTTTTATAATTGCTTGTCTTTTTATTTTTCCAAAAAATATTTTTGGACAACAAAATCAAGTGCCACAAAGACAACTTTTTGATTATCTCAAAAAAAAATCTTCTAGATTAGCGTCAGATACGCTCAATACACAAAAAGAACAACCGCACAAAACTTTTTTTGGACTGATTCCTGCGATTGCTTCCAATCCTACGAGTGGATTTATTTATGGTTTATCAGGAAATGTAAGTAGATATTTTGGAAATGTAGATAGTACAAGAATTTCTGCGATGTCTATTGTGGTCAATTTAACCACTAAAAATCAATTTTTTTTAACTTCTCGCTCTAATATTTTCACCAAAAATGATGGCTGGATTTTGCAAGGTGATTGGCGTTTTTTGATTTCAAATCAACCTACTTATGGATTGGGAACAGGCATTGATGATACTGATAAAACTTTATTGAAATATAATTTATTTAGATTTCACGAAACATTTTTGAAAAAAACAGCCAAAAATTTATATTTTGGAGTAGGTTTTCATTATGATAATTGGTCTAAAATTACCGATGAAAATTTAGAAAAACAAATTTCTACTCTCCCATCTCCTACTATTTTATCTACGCCTTATTTTGATTATTCTTTGAATAATAATTTTTCAATCAAAGAAAGTTCTGCGGTTGGAATAAGTTTGAATGCGATTTATGATAGTAGAGATAATGCCAATAACGCCTACAAAGGCACTTATTTGGCTTTGAATTATAGACAATGTGCCAAAGATTTGGGAGGAAGTAGTGATTATGGACAAGTATCAGCAGAAGCAAGACATTTTATCAAATTACATAAAAGTAAACCTCGTATTTTGGCATTTTGGGCATTATCACAAATCATTGCTTCAGGAAAAGCACCTTATATGATGTTGCCCGCATCAGGTTGGGATACGTATGGCGGTTCGGCACGTGGCTTTCCACAAGGACGTTTTCGAGGACAAGAATTGATGTATTTTGAAACTGAATATCGCCAAAATATCTCTCGAAATGGATTGTGGGGATTTGTATTATATGCCAACACAGTTTCTACAAGTAATGCTGCTAATAATCAAAAAATCGCACAAAAATTTGATTATGGTATTGGTACAGGCTTGCGTTTGAAACTCAACAAAATCTCTCGAACTAATATTTGTTTTGATTATGGACTTGGTACGCAAAATTCATCAGGTTTTTTTATCAGTGTTCAAGAAGTATTTTAATTTTTCAAAAAAATAATCTAAAAAATTTGCATATTTCTAAAATAATAATATCACTTTTGCAACATTGTTGCATTTACCAAATCTAAAAAAATAATTTTTAGAGATAAATGTCTATTTTTTTTTTATAATGTTACATTTTTATTTAATTTTTTTATTATGAAAAATATTTTAAAAAACACACTTTTAATAGTTTTAATAACTATTTTATTCTTTTCTTGTAAAAAGAAAAACGAAGACCCAAAACCTGTAGAGGAAAATGAATTAATCACCACGGTAGAATTGACTTTTACACGCTTAGATGTGAATAATATTCCTATTAGTGGAGTAACGCCGATAGTAGTTACTTGGAAAGACTTAGATGGTGCGGGAAGTGGCGTGCCTGTGGTACTTCCTTTGACTTTAGCAAGAAACACAACGTATAGAATCAATACAAGATTTTTAGATGAAACAAAAAATCCGATGGAAGATAAAACACCAGAAATACGAACTGAAGGCGTGGATCATCAATTATTTTTTATCAGTACTGGGGATATTTTTTCTGATTTTTCTTATCAAGATTTTGATACTAATACTAGTCCGAAACCAATCGGTTTGGTAACAAGAGTTATGACAAGTACAACTGCAACTTCTGGAACTTTAAAAATTGTTTTGCGTCATCAACTCAATAAAAATGCTGCGAATGTAAGTACGGGAGATATTACGAACGCGGGCGGCTCGACTGATGTAGATACAACTCCTGCTTTTAATGTAACGTTGAATTGATAGTATTTTTTTCAGTGAGAGTTTGTCAAGTCTTCGAGATTGACAACTCTTACTGAAAAAATAAATAATTGATTATCAATATTTTATAGTGAAAATATTTTTTTATAAAATATATTTGAAAAAAAGTTAGTGTTGTGCAAAATTAATTTTATTTTTATTTTTCATAAAAAATACCTCATCAATAAATCGCATTATTTTTTATCGTGAATCGCAAATATCTTATAAGTGTATCTTTTTTTAAATTTATAAATTTTTCTGCAATGAATTTGGGACATCATCTATTTTTTAGATAGAAAATATTAGTCCATTTTCTTGTATTTTCAACAAAAAATAGATTGATTTGCATAAAAAAATGCAATTCAAAATCAAAAAAATAAATGGAAAATAAAATAGAAAAAAAAGAAATCAATATTCAACTCAATATCAATTTAGATGATGCCAATTTAATTTTTAAAGCATTGGGAACATTGCCATTTTCAGAAGTGTATGAATTGATTGGAAAATTGAATGAACAAGCAAATCAACAACTACAAAACAACCAAATCAATCAAAAATAGAAAAAAATACGACAAAAAAATAAAAAAAAAAATTTTTTTTTGTAAAAACTTTGGTTTTTCCAAATAATACACTAATTTTATGCCTAAAATAAATAGAATGTATCTATTTTTTATATAAATATAATATTTTATAATAAAACTCATAAAAAACTATGGCTGAGAAACTACCAGCATTTACATTGGGCATTGAAGAAGAATTTCAAATCATTGACCCAGTTACAGGTGAATTACATTCACACATGCACAAAATTATCGAAAACGGAAAGGTAATTTTAAAAGAACAAGTTAAGGTAGAAATGCACCAATCTGTAGTCGAAGTAGGGACTAATATTTGCAAAAATATCCAAGAAGCAAGACAAGAAGTTACTTATTTGAGAGGAATGATTGCTGAATTAGCAGACAAACAAGGTTTAGTCATCGGAGCAGCAGGAACGCACCCTTTTTCTCGTTGGCAAGACCAGTTAATCACTGACCACCCGCGTTATGAAGAAATTGTCAATGAATTACAAGAAGCGGCACGTTCTAATTTAATTTTTGGTTTACACGTACACGTAGGTGTGGAAAGTCGTAAAATTGGATTACATATTATGAATGCAGTAAGATATTTATTACCTCATATTTTTTCATTATCAACTAATTCGCCTTTTTGGGAAGGTAGAAATACAGGCTTTAAATCGTTTAGAGTCAAGGTTTTTGAAAGATTTCCACGTACAGGATTACCCGAAAATTTTAGTTCTGTATCTGATTATGATAATTATATCGATTTATTGATAAAAACAGGTTGTATTGATAATGGTAAAAAAATTTGGTGGGATTTACGTTTGCACCCATTTTTTGAAACCATTGAATTTAGAATTTGTGATATTCCGATGTTGGTTGATGAAACGATTGCTTTGGCTGCTTTGATGCAAGCATTAGTCGCAAAAACATATAGATTAATGAAAAGTAATTTGGCTTTTAGAGACTATAGTCGTGCTTTAATTACTGAAAACAGATGGCGTGCCTCTCGTTATGGCATTGAAGGCGAAATGATTGATTTTGGAAAAGAAGAAGCGTTAGATACCAAAAAACTAATTATGGAATTATTAGATTTTGTTGATGATGTGGTTGATGAATTAGGAAGTAGAGAAGAAATCAGCAGAATTCACGATATTTTGAGAAATGGTACAGGTGCTGATAGACAATTAAAAGTCTATGAAGAAACTAAAGACCTCAAAAAAGTAGTTGATTATATCGTTCAACAAACAAATCAAGGTTTGTAATATTTGTTTTATTTCATAAAAAAAGCCTTTTTATTTTTTTGATAAAAAGGCTTTTTTTTGTGTATTTTTAAATGGGATAATTGATTTTTTTTCTAATTTTTTTCTAATAATTTTACACCAATTGCGTCAAAATCGTTGGATCTTGAATTTCATTATCTTTTGCCAAAAGGATAATTTTTGAAATCAATTCAGCAGTGCGTGGGTCTTCGTCCAAAAATGGTAAAAACATTTTGCCTCTGTGTTGTGAATGAACAGGCAATATATGCAACGTAACACCCAATATTTTGCGAGCAATCGCACTTCCCAAATGTACCGAATATTCGCCTTTTGTGCCTTTGATAAGGGCGTGTGTGCCTTTGAGTTCTACATTCGTGATTTTGAACAATCGTAAAGTTTCTTGCACAATCACAGTACGCAATTCTATGCTTGATTGACTCATTTCAGGGTCTACATCTCCCACGTGTGCCACGCTTACCACCAAATCCACATCTCGCATAATTTCCGAAAAAATGCGCGGACTTATTTCATTAAAAGGCATATTTTGCCACGTCTTGCGATTGATGATTTCCACCGTTTCAATCGTAGGACTTTCTACATCAGAAGGCGTAAACCAATCTGCCATCGCATATATTTTGGCAATAAAACCCTCTTTGTGAAATACTTTTTGCAAGCCTTCATCATAATTGACTGTCCAACCTTGCGATTTTAATAATGCAACCGTTTTTTGTGGTTGTACTTGGTGTCCTGCATAACGTCTTGAAACTGCATTTTCTTTCAATTCTTCGGTTGTAGGCGTGTATAATTCCCTAAAAATTTGTTTGAAAGGTTGTTTGATTTCTTTTTCAAAACAATGTTTTTGATAACTTCCCCATTCTTTGCTTGCAAATAAATCAGTACAATGGGCAATTTGAACGCTTTTTTTAGGTAAATTTTCTTTGCCATTCGCAGATACAAGTTTGCCTTCTTGCCAAAAACCAATTTGATTATCAGATTTTAACACCAATTTTTTCAACATGGGCGAAACTACAGGATGTCGCATCAAATTTTCTATTTCTTTTATCGTAAATTC
This sequence comes from Cytophagales bacterium, assembly GCA_013298075.1. GTDB lineage: Bacteria > Bacteroidota > Bacteroidia > Cytophagales > Microscillaceae > RDXZ01. The sequence continues at coordinate 43,593 of JAAFJG010000008.1, read as the reverse complement.
ATCGCCATCAATCATCGCCATTTCCAAACTTTTGCGTGTGCGTTTGTATTGGTCTTGTAAAGTTTTGTTAAATTCTTTGAGTTCAATTATTTTTTCATTTTTAATTAAATTTGCAGGGATTGATTTGAGTGGTTTTCCTGCTTTAAACGTTTCCAAAGAAGATTGTCCATATTCATCTATCACCAAACTAACCGTAATTTCGCCAAATTCCAACGCTTTTGCTTTGTTGATAATGTCTATTGCTTCCTCTGTTTCCATTGCCCAAGTCAATCGCATTGGGTCAGGAAAACCTGCGGTACGAGCCAAATTATCCATAGAAATTTTGACCGCCAAACCTTCGCTTGCTTGTCGTTGCGCCCCAAATTGTTTGCTTTCTTTTTTGAATTTTTGCAAATATTGATAGCGATTTAATACATCTTTATCCGCATTTTTTGTGTCCAAAGCCACCAATCCATACACTCTTAAATAATCTTGATTGCGTTTGTCCATTACTCTTTTGTGAATTTCGTCCAGAGAAAGATGACCCAAAATCACATCAGCATAGAGTTTTGCTCTTGTGTGTCCATTGCCATCAGAAATATATTTTGCACCATCATACATCAATTTCCAATTATTCGCTCCCAAACTATCATATATTTCTTGAAACCATTTTGTATCTACCGCACCATCTTTAAATTCTGTGATTTCAACCTTAGAATATTTGGCGATTTCGGTTTCAGTTTCTGCAGAATGATAGCCATTTGTATGGGCGTGCAACCACCAAACCGCACTTTCCATGTTTTTCCAATCCAAATAATTTTCGATAAATTTTGTCCAATAAGGAGAAAACAAAGCAATTTCTACGAGTCTTTTGGTAGAAACTTTAATCATTTTTATTTTTTGGTTAAAATCTTCTTGTGTTTCGGTTGGAAGTGCAAAACATCTTTTGAGCAAATAACTACAACCATAAGTAGTAATAATATTTTTATCACTGCCCAATCCGACAATAATTTGCATCAAATAATCCATGCCATATATAGACGAAAGACATTGTGCCAAATGCGTTACAGCGGTATCAACATTGCTTCTTTTGAGTTCAATTTCCAAAATACGATTTCTGCAAAGTTCCACAAATTCCATTAAAAAAGGATATTTTTTAACAAGGCTAAAATCCTCTTCTTTTTTGGGTACGTGTGTGATTTGGCGTATGCCATCATCAGTCATAAGCACAGACAACAATTCATTTTTTTCTATCAATTTCAAACCAAAAGCCTTTATATAATATGTAAGATTTGGTTTGTAATATTCTAAACGAGTATGTTGTTTGGGCATAGTTTGAAAACGCCATTTTTCCAAATTCCAAAGTGCTTTAAAATAAGTATCATCATCACTATTTTCTTGTTGTTCTATTTCATTTACACTTTGCATATACGCTTGATACACAGTATTAACAGAAGACGCATCTCGCCAAGTCATTTCACTGCCATACCAATACATATTTTTAACTTTGATGTATTTATTCAAATCTTCTTCTGAAATTTGGTTATACAAAAACCTTAAAAATCCTTCTAAAAACGATAATTGTTCATTTTTGGGATATTGAAATTTATAAGGCAAAATCCGTAAAATTGTTTTTGCAGGATTATAACATCTATTTCCTGTAATGTTTGTAGGAAATTTTGCTATAAAAATATGTTTTTTTAGGCTTTCATCTAAACCTGACATCCATTCATTCGCTTCTTCTTGTGTGTGTGTGCCATTGTTATTATTGGGTATTTCGTCCTCAACTTCTTCTTGCTCGTATTCTTCATTTTCAATTTCTTCTTCTTTCTCCTCCTCAACTTCTCCTTCATCTGAAGAAAAATTTGCCCCTAAATTGATAAGCATTATATCCAAAGGCGTAAGTTTGTGGTCTTCTGCCCATTTTTGCCAAACTTCGTGTAAAGGATAATTGGCAAAAATTTCTTCATTAGATAAATTTGAAATATCATATTTAGCAGAAGAAAATTCATTACCTAACAACACTGCTCCTTTTGTTTTGTTCCAATATTCACATTCATATTCATAATCTTTATATTTTATAAATAATGTTTGCAATTCTTTTAATGCGTCGTTAATTTTTTCGGGAGATTGGCTCAATCCAAAGGCATTATTTTTGGTCAACGTCATATACAAACCATCAGTCAAAATGCTTGGTTTTTGTTCAAGTGTGATAATAGTTGGGTCAAATAAACCAAAACCATTTTCTTGTTTAAAAGACAATACATCAACGTCTTTATTGAGCAATTTATCTGCAATCAATAATTCTTGTTGTGTCGTTTTTGGATTATTTACAAAACTTTCGGTTGTTTTTTGTATCCAAATATTATCTAATAAATTATCTTCTTTTGTTTTAATCAATAAATCCAAACCCGCCAATCGTTGTTCTGTATTTGCCATCAACAATTTTTGGATAGTATCCATGAGCGTATTTTTATCAAATTTCAAAAATAAAGCAATGACAGTTTTGCGTACTTCGGTGTTTTTTTTGGTGAGCATTTCAATAAAAATAGGTATCTCTTCCACGCTAATATCCGCTTCCACAAGCACTCTCATAGCCAAATCACGCACATTTGTAGAACGGTCTTTTAGCACATTTAACGCAAAATCTCTTTGTTTTTTGGTAATAGGTTTTAGTTTGCTATTATCATAAGTATAATAATGTTCAAAAGGTAGGATTAAACTTGTGATTTGCATTCTAATATTTGCATCTCCCTTTTCAAAATAAGGCATAATTTTATCCCATTCTTCTTCATTTTTAAAATCAATAAAGAAAATCATTGTACTTAAAACGCTTGATTTTTGAATAGAAAAATTAAGCCAAGAAAATACTTTTCCTTCAAATTTTTTCTCTTTTTCAGGTACATTGGGCAATGTTTTTTCCAAAATATCAAACAATTCAAACCTTTGTGATTTGTTATAATCTCCTTCTGTTATAGAAAATATATTTAAAACTTGCGACAATACCGCCAAATCTTCTATGGCATCAGGGCGTTTTAATACCTTTTCAAAATAGTGCAAATTTGCTTTTGGCAAACCTAATAAACTCACAAAATATAACGCCAAAAGCATTTTTTCGTGGTCATCTCCCGCCAAAAGTTCATCAAGTAAAGGATAACATTTTTCTACGTCATATATGCCTTGCGCCCACAAAGCCATATAAACTTCTGCATTATCTTTGCTTTTGATTCCTTCTGATATTTGGGTAGGATTTTCTAAAAATCGCTGTCCAAGTTCCATAAAACGAATAATCGTACTTTCTTTTTGTGCCTCCCAACCCAATCCTGCCCACACATCTAAGGCACGCACCACAGAAGAAAATCGTGTAAGTTTTTCATCTAAAATTACTTTTATAAGGGCTTTCATTGCTCCTATATTTGTTTCGTCCAAACACTCCAAAATCGTTTGTCTAAGTCCTTCTTGTCTTTGTGCTGCGAGCAATAATTTTACTACGCCTTCCCACGCTTCGGGCTTGTGCGAGAGTAACATGGCTTTGATATTTTTTCTACTTGGTTTGGCTGTATCATGGCGATTATACATAATATCAAGCATCAAATCATAAAAATTTTTATCAAAATCTTTGCCTTCTTCGTTGATAGCGCTTGCCCAAATATAGTCAATAGGCGAATAATAAAGCGATATTTGATATTCATATAAGACATATTCGGTCAAAGTAAAATTATATCTCAAATCGTGCATGAGGGAATTTAAAAAATATAATTGCCTTAAAAAACACAATTCAGACATATTTGGAGCGGTAAAAGACCTGCGATAATACCCAGTTTGATAAGGTGCTTTTTCCACCAATTCGCATGCGCCCACGATATATTTTGTAATTTCTTTTCCAAAAAAATATATCCAAAAATCATTAAATTCACCCCATTTTTTTGGAGGAACTTGCCCAGAAATCACTTCACTTTTTCCTTCACTTTCTACCTTAATTTCCAACAATTCTAATAATTTTTTGTAGCGTTTTGTGTCTTTTTGTATTTGTACATTTGCATTTTTTTGGTGTGCATATTCAAAAAGTTCGGGTATGCCATTGAGCAATAAAAGCCCAAACATTACACTTTTTTCAGATAATATAGTATAATTTTTTGCACTTTCAAATGCTTGTAATTCTTTGCAAAAATCACTTAAATAAGTGTCTTTTTTTATTTTTGTTTTAAGAAATTCTTGGATATTTTCCATGTTTGTTTTTGTTTATAAAAGTTTTATGACAAAGATTTTAGCACGCGGATAACGCGGATTTTACGGATTAAAACGGATTTTTTCTGAATTTTTTAATGTTTTTTTAATTCTTTATATTCCCACCAAAAAAGTAAGTCTAACAAAAGTAATCAAAGAATTTTCTTTGAGCATGATAGGATTTTCTAATTTTTCAATTTGAACATCATCAATAAAAACCGCAATCAAACCATCAAAAAAAGCCCACAAAACGGTTTCTATTGCTTTTTCAGGGTTTGCTTTTTTATTATTAAAAATATCACCAAAACGCACACGTCCTGTTTGTGCTTCATTTTCAATTTCATTTTCTTGAAAAAAAGTAAACAAAGATTTATTATTGGCGTGGTCATCTATTTTTTGGTTAAATTCCGTTACTTGTTGTATCACTACTTGCGTGAGCAGGTCTTTGAGTTGATATTCTTCATTTTGATTGATGTCAATCTCGATTTCTTTGGCATCAATAAAAGGTCTTTTTTTACCTAATTGTTTAACAGAAAAACGTGCTTTCATATTTGCAGGATATTTATTTTTTTTACTTATAATTTCTTCACAAAGATACGTAAAAAATAAACATTTAGCAAATTTTTAAGAATAAATTTTAAAAAAAAATGATAGGCATAAAAAAATGGTTGTTTGACAATTTTGTAGAGAAAAAAATCTTTTATCAGGACTAAATTATGATACAATTTTTGAAAGTTTTGGTTCATTGAAAATTATTGCGGAGTTAATTTTATTCTATTATAAATAGCCATTTATTTAAAAAAATATAGAAAAATATCAATTTGAAAAACACAGAGATTTTCGGCTATAGCCAACGATTGAATGTTTTATTATCCTCCAGATAAATCTGGAGGTAATTCAAAAAATACAGTATATTTTTCTATATTTCAAAAGGAAATATTTTATTTCATTAAACTTAAAATTCCTTTGTAATCTTGAGTAGTCATTTTGAAAAAATAACCGCTTGCTTTATTTTTCTGCCAATTACTCATAATATTTTCATATTCATTTTCATCGATATTTGCTTGTTTCAAACGAATTGGCACGCCTATTTTTCCATAAAAATATTCTAACACTTCAATAAAATCTGCTTTATCATCACCTAAAACATATTTTGCTAAAAACTTTAATTTATCTTTGATTTGTGGGTGATAATGTTTGAGCCAAGCAGGATAAACAATCGCCAAACCAGCTCCGTGAGCAATATCAAATAAAGCACTTAATCCGTGTTCTAATTGATGAACCCCCCAATCTCCACCTCTTTTTCCTGCCGATAAACTGCCATTCAAAGCCGTAGTAGCCAACCACATAATGTTTGCTCTCGTTTCATAATCATTTGGATTGTCGATTATTTTTTTACCATAATCCATTGCCAATCGAATAATATCCGCTACAATAGCATCACTCAAAGGTGAACTCGAAGTATCAAAATAAGCCTCCAAACAATGAGAAATTAAATCAACTACTCCACAAGAAGTATAATATTTGTCCACAGAATACGTAAATTCAGGATTCAAAAATGATACTTTGGGCGCAACCAAAGGCGAGCCAAAAGCAAGTTTTTCTTTGGTTGTATCATTTTGAATCACGGTATAATAATTCATTTCTGAGCCTGTGGCTGCCAACGTCAAAACGGTCAATAAAGGTAACGCATTGACAGGACTTTTGGTATGCGTATAAAATTCCCAAACAGAATGATCGCTATATACGCCTGCACAAACCGCTTTTGCAGTATCTAAAACAGAGCCACCACCTACTGCAATCACCATATCAGCTTTCATTTTTTTTGCGTGAGTTACTGCACTATCCGCGTCTTCATAAATAGGATTTGATTTTATTCCCTCAAAAATTTCGAAAGAAATATTGTTTTGCGTGAGTTGTTTTGTAACGGTATCTAAGACACCATTTTTTTTTACAGAGCCTTTTCCGATTAAAATTAAGGCATTTTTACCGTAATTTAAGGCTTCTTTTCCTAATTTTTCGAGGGTATTTTTACCAAAAATAAGTTTGGTAGGATTATATGATACAAAATCTTGCATTTTTTTAAAGTCTTTTTATGAGAAAAAGTTAATATTTATGAGTGCAAATATACATTTTTTTTATTTATTTTATATCAAATTAATTATAAATCTATTTTTAAGGATCAGATTTTAAATAATGTAAACACTAAAAAAAGTAAATATAAAATTAGAATTATTGTATTTTTTAATTATTTAGTTCGTTTTTGGGAAATTTGTGCGGAAAATGAATTTTTTTTGAAATGTATTTTTTGAATTGCCTCCAGATTTATCTGGAGGTTAATATAAAATTCAATTCTTGGCTTTAGCCAAAATTTTTATGTTTCTCAAATGGATATTTTTCTATATTTTTAAAATAAAAAGATATTCATATATAGACCAGAATTATATCTGCAATAATTTCCCATGAACCATTTAGTTTGGTTATCACTAAGCTATTTTTTGCAGTTATAACATTTTTAGACCTCAAAAATAAATAAAATAAAAAGTTTACATTATTACTTTTTCGATTCTTAGTCAAAATAGAAAGTTTTTTTTCAAAAATTATTACCTTTTTTGTCAAGATTATTTTTTGTTTTTTATCCTCCTCAAAATTGTAAAAATAACTAAAATCTTTTATTATTTTTCCATTTTATTCATTATCAATCAATAAATATATAACTTTGCAAATATTGAGATATTTAAACTTTATATTTGCAAAAACTAATCAAAAACTAATTATATTTAATTGAAAATCAATGAAATTATTTATTTATTTTTCTATTCTTTTAGGGCTTATTTTTTCTTGCACATCACACAAAGAAAAAAATAAAGTTATTGAAAACAAACCACCCGAAGTCAGTACAGACGGAATAACTATCGAATTTAAAACTGATGATAGTTTTAAATTTTTTAAAACAAACAAAGTTAATTCTGATGACATTAGCAAAGAATTACACGCATTGGGGCGTGTGGGAGCAATTACCGTACCCGCTACACAAGGCAACAGACCTGTTTTGGTATTGTTCGAAAGTCCTGAATTGACAAGCAGTTATATCGATATTGCCCATCATCAAATCAATATTTCTCAAATTCAAAATATCAATATCAAACAAAGAGAAATTGAATTGGAAAGAGTAAAAGATTTGCTAACACACGGAGCAGGAACAGGCAAAGATTTATTAGAAGCACAAATGTCACTTTCAGTTGAAAAAACAAATCTCGCCAATGAAAAAGCAAGCATTGTAGAACATGAAGTAAAACTAAAATCAAACGGATTTAATCCTGACCAACTTAATTTTACTTCCGCTGGAATGGCGTATATTATTTGTCATATTCCCGAAAATCAAATCACAAAAATTCAAAAAGGTGCTGAGTGTAAACTCGAATTTGCCTCGTTTCCTAATGAAAAATTTGGAGGAAAAATAGAAGATATTGCTGATGTAGTTGATAACACAACTCGAATGATTCGATTGAGAATTATAGTAACCAATGCACTATTTAAGTTAAAAGCAGGAATGTTTGCCAGCGTTTCTTTCGAACTAAACGAAGGAGATTTTATCAATATCAATAAAAATTCGTTGATAACTGTGCAGGGAAAAGATTATGTTTTTCTTAAAAAAAATAAACAAACTTTTATCAGAAAAGAAGTGCAAATCGGACAACAAATTGGTGATAGAATATTGATTATGAAAGGGTTGAGTAACGATGATGAAATTGCTATCGAAGGTGTTTTACAATTAAAAGGACTTTCTTTTGGATATTAAAATAACCATGTTTTTCAAAAAATAATTTGACAAAAAACCTATGATAAAGTTACTGATTAATTTTTCATTGACACAACGTTGGCTAATTATCATCACAAGTTTTCTTTTGATGTTGATTGGTTATTGGTGTTTTACTCAATTAAAAATCGAAGCTTATCCAGATATAGCAGACACAAACGTTATTATTGTTGCCAAATATGAGGGCAGAGCAGCCGAAGAAGTTGAGCAACAAGTGACAGTTCCGATTGAAAAAGCCTTGCAAAGTACGCCCAATGTATTAGATAAAAGAAGTAGAACTATTTTTGGTTTGGGCGTAGTACAACTTACCTTTAGAGATGGCACAGACGATTATTTTGCTCGACAACAAGTCTTAGAAAGATTGGCTTCTTTACAACTTCCTGATGGCGTTGTGCCTGAATTAGCCCCACTTTCGACAGCCGTAGGAGAAATTTTTAGATATGTAGTAGAAGCACCGCCTACTTTTTCGCCTACACAAGTGCGCGATTTGCAAGATTGGGTTATCAAACCTTTTTTATTGCAAACGCCCGGCATTGCAGATATCACCACTTTTGGCGGTCCGCTCAAACAATTTCATATTCTCACTTCTCCTGATAAACTTCGCCGTTATAATCTTACTATTGGCGATATTGAAAAAGCAGTCGTGATAAATAACCAAAATACAGGTGGAAATTCGATAGAAAGAGGCGGACAAGGTTTTGCAGTTCGAGGTTTGGGAATGGTAAAAAGTGAGGAAGATATTGAAAATATTGTCTTAAAAGCAGATGGCGGAGTGCCTATTTTTATCAGAGATGTAGCGAGTGTAGAAATTACTCCACCACCTGCTAGTGGTATTTTAGGGTATTCGATTCCAAGTAAAAATATCAATGTGAATAGTGGCGTAGAAGGAATTATTTTATTGCGTAGATATGAAAATCCAAGTGAAGCATTAGCCAATTTGAAACAAAAAATAAAAGAATTAGAAGAAAATGAATTGCCCGAAGGCGTGAAATTGCGTGTGATGTACGATAGAAGTTTTTTGATTGACCATTCTCTTGAAACCGTTGCTCATACACTTTTTGAAGGCGTTTCTATCGTGATTATTTTGTTAGTTTTCTTTTTGGGAAGTGTTAGAAGTGCGTTAGTAGTGGCATTAACCATTCCTTTTTCTTTGCTTTTTGCTTTTATTATGATGAAAATAGCAGGAATTCCTGCCAATTTATTGTCTTTGGGAGCGATAGATTTTGGAATTATTGTAGATGGAGCGTGTGTAATGGTGGAACATTTGATTCGAAAATATAGGCAAGCAAACCAAGAAGAACGCAAAAAAGGTATTTTTCATCTTACATTACACACCGCACAAGAAGTAAGTGGAGAAATATTTTTTTCGGTAACGATTATTATTTTGGCGTATATGCCGATTTTGTTGATGACGCGTGTAGAAGGAAAATTATTTTCACCCATGGCATTGACTTTGGCTTTTGCGGTGATTGGTTCTTTGATTGGTGCATTGACTTTTATTCCTGTGTTGATTTCGATGATTTATAAAAAATCTTTTGAAAAAGCAGAAAAATCTATCAAAACGTATAAAAATTTCGTGTTAGATTTTTTTGATAAATGGTATGGAATTATTTTAAATATTACGCTCAAAAAAACAAAATTAACAGTTATTTCAGGTTTGGTCATTGTTTTATTGATGATTGGCACAGGGGCTTGGATAGGAAGTGAATTTTTACCCGAATTAGACGAAGGCTCTATATTTTTAAGAGGCAATTTTCCTTCAGGAATTACGATTAAAGAAAACGTAAAACACGCGCCAAAAATCAGAGAAATTATTGGAAAATTTCCACAAATAGATTTTATTATTTCTCAAACAGGACGAAATGACGAAGGAACTGACCCTTTTCCTGCGAATAGAAATGAAATTTTAGTGGGCTTAAAAGATTATCATTTGTGGGCAGATACATTGCCTAAAAAAGAATTAGTCAAAATGATTCGAAACGATTTAGAAAAGGCTTTTCCGAGTATTAAATTTTCGTCAGGACAACCAATTATTGACCAAGTAATGGAAATTGTAACAGGTTCAGCAGCAGATTTAGCCATTTCTATCATCGGAAATGATTTAAAAATGATGCGACAAAAAGGCGATTCTATCGCAAAAATTGTCAAAAATATGACAGGAAGTGAATCGGTCAATATCGAGCAAGAAGGACCTCAAGAACAATTAGCCATCAATATCAAAAGAGAAAATGCGGCTCGTTTTGGTATCAATATTTCTGATATTGAAAATATGATTGAGGCAGCCATTGGAGGAAAAGCAATTTCAGTTTTATATGATGAAACCAAAAAATATGATATTATTGTGCGTTATTTGCCCGAATTTCGAAACAATATTGATGTGATTAAAACCTTATTAGTAACTTCGCCCAATGGCTCACAAATTCCGATGGCAGAATTAGCAAATATTCATTTTATAGAAGGACAAACCAATATTTATCGATATAATAACAAAAGAATGATTACGGTTCGCACCAATATACGTGGGCGCGACCAAGTTGGTTTTGTGAAAGAATTAGAAGAAAAAATTGCTCAACAAATCAAAATTCCCAAAGGTTATAATTTAGTTTTGGGGGGACAATACGAAAATTTGAAACGAGCAGGCGGACAATTATTGTTTACAATTCCTTTAACTATTGTTACTGTTTTTGTGTTTTTATATATGTTTTATCAGACCATTACAGATACTTTAATCACAATGACTTGTATTTTATTTGCGTTAGCAGGCGGAATTACGGCTTTATTGATGCGAGGTTATTATTTTAATGTGTCAGGTGGCGTAGGTTTTGTAAGTATTTTTGGAATTTCGGTCATGGCAGGAGTGGTGTTGGTGTCAGAAATAAAACGGCATATTTTATGTGCCAAAAATGATGATTTATTGCATACGATTAAAGAAGCAAGCAAAGAACAATTAAGAGCAGAATTAGCGATTTTGATTGTGGCGATTGTTGGTTTGGTGCCTGCGGCTATTTCTTCGGGCATTGGCTCAGATGTGCAAAGACCTTTGGCAACTGTAATTATTGGTGGTTTGACAAGTACGTTGATTTTTTCGCCCATTATTATTCCTTCATTATATTTATGGGTAAAAAGAAAACAACTTTTGAAGGAATTGAGGGACTAAGTAGAAAATATTATACCCAAAAAAACTCCCTCACCTTCGGGGAGGGCTGGGGTCAGTGTTGTTAAATTCTTTTCTTTTTAACAAGTAAAATAGAAATTAACTTGTATAATATTCTGTAAAAAATCCATAATTTTTTGAAAATCTTATAGATTTGGCAAATTATATTTTGATTTGTAAAATAATTTACCTGACAAATATTAGAATTTAACAACACTGACCCTAACCCTCCCCAGCGGTGAGGGAACTAAAAATAGGTTTTTTTGAGTGGGTAGTTTATTTTTTAGATGCTCCCTGAAAGATAAAAAAGGAAATGAAATTGCTTAGAAAATGAAAATACACAAAAATATATCATATTTTTGTGTATTTTTTTGGTGGTTTCATACAATATTTCTACCACTACATAAAAAAATGGTAAATTTATGAAACCAATTTTTTTTACGATTTACGTTTCAAATAAACGATATAACTTGCTAATGTCCATGGTTTAAGACTAAGTTGCCCATCTTTGATATTTGCCTCATAAGCAATAACATCTTTCAATTTTTTTCCATCTACTAATACTTGTTTTTCGAGGTAGAGTTGTTGATTGTCTTTGTCAAAACTCCACTTTGCCTCTCCAAATCCGAATAATTGCTCATTACATTTTTTGGACGTAAAAGAAATAGTTTTACCTTGTAATTGTTCTATAAATTTCTTTTCTGCGTTTAATTTCAGTTCTTTGTCGGCTTCTGTAAGTGTTGCATCTCCCACCAAGAGTTCTATGCGCTCAAATTCCCAAACTCCTACAAACATTTTAGAAGTAGTTTTTTGTGCAACTGCTACATTTACCAAAATCATGATAAGAGCAATTAAAATAAGTGATTTTTTCATTTTTTTTATTGATTTAAAATTCCATTTTTTTTATTTTTAATAATATTTTTCGTTCTCTGTTAGTTTTTATTATCGCCTTCGTCCAGTAGTTTTGATACGTCTGGTAGTGGTGGTTTTGGTACGAGTGTTATTGATATTTGTTGTGTTAGTAGGTGTTTGAACTTTGATATAATCTTTTTTTATGCGATTGTAAAATAAAAGAGATTTTTCTTGTGCTGCACCTGAGCCTGTTTGTAGGTAAGGTTCTTGCTCTTGCAAGGCTAACTTGACCTCTCCTGATTGTGCTAATTTCAATACATAACATTCGCGTAAAGCCACACTATCTGGAAAAATTTGTCTACCTGTTTTCAAGTGTTCTAAATCAATAAAAGTCAATATATCTTTCTCACAAATTTTCAAAAGTTTGTAATATTGTTCTTGTACTGCTTGTTTTTCAGCATTATATTTTTGCCAAAATTGCGCACTACTTATGCTATCTTGTTGGCGAAAATAAGTAGCATAAACCTCCCATTCTTGTGCATAAGATTCAACTTTTAATCTATTATCTTCTTCTTGTAATTCTTTGAGCCGTTTAGAAAACGTCTTATTTTCAAGACGATAAGTTTCTTTCCAAGTATAAGATTCTTTCTTTTTTGCCACAAAATCTGCTTGTAGTTTATCTAATTCATTTTGAATGCCTTCTAAACCATTATAAAAAGACCAATTTTTAGGTGTTATTTTGGCAGGAAATACTGACTTAGGTATGCGTTTTTGGCGAATAGTTATTTCACCTACTTTTACCTGAGTAATGTATTGCTGTTGATTTTTAAAAAAAGTCTTTTCTGTAATTTTTTGGGCAAAAGTTTCAGAAATATCAAAAGAAACAAATAAAAAGGTAATAAGACCTAAAATAAGTAACTTTTTCATTGTTTTGAATTATTTTTTTGAATTGAATAATTTTAAATTTAATCTTTTTCAAATGTCATTACAGGCAAAGCTACCTTACTTTTTAGGGCTTGCCATTCTGTTTTGCCATCATTTAATAATTTGATGCTATATTGTTCTGATTTTTTACGTCCATATTTGAAAGTAATAATAGAATTATCAATCGACCAAGTTGGGTTTATTTTTTCTGGTTTGGGTTCTATTATGGTAGAGCCATCAGTATTGAGTGTAAAAATCATAAGCTTGGGTTTTAAAGCCAAAGCTTTTTTCATCGTTTCTATGGTTGTTATTTCATTTTTAGTAAGTTTTCCGTTGGCTTTTTTGGGAACCATATTGAAATCTACAACTCTCCATCTACCTACCATATTTTCAGTGGTAAGTTGTGCAAAAGAATTTTGAGCAAATGCAAGGCAAATAATAATACCTAAAAAGAGTAATTTTTTCATTGTTTTATGTTTTGAATGAATTTTTTTTAATTGAAATAAAAGTTTGAAATAAAAGTTATATGTCATTTATTTTTCCCAATCCTTAGGATTTGTATTGAATCTCAAAACTTTACCTACTACCTTACCCGATTTTTTATATATTTCTTCAAAAATATAATTACTTTCTTCTTTTTTGATTGAAAAATCGTTTTTATTACCATAACCTGCGTAAAGTATGATTATTTTAAGTTCTTTTTCTTTTCCTTTTTTATCAAAAAAAGAAACAAATTGCGTAACACTTGGTTTTGGTAAGTCGTCTTTACTCCAAATAATTGCTACTGCGCCATTGGGTGCGGTAATTTTACCAAGAACCTTAGCAGACCACATATCCGATAAATTTCTCTTAACTTTAAAATGAGTGGTAACATCTTTGACATCTAATTTTGTAGCATTATCAAGTTTACTTTGGTCAAACTCATAAGGGAGCGATATTTCAGGTATTTTACCCACAAAATCCGTCCATTTAGTTTGTGCAAAAACTTTAGAAATACCAAAAGAAAAGAATAAAAAGGTAATAATACCTAAAAAAAGTGTTTTTTTCATTGTTTTTAAATTGGATAAATACACATAAAATTGATTATTTTTCTTGAAATAAAGTAGATTTTTGGTTTATATCTACCAATTTTAATTTTGTTTATGCTATGATTATTCCTCCTCACAAAGACATTTATATATACCTTTGTGATGAAGAATTACTTATTATTACCTAAAAATTTATCTCACAATTGGGTAAAAGTTTTTTGATATTTGCTCGTTCTTCGTCAGAAATTGTATTAGACTGTAAATTTAATAATGACAAACTTTTTAATTTCGTAATTTCTTTTGGCAGTGTAGTCAATTTGTTGTTTTCTAAATAAAGGTCTGTCAGTTTACTAAGATTCCAAATTAATTCTGGTAAAATACTCATACAATTTGACAAATTCAAAGCTTCTAAGTTTTTGAGGTTTCCAAATTCTGCGGGTAAATTACTTAATTTATTGTTCATCAGGGTTAATCCTTGTAAGTTGTCAAGTTTTCCAATTTCTTGGGGTAAACTGGTAAGTTCGTTATTGTGCAAATATAAATCTGTTAATTTTTTGAGGTTTCCAATTTCTTGGGGCAAATTCGTTAGTTTGTTGCCATTAACATCTAAAAATTGTAAGTTATTAAGTTTTCCAATTTCTTTAGGTAAAGAACTTAATTTGCAACTCTCAAGGATTAATTCTTGTAAATTTTTTAGATTTCCAATTTCTTTTGGCAAATATGTTATTCCTTCGTTCTTACTCAAATCCAAATGTTGTAAGTTTTGGAGATTACATATTTCTTGTATCGAAGAAAACATTGAGCTGTTGCCATACAAATATAAATTTTGTAAATTTTTCAGATTTCCAAATTTTGCAGGTAATTTTTTTATTTGGTTTCCACCCAAACTCAAAACTTGTAAGTTTTTTAATTCCAAAATTTCTATTGGAAATTTTTCCAACTGTTTGTTATCTAAATCCAATTTATACACTTTCAGTGGGTTTTTCAAAGCCTCCTCAAGATTTTTATATTCTTTCTGGATTTTTAAAGCTGCATTGTCCAATAAATTTCCCTGTGCATACAAATACACGCTCACGAGTGAAAAAACGAATGATAAAATGATTTTTTTCATAATAATTTAATTGTTTTTTTTTATAAAAATTGATTATTTTTCTTGAAATAAAGTAGATTTTTGGTTTATATCTACCAATTTTAATTTTGTTTTGTTGCTATCATCATTATTCATAATGATAAGTTTGTATTTTCCTTTTTTATTAGGCACATTTATTTCGTAGTACATTTCATTTGCTTTTGTTCTTTTTGTGTCATTGATTTGCTCTTGTGGAATATCCAATAATACAAAACCAGATTTAGCATTGGGTGCATAATAAAATGGTAAAAACGTGGGCGCACCAGAAGTAATAATTTGTTCACCTGTTGGGGCTTGACAAATTGTTTCAGGTAAAAAAGATACTATTTCGCCATTTTCCAAAAACATAGAACCACCCATCATCCACATAGAACTCCAAACAATTTTTTGTTTGTTATCAGTTCTTTCTGTGATAAGTTTCATTTCTGTTTCATCTTCTTTGATGATATTTAATTTAATAAATTTTTTATCTTTTGTGTCTTGATAACTCAACGAAGTTGTTTTTCCGTTTTCATCAAAAGTAAGCATAACTTTTTGTACTTGATTTTTATCTCTAAAAACAAAAGTTTGCGGTTTGTTCGTTTGTGCAAAAATATTATTGCTACAAAAACAAATAAATAAAAGGAGACATAAGTATTTTTTCATTTTTCTTTAGTTTAATTTTTGGGTAATGTTATTAGTTTAATAATAACTTTTTAATTTTGTAAATAAATATTTATTTTATTATTCCTTCAAGATTTTGAAAACTTCGAAGGAATTTTATAAATTATCTTAAAAATGAATTATTTTTTTAACATTTTTTTGAATGTTTCTAATTCTTTTTTTGTTTTAAAAGTTCTGATCATTGTACCATTTATCTCTTGCGTTTTTTTCTGAACATTTTCTTCTGAAAATTCATCATATTTGTATTTAGAATACATATTATCGATGCTCAAACTAAGATCATCTCCAAAACTTCCGAATTGTACATCTTCCAAATATGCTTTTGTAAAGAAATGATATGATACATTTTTTGCTTCTTGCTCAGGATTTAACCCTACATAAGTTATCAATGCATCTTCACCTTTTTTGATAGCAAAATAAAGTGATTTTCCACCATCGCTGTGTTTATCTTCAGCCACCAAATTACCCTCTACACTAAAATTTTTACCTTTCATTACACAACCTTCATTAGATGGTTTATTTGTGAATTTGAAATCTTTTTGCGCAAAACTTATGTTTACCAACAAACAAAATAATGCGAATGTCAATACAATATTTTTTTTCATTTTATTTTTCATTTTAATTTAAGTTTATTTAAAAAGTTCTTTTTTGAATTTTTCAAAATCTTTTTCTGATTTAAAGATGCCTATTTGAATCATTTGTTCCCCAGCTAAAATAACACCTTCCTCATTTTCTTCACCAAAACCCCAACGTTGTGTTTTTATTTTTCTTTCAGCATCTTGCATATAAGGAATATTATTCCATTCACTATCAATTTGATAATATCCTTTTTGATTTTCCATAGGTTTGATAGTAAGTTTTTTGAGCAACTCAGGAGAAAGTTGATAATAAATAACATCTTTCACAAATTTTGGTGCTTCTTTATCAAAAAAAGAATCAGTATTATTATACACACGTGTTAAGATAAATTTGTCCTTTGTTTTTTCTAAAAAAAATAAAAGACCGCCCTTGTCATCTGTGGCTATTAATTTTCCTTTGATAACCAACTCTTTGCCTCTCAAATTTTCATTTGCGTAGTTTTCGCTAAATGTCAATTTTGGTGCTTTTTGAGCAAATAATGTAATGCTATTGATGAGCATTAGCACTAAAAAAAGTTTTTTTTTCATATTTTTTTAAATTATAGAAAAGTTGTTAAAAAACAATATATTTCTTAACAACTTTATTTTTATTTTTTTATGTGCAATCAGGTCTTCCGTCTGTCAATAAAGTTTGTATTTCGCTGTCAGTCAAAGCACGATTGTAAATGATAAGGTCATCAATTTTAAAAGTGGCTGTAGTACTTCCACCTATTCTCAAACCTGTGCCTGTTGTATTAACTGAAGAAGGAGGCGTAACTTCTACTTTTCCTGTTGTGTTGTTCCATACATAAAATGTTAGTTTATTAGTAGTTTGGTTATATACAAGTGCCACAGGGATCCAATAACAAAAGTCATCTGCTGGATTTACTGTGCTTGATATATCCATTTCCCAATTTTTACTTACACTTGTACCAGGTATGTTGCCATATATAGTATTATTTCCTGAGAAACCAATACCTTGTTCGTTATAGTTTGCCCCATAACTCACAAAATTTCTTGGAAGACCATTTCCTGTGCTATTATTAGGGTGTATCCAACAAAGTATAGTGCGTGAGCCTCCACCTGTTACCAAAGGCAAACCATCTATGGTTAAAGATGCATTTGCAGGTACAACTAATGCACGATTTGTATTTCCACGTCTATCTTTGCCTGTAACAGTGGCACTATTTGGATTAGAAAATGTAACATTTGTCCTACGCAATCCATTCAGATTGCCATCAAAGTTAAATCGTTCAATTACGCCATTAGCGTCAGCAACTGCTATTTCAGGTGCGGGAGTTTCTTCAGTACTTTTTTTACAAGAAGAAAAAGAAATGCTACAAATAAGCGTAGCTAAGATTAAGATTTTTTTCATTTTTTATGAGTTATTAACGATAATTATTATATATTAAAATTTTAGATTTGTAAATTCGTAAATTCATAACAATTTATAAGTGCAAATATAAAACGCTTTATCCAAATATAAGCAAAGCGTTTTGTGAATGGCGAATATGACTTTGTGAATGGGAATTTTATAGGATTTTATAATCAAATAACTAAAATAAATGATATTTATTGAATACCAAAAACGTATAAAATCATTCACAACGAACTTAAAACAACTCTTATTTAATCCTCTTCTGTTTTTTTCTTTGGAAGCATTGATTTTAAATCGTCCATTAATTTTTCTAAACTTTCTTTATTCAAACTTTTTAATATGAAAGTTGGAAAGGTTAAGGTTCTATAGGGTGTACTTTTATACCTATCGTATTGATTAATATTAAAAGTTTTTCCATCAATGGCTCTAACAAGAATTGTATAGTATTTTGTCGTAAAGTTATCGTCAGGTTGGTTTTCTTCTATTTTAAAATCACCATCTACTTGCAGTTGATTGATATGAAAAATATATTCGCTCATTTCGTCAAATCCACTTGCAGGTTTTTGCCATTCTTGGTAAACATAAAACGTAATCAAACTATCTTTACGAAAATAGAAATATTTATATTTTGTAAGTTTGTCATCAAAAGCATTCTTTTCTGTTAGTTCAGATAGTAAAATTCCTTTAAAGACTTTGGTTTTTTCATCTCTGAATTTGATGGTTTGGATAGATGCCTCTTCCTCTTTTTTGGTTTGTGCTTGTAAGCCTTCATATACGTCCTCTTTTTTCTTTGGAAGCATTGATTTTAAATCGGTCATTACTTTTTCTAAACTTTCTTTCTTCAAACTTTTTAATGTGAACATTCCAAAGATTGAGGTTGTATGGGGGGTACTTTTATGCGAATAGTATGTATTGATGTTAAAATTTTTTTCCTCAATGGCATGACCAGAAAGTGTATAATATTTTGTTGTAAAGTTATCGTCAGGTTGGTTTTCTTCTATTTTAAAATCACCATCTACTTTCAGTTGATTGATATGAAAAGTATATTCACGCAACTGGTTAAAACCTTCTGCAGGTTTTTGCCATTCATCGTAAACATAAAACGTAACCAAACTATCTTTACGAGAATAGATATATTTATCTTTCATAAGGTTGTCATTAAAACCATTCTTTTCTGTTAGTTCAGAGATTAAAATTCCTTTAAGAACTTTGGTTTTTCCATCTTTGAATTTGATGGTTTGGATAGATGTCTCTTCCATTTTTTTGGTTTGTGCTTGTAAGCCTACACATACATACGCAGATAGTAGGAGACTAAGAATTATTTTTTTCATTTTTTTTACGAGTTATTAACGATAATTATTGTATATTAAAAATTTTAGATTTGTAAATTCGTAAATTCATAACAATTTATAAGTACAAATATAAAACGCTTTATCCAAATATAAACAAAGCGTTTTGTGAATGGTGAATATGACTTTGTAAATGGGAATTTTATAGGATTTATTGAATAACAAAAACCTTAAAATCCCATTTTTTACTGTAATTTGTAAATAAAGAAATTACAACTAAGACAACAATAATGCAAGTTTCTATCCTTTTGTGGCAGATAGTTTATTGAGCAGTAAAAGTGTAATCTAGTGTGCCATTACCATCAACCATTCTGGTTTTTAGAGTTGTAGCAGTGAGCTCCAAAAGGTCAAAGTCATCTACGATTGATCCTGATCCCCTAGTAATTGAAAGTTTCGTTTCATTCGTTGTAAACGCCCAAGTACCAGTTAAACGGATTTGACTCTGATTTGGGCTGCATTTGGTAGCCCCTTGATCCTCTTCGTAGGTATTGTTAGCCCTGTAGATATACAAGTTATCTGCTTCGCAAGCAGGATAACCACTCAAATTATCAACAGGAGCATTAGTACCAATTCTAATAGTTGCAGCAGTCATTCTCCAAGTTTTTGCGGAAATCAGTTGTGTTTTGGTAAGAGGTGTAGGAGCAGGAGTCTCTTTTTTCCCACAACTTGACAAGATACAACCTGCCATCAAAATAAAATAAAAAAATAAATGTTTCATTGAAATAAAAATTAAAAGTTAAAAGTTAAATAAATAAAAAAAATACGCTGACAATTTATGACAAATTAGTATCCTAAAAATTAGTTACAATTACTTGTAATTTTGTTTTGATTTCTACCTTCTACCAATGTATGCTGTTGTTTTTTACCATTACAAACCACTTCCAATCTATCTCCTGATTCCCCACTAAAAGTAGTCGTTTGACCTGGTTGAACATTATAAGAAATTGAGCCTCTTGTTGTGTTTCTTGGAGTTTGTACACTGGCTTTCAATGCTTTTTTTCCGTTATTAGTAATAGAACCACTTACTGATGTTCCTATGTTAGTTTTTGAAACTTCCCTAAATGAAAATAAAAATAAAACACTTGTTAATATAGTGCTATAAAAAAATGTTTTTTTCATGACTTGTGATAATTAAAATGAGTAAATAATTTTTTAAATTTATAAATGATAATTGTTATATCATAAAACTTTAATTTGTAGATTCAATTAACGTTTTACATAGTGCAAAGATAAAACGCTTTATCCAAATATGAATAAAGCGTTTTGTGAATGGTGAATATGACTTTGTGAATGGGAATTTATAGGATTTTCTAGTCAAATAATTAAAAATAAATGGCGTTTATTGAATACCAAACGCATCTAAAATCTCCTCTTTTTTATTGCGTGAAATTTCTAATTCGCTATTATTTTGCATAATGACAGTGCTATTTTTGCTTTTTTGAATTTTTTTAACATATTTTTTATGCACAATAAATGAGCGATGAATCCTTAAAAAATCAGTAGATTTCTCAAAAATATCTTCAAAATATTTAAGGTTTTTGGAAATCGTAATATTTTTACCATTTATCAAATGAATCTTTACATAAGAACCATCTGCCTCCAAATATTCTATATTATCTAATTCCATATATTGATAGCCATTGAGCATAGGCAAGCAAATTTTATTTTCTTTTTCGCTATCCAAATTTTGAGTAAGTGCTTTGAGACGTTGCTGGTCATTGAGCCATTCTTTTTTTTGTTTTACTTTTTCAATGGCATCTATCAAATCATTTTCTTGAATAGGTTTCAACAAATAATCTATGGCAGAAAGCCTAAACGCTTGAATTGCGTATTGATTATAAGCAGTCGTAAAAATAATTTCACAACTTATATTTGCGTCCAAAAGTTCTTGTGCTAACTGCAAACCCGTTTTATTAGGCATTTCTATATCCAATAAAAGTAAATCTATTTGTGTGTTTTTGAGTATCAAAAATGCTTCTTCTACATTGGAGGCTTCGCCCAATATCAACACATCAGAAATATTTTCTTCTATGATTATTTTTAACAATCGCCTTGCTCTTTGTGAATCATCAACAATAAGCGTTTTTATTTTTTTGGTTTCTTGGTTTTTATTTTCTTCTGGTTTCATAATCAATTTGTAATATTATTTTTGTGCCTTTTGATTGATTTTCTGCATCTATTTTGTCTATGATATTGATTTTTATTTTAAATTGTTGTTTTTGGTTTAATAAAGCAATGCGATTATTGATGTTTTTGAGTGCAAAAGATTGATGATTGACATAATTTTTTTGGTTGATTTCTGCTGATTTTTTTCTGCCAATGCCATTGTCTTCTATCGTTATTTGTAATTGATTTGGATTGGTCAATAAAAAACTAATTTTTAGTTCTTTTATTCCTTTTTGATGTCTTAATCCGTGTTTAAAGGCATTTTCTACAAAAGGTTGTATCAATAAAGTAGGCAACATAAGGCTTGTATCAATATTTGTATCTTTTTCTAATTCCCACACAAAATCATCTTCTAAAAGCATTTTTTCCAATTCAATATAATCCGACAACATTTCTATTTCTTCGTGAAATGAAATAAAATCTACCTCACTATTTTGCAATATTTTGCGTACCAAATTGCTAAATTTATTCAAATACAAAATGGCATTTTTTTTATCATTTTCATACATAAAACTTTTGATAGAATTGAGTACATTAAATAAAAAATGGGGATTCATTTGTGTTTTAAGCCCCAATAAATGTGCATTTCGCAGTTGATTTTCCAAATCATTACGCCTTTTTAGGTTTTTGATTCTAATCATAAAAAACAAACTCACGATGCTTATACCCAAAAAAAACATCAAAATCACAAACCACCAAGTTCGCCAATAAGGAAAATCTATTTTTATTTCAATTTTTGCTATTTTTTCGCTTTCAATATTATCTTCATTGATAGATTTTATTTGAAATTCATAATTTCCCGAAGGCAAAGACGCATAACGTACATAATTATTAACACTTTTGACATAAATCCAATTAGAATCTAACCCCAACATTCTATATTTATACTTAAAAGTTCCTTCACTTCTAAAAGAAATTGCCCTAAAATCAATTTTAAGGTTATTTTCTTGATAAGAAAGATAATATTTTGGTTGTAGTTTAGAGGCTTTTTCAGATATAAAAAAATTTGTAATATAAATAAGCGGTGCAATCAAATTTTTGCTTTTCATTTTTTTATCAAATACCACCAAACCTTTATTAGTTGCTATCCAAATTTTATCTTTTTGTATCCAAATATCGTTAATTTCACTGCTGATAAGTCCATCTTGTTGCGTATAAAAATCTGATTTTTGAGTAATCAAATCCAACGCCTGAATACCTTTGTCTGTGCCTATCCAAAGTGTTTGATTATCTAATCTTAATTTTTTACAATAATTACTCAACAAGCCATTTTTTTGGGTAAAATGTTGCATTACTTTTTTGTTTTTGATGGCAAATATACCTTGTTTGAGCGTGCCTATCCACAAAATACCTTCTTTATCTTTGATGATACATTTAGCAATGATTTTTTCTTGTTGGGGCGTTTTTATTTCTTCTTCTTTTGCATTTTGATAGCAAAACAAACCATCATCAAAACCTATCCAAATATTTTTATTATCATTATCTACATACGCACATCTTGACCGCATTTGGCGGAATATCAAATTAGAATACAACAATTCTTTTTTTTTGAGAGCATCTTGCCTAAATTTTTGTCTATACACAAGATTCATAGGTGGTTTGTCGCCTGCTTTTTGGGTAATATCAATCGCATACGCAGCATCTCCTGCAGCCACAATCAAATTATTTTCATCAAATAATGCAATATCTTTTGGACTTGAACCTGCAAAAAAAGTATGTTTAGGTTTTGAAGCATTGACATCAAAAACATTGATGGCTAAGGCTTCCACCAATATTTGTTTTCTTTTTTTATCAAAAAACAAACATTCTACATCGCCCAAAGACAATTCATATTTTTGTATAATTTTTCCTTCTTGATTGATTTTCCACACTTCAGGATAATTAGCCCCTATGAATAAATTTGATTCGTCATCTTCAGCCAAGCATTTAATTTGGTCATTTTTGAGGGCGGAATTTTGGGTATTAAAAAACTGAATATCTTTATTAGGCATCATATACAAGCCTTTTCCAATTGTTCCAAACCAAAAATTACCTTCTCTATCTTGCATACAAGTAGATACGTGTTTATTTTTCAAAAAAGGAATAGGATAAATTGTATTTTCTTTATCAATCAATAATGCTCCTTCCAGCGTAGCAATCCAAAGATTATATTCATTATCGGTATTAATATGGGTAATATAAGCGGAATTTGTTAAAAATTCAGACAAAGATGTTTTTATTTTTTCTTGTTTTTTATATTCATAAATCACGTTTTTATTGCTTTCCAACAAAAAAATCTTCTGCCCAATGGCGTATACTTTACTAATATCCAAACCTGTTAAATCAATGATTTGGATAAGTTTTTGGTTGTAGATTTCAAATAAATTATCGTTTATCAATAACCAAATTGAGCCTTTCTGGTTTTGTGTGATATGTATATGTCTGGCATTTTCAATATTTTTTATTTCGGGAATATTTATTTTTTTCCATTCTTTTTTTTTGATATGGTATTGATAAATAGAGGTATTGATTACCCAAATAATTTCTTGTTGTGTATCAAGCCAAAATTTATTTTGTTTATGACGATTAAAATCTTTGGTTAAATCCAAACAATATGATTTTTCGTTTTGGATATAAAAAAATTGTCCTGAAAAGTTTTGAAAATAAATCGTACCATTTTTATCTTGTTGCAAATAAGAAAAAGCATTGCTTTTGGCACAAGGCACTTCAAAAACATCAAATTGCGCTCCATCATAACGCACTATTCCGCCATCTGTACCGAGCCAAATATATCCTTTATTATCTTGTAAAATATCATAAATCGTCATATTAGGCAAACCATCTCTATCCGAAAAATGTTGCATATACGCCTCTTGTCCGTAGATAAAGAAAGGTAGAAAGATAAAATAAGATAATATGAGTAAATTTTTCAAGGTGATTAGTACTAAGATTTATTTTCTTTATTTTTAGGTTTTAAATTATTGAAATAGTGATTATTTTTTGATTCGTGAGAAATATTTCGGATATAATTTTATTCTGTTATGAATAGAAATGGCATTTATGCCATTTATTAAAAAAAATATAAAAATATCAATTTAAAAAAAGCAGAGATTTTGGCTAAAGCCAACGATTGAATTTTTTATTATCCTCCAGATAAATCTGGAGGCAATTCAAAAAACATATTTCAAATTTTTCCACACAAATTTCCTAAGAACTTGTTTTTTTTAGTTTTATCTTGCCAAGTTTTTTTTACAAATTTAAAATTCATACTTTTTTCTTACAAATATAATTAAATTTCATTCCAAATTTCTTTTATTTTATTGTTACAAGCTTTCATAATTTTGAAAATTTTGGTTAAATCTTCTTTATTTGTCGCCACAAAAGCATCGCTAATACAATAGGTTTTATCTTCATTCAATAACATAAAAAACCAATTTCGCCCAACAATATATGCGCCAAAAATAGATTTTTTAGCCATTTGAGGTATGTTTAAATTGAGTTGATAAGCCAAAAACATAGCCGCCAAACATTGTCCTGCGGGGTCAGGCGTATTGTTATCTAATTCTTTTTTGTATTCGTGTAAGAAAAAAAAAGGGGCTTCAATTTCTTGTTTTCCTGTCGCAATAATCAAATCAGGCTCGCCATTCATCGTTTCGCCATCTATTATTCCGCCAATATATCTATCTGCAAAACAAGAAATTTCGTCATTATCATACCCAACTAAAGTAATAATATTGCCTATAAATTTTAATTTGACTTCTTCTTCGTTCCAATAATCTACATAACGAGCCATTTTTTCGCGCCAAAAATGAAGACTTTCGGCTTCAAAAGCATTTATTTCTACGTTTGATTCTAACCATTCGATTAGTTCGGGTTGATTATAAATTCTTTTTAGTCCAAATCTTTTTTTTAGTTTATCTCTTGTCCAATTTTTAAATGTACTCATTTTATTGAATGATTTAGATTGTTTTTATTTTTTAAATAAAAAACAAAAAAGCCTTTAAATCTAAGAAATAAAGGCTTTTTTTTGATATATTTTAATATTTTTCGAATACCATTTTAAGCCAATTGTAATTGTTTTGCATCGATAGCGTTTTGCAGGAAATTAGGAATAATCACCTTTTGAGTTAAAACAATTTTATCTTCATCATTAACAAAATCACACATTTCATCATATTTTTGTTGCCCATGACTTTCAATAATTTCTTGTTTTTTCAAAGCATCATTAAAATATTTTTCCATACCAATTGGGTCTGCTTCAGGGTGAAATTGCACCGCAAACATTTCAGGTGAAAAACGAATTGCCATCACAGCACGTTCCAAATCGACGTGTGGTCTTTCTTTTTCGATAGATAAAATTTCTGCGCCCAAACTTTTTAATTTTGCATGATTAGGTTCGATAAGTTGCCAATATCTATTATCTACCGCATAAAAAGGTTCTGGTAATTCACTAAAAAAAGGTTCTTGCCAGCCTGCTTCTGTGTGGTGCATCGGAAAAATTCCAAAAGAAAGAGATTTTCTTTTGCATACATTACCAATATCAAAAAAACGAGAAATCATTTGAAACGAATGACAAATAAAAAAAGCGTGTTTTTTAGCATCATTATTTTTTTGATTAAAATTATAAATTTTATTTACCCAATTAAAATAATTTTTTTCCCATTTTTTTCCTTCTCCTTCAAAAGGACTTCCAGGTCCGCCTGTAGAAATATACATATCATACTGATCGATATTTGGAACTTCTTCTTTTTGACGCACATCAAAAATATCATATTGTAATTCGATGTCTGAATTATCAGAATATCGAGTTATTATTTCTTGTATATTTTTTAAGCCCAAGTTAGCCATTCCATTGTATAAATCAAGTATTGCTACTTTTTGAATTTCACGCATAAATAGTAAAGTTTAAAAAATTTATGAAGTAATATTTGTATATAACTCCAGAATTAGAATTTAGTTTTTATTTTCGTACAAAATTAAAAAAAAAATTAAAAAAAACCTAATATTATTAATTTTTTTTTTATTTTAATGTGATTTTATAACTAAAAAGGTTCATAGGAAAATATTGGGGATATAATTTTATTGTGTATGAATAGAAATGGTATTTATACAATTTATTTAAAAAATATAAAAATATCAATTTGAAAAATACAGAGATTTCGGATAGAACCAATGATTAAATTTTTTTTATTATATTCCAAATAAATCTAGAGACAATTCAAAAAACATATTTGAAAAAAAAGTTGATTTTTGGGCAGGTTTTCAAATAGAATATTCATTGAAAAAATAATTTTAAATTATATAATTTGAATTAATTTTATTGCTTAAATTTTTTTTTTTTTTGCAAATGAAATATTTTTACCTATATTTGTACTTATAATTTATATGTATATTCAAAAAAATTAAAAAATATCAATGAAACCCGTATTATTTGCCCGCATAGGCTTTTTATCATCTATTGTGTTATCTTTTGTGTTAGATGGAACAAGCATTTTAGGTTTTTTTATTGCCTTATTACCACAATTATTAGTATTATTTGCTTTCTATCTTTTTGGTAAAAACTATCAAAAAAATATTATTTTTGTTCATTATTTGATTGCTTTTATTTCGTCTTTGGTTATGAATGTTACACTTATTATGGCAGTAAAAATAGGTAGCCAATATCTAATGAGTAAATTTGGTAATTCGAATGAAACTGATACCTCTGCGTTTTTGGAAGATTTAGCAAAAAAAGCACAAGCTGACCCTGAATTTGCTCAAGAAATAATAAAAGCGATATTAACTAACCAAATTATTGTTTTTTTCGCGATAATAATTATTTTATATATTATTTCTGTAGTATTTGTAGCATTTTCTTGTAAGGTTTTAGGAAAAGTAACAAATGTGAAAAGTCTTAATTTAGCTGCTAATTTTCTCTTAATAGGTGCAGCCACTTCAATTATAGGAATTGGATTTATATCTATTTTGATAGGTATGATTTTGATGATTGTATCTATGTTTCAACTTGATGAAAGATTAGTAGCAGAAGGAAAAAATCACGAAAATCCAATGATGTAAACGTTTTTTTATATCAGTTTTTAGCAAAAAAAATGCCTATAAGTATTCAATCTTATAAGCATTTTTTAATTTTTTTAAGATAAAATTTGTCCTACAAAACGTGGTAACATTTCTCTCCACCAACCCCAATCATGCCCAACTCCTTGATTGCACTCAAACCAATGTGGAATACCATTTTTTCTTAACAAACTTGACATATATTCGTTATCGCCTTTGCATGCGTCCCATTCGCCTGATGCCAAAATAATTCCCATTTCTCGAATCATATCATAATGATGTCCATAATTTAAGTTTGACATATAATCGACAGGGTTATTAAAATAACAATTATCATCATAATATCCATCTAAAAATGATTTAATATCAAAAGCCCCCGACATACTAATCGTATAAGCAAATCGATGTGGGTGTTTGAAAGCAATATTCAAAGCGTGATAACCGCCAAAACTACAACCAGCCGCAATTACTCTGTAATGTCCTGTTTCATAAGTGGCTCTTTCGACTACTTCGTGCATAATCATTCTTTCATACGCCAAATGATTTAAGACTTTATAAGGTGGTGGAATACTGCGATTATACCAACTCATTTTATCAAAACTATCAGGACAATAGACTTTAATTAAGCCATTATCTACATACCAAGCCAAAGAATCAATCAATTTGAAATCTTTATTTTCAAAAAATCTTCCCATCGAAGTAGGAAAAATAATTAAAGGTTTGCCCGCATAACCAAAAGTCAGCATTTCAGTTTCACGCTCTATATAAGGTGAATACCATCTGTGATATTGTTCGTACATATATTTTTTATTGTTGTTTTTATCCTAAGATTTACACGATTTTCGTGATTTGTAAGATTGATTAACTTGATTTTTAAGAATTTATCTTCTAAAAAAACATATAATTAATTACTTTTGAGTATATATTAATGTTATATTTTTCCTGACCTCCATTGTTCTATCACAGGATACCAAACTTGTTCATAATCAGGAAAACGAAGCAAATTATAATGGTCATCTGTAAATTGATTTGGTTTTTTGGCAAAAGTAAATTTAATTTCTGCAAAATTTGTGTTTTGTGTATAAAACCAATATTCTGCGTCATTATTTCTTACAATTCTATTGGGCGCTCCATAAATAATATAAATCATACCCATATCAGTTTTCCAACCTTCTTTATAAGTAGTAAAATATTGATTCGAATATTTAACTCTTTGGTAATAATTTTTGATGACAAATTTGGCTAATTTTGTATTTCCTTGTGATAATTTGAGCCATAATTTATCCATTTCTTTTTTTATTTCTGTGGCATTCTGCAGATTTCTACGTTCATCTTCTGTGGTAATATAAATCAAAGGTTCAATCAAATCATTGACTTTACTCAGTTTAGGATATTTTTTATCAGACACATAAATTGTCAATCCATAATAAGCAGTGGTATCATTTTGAATTAAATATAAACCTTTTTTCGAAAAATTAAGCGGAGAATGAGAAGAAATTTTAAATAAACTATCTACTTTCATATCTTTTGTACCCAAGCGTGCTTGCGTAGTCATAGGTGGCAAAGCAGGTTCAAAATCTTGACTAAAATATCTCACATATAATTCCTTCGAATTTCGAGTTAAATCTCGAATTTGAAAAGTATCTTTATTTAAGAAAAATTTACTAAAATGAATATATTTTCCATTTTTATCAAATAATCCATAACTTTCACGAATTTTTGTAATTGTAAAAAATATAACCATATCTTGCACCAATTTATCATTATTTCTAACATCAGTAATTTCCATCACCATTACCATCGAAAGCGTTGGTTTTTTGATGACACCAAAATTAAAATAATACATATTATTTTTGTATTCGACTTGATTATAAGAAGGTTTTAATTTTTCGGTATAAGTATATTCTTTGGCACTATAACTTCCCAATAATCCGTAGGCAAAAGAAAATTCACTTAACAAAGTTGAAATATTTTCTTTTTCTGCTAATCGTGGAATTTCTAATTCTACAAAAACTCGAATGCTATCTCCATCGTCTAAAAATTTTGTTCTACACAACATTCTTTTGGCAAGCATTTCTGCTGCATTCGATTTTATCTCTGTTTTGGGTCTATTAGGCATATTTTGAGGAGGTTGAGAACGTGAATTATTGTTGCCTAAATCAAACAAATTAAATCCAAACATGACACAACTTGACAAACCAAAACTCGCACCTACATACAATAATAAATATAAAAAATATTTTTTCATAGTTTTTGTTATAAAAATTCTTTCAAAAGTAATTATTTTTCACAAAATTACAAAAAAAGTCAATGTTTTTTTGTAATTATTTTTTAAATTGATAAATAAAGATAGAAAAATAATCAAAATAAAAAGACCAATTTTGTAAGAAACTGGTCTTTTTATTGGATAAGAAAATGAAATTTCAGACTAAATCATCGCAGGCAAATTCATTGCTTGCCATTCTTCATTCGAAGGTCCATAAACACCTGCAACACGCAAACCTGCTTGACGCATCAAAATACTTAACTGACCTCTGTGATGAATTTGGTGGAAAAGCATATATTTTAATGTATCTCCTTTTGTCCAAACTTCGCCATACATATCATTAGTTGTTTTTAATATTTCATCGTTCCAATTTTTTTTGATGTTTTCGATAAGGCTTTCATTTACTTTTTCGTAAGTTTCTTTTAATTCCTTTACGCTTTCGGGTGCGGGAGTATTATAATCAACTTCAAAAACTTGCAAGCCTGTCAAGTTCAACATTTCAGAAGGAGTGGAGATAATATGCCAAACAATTTGCTTCATTGCTCTTGCTTTTTCGTGAGATTTTGGCAATTTTAATGCGTCATCATTCAAATTATTGATGAATTTTAACGTAGATTCGACTTCATAAGCCCAATCAGTAAGAAAACTTTCTAAAGAATTATACATAAAAAATATTATTTATTTTAAAATTATAAACAAAATTAAACAATATTTTTAATAAATGAAAATTTTTATACTTATTTAACATTATTTTTAACCACCAACTCCGATTGTACCACCAAAAGAAGCATTTCCTTCATCGATTCCAACCATAGTAACTTTGAATAAAATACAAGGCGTATGTTTTCCCCCTAACATAGACCACATATTTTGCATCGTTGTCATATCTTGTGGCTCGATAACGAAGACTAACTTATCAATATTACTGCCCAATTCGGGCGTGTTTTGTGGAGTTAGTACAGAATTTGCTTGAAAAAAACTAATCACTGCGGATAGTTCTTTGAGTGCTTGTTCATAACTTCCTTCCTCACCAAAATACACAGAAATTAATACATTTAGATTCAGATAAATAGGTGAATCTGCAGGGTTAATGACAGGAATTTTGATATTTCTTTCTTGATTAATTCCTACCAACGTTACCGTAATTTTTTCGGTATTAGTAGAAGTACCGCCGCCTTCACTTTTAATAATTGAGGAGAGTTCAACTTTATCTTTTGTGAGTGAAAAACGACTTTTGAGATAAACATTTAGTTTATCTACCACAGCTTTGAGCGCAACATTTAACATATATTGAAGGATTTTTAACAAAGGTAGTATTTTTTTCTTATATTTTGATAAATGATTAAAAAAAATAAAGTATTTATCAAAAAAAAAGAATATTTTTGCAAAAACATATAAAAAAATGAATATAAACTTGGGTACTTATGCCAATCCTTTTACAGATTTTGGTTTCAAAAAACTATTTGGTCAAGAAGATAGTAAAGAATTATTGATTGATTTTTTAAATTCACTTTTATTGCAAAATAACGATAAAATTGTGGCTATTAATTATCTCAAAAATGATAATTTAGGTAGAACAGAAGATGATAGAAAAGCCATTTTTGATATACATTGCAAAACTGAGAATGATGAATTTTTTATCGTAGAAATGCAAAATGCGAAACAAAAATTTTTCAAAGATAGAACGATTTATTATTCAACTTTTCCGATTCAAAATCAAGCTTTGAAAGACTCAAAAAAAAATGGTTTTGTTTGGAGTTATGAATTAAAAAGCATTTATTCTGTGGCAATTATGGATTTCAAATTTGATGAATATAATCCTATTCAAAAAGTAAAACATCATATTATGTTAAAAGATATTGAAGATAATACAATATTTTATGACAAATTGCAGTTTATTTATTTAGAGATGCCTAATTTTAATAAAGAAATTGAGGATTTGACAACTCGCTATGAAAAATGGTTATATATTTTAAAAAATATATCACAATTACAAAATTTACCTTTAGAATTAGAAGATGACATATTTATGAAAGTATTTGAAAAATCAAAAGTATCCAAATATTCAAAGGAAGAATTGAATGAATATCAAAGTAGTCTAAAAAACTTAACCGATTTTGTCAATTCGATGAATAATGCTAAAGATGAAGGAAAAATTCTGGGGATAATCGAAGGAAAAATCGAAGGAAAAATCGAAGGAAAAATCGAAGGAAAAATCGAAGGAAAAATCGAAGGTGAGCAAAATAAAGCGAAACAAATCGCTTTAAACGCTATTAAAAAAGGTTATGATAATCAAACTATTCAAGATTTAACTGGTTTATCTGTGCAGGAAATAATAAAAATTAGAAAGGAAAATATCTAAAGTTTTATTATTTGTAATCATAAAGAAAAAACTAACTTTATAACTGAATGTTACGCAAAGTAAAATTCTAATTTGTAAAATGGTAATTTCATTATCATAAAGTATTGATTTTCAATAAATATAGATTTAAGAAAGCAGAATAAAATGAAAGAAAATCTACTTATTACAAATATTATTTAAAGGCTGCATAACATCAGTTTATAATAGGAGAGAGGTTTGTATTTTATCTACTTAACATAAGATTTATTATACACAAAAAAATAAAAAACACAAAATAAACTTTTACATTTATTTTGTGTTTTTTATTTCAAAATTTACTCATTTTTTATTTGCAAATTCCAATAATGCACATCTTTTTCGATGGCGTGTGTAGTTATTTTCCAACCATCATTACTCAACGCATCTAATAAATCTGCGACTATTTGCCAATTACCTTCGAGAATTGATTTTTCTTCTTGTTGAGGCATAAAATAAGTAATTTTTTTGTCAAAAGCATACCAAATTATTAAGGCTGTGCTATATTTTTTCATAAATTTTTAATTTTTTTTTCAAAGATAATAAAAAAGTTATAACTTTACGATAATATTATGTAATTTGCAAAAAAAATCAACTAAAATCAACAAAATATAGATGAATACACGCATTATTGCTATGGTTAATCACAAAGGAGGCGTTGGAAAAACTACTACCACTTTGCACTTAGGCAAGGCTTTGAGTATGTTAGGAAAAAATGTTCTCATTATCGATTCTGACCCGCAAGCCAATCTTTCACAATCGTTAAAGATTGAAGACCCCAAAAAAGAAATTTATCACGCACTGTGTGAAAAAGAAAAATTACCTGTTCAAAATATCGCTACAAATTTTGATATTGTACCTGCAAGTTTGGCTTTATCAGGAGCAGAATTGAAATTGATAGGTGATATTAATGGTTATTTTAGGCTGAAAGAATCATTACAAAATCTCCCCACACATTACGATTATGTATTGATTGATTGCCCACCGAGTTTGGGAATATTGACAGTCAATGCTTTGATTGCTGCCACAGAAATTATGTTGATTGTTCAATCTCAATATTTGGCTATCAAAGGTTTACAAACAATTATGGAATTAATAGATGAATTGCGTAAAAATTTGAACCAACATTTAAAAATTGGTGGTTTATTATTGACGCAAGTCAATAGGACGATTGTCAGTAAAAATATTGTCGAAGCCGTACAAGCACAACACGAAGAAAAAGTTTTTAAAACTGTGATTAGACAAAATGTTTCATTGGTAGAAGCCTCCACCATGGGACAAGATATTTTTACGTATGCCCCCGACTCTATGGCTGCTGAAGATTATGGTAATTTAGCGAAAGAAGTTGTTGGATAAATATAGTTTGCTATACTACAAATAGAAATAGCATTTATGCCATTAATTTTCGAAATATAGAAAATATAAATATAAAAAATACAAAAAATTTGGCTAAAGCCAATGATTGAATTGTACATTATCCTCCAGATAAATCTGGAGGCAATTCAAAAAAAAATTCAAAATATATATTTTTATATTCTGTACAAATTTCCTAAAAAAACAAAAAAATTTATTTGGAATTTTAAAATTAAGTCTATATTTTTGCAAATATTAAACTATTTTACGAAATTGCATAGATTTTTAGCATATATATAAAAAAAATATTAAAAAAACAAAAATAATGAACGAAGAACAAAAAATAACCAACAATATAAAAATATCAAATAATGATTTGGAAGTATTGAAAACACACTTTCCACAATGTTTTGATAAAAACGGAGATTTTCAATTAGAAAAATTTAAGAATAATCTAACCGAAAAAGAAATTAATTTTTCTGCCGAAAGTTATGGCTTAGATTGGCTCGGAAAATCTTACGCAAGACTGCTCGCAAGCGACCCCGCCACTACTTTGCTCAAACCAAACGAACTACATAATACGCAACCTGAAAATAACAATGCCGAAAATGTATTGATAAAAGGTGATAATCTCGAAGTGCTAAAACATCTTGCGAATGCTTATTATGAAAAAATAAAAATGATTTATATAGACCCGCCTTATAACACAGGAAGTGATGGTTTTGTCTATAATGATGATAGAAAATTTACGACAAAAGAACTCCAAAATCTGATTGGTATTGATGAAGAAAAGGCAAAACGCATTTTAAGTTTTACGCAAAGTAAAAGCAAGAGCCATTCGGCGTGGCTTACTTTTATGTATCCTCGATTGTATATTGCCAAACAATTACTCAAAGATGATGGCGTTATTTTTATTTCTATTGATGATAATGAAGTGGCACAACTACGATTATTGATGGACGAAATTTTTGGAGAAGAGAATTATATGAAAGAAATAGCTTGGAATTCTACAAAATCTGTAACAAATACAGCCATTATTTCTGATAATCATAGTTATGTTTTAATCTATGCAAAAAATTTAAACTATCAAATTGCAAACAGAAAAGAGTTTCGTTTGCCAGAAAAGGACTTTGAAGGTTTTTCAAACCCTGATAATGATCCAAGAGGAAGTTGGAAAGCAGACCCATTTCAAGTTGGGGGATGGAGACCAAATCAACAGTATGAAATTGTAAATCCAAATACTAAAAAAGTATATAAGCCAAATGATGGATGTAGTTGGAAAAATGATTTGGATAAATTTAAGGAACTTATAAAAGATAATCGTATAGTTTTTGGGGCGAGTGGTGAATCTGCACCCCAAAGAAAAAGATTTTTATTTGAAGCAAAAGAGAGAGGAAGGGTCTCAAAATCTTTGTGGGATAATGATGGCACAACAACAGAGGGTACTCAAGAAGTCAAAGAAATATTTGATGATTTATCAATATTTACCAATCCAAAGCCTGTAAAATTACTTAAAAAAATTATCTATTTAGGCTCTTCTTCCTCTGACCTAATTCTCGACTTCTTCGCAGGCTCTGGCACCACAGGCGATGCAGTTATGCAACTCAATGCAGAAGATAATGGTCATCGAAAATTTATTTTAGTACAATTAGCTGAAGAAATAGACAAAAAGAAAAATAAAACAGCATTTGATTTTGTAAAAGATGAACTCAAAGCGAATCCAACTATTTTTGAAATAACCAAAGAACGTTTGTTGCGTGCTGCGAAAAAAATCAATGCAGATTTATCGCAAAAAATAGCCAAATTCAAAGGCGAAATAACCAACGAAGAAACATTAGCAACGATTAAAAGTTTAGAAAAATGTAAAACTCAAAATGCGTTCAAAATATTTGAAACGATGCCTATTTGGGAAGATTATGAGTTTGAAGCCACCGAATTTGATAATCAAACTATTTTATTTGATGAAACTAAATTGACACAAGACGACCTGAACGCATTGCTCACTACTTGGAAAACGTATGATGGCATTGTTTTGACGCAAGAATTAGAAAATATTGATTTAGATGGTTATCAAGCATATCTTGGGAATGGTAAATTATATTTGATGGACAAAGGTTTTACTACGGATAATCTTAAAACATTGTTGGAAAAAATTGATGGAAACAAAACATTTAATCCAACTTCTATCATTGCTTTTGGGTATTATTTTGATAGTAAAAATTTACGCGAAATTTCTGAAAATATAAAATCTTATAGAAACAAGAAAAATATTGATATTGATTTTATAACGAGATATTAGGGTTAAAATCTATTCAACTTTTGCACACGGATAACGCGGGTTGAGCGGATTTTCGCTGGTATATCTGTATTAATCTGCTCAATCCGTGTTATCTGCGTGCTAAAAAAAAATATAAATAAAATAAAATAAAATAAAAAAATGGAATTATTACACAAAGAAATTACAGATAAAATAATCAAAACATTTTATCAAGTATATAACGAATTAGGTTTTGGTTTTTTAGAAAAAGATTATAAAAATGCGTTGTATCGTGAACTAAAATCACAAGGCTTACATTGCCAAACAGAAAAACCTATTAAAGTGTATTATAAAAATATTTTAGTGGGCGAGTATCGCGCTGATATAATAATAGATAATAAAATAATTTTAGAATTAAAAGCAAGTCAAACATTGGCTTATGTGCATGAATTACAACTTATCAACTACCTAAAAGCAACGGAAATAGAAGTAGGTTTATTATTGAATTTTGGACAAACTCCCGAATTTAAACGCAAAGTATTTACAAATGAAAACAAAAAAATAAAATTATGAATTTTAATTTTGAAAAAAACTTATCACATCAAGAAAATGCCGTAAAAAGTACATTGGCACTATTTGAAAATTTAGAACTTCATTCGGTTTCGGAAGTAGATAAAAATTTTATGAATCCGATTTATAATAAAATTCAAAAACAAGGAAATGTTTTTCAAAATATTACTTTGCCAACAGGACAATATTATAAAAATGTAAAAGCCAAACAAGAAGATAATTTTATCAAAGAAAACGCTATCAATGGTAGTAATATTATCGATATAATGATGGAAACAGGTACAGGTAAAACTTATACTTATACCAAAACTATTTTTGAACTCAATAAAAACTATGGTATTTTTAAATTTATTATAGTCGTTCCTACCCTTTCTATCAAAGCAGGAACGATTAGTTTTTTAAAATCAGAGAGCAGTCGAGAGCATTTCAAAGAACAATATGGCAAAATAATTCATCTTCATATCGTAGAAAGTCAGAAAAATAATAAAAATAAAAAATCATTTATTCCGCCAGCCGTTACAAGTTTTGTGAATGCAGGAAGTTTTGAAAAAAATAGTATTCAGGTAATGATTATTAATGCGGGTATGATAAACTCGGATACGATGCAAAAAAGTTTTGATAAAAGTGTTTTTGATAAATATACTATTCCTTTTGATGCCATTGGTGCTATCAAACCTTTTATGATTATTGATGAGCCACATAAATTTGGAACGGGCAATAAAACTTGGGAAAATGTACAAAAAATGAAACCTCAATTTATTTTGCGTTATGGAGCAACTTTTCCTGATAAAGAATTGAAACAAAAAAATATATTAAACAAAAAAATAGAAATTACTCACACAAAAGATTATCATAATTTAATTTATCAACTCACGGCTGTAGATGCATTTAATCAAAATTTGGTGAAAGGAATTACTGGTTGTATTTCTAATTTTGAAAAAGGTGAAAATGTATCGGTCAAATTTATTGATTCTGATGGCATAGAAGCCACTTTTGAATTGATAGAAAACGATAAACATAAAACAATAAAACTTTCTAAAACAGAAAGTTTCGAAAAAATTCACGCTGAAATGACTGATTTGACCATTGAAAATTTGAATAAAAGTACAGTTATTTTGTCTAATGGATTAGAAATGAAAAAAGGTGATAAAATAAATCCTTATTCGTATTCAACAAAATTACAAGAAACAATGATGCGAAGTGCTATTGCAAGACATTTTGAAATCGAGAAAAGTTTATTAACAAGAGATATAAAAATAAAACCATTGACACTTTTTTTTATTGATAATATAGATGAATACAGAAATAAAAATGGATATATTCGTAATTTTGTTGAAATTTGTATAAAAACAGAAGTAGAAAATCGATTAAAAACGGAAGAAAATATTTTTTATAAATCCTATCTTAAAAAAACATTGCTTAATCTTTCGACTACGCACGGCGGTTATTTTTCGAAAGATAATACAGAAAAAGATGAAGCCATCGAAAAAGAAATAAACGAAATTTTGCACGACAAACAATCGATGCTTAGTTTAGAAAATCCAAGACGATTTATTTTTTCAAAATGGACTTTGCGCGAAGGTTGGGACAATCCAAATGTATTTCAGATTTGTAAACTTCGCACAAGTGGCAGCGAAATTTCAAAATTACAAGAAGTTGGGCGCGGTTTGCGTTTGCCTGTGAATGAATACGGGAATCGTGTAAAAGATGAACAATTTTTTCTTCATTATGCTGTAGATTTTACAGAAAGTGATTTTATAGATAAATTAGTCAATGAAATCAATCAAAAATCGGGAGCGGTTTCTTACGAAAAAATATATACAAATTTGAATGAACTAACTAAAATCATTCTTGAAAAATATCCTGAAAGATTTACAGAGGAAGAAAAATTATTAGAATTTTTAGATAATGAAGGCATTATTAAACGAAATAATGATTTCAAAGAAGGTGGTTTTGAATTTATCAAAACTAATTATCCACGTATTTTTGAAGGCGTAAATTTTAATAAAATTCGTAAAGAAACTGATACAAAAAAGAAAATTATTGTAAGAACAGAAAAATATCAAGAGTTGAAAGACCTTTGGGAAAAACTAAACGAAAAAGTAATTTTAGAATATAAATTTGAAAATGAAATAAGTTTTAAAACGTTGTTTACGGCATTTTTAAAATCACAAAAAAATAATTTTGTTGTAGATGGAATCAACGAAAAAATTTCAAAAATTGAAATCATAGATAATAAAGCAGTTGTAAACGAACCTGATTCGATTTATAATCAAAAAAACGTACCTATTTCAACGATGAAATATAGTGATTTTTTAAGAGAATTATCAAAAATATTAAATATCAATATCAAAACACTTCATCAATCGATGATTGAGGCAAACACAGAAATAAACAAATTTTTGAATCAAACAACTATTCGAATTATCAAACAAAATTTTGAACATTATTTGATGGCAAATGCGATTGATAAATTTAGTATTGAATACAAAAAAGTTTCCAATAATATTCACCCAACTAAATTAACAGATGAAAATGGAAAAGTATTAAGCGAAGTTTCGGCTTCTGATGTAGGCATTTTATTTTCAGAAGAAAATGTGGCAACTTCTTATTTGTTTGATAAATTATATTACGATTCGGATTTAGAAAAATCAAATATCAAAAATAATATTGATGAAGTGATTATTTTTACAAAAATTCCTAAAAACTCCATTAAAATTCCTGTGGCAGGTGGTAAATCTTATTCGCCTGATTTTGCTTATGTTTTAAAATTTAAAGATGGAGAACAAAAACTACATTTTATTGTAGAAACAAAAAATGTCAATAACGAAGAAGGACTTCGAGAAGAAGAGAAATTTAAAATCAAACACGCCGAAAAGTTTTTTGATGGTAAAGTAAAAATCGAATTTAAAACACAATTTAGCAATGATAAAATAGTCGATTTAATCAAAGAAATTGTAATCAATTATTAACACAACTATTATATAATCCTCCAGATAAATCTGGAGGCAATTTAAAAACTAAAATCAAAAAAAACAAACAATTTTAAAAAACTGCCTAAAAAAACACCCTACTTTTTGGTTTTTTCATATTTATTTCATAAACTTGCATCGAAATTTAATCTATTTTTAATAAAAATAATATTTTTATGGCAATCTTGCGTTTTAATGCAATAGAAACAGCACAAAATCGTGCAACAATACAGGTCAATATGCCTGCCCCAAAAGTTTCAGACTATTTTGGAACAAATGTATTTAATGACAATGCAATGCGACAATATGTAAGTGTTGATGCGTACAAAAAACTACATCAAGCAGTAGAACAAGGGCTTAAAATTGATAATGAATTGGCTGATGCTATTGCTGGAGCAATGAAAACTTGGGCAATCACCAAAGGCGTAACGCATTATACACATTGGTTTCAACCTTTGACAGGCACAACGGCAGAAAAACATGATGCTTTTTATGATATAGATATAAAAGGAAATGCCTTAGAAAAATTTAAAGGAGAAGCATTGGCACAACAAGAACCTGATGCGTCTTCTTTTCCAAGTGGAGGAATTAGAGCGACTTTCGAAGCACGTGGTTATACGGCTTGGGATTCGAGTTCGCCTGCTTTTATTATGGAAATAGAAGGAAGCAAAACTTTATGTATTCCTACGATTTTTGTTTCTTATACAGGCGAAGCATTGGATTATAAAACGCCTTTATTAAAAGCACTTTCTGCAGTAGATAAAGCAGCAACGGCTATTTGTAGCGAATATTTTGATAAAGATATTACAAAAGTAGTGGCTACTTTGGGGGCAGAACAAGAATATTTTTTGGTAGATAAAGCATTATTTTATGCTCGCCCAGATTTGATGATGGCGGGAAGAAGTGTTTTTGGACACGCTCCTGCGAAAGGACAACAATTAGAAGACCATTATTTTGGCTCAATTCCTTCGCGTGTGCGTGCTTATATGGTCGATTTTGAAATCGAAGCACAAAAATTAGGTATTCCTATTCGCACTCGTCATAATGAAGTTGCTCCTGCACAATTTGAGTGCGCTCCTACTTTTGAGGAAGTAAATTTGGCAGTCGATCATAATACTTTGTTGATGGACGTAATGGAAAAAGTAGCAGAAAGACATAATTTTAAAGTTCTTTTTCACGAAAAACCATTTGCAGGAATTAACGGAAGTGGCAAACATAATAATTGGGCTTTGGGTACAAATACAGGTAAAAATTTATTAGCTCCGACTTCAAAAGCAAAAGAAAATTTGCAATTCTTAACTTTTTTTGTCAATACCGTCAAAGCCGTTCACGATTATGCTGATTTGTTGCGTGCAAGCATTGCGACTGCGGGCAATGATTTTCGTTTGGGTGCCAACGAAGCACCACCTGCTATTATTTCTATTTTTGCGGGAGCAGAAATGAAAAAAGTATTAGATGAATTAGAAAATAATGCGACCATAGAAATCGAAAAAGGTGATAATTTGTATATGAAATTAGGAATTAACAAAGTTCCTCAAATTATTTTAGATACAACCGACCGCAATCGTACTTCTCCTTTCGCTTTTACAGGAAATAAATTTGAGTTTAGAGCAGTGGGAAGTTCTGCGAATTGTGCCGCACCTATGTTAGTTTTGAATACAATTGTTGCCAATCAATTACAACAATTCAAAAAAGATGTAGATAAAGCTTCTGAATTGACTGATAAAAAAGAGGTTGCCATTGTCAATGTTTTGCGTGATTATATCAAACAATCAAAAAATATACTTTTCGAAGGCGATAATTACTCTCAAGAATGGGCAGAAGAAGCTCAAAAACGTGGTTTGCCTAATGTGAAATCTACGCCAGAAGCGTTAGATGCGTATATTTCTGAAAAATCTTTGTATTTATTCGAAAATTTAGGCATTATGACGCATAGAGAAGTCGAGGCGAGATATGAAATCAATTTAGAAAATTATATCAAAAAAGTACAAATTGAATCACGTGTGATGGGTGATTTGGCACTTAATCAAATTATTCCTGCGGCTATTGCTTATCAAAATGAATTGGTTAAAAACATCAAAAATTTGATGGTAATTGGTATGGGTGATATTGAAGGGACAAGCACTGTCAAAGAAGCAATTAGTGATATTTCTAAATATATTGGCACAATTCAATCGGGTGTTAAAAAGATGATTGATGCACGCAAAGAAGCAAATCTTATCGAAAATACAAAACAAAAAGCGGTCGATTATGAAAATAATGTAAAATCTTTGTTTGATGATATTCGTTATGCGGCTGATAAATTAGAGTTAATTGTTGATGATAATTTGTGGCCTTTGGCAAAATATCGTGAACTATTGATGATAAGATAATCCAAAAATAATCAAAATAAAAAAAGACACAAACCTAAAAAGTTGGTACTGTCCCAAATCCGTTGCAAGAGATTTAAAACAAAATAGTTATAGATACTTTTATCAACATAAAAATAAATTTGCAATCAAATTGGGACAGTATCTATTTTTTTTATTTTTGATGCAAAATTAAATATTTTTTTTTGATTTTTGGAGAATTTATACAGGAAATAAAAATAAAATAAAAAAATAATCTTTTGAATTGCCTCCAGATTTATCTGGAGGATAATAAAAAATTTAATAATTGGCTTTAGCCAAAATTTTTTATGTTTTTTGAGTTGATGTTTTTCAATCATTTTCCTAAAAAACAAAATTTATTAGTCCGATTTTATCAAATATTCAACATTGACAACTCTAAATAAAAAAATAGTAAAATTATTTTTGGTTTTATTTGGTTTTGTCAAAATTTTGTTTCACCTTTGCATAAAAATTATAACATAAAATTTTAGAAATCATGCCAATACCTTTATTATGGATAGCTGGTGTTGCTGTAGCAACATTAATTACTGGATTAACAGCAAAAACTTATTATAGTCGTCTTAGTGGTAAAAGACTTGCCATATTAGGCGCACGTGGTACTGGTAAAACCACTTTATACAATTTTTTGACTGGTGGTGAATTAACTGGAGCTACTGCTGTGCAGACAACCAAAGCAAATCTTTATAAATTAAATGATCTATCCTTGAACATTAAGCAAGGGGTAGATATTGGTGGGTCACAAGACTTTCGCGATAGATGGGTAAGTATTATGAAAGATAGTGATTATATCTTTTATATGATAGATATTTCTAAAACTTTTAGTGAAATTGTTGGAGAGGAATCAGCAGCAAACTATATATCCATAGTTAGAGAGCATTTAAACCTAATAAATCAATTTTACGAAGATAATCCTGCGAGAACGGACAAACTTAACATAATGGCTGTATCTTATGATAAAGTAGTCAGAGCATTTAATAAGGATAAATCTAAATTCAGTGTTGATTTTGAAATAGAACGAACTAAATTTAGAGATAGTTTAATAGAGGATAGGTGGCTTATTATGCTAAATCCAATACGTGCTAATAAAAGAGATTTCCTAATGGGAAGTTTAGAAAATGATAAGGCAAAACAAGAAATGGTTCATGAATTACTTAATATGTTTAAGGTTGGTTAGGAATTAAAAAAAATAAATATATGCTTGATTTTAATTTATCTGCTTGGATACAAAATCCAAATACTGAAGAAAGTGACCTAATTTTAAAAAATGGTAAATTTATCTCAGTAGAATCCGAAAGTCTCAGGAAAGAAATATCAAAAATGATGTTTCACATTGATGAAAAGGGAAAAGAATTTTATGCTTCTAATGATCTTAAAATTATTAAAGATAAAGATAATAAAGGTATTTATCTTATTAAATTACAAACATTAAAGTTA
Source organism: Cytophagales bacterium (assembly GCA_013298075.1). Taxonomy (GTDB): domain Bacteria; phylum Bacteroidota; class Bacteroidia; order Cytophagales; family Microscillaceae; genus RDXZ01. Next base: position 655 of record JAAFJG010000008.1, on the reverse strand, counting down.
GATGAAAATGGTAGAACTATGCCTATGATGATTTTAGTGGAAAATTATCGAGAAAATACTCGTTCTGATTTGCAAGATATGATTGATGAAACTTTAAAGACTTCTGATTATGAAGTAAATAAGGAACATATCGAAAAAATATTAAATCAATTAAAATCTGATTTGGAAAACAATTTAAAAAAAAAGAACATTTTTACAATTGGGGTTGGGATAGTATTGTTAGTAGCGTTAATATTTCTAATTATAATGATCCTAAAATAAATAAAAAAAATATGAACAATCCAAATGAAAAACCAGTGATTTTATTTGTTGATGGTATTACTTATTCTCAAATAAAACGTGAAAATAGTAAAATTTTATCAAATTCTAACATAGAAGTTGTGAATATGGAATCTACTAACTTCGTTTATTTTAAAAGTAAGTTAAAATTAAACATTGATCCCTTAAATAATAGTATATATGTGCTATCACCACTTAGCGGTGGGGAATATATTGAACTTTCTGAATCTAAATATAAAATCCCAATGGATTTGATAACGACATTTTTTTTACGTATTTTTAATATTAAATATAGTTAAAAAATAGTTTATTTATCTATTTTTTTTTATTTTTGCGAAAAAATAATTTATTTATACTATTTATTATGAAAAGAGAT
>JAAFJG010000079.1 GCA_013298075.1 Cytophagales bacterium | reverse complement strand
CTAATTCACTATCCAGAAATTCATATCCTTTTGAGAAATCAATTTCGTTTTCTGCCCAATCAAAAAAGTACATCAAAAATTCAGTACATAGATTTTCGATGATACTTTTCCAGAGTAAATCTTTGCTAATGATAATGATTGGTTCATTATCTTCTTCTTTATTCTTATTTTCTTTTTTTGCCATAATTGTTCATTTAATTATACAACGAAAAAAAAAAGTATTTATTTTATCAAAAAAAAGATTTTTTATCCTCAAAATAGCGCAAATATCACAAAAATAAAAAAAATATTGGAAACTTTGGAAACTTTTAAACTTTTTATAGTTTTATATGGTTTTATATAAAGCATAGAAATTTTAAATAAAAAATGGAAAATAAAAACTTAAACAAAGAATTTGGGCTTACTACTTGGGCAGTCAATAATAAAACTTCTGTAATTATTATGACCGTCATTATTACTATATTTGGTTTACTTGCTTATTCGAGTATGCCCAAAGAAAGTTTTCCCGAAGTTGTTATTCCTAATATATATGTAGGCACAACCTACCCCGGTAATTCGCCTGTCGATATGGAAAATTTGGTATCTCGTCCTATCGAAAAAGAACTTAAAACGGTTTCAGGAGTCAAAAAAATTCAATCTACTTCTTTGCAAGATTTTTCTTCTGTGTTGGTTGAGTTCAATGTAGGAGTTAATATTAGAAAAGCATTGCAAGACGTGAAAGATGCGGTAGATAAAGCAAAAGATAAATTGCCCAAAGATTTGCCCAAAGAACCCAATGTAATGGAAGTTAGTTTTTCTGAAATGCCGATTATGTTTATCAATATTGCAGGAAAATATGCATTGAATGAACTCAAAATTTTTGGCGAATATTTAGAAGATGAAATAGAAAAATTACCCGAAATTTCAAAAGTCGATATAAAAGGTGCGTTAGAAAGAGAAATTAGAATTGATGCTGATTTGTATAAAATGGAGGCAACCAAAGTAAGTTTTGGAGATATTGAACAAGCCATTGCCACCGAAAATATTACCGTTTCTGGCGGAACAATGAAAGCCGAAGATTTTAGACGTTCTATTCGAGTAGTAGGAGAATTTAAGGAAGTCAAAGATTTAGAAAATGTAATTGTTAAAACAGAAGAGAAAAAAAATGTATATTTGCGTGATGTAGCCACTATTTCTGATAGTTATGCAGAGCCAAAAAGTTTTGCACGCTCACGTTCTTTGCCCGTGATTACGCTTAATGTTGTCAAAAGAAGTGGTAAAAATTTACTCAATGCAGCCGATAAAATCAAAATTATTTTAGATAAAGCAAAAAAAGAACAACGTATTCCCAAAGATATTACAATTTCTATCACCAATGACCAGTCATCTGATATTCGTTATATGGTCAGTAATTTGGAAAATAGTATTATTACAGGAGTTATTTTGGTGGTGGGGGTTTTGTTGTTTTTTATGGGTTTGAGAAGTGCGATATTTGTGGGCGTTGCCATTCCTTTGTCTATGTTTATGTCGTTTATTATTTTAAATGTATTCGGTGTAACACTCAATATAATGGTACTTTTTTCATTGATTTTGGCGTTGGGTATGTTGGTGGATAATGGAATTGTGGTCGTAGAAAATATTTATAGATTGATGCAAGAAGGACTCCCACTCAAACAAGCAATCAAAGAAGGCGTGGGCGAAATTGCTATTCCGATTATTTCTTCTACCGCTACTACGGTTGCTGCTTTTTTACCTTTGGCATTTTGGCAAGGAATTTTGGGAGATTTTATGAAATATTTACCCATTACTTTGATAGTTGTTTTGTCTGCGTCATTGTTTGTGGCATTGGTTATCAATCCTGCTTTGGCGGTTAATTTTGCTAAATTAGATGATGAAAAACCAACCATTCGACGCAAAGATTTACGCAATGCAGGTATTTTTATTATTTTATCTGCTCCATTTTATTGGTTAGGTTATTTTACTTTGGCTAATTTATTGATGTTTTGTGGCGTTTTTGTTTTGTTAAATGTATTCTTTTTAAGTCCTGCTTCTTATTGGTTTCAAATCAATGGCTTGACTTTTTTAGAAAATTCTTACAAAAAAATAATGTTCAAACTATTAAAAGGAAGAACGCCTTATTATATCTTTTTTGGTACTTTTGTTTTATTATATTTATCGTTTTATCTGGTGGGAAATGCAGGCTTAAAAATCTTATTCTTTCCTGATAATCAACCTACTTATGTCAATTTATTTATCCAAAAACCTATTGGAACAGACATAGAAACAACCAATGAATTTACCAAAAAATTAGAAAAAAGAGTAATGCAAATGATGAAATCTTACAACTATATGATTGAAGACATCATCACGCAAGTAGGCGAAGGCACAGGCGACCCAGCCGCAGGACCCGATTTTGGTGCTTCTCCACACAAAGCAAAGATTGCTATTTCTTTCAAAGAATTTGAATTTAGAAAAGGCGTGAAAACATCTGATTTATTAGAAAATTTAAGAGAAGAAGTAAAAAATTATGCAGGCGTACAAATTGTAGCAGCCAAAAACTCAGAAGGACCTCCAGTTGGTCCGCCTATCAATCTCGAAATTACAGGCGAAGATTATGAAAAATTAGCTTCAAATGCTGAAAAATTAAAAAAATATATCAAAGATGCAGCAATTCCAGGCATCGAAGAACTAAAAATTGACCTCGAAACAGGAAATCCTGAATTGATAATCAGAGTAAATCGTGAAAAAGCACGTTCTTTGGGTTTGTCTAATATGTCTGTTGCCATGGAATTAAGAACGGCATTATTTGGCAAAGAAGTATCTAAATTTAAAGATGGAGAAGATGATTTTCCTATCCAATTACGTTTAAAAGACGAACAAAGATACGACGTAAACGCTTTGAAAGACAAAGTAATTACATTCAATGAAAAAGGAAAATACAAACAAATTCCTTTATCTTCTGTGATTGATATTGAATATACATCAAGTTATGGCTCTATCAAACGTAAAAATTTAGACAAAGTAATTTCATTGAGTTCGAATATCAAAGAAGGATACAACGCCAACGAAATCGTAACGCAATTAAAACAATACTTGGAAAAATATAAAATGCCTGAAGGTTATACTTTTAAAATTACAGGCGAGCAAGAGGAGCAAAACGAATCGAGTGCGTTTTTATTGAATGCGTTTTTATTTGCTTTATTTTTAGTGTTTTTGATTATTGTAACACAATTTAATTCATTGAACGCACCGATTATTATTATGTTTTCTGTGTTATTTAGCACTATTGGCGTATTTTTAGGATTGGTTATTTTTAGAATGGATTTTGTGATTTTGATGACAGGAATTGGCATTATTTCTTTGGCAGGCGTAGTGGTAAATAATGCGATTGTATTGATTGATTATACCAATTTATTGAGAGATAGACGCAAACAAGAATTAGAATTAGAGGAGGACGAAAGTTTGCCTTATGATGAATTAATTATATGTATTGCAGTCGCAGGACAAAAACGTTTAAGACCTGTTTTATTGACTGCTATCACCACCGTATTGGGTTTAGTACCTTTGGCGATAGAATTAAATATTGATTTTATTAAGTTTTTTGCTGAGTTTGATGCCAATATTTATATGGGTGGCGGAAGTGGAAGTTTCTTTGTGCCAATGGCTTGGACAGTTATTTTTGGGCTAACTTTTGCTACATTTTTGACTTTAATTGTCGTGCCTGCGATGTATTTATTGAGTGCTAAATTAAAATTTGGAAACGGAAAAAATAAGAAAGAAAATAAAAAAGAAGCAATGGCTTAAAAAAAATTGGTTCTTACGAAATTTGTGCAGAAAATAAAAATATGTTTTTTGAAATATGTTTTTTGAATTACCTATAGATTTATCTTGACGATAATAAAAAAATAATCGTTGGCTTTACCCAAAATCTCTACATTTTTCAAATAGATATTTTCATATTTTTATTACTGTAATTTTTTGTGTGGTAAACAAATAATAGGAGGTTTACTTCTAATTTTATGCAAATAAATTGACTTTATTTGTTAAAAAATTGTGATTATTTTAGCACAAAATAATTTTCCACATTTTTGATTACATTAACAAAAATTGCAGTAACTAATTTTTTATTTTTTTTTGATTTATTCAAAAAAAAAGCTTAATTTTGTGTGTTATTTGTTTTAAAATTGTAATAAAAAGTATAAAAATATGAAAAAAATATTTAAAATTGTTGCTTTAGCGTGTGTTTTAGGTGGTTCTGTGTCTTCTTGTGATACATTAGCACAATTACCAATTAGTTCGTTATTAACTCCTTCTGATGGCGAAATCGGAAGTGGTTTGAAAGAAGCATTAAACATTGGAATTAGCAATGGCGTACAAAGTTTGATGAAAACTGATGGTTATTTTGGTGACCAAGCCTTAAAAATTTTATTGCCAAAAGAAGCACAAGATGCACAAAATTTAATTACAAAACATATTCCGGGTGGTAAAAATTTAATTGATGGAGCGGTTTTGAAAATGAATCGTGCCGCAGAAGACGCAGCCAAAGAAGCGTTACCAATTTTTACGACTGCGATTACAAGTATGAGTTTTACTGATGCCAAAAATATTTTATTTGGTGGAGCAGGGGCAGCGACTACTTTTTTGAAAGATAAAACTTTACAATCTTTGACACAAGCGTATGCACCCAAAATAAATGCGTCTTTGAGTGGCGTAGGTGCGGTACAAGCGTGGGAAGCAATGGTAAAACCTTATAATAAATTGGCTGATTCTCCCGCAGGAATGTTAATTTCTGACTTAAAACCAATCAATGCAGATTTAGGAAGTCACGTAACGCAAAGAGCATTGGAAGGACTTTTTACGAAAGTTCGTGATAAAGAAAATGGAATTAGAGGTAATGCAGGCGAAAGATCTTCGGCATTATTGCAAAAAGTTTTTGGTATGTTGGATACTAAATAAACCAAAATCTTCAAACATAAAAAAAATTCTTATAAATATTTTAGGTATTTGTAAGAGTTTTTTTTATCGATTTTTTTTTAAATTTTTGAAAAAATTTTATATACTTTATCGCTCTATACTTCCCATTTTTAGTTTACTTGTTTAAGAGAAAGATTTATCCTGTTTTGCTCATCTATTTTGATGACTTTAGCAACAAGTCTTTGATTTATGTGTAATTTTTCACCTTTATACTCAAAATTATAAATATCTGTAACTGATAAACTGCCTAATTCGTTGATATGAATAGAGGCTTTTTTTTCTTCGTGTTTTTCGATTTTTACAAAAATGGTTTTATTGTTTGTATAAAAACCTGTGATGATGCAATTTACAGTATCTCCAACTTTGAGAGGTACTTGATTGATTTTTTCGGTATTAGGCTCTTGAAATTTACTTCTAGAAAATACTCCAATATCCTCACCTGTTCGAGTCTTTAATCCAAGCCAATACTTATAAATCTCAGGAAAACGATAAATAACCTTAGTCCATCGCACTTCTCTTGCTAAAATACCATTTGCCTCCAACATTTGAGTAAGTTGAATAGTATTTTTATTTTCCTCTAAACTATCCTTATAATACTCTATAACTTTACTCAAAAAACTTTCAAGTTCATTTTCTGTAAGAAAAGTAAATTTATAATCATCACCAAATTTTCGCAAATAGTCAAAAACTTTTTTCAAGTCCTGATTACTTTCTTCTTTGGTTAAATCTGTAAAATGTTTTTCTGCCACATCATTTCTATTGTACATATTGGCATAATAGGCACTATGAATGATGGGTATACCTGTAGAAGGTTTTTTGATAGCATATTCTACAGCACCTTGCATTAAATTAAGAAATGGTCGCAAACTAATACTTTTACCACCTGCATTACTTAGATTAGCGAAAAACCAATCATATGAGGCGAAATATCTATTGTTAGAATCATATACTCCAGTAATAACAGATTGACCAAAAAATACCTCCATAAGAGGTTTTAAATACTCTTCACTTTCAATAATCTGGTTTTCAGTATCAATTTGATTAATGATTTTTTCAAATTCTTGATATTGGTTATTTACTTTTAAAAACTGAATAAATTCTGCTTTTGCATTGGCAAACACAATTTTAAAAAAATAAGCATACACTTCATTTTTGTCCCATTCAATAGAAATAGTATTTTCATTTTTCCATCTTTCTGTATTTGTACCCATTAATTTTTTAGATAAATCTGTACGAATGAATATTTTTGGATAAAAACGAGTAAACGTTTTATTATTTGTCCACCAATAATCAACTAAAGGAGAAACAATGTATCCCCAAAATTCTGATTTAATTAAGTTGTCAAACTGGTCATAAAGTATTACTAAGTTTTGATTCTTTACATCTAAAAATTTATCAAGTGCTGTTAAATCTTTTTCTATTTGCAGAAGAAAAACTTTATTTTTAATAATTAAATCAAAACGATTAACAGTTTCTAAGTTGGGGTTAATTTCTTGAGCTAGTTCTTTTAATTCTTTTGAAACTGTAGTTTCAAAATCTTTCAATTTTTCTGCTCGGTCAAGCATAATTGTATTCCAAGTATAAACTACCCAAAAATATTTAAGATAAAAATGTCGGTTTTCTCGTATTTCAGAGGCATTTAATGAATTAAAGTCAAAACGTTTATTGGTTTTATCACCCGTTTCAGAAATTACATCAATAAAAACAAAATTTTCTTTACTTTTTCCAGCTCGTTCTTTTAGTTTATCTTGAATTACAGTTAAACTACTATCTTTTAAGGCTTTGTATAAATAAGTTTTTCCTGTTCCTTTAAAACCAAGCACAAGAAATTTTTCTTTTTGAAATATTTCAATCATTGATTTTCTATAAAAGAAGTCTTGACTCGTTATTTTAGTAGCTTCAGCATACGGATTTGGTAATTTATCTTTCAGAATAGTCAATATTTTTTCTCGAAGTTGCGCGCTTCCCAAAACAGGTTCAGGTTGTGGTATTATTTTTTTAATTGCTTGATATTCATTTAGTTTGGTAAATATTTCTTCTAAATCAGGAATTTCTTTGTTTCTTACTGCAGAAGTTAATATATCTTCAGTAAAAGTTTTTAGCAAACCAACTTTTTCAAGTTTAGGATAACGTCTTAGTTTATTGGTACTATTTACATTTATATCTTTTTCATCAATAATTTTAAGAAAAGCATTATGAGATTCATTCATTTCTTCTTCATTTTCAGGAAGGATAGAATTAACCAATAATAATTCTAAAGAAACATCATTTATCACCTCTACTTTATCTAATAAAAACTCAATACCGGGTTTTGTTTGTTTACTACTTCCAAAAAAACCAACGATAATATCAGCCATTATTAAAGCCATCATACCATATACATCATTAAAACCTGTTCTGGAATCAATTAGAATAAGGTCAGGTTTTAACTCGGTTTTCATACGTAAAAATAAACTTTGAAAAGACTCAATAAAACGGTCTTCACTTGCTAAATCTAAACGAGCCAAACCTTGTAAATAGTCGTTTTGATTGTCTCCTCCAGTCAAATTACCTGCAGGAAAAACAAATACTTTTCCATCTTGTCCTGTATAAAGAGAGTCTAACTCGACATAATATTTATTCAAATAAACACCATTAGAATTTTTTGTAAATTGTGTATCTAAAAGATACTCAACAATTCCATTAATTTCTCCGCTTTTTAAATTTTCATTTTCATCTAAATTGAAAAAATTTAGATAGCCGGGCGCTTCCAAATCAAAATCCATAATTACTACTTTCAAGCCAAATTGTTGTGCCAAATGCAAACCATAGGTAGTCATTGTAGTAGTTCTACCCATACCACCTTTATAACTATAAAAGGTAACAATTGGTGGAATTTCGTTTTCTTTTTTAAATTTATTGGTTTGATTTCGCAAAATTTTAGAATGAGCATCGTCTAAAAGCGAATGAAAACGGTGTTTTAAGCCAAAATCAATTACTTCAGATGATTCAAAAATACTCTTTAAAGCAATAGAATCTTCTACGTCTTCTTCACTGTAATAAGCAAATTTAATTCTATAAGAGTCAAAATATTTGAGTTCTGTTTTAATTTCTGATGCGTGATTTGTAATAATATATACTTCAATAATTGCACTAAGTCGCACAAATATTTTATAATTGATCAATAAACCGCCTTTATATTTGGCAAGTGTTTCATTGATTTTTTCGACTTGAGTAAGAATGGTAAGCATAGTTTTAGTTTTTATATTCCAATTGCGTTAATTACTTTTTTGTAAACTTCTTCCGCTAAATTTACGATTGCGTTCACTTCTCCAAACGTCAAACGAGGATTTTCGATTTGATAGCGTTTTTCAGGTTTCCAATTTTCTATTAAATCATATATAGTTTGCCTTGTAGTATCAGGAAAATCCTTATCAGAAATTAAAGGTATAGTATTACCTATCAATATTTTTGAGTTTAATAAATTTATATTTAACCAAAATTTATGTCCACTAACAAAATAATCTGCTGTTAAGTTTGGGGTGTTTGAGTGAAGTTTATCAGAGTATTTTTTGTAGAAAGCAAATTTTATATCAGGTGGATCATGATAATACGCACCTCCTTGTCCATAAAAAGTAGTTTCACGGTGAGTATCTTTTATGTCTTTAGTTTCATCAAAAGGCGGTTCACTATGAAATTCAAATGCTTTCTTATAGATAGCATAGGTTATCGTACACTCAAAAATATACCCTGAAAGATAATAAATATCCATCAACAAATATTCCCTTTCACGTCTTTTGAGTACATTATTGAAATTTTCAGTAGCCAACATACTCAAAGCTGCTTTACAGGCTTGAAGATGTTTTTCAGCGGCAGTTTGGTATTCTGTGTATAACATTTAATATGAGTTTCCTTTTTTTGATATTTCTACAATAATAAAATGCAAAATTAAACATTTTATTTTATTTTTATCTTTTTTATGGATATTATTTTTTACCCCAGTTATTTTATGTAATTGAAAATAATCATCACGTATTTTCCACCATTATTTTCAAAAATTCTTCATATTTATTTTTCAATTCATCAGCTTTACAAGTATAATTATTAAAAATCAAAGTAAAAGCAAACATTTGTCTATCAGCATTTCTAAAATAACCTGTCATCGCAAAAACTCTACTCATTCCACCTGTTTTTGCTCTCAAACGATGAATATTATTTAAGTTTTTGCCTGTATTTGCCATTGTTCCATCTGATCCCGCCAAAGGTAAACTCAAATAAAAATTATTAAAATATTCCTTTTTAAACGATTTAGTTAAAATTTGGGTAAGTTGATTCGCCGTAATCAAATTACTTCTTGCCAAACCACTTCCATCTTTTAACACCATTCCTTTTACGTCAATTCCTTGTTCTCTCCAAAAATCAGTAACGCTTTTTGTGCCTGCATTGGTGCTTGGTTTGCTCATTTTTTTTGCGCCAATTCGTTTTAAAATTGCTTCTGCAAATAAATTAGAACTATAAATATTGGTATAATTGATGATTTCTTTTAATAAAAAAGGGCTTTTAAATTCGTGTAAAAATTTTCTTTTTTCTTTTATTTTTGTATTGATAAGGCGTGCTGTACTAAATTTTTTAGTGGCTGTAATTTTATTTTTTTTAAGATATTCATAGAAATTTTTGGCTAGAAAAAAGGCAGGGTCAGGCATTGCGCCATGCACCTTAAAAGTATTTCCCAAAGGAATTGAGCCATTCAAATATCTATATTTATCGTAAACATGTCCGTTGATTGTACTCAAATCGCCACTTCCTGCCTCTGCTGTTATCAGTTCATTCACAAATTCAATTTGCGAACTTACATCAGGAATTGTTTTTATAATGGTCGGTTTTGCATCTAATTTATCTGCAGGTTGTAGTTGTAGTTGATAAATATTATCAAAAATATTGAACGCACACGCAGGCGAGCCAAAATAATTGCCCATATCTCCCCAAATCCATTCTGCAGGCATAATATCAGTCGGATATTCGCTATCATCAAAAATAATTTGTCCTTCTATTGCTTTGATTCCAAATCCATTAATTTTAATTTGCCATTGTTTAAAAACCTCTTCTAATTGAGGCGCATATCGAATTAATTTAGAACATAAAGTTGGGTCTCCCGCTCCTTTCACGTACAAATTACCTTTCAAAATACCCTTCACAATTTCTCCTGAGTGTTCTAATTTTGTAGTAAATTGATAATTTTCGCCTAAAATAGAATACGCAGCCGCAGTCGTTACTACTTTTAAACAAGAAGCAACCACCAAACTTTTGTCTGCATTTTTTTCTAAAATAGATTTTTCATTTTTTAAATCATACAAAGCAAAGGCAATTTGTCCATTTTTAAAGCCTTCATCTTTTTGTAATTTTTCAAATAATAGTTCAATTTTTTTTAAATCTGGTTCTTTTCTTTTATTTTTTTCTATTGAATTTTGTGAACAAGTAAGAAATAGAAGTGGTAAGAAAAGTAAATAACGCATATAGTTTTATTTTTTATAAGAAGAATATTTTCGTTATTTAACGTAAAATTATACAAATAAAACGTAAAAAATGATATTTTTAGATGAAGTGTATTAAAATTTCGTTAAATAGTTTTTTTAATATTTTTTGAAAATAATAAAAATCTAAAAAACATAAGCAATAATTTAACTATTTTTTTTACAAACACAAGTATTTTTTTTATTCAATTTTTAGAAAAGTTTGTTTTGAAATTAAATTTATTGTACCTTTGCACAAAATTTTATTATCGTAATGAAAGAATACATCGAAAAAATCCGCACTCAATGTGCTAAAATAAAAAAACCTTTCGTTTTTAATCCTGAAGAAGATAAAGACGAAGAATTGCAAACAGCCTCTATTTTGTTTATCACAAAAAAAAATAACAAAGAATATTTGGTTGATGCTTTTGTAATGACTTCTCATTTTCAATATCACATGGAAATAATGGACGAGGCAGAAAGATTATTAATAAAAAAATTTCCTAAATTAGCAGGAAAAGACTATTTAGATTTTTCAGAAGAACAACAAGAAGAATTAGATAATCTGATGGACGAAATTTATGAAAATGAAAGCGTTCACGTGCAAGAGTTTATCACTGACGAACTCGACGAAAACGAAGACTTTATCGAAATGGAAGTTGGTTTGAATAGAGAAGAATTGACTGAAGCAGTGTTAGAAAAATTAGTCAATGACTATAATAGTAAAACACTTAAATTAGATGATACGGCTCTTTCTTTCACAGAGGAATTTGAAGAAGGCGAATAATAAGAAAAACTATGGAATTTTTAATTATTTCATAGTTTTTTTTCATTTTTTAATTCGGTATTTATAAGTCAAAAATATTGATTTTATAAACTAAAAAATCAAACTAAAATTAGTTTTTGTAAAATTATTGCGGAGCAAATTTGGTGCTGTCCCAAATTTGTTATAATAAATTTGAAACAGCATCATTTTTTTAATTATTAGTAATAATTCCTATAACTTATCAAACACTAAAAAAGGCAACAGCCCTGTCAACAGACTTAAAAATGATAAAACAGACAAAACTATCCATTCACTCACGTATAAATCTTTTAAATTTTCTGGTTTGATTTGGTCTTCTTTTACTTCAAATTCTCCAAAAAACATCCTTTGCAATGTCCAGAGAAAATATCCTGCTCCCAAAATAATACCTATTAAACCAAATAAAACATACATAAAACCTAATTTTTGTGCTTTGAATGTACCTAATAAAGTAAATAACTCGCCAATAAAACCTGAAAAAACAGGCAGACCCAATGAAGCAAAAAAACCAATCATCACAAAAGCAGTATAAAAAGGCATTTTTTGGCTCAATCCTTTATAATGATCGATATTTCTATCGTGTGTACGCACATACAAAACGCCCACTAACACAAACAACATTGCAGACAAAATGCCATGACTAAACATCTGAAAAATTGCTCCTTTGATGCCTTCTTGTGTATGCGAAGCAAAACCTAATAACACAAAACCCATGTGAGAAATTGACGAATAAGCAATCATTTTTTTCAAATCTTTCATCGCTAATGCGTTCATTGCTCCATAAATAATCGAAATAATTCCTAAGCTTGCCAAAATATGACTATGTTGCCAAGCCACATCAGGAAATATTCCAAGCCCAAATCTATATATGCCATATCCACCCACTTTTAATAAAATTCCTGCTAAGACCACAGACACAGGCGTGGGCGCTTCTACGTGTGCATCGGGCAGCCAAGTATGGAAAGGAAAACTTGGTAATTTGATTAAAAAACCTATCAATAACAACCAAAAAGCCCAAATTTGCCAATTTGTAATTTTTTTATTTTTGGCGTATAAAACAGAATCTTTTGAAAAATTATCTTTATTCATCATCAGTTGAATATTGAATGAATGAACAAAATCTTCTTTTCCAATTTCATTTTTTTTGATATTTTTGATGAGTTCTTTTTCTGAAATTCTTAATTTTTTACTCGTTTTTTTTATGTCTATCATTGATAAATGTAGTACAATCATTACCATTAAAATCAATAATGAACCAAATAAAGTATAAATAAAAAATTTCATAGACGCATACTCTCGTCTTTCTCCGCCCCATATTCCTATCAAAAAAAACATTGGCAACAACATAAACTCAAAAAATAAATAAAATAAAAAGAAATCCCATGCCACAAAACAGCCAATAATTGTTCCTGTCAATATTAAATATAAAGAAAAATAACCTTTGATTTGTTTTTTTATCTGCCAAGAAACCAATGCCCCAATCCACATCACCAAAGAAGATAACCAAACCATTATCAAACTTATGCCATCAAGCGCCACAAAATATTCGACGGATAAATAACCAAATTCACCCAAAGAAATATTTATCCATTCTATTTTTTCGGAAAATTGTAAATATGTTTTAGGAGAAAATCTAACGTATAAAATGGTGGTAAGCAATAATTCTATGCTTGTAATGGTGATAGTAAGGATATAAAATAAGGATTTATTTTTTTCAGAAGATAAAAAAAGAAACAATAAACCAGCAATGATAGGAAAAAATATCAGAAAAGACAACCACATATTTTTTTTAAATAAATTGATATAAAATTAGACTACAAAGGTAAATCATTTTTAGGAATAATAATAAAAAATTATAGATAGATAGTTTAAAAAATAAGGATATTATGAAATTTATCTAAAAAATGAAAATAGTATTTTTTTAAATGAAAGAGATTTTAGCACACAGATAACACGGATTTAGCGGATTACTACGGATTTTTTTTCTTTTTTCTCGAATTTTTAATGATTTTTGTCAATTTTTGGCTACCACTTAAAAAAATCTAATGTCTTTTCTTGAAATGATTTTTTTGTAAATATAATAATATCGACTGATTAGACAAAATTCACCTCAATTTTACTTGCTAACTATCATTGAAAAAACGATAGAGTAGAGTAATTTTCTCTATATGATTTAGTAAATATTTTTGAAAATAAGCACATCTAAAACGCAGAAGTTAACGCCTACATTTTAGATATGTATAATAAATGAGGTTTTTGTTGGATATAATGTTTTCTACTTAATCCCTATTCCCCTTCTTTTTTTAACTTATTTTTGAATACTTTTTTCAATTTTTCAATTTTTGGAGCAATCGTGAATGAGCAATATCCTTGTGAAGAATTTTGATTATAATAATTCTGATGGTATTGTTCAGCAGGATAATATTCTTTACAAGCCGTAATTTCGGTGATAATTGGCGCATCAAATACTTTTTCTTTCGTAATTTTTGCTTTGTATTCTTCTGCTAATTTTTTTTGCGTTTCATTGTGATAAAAAATAGAAGAACGATATTGTGTACCAATATCAGCCCCTTGTTGATTGACCGTGGTAGGGTCGTGAGTTCCCCAAAATACTTCTAATAATTCTTCAAAAGTAATTTTTGAAGGATCATAAGAAATTCGGCACACTTCTGCGTGTCCTGTTAGTCCTGTACAAATATCTCTATAAGTTGGACGTTCGGTTTTTCCACCTGTGTATCCAGATTCTACTTTTTCAACTCCTTCTAAACGTTGAAAAACGGCTTCTACGCACCAAAAACAACCTGCACCAAAAGTAGCAAGTTCTAATTTTACATTTTCGTTCATATTTTTATTTTTTTTTGTGGTATTTTTTTTGGTTTGTGCTACGCAAGCGTTCAATACAAAACAAAAGAGAAAAGTAATGACAATTATTTTTTTCATAGTATATATTTTTTATTAATAACATTTTGAATGAGAGAAAAGTTTGATAAAAAAATACAAAAAAATGTTAAACTTTGAAATAGAACAAAAAATATCAACTTTTAAACGTCTTTTATTCGAAAAAATAACTTTTTTTTAATTGAAAAATAGAAAAAAAGTGATACATTTACTAAAAAATTAAAATAAATCCAATAAAAATGTCTATTGTACGCGTACATCAATATTATCAAGAATTAGAAAATCGGTACTGTAATTAAAAGTTCGGAAGTGTTTTTTACACCGAAATATAGTATAATTTCTGAAAAATATGTTATTGTAGTTACAAAGTGTGGAAAATTATTTTGTGCTAAAATAATCATAATTTTTTAACAAATAAAGTCAATTTATTTGCATAAAATTACAAGTAAACCTACTATAATTTGTTTGCCACACGAAAAATTACAACAACAACAATTTCTTAAGAACCAAATAATTAAATACAAAAATGAATTTCTATAAAAAACCGTTCTTATAAATTTGTTTTTTTGAAATAAAATAATTTACTTTGCAAATATACAAAATAATTTTTTTTAAGGATAATACAAAAATGAAAAATAAAATATTTGCACAACAAATCAAACAATATGCTGCTCTTCTAGAACTCAAAGGCGAAAATGTTTTTAAATTACGTGCTTATCAATTTGCAGTCGAAACCATTGATAAATTAGAAGTTGATTTGATGGATTTGTCATTGGTTGCCATCGAAAAGCTACCTTCTATTGGCAAAGCAATCGCCCTCAAAATCGAGGAAACAAAAGAAAAAGGTATTTTTCATCAACTTAAAAATTTATTAGATCAAATTCCCGCAGGCGTAGTAGAAATGTTGTCTGTCAATGGATTGGGCGCAAAAAAAGTAAATATTCTTTGGAAAGAAAATAATTTTACGACTATTTCACAACTTTTAGAGGCTTGCGAAAATAATACATTGGCACAAATAAAAGGTTTTGGTGAAAAAATGCAAGCAAATATTTATCAAGATTTATTATTCAAACAAGCAAGTCTTTCTAAATTATTTTTTGCAAAAGCAGAAGAATATGCAAAAAATTTAACCGATTATTTAACACAAATTATTGATAATCAATTCATTACAATCACAGGCCAAATCAGACGAAAATTAGAAATTGTAGATTGTTTGCAAGTTTTTATCGAACTAAACGAACATATTACCAAAAAAAAAATTATTCAACATTTAGACGAATCAAATTTTTTGATTAAAAATAATCAAAATTGTGGAATGTTTGTGTGGCGTGGAGAAATGAAGGAGAATGGTTTGAAAGTTGAAATAAAATTTCCACAAAAAGAAAGATTAGGAAGTGAAATTTATTTACATTCCGCAGGCGAAAAACATCTCTCAAAAATAGAAAAAAATAAAACAATTTTAGAACATTTAACACAACAAAATTTCAAACAAGAAAGCGATATTTTTAACTATTTTCAATATCCAAATCTCCCCACAGAAACGCGTGAAGGCTATGCAGAATGGCAATGGATTGAATATAAAAAAATTCCTAAATTATTGGAAACCAACGATTTAAAAGGTATTTTTCACGCACATAGCACCTATAGCGATGGTAAAAATAGTTTGGAAGAAATGGTTTTGGCTTGTATCCATCAAGGCTATGAATATTTGGGTATTACAGACCATTCGCAATCCGCTTTTTATGCCAATGGTTTGCAGCCTTCTCGCATCAAATTACAACATCAAGAAATAGAAAATTTACAAAAAAAATATCCTAATTTTTATATTTTTAAAGGCATCGAAGCCGATATTTTGCACGATGGAAAATTAGATTATGAAGATAATATTTTAAAAACTTTTGATTTTGTGATTGCTTCTATTCATTCAGGCTTGAAAATGAGCGAAGAAAAAGCAACCGAAAGAATTATCAAAGCCATTGAAAATCCTTACACAACTATGCTAGGACACGCCACAGGAAGAGTCTTATTACGTAGAAATGGTTATCCATTGAATATGAAAAAAGTCATTGATGCATGTGCCAAAAATAATGTCATTATCGAAATAAATGCCAGCCCATATCGTTTAGATTTAGATTGGCGTTGGGTTTATGAAGCATTAGATAAAGGCGTTATGTTGAGTATTAATCCTGATTCTCATGAAGTAAATACGATTCAAGAAGTAAAATATGGCGTAAATATTGGTAGAAAAGGTGGACTCACTCCCGAAAAAACATTCAATACAAAAACCGCCAAAGAAGTATCAGCATATTTTCAAAATAAAATAAGGGACTAAATAAAAAATAATATACCTAAAAAAACTCCCTCACCTTCGGGGAGGGCTGGGGTCAGTGTTGTTAAATTCTTTTTTTTTAACAAATAAAATAGAAATTAACTTGTATAATATT
>JAAFJG010000078.1 GCA_013298075.1 Cytophagales bacterium | reverse complement strand
CTATTAGCATTGTAGAAGACAAACAAGAAGACTACAATCCTAATAGTAGAGAGTTTTTTATTGATTATGAACATGATAAAAATTCAGAAATTGTTTACCCAGAATCCGATGGAAAACCAATGGCAGATAGCACCACACAATTTAATTGGATAACAACCATTCAAGGTGGTTTGGATTCGATGTTTAAGAAAAAAACTGACGTTTTTGTAGCAGGAAACTTACTTTGGTATCCTGAAGAAGGTAAAACCTCTATTTGCATTGCTCCTGATATAATGGTTGCTTTTGGCAGACCAAAGGGCAACCGTACTTCTTATAAACAATGGGTAGAGGCTGATATTGCTCCTCAGGTTGTTTTTGAGATTTTTTCTAAAAGTAATACAGCAGACGAAATGTTAGAAAAACTAAAATTTTGTCAAAAGTATGGAGTTTTAGAGTTTTATGTGTATAATCCTGAAACGAATTTATTTTATGCTTGGACACGTAAAACGATTACTGAAGGTTTTGTCAGTGTTATTTTTGTTCAAAATTTTGTGAGTAATTTATTAGGGATTCGTTTTGAATTGTATGCAAAAACGATTAAAATTTATTCTCCTGATAATCAAGAATTTTTAACTTATGTAGAACAAAGTTATAAATATGAAGCCGCAGAAATTGCTCGAAAAAAAGCGATTAAGAAGATGAAAAAAGCCATTGAAAATGCCGAAGAAGAAATGGCTGAGAAAGAAATTGCTCTCGAAATGGTGCAAGAAGAAAAGGTTGAAAAGGAAAAAGCACTCGAAATCGCAAAGGAAGAAAAGGCTGAAAAGGAAAAAGCACTCGAAATCGCAAAGGAAGAAAAGGCTGAAAAGGAAAAAGCACTCGAAATCGCAGAGGAAGAAAAGGCTGAAAAGGAAAAAGCATTAGCAGAAATCGAAAGACTTAAAATTTTATTGCAAAATAAATTCTCATAAAAATAAAAAATAAAACATAAAACTTTCAAAAAATGCTCAATATTATATTATTCGGACCTCCAGGGTCAGGAAAAGGAACGCAAAGTAAAAAAATTATCGAAAAATACGGCTTGATACAAATTTCTACAGGTGATTTATTACGAAGTGAAGTAATGATGAAATCTGAATTAGGACTAAAAGCAAAGGAATTGATGATGACAGGAAAATTAGTCAATGACGAAATTGTAATCGGTATGATAGATAATAAAATCAGAGAAAACCCGGGCTGTGCAGGTTTTGTTTTTGATGGATTTCCTCGAAATATTAAACAAGCACAAATCCTTGATGATTTATTTTTGACACGAAAATTAAATATCGATTTTGTTGTTAGTTTGCTTGTCAATGAAGAAGAACTTATCAAACGAATTTTGCAAAGAGGAAGAGAGCAAAATAGATTTGACGACCAAAATGAATTGATTGTTAAAAATCGTGTGAAATTATATTTTTCAGAAACTAAAATTATAAGCGATTATTATATCAAACAAAATAAATTTTCTTCTTTAAATGGAGAAACTACTATTGATGCTATTTTTGCTGATATTTGTAAAATAGTACAAAAATAAAATTGTCAATTTTCAAAAAAAATAAAAACTATGAAATTTAAAAAAATATCATAGTTTTTTTTTATTTTTATGGCTTAAAAGTAGTCCCAAAAATCAAAGGCAATATAAAATAAGCAAAAATTATAATCAGAAAAATAGAAATTAAATTAAGAATAAAACCTGCTTTCACCATTTGAGAAACTTTTAAATAACCACTCGAAAAAATAATCGCATTAGGCGGACTTCCCATAGGCAACATAAACGCACAACTTGCACCCAACGTAACTGTAATCGATAATAACAACGGATTTTCTCCTAATTTAACCGCCAAACCCAATACAACAGGCACAAAAACCGAAACCAAAGCCACATTACTCATAATTTCGCTGATAAAAACAGATAAAAATCCTAAAATAATCAATAAAACTAACAAACTTAATCCTTTATTTTGTGCCATTGTATCGCCAATCAATTGGATTAAACCTGTTTTATCTAACGCATCTGCCAAACATAAACCACCTCCAAAAAGCAATAAAATTCCCCAAGGCAATTTTTCTGTATCTTTCCAAACCAATAAAAAATCGGTCTGTTTTTTTTTACCATCAGATACTAAAAATAATAACACAGAAGCCATTACAGCAATCATTGTGTCTTCGATATTGAGTTTAAAATCAAAAGAAATTTGTAAAAAATATTTAAGTAAATCTTGAAAAATCCAAAGAAAAGCAGTGCAACTAAATATAATCAAAGTTCGAATTTCTGCGGTAGTAACTTTGCCCAATTTGGCTAATTCTGTATCAATAATTTCTTTAGAACCTGTAAAGTTTTTCAAGCGATTAGGATAAACTACTTTAGTCAAAATAAGAAAACAAGCATATAATAAAATCATCATAAAAGGAAAACCAAACGCCATCCATTGCCCAAAATTTATTCTGTATTTATATTTTTCTGCCAAAATACTTGCCATAACCGTATTAGGTGGCGTGCCAATCAAAGTCGCCACTCCTCCAATCGTGGCTGCATATCCAATGCCTAACATCATTGCCACCGCAAAATTTTCAAAGTTTTTAGTATTTTTATTAGTTGTTACTGAAAGTAAAGCAATCACAGAAGTGGCAATCGGTAACATCATCACAGTAGTGGCAGTATTGCTAATCCACATACTCAAAAACGCAGTCGCCAACATAAAACCCCAAATAATTCCATTCGCATTGGTGCCTGTGAGTTTGACAATATTCAAGGCAATTCGAATGTGTAATTTATGTTTTTCTAACGCTAAAGCCAACATAAATCCGCCCATAAATAAAAAAATAACAGGATTTCCGTAGGCGTGTGCAGCATCTTTAATATCCAAAATACCCAACAAAGGAAACAAAATCAAAGGCAATAAAGCCGTTACCGAAATTTCTACAACTTCACTTATCCACCAAGCCAACATCCAAACCGCAACCGCTAAAGATTTTTGTGCCATAGGTGAAATATATGGAATTTGAGGAGATAAAATTAAGATTAAAAATAAAATAGGTCCGATAGCAATAATGCGTAATTTTGCTATTGAAAAGGGAGAAGATTCTATTAACTCTGGCATATTTTTTTTGTGTGTGTCGATATAAGAATAAAAATTTGCACAAATATAGTGATTATTAGAAATTATATTTGAAAATTATATTTTTTATTTTATTTTTTTATAACTTTGTAAAAAAAAATCTTATTATGAAAAAAATACATACAAACTCTAATTCTCTTTTTTGTTATCAAAAATTAAATATACTCTTTTTATTTTTTTTATTGACACACACATTTGTTTTAGGACAAATTGAAAACGTTTATTTGAATGATGCTTCTCCTTTTTTTAAAGCGGTTCGAAAAGATAATTTGGAAGAATTAGAAAAACTTACCAAAGAAAATCCCGATGGATTATCTAAAAAGTTTTTTTATAAAAATTTATTTTTCTTTGCTAAAAGCAAAAAAATGATAGATTTTTTATCTAAAAATGGAGTTGATATTAATCATTTAGACGAAAATAATACGATTGCTTTGCATCACGCACAAAGTCTCGAAGTTGCAAAAGCATTGGTAGAAAATGGCGCAAATATAGAAATATATTCGCATAGTTATCAAAAAGAAACACCTATTTTAAGTTTGTGTATGTCAAAAGAGGCTAATAAAATAATTGATTATTTGATAGATAAAGGAGCGAATGTTTTTGCGGTCAATGCACAAGACGAAGGTTTGATGCATAAAATTGCACAAACTCGCGAACCTATCGAACAGGCTTTGATAGATAAACTAATCAAAATTGGATTGAGTCTGGAAACCAAAAATAGAAGTAATCAAACACCTATTTTTGAAGCCATCGGTCAAGGAAATATAAACAAAGTAGAACTTTTTTTGAAAAATAAAGCAAAATTACCTACGGATAACCCACAAGGTTACAATAGTTTGACCTATAATAATTCGGGCATTGATATTTTCAAAATGCTTATCAATTATAATAAATTTGATTTTAATGTCAAAACAGAAGATGGTGATTTATTTTGGTTATTTTTATTGATGTCAGATTATCAAGGAAATAATAATATGTTAGAAGGCGTAGATTTGATGATAGAAAAAGGTTTAGGTGTAAAAGTAAAAAATAAAGACGGAAAAACGCCTTTATTTTTAGCACTTTCTCGAAAAATATTGCCTATCAAAACTATTAATTTATTGTTAGATAAAAAAGCAGACGTAAAAGGAGTTGATAAAAATGATTCAAATTTATTGATTTTGGCACTCAAAAATCCAGATGTTCCTTTGGCTTTGGTCAAAAGATTGGTGGAAAAAGGCGTAGATATTAATGCGAGCAATAAATTAGGAATGACTCCATTTTCTCTTTCTTTATCACAAAATAATACAGAAATTACGGATTATTTAATTCAAAAAAAGGTCGATATTAACCTCAAAAATAATCAAAATAAAACGGCTTTGCATTACGTAAAATCGCCTAAAATGGCTGAATATTTTCTCAAAAAAGGTTTCGATATTAATGCTAAAAATAAAGAAGGAAATACGCCTTTGATGTTGGCTTTGTTGGATAATAATAAACCTTTAATCAAATTTTTGATTGAAAATAATGCAGATGTAAATAGTCAAAATAGTATGGGAAATGTGCCTTTGCATTTGGTTACAGACGTAGAAATTGCGACTTTGTTATTAGATAAAAAAGCCAATATTAACACTAAAAATACACAAGGAAATACGCCTTTGCATTTTGCGGATAATGTACAGATAAGCAAATTATTTGTCGAAAAAGGAGCAGATGTAAATGCTACTAACAATGACAGAAATACGCCTTTATTGATGGCTTTGATTGAACAACAGCCTGAAATTGCACAATTTTTAATCGAAAAAGGAGCAAAAAATACTGAAAATAACTTCGGAATGTCCGCCTCAAAATTAGCCAAAGAAATCAATCAAGAGCATCTTTATTTTATGTTACAAGGTGATAAAATTTATAATACGTATTTAAAAACATTAAAACTTTGGGAGGGAATTTATGCCAATAATATCAACGAAGTAAAAGATGCTATCAATAAAGGAGCAGATACTACGCTTTTAAATAGCAAAGAAAAAAATATGGCGAGAATGCTCAAAGACAATTATTATAAAAATTATAATGATTTTTTGGCAGGCAAAAACACGTATAATACGCTTATTCAACAACAAAGATTGTATTATCCTAATCAAGTGCAATTTCTTAAAAATACAAATTTTATCATTGTCAAAGGCTATGGTTCTTTTCATTTGATAGATATAAAAACAAGTCGAATTATCAAAGAATTTTTATCTTATTTGCCAACTTTTGGTAATATTACTATATCAGAAGACAAAAAATATTTATTGACAAGTGATAAAAAATGGGATATTAATTCAGGAAAAATTGTCAGAAATTATCAAGAAATTGTGAGTGAATTTGAAGAAGATTTGACACAAGAACCCGAATTTGATGTTATTTCTTTGGATAAAAGATATGCTATTAATAATGAAACAGGAGAACAAAGTGGCAATCTTGAAATCGAAATTTTTGATTATCAAAATAGAAAAAAACTTTTCGAAATCAAAAAAGAAGGATATTTACAACAAGTTTATTTTTCGAATCAAAACAATTATTTGATTACTAAATTTTCCACAGGAATAAGCGTTTGGGATTTGA
Source organism: Cytophagales bacterium (assembly GCA_013298075.1). Classification (GTDB taxonomy): domain Bacteria; phylum Bacteroidota; class Bacteroidia; order Cytophagales; family Microscillaceae; genus RDXZ01. Next base: position 11,338 of record JAAFJG010000078.1, on the reverse strand, counting down.
AAAAACAAAAAGAAATTTTTAGTTTGCTCAATCAAGATGTATCTTTGATAGAAATTGCGATGTCAAAAAATGAAAAATATATTGCCACCAATGAACTCGAAAATTCAAGCCAATTTATTAAAGTATATGACGTAGCCACTCAAAAACTACTCAAAAATATAAATGGAATAAATCCTACTAATGAAACTATTTTACATTTGTCTTTCGTAAAAAATGATGAATGGTTGATGGTTGCTCATAAAGATACGCTTATCAATATTTTAGATTGGCAAAGCAATAAAAAAATAGCCTCTTTTAGAAATGAAATGTTATTTGGGAATTTATTATTATGTGTTTCTGATGACGGGCAACAAATCTTTATTTCTCAAAATGAAAATAGTTTTAAATTATATGACATAAAATCAGAAAAACTTTTGAGTACTTTTAGTAGTTTGAAAGGAGATATACAAAAATTTTCTTATTCTAATGATTTGGAATATTTTGTGAAAAGTGAATATATAAAAAATGAAACTATTTTGCAAAATATTGCCAATGGTAAAAATATTATTATTCCTTCTAAAACAGGGCAAGAATATACAAGTTTAAAACCTGTTTTTTCGCCTAATTTACAAGAAGTTTTATTATTTCCTAAACCTGATGTAGCGGAATTATGGAATATTGAAAAAATCAAAAAAGTCAAAACGTATCCAAATATGATTTCAAATTTTGAAAATAAAGTACATTTTTCTGAAACAGGAAAATATATTTTGGTAGTAAAAATGAATGCTGAAGTGGTATTGTGGGACGTAAACAAAGATGAACCAATCGCTAATTTAGATACTTATGCAACTTATAAAGCATCTGTTTCAGAGGTTACTATGAATGATGATGCAAAAACAATTTTGATTGGATTGCATCTCAACGAACAAAATAAACATCAAGTAATTATTTGGAAACCTTTAGAAAAAAGTGATGAAAATATAAAATTAATTACTGAAAATATAGTAGGAATTGTCAATAATTTTGCTATTTCAAAACAAGAAAAATACCTTTGTATCACAGCAAGTTATTTAACAGAAGCAGCAACTAAAGGAGATGACCAAGAACCTGTTACTGCGTTACAAATTTGGGATTTTAAAAAAGAAAAATTATTGCATACTTTACCCACTAAAGATCCTATTTTAAAGGTTTTTTTTACAAATGATGAAAAGATTTTAATCACTGTTTTTTCAAATTCATCTGGTGCTTATGCCAATTCGATTACACTTTGGAATACTTCATCAGGGCAAGAAATCAAAACTATTCGTATCAATGAAAGCATAGAAGACGTTAGTTTTATTGCGTTAAAAAAACAAATGGTAGTCAAAACACAAAATTATTTGAAGGTGATAGATATTGATACTGAAAAAGATATTTTGAATGTTTATGAAAATGCCATCGAAAAATCATTGTTTTTTGTAACGAATGAGGGTTTTTATATGCCTGTGAATTATGACATAGAAAACGAAGAGCAAAAGGTAACTTATTTCGTGCATCAAAATAAAAAACAAGCCAAAACTCCTTTTCAATTTGTGAATGGCACGACGGTTTTTATGAATGAACAATTTGAATTACAATTTAATCAACCGCATAAAATTTTAGAAAAATTGGTAGAAAAAAATCAAACTATTATCAATTCTTATAAAATGATATACGAAGAAAATTTACAAAATAATGGTTTTAAATTGGCTGATTTAGAAAAAGAAAGGTTTTTTAATACACCTGAAATCAAACTCAAAAATATAAATAGCATTTTTCAAACGACGAAAGAAAAAAATTATTCTTTAGAAATAGAAGCATTGGATAAAGTTTATAATTTGCATAGTTTGCATATTTTGGTGAATGATAAACCTATTTTTTCACAAAAAGGAAAAAAATTAACGACTAAAAAAATCAATGAAATTGTAAAATTAAACTTAGAAAAAGGCAAAAATATCGTTAAAATTTGGGTTTATAATCAAAAAGGTATTAAAAGTTTGGAAGAATATCTTGAGATTGAATTGTTGTAATTATTGATTTGATTGAACATTAGACTATTACCAAACTTCGGACTGATAGAAAATAATCTTATAGGAGAATATCTAAAAAAATAAATTATCCAAGAGTTAAGAAATACGTTTTTTATTTTTGGAAAATATATACACATCTGATGTTACGCAAAGTAAAATTCTAATTTGTAAAATGGTAATTTCATTATCATAAAGTATTGATTTTCAATAAATATAGATTTAAGAAAGCAGAATAAAATGAAAGAAAATCTACTTATTACAAATATTATTTAAAGGCTGCGTAATATCAGTACACATCTAAAAAGTAGGCGTTAATACCTTCGTTTTAGGTGTGTAAATAAAAATATTTTCTACTCAGTCCCTAAATGTTAAAAAACCTTAAACCAAAAGGATTTTTCGTAAGATTTACACAATTTTTGTTACTATTGTAGAAATTGTTTTTATATTCTAATTCCTATCAAGTGATGAAAAATAAATTTATTTTATGTGTGTGTGTCTGTTTATTTTTTGTGTTGAATTTATTAGCACAAAAAAATAATGTATTGGATAGTTTAGAAAAACAAGAAAAAATTTATACCAAAGATGATACAATCAAAGTAAAACTATATCTACAAATAAGCAAAAGTTTATTGGGACAAAGTGAAACTTCGAAAGCATCAGAATATATCAATAAAGCCTTAGAATTAGCAGAAAAATTAAAAAATCTTAAACTAACTTCTTTTACGTTGGCTGACAAATCTTACATTGCTTTTATTTTGGGCGATTTGCCACAAGCCACAAAATTAGCGAAAAAATCTATTGAAATCGCAGAATATATAAAAAACGAAAAATTATTAGCAAATAATTATCAAATTTTAGGAAAAATTTATGAAGGACAGGGAAAATTTGATGAAGTTGTACAACTATACGAAAAAGCCTTAGTAATTCATCAAAAAAGTAACAATCAAAATCAGTTGGCTTTGGCATATAATAATTTAGGCAATGTAAATGCCATGTTAGAAAAGTACGAAAAATCTTTTGATTACCAAAAAAAAGGTATGGAAATAAGAAAAAAATTGCCAAAAGAACAACAATCAGTCCTGACTTATTCTTATAATGATATGGCATTTATTTTTAGCTCACAGGGGAAAGTAAAAGAAGCCTTAGAATATCAACTCAAAGCCTTAGAAAATGCAGATAAATTTCAAGATAATTTATTTTTAAATTTTGGATACTTAAATATTGCAGGGTCTTATTTTCAATTAAATAATTTACCAAAAGCATTAGAATACGCAGAAAAAGGACTACAATATGCCCAAAAATTAAAATCAAAACAAAGTATTGCTTCGGGATATAATTTATTAAGTTCTATTCAAAAAAATCTTAAAAATTACGAAAAAGCATTAGCATATCAAGAACTTTTTATAGTATATAGAGATAGTGTTTGGAGCGAAAATCAACAAAAAGAAATCACAAAAATTGAAAATAATTTCAAATTCGAAAAACAAAAAAAAGAATATGAATTATTGAAAAAAGAACAAATTATCAGAGATGCAGAAATTACGCAATTAATTTATATTGTCATTTTTACGTGTGTGGGCGTAGGATTATTGATTTTATTGTCTGTATTTTTGTTGAGAAATAATCGATTGAAACAAAAAAATAATGATATTTTACTCGAAAAAAATGAGGAAATTAACCAACAAAATGAAGAAATAAAACAAATTGCAGAAAATTTGCACGACGTAAACGAAAAGATAAACAAACAAAATAGACTAATTACGGAACAAAACGAAGATTTATTGGGTAATATTACGTATGTACAAAGAATTCAGGAAACAATTTTACCTACAAAAGAATATATCAATCAATATATCAACGAATACTTTATACTTTTTAAACCGAAAGATATTGTTTCGGGTGATTTTTATTTCTTTCAAGAGGTGGATAATGTATCTATTTTTGCGGCAATAGATTGCACGGGACATGGCGTTTCGGGTGCATTTATGACTATTTTAGCCAATGATATTTTGAATAACATTATCAATAATCAAAAAATATTACAAGCAGATTTAATCCTCAATCAATTACATAAAGATATTCGAAAATCGTTGAAACAAGCAGAAAGTAATAATCGCGATGGAATGGATATGTCTTTGATTGTGATTGATAAAAATAACAAAAAAATACAATTTGCAGGAGCAAAAAATTCATTGATTTATATTCAAAATCAGTCATTGATGCAAATAAAAGGCGATAGATTGCCCATTGGTGGAGAGCAAAAAGAGACAGAAAGATTGTTTACTTTGCATACGATAGAAACAAATATTGATACACATTTATATTTATTTTCTGATGGATTTCAAGACCAATTTGGTGGTGAAAATCGTGAAAAATTTATGATTTCGAAACTCAAAAATTTATTTTTAGATATTCATACTAAAGAATATTCAACGCAAAAAGAAATTTTAAATCATACATTAGAACAATGGATTTCTTCTTCTCAATCTGAATCTCAAATTGATGATGTGTTAATAATTGGTTTGAAAGTTTGATGAATTTGATTATTTTTTATTCATATTTTTTGAGCATTGCTTTAAAATCTTCGTCTTCTTTATAATCTGTAAAATCGCCATCTTCATCAATAGTTGCCATTTTTATATAATGCTCAGCGTTTAATTTTAAAGTACTTTCGAGATATTTTAACATATTTTCTTTTTGATGAGGCATCTTTGCATACGCACAAGCAATGTTATAATGTGTGCCTGCATAATTATTGAGTTGTAAGGCAATAAAGTTGGTTTTGATACATTCTGAGTATCTTTTTAACCAAAATTGCATCAATGCTTTATAAAATAAAATATTAGATTTAATGGTAGTTACCGTAATTTTATCAAATAATTCTTGAGTTACATTGGCTTCAAATTCTAATCCTTCTTCATATTTGTTTGCTTTTACGAATAAACTAAGGCAATTCATTTGTCCTTGTCCTTTCTCAAATAGTGGTTCTATGTTTAAAATTCGCAATATTGTTTCTAACGCTTCTTCATATCTTTTTTCAGAAAACAAAAAACTATATTTTTTTTCTAATGCTTCTATATGATTGGGATTGAATGTTAAACATTTTTCTAATATGTTATATTTTTTTGGGTTTTTAAAATTTGATTGATACTCATACCTAATTTTTTCATATATTATATAAGAGGCTAATTTTTTAGATTTTGAAATAATCAATTTAAAAAAACGTCCTCCTTTACTAATGGGCGTATTTTCATAATACAAATATTTTAAATTTGGGAGATGATATAATTCTTCTGCTACTTTTTCTATTTTACTCCTATCAAAAATAATCGTTTCTAAGTTGGTAAAATATTTTATTTCTTCAGGAATAGACGTAATTTCTGTGTTATGAATATCTAATCGATTTGAATTACCAATCAAAGCATACCAAAAATCTTTTGTGTAGCCATCTGAATTTTTCCAAAATACATTCACTTGTTGAGTTTTTCTTTTGATAATAGGCAAAAAATATCGAATAAGTTTGTGCCATTCAAAACCTTTTATGCTCGATATTTTATTCAAATCTTCTTCTGAAATTTCTAAATATTGTATTTCTGTGGGCGTATATTTTTTAGTATTTTGATGATGATTCCATAGTAATACTTTTTGTGTTGCGTCTTTGATTGCTTTATTTAAAATAGCGTATGATTTTTTGGCTAATTTATCTGCATCTTTGGTTGATATTTCTCTCCTTTCATAATTTAAAAACGAAAAAACCCAAAGTAAAACAAAAAAATCTGAATGAGTTCCGCCACCTTCTATCATTTGCAAAGCCATTTCTTGTGTGGCTATTTCGTTGCTTTCCAATAAATTGATAACATTTTGACGCATTTTTTCTGCTTCTTCTGTTTCTTCTAATAAATACATATTGTTACTTATTTTTCGTTCAAAACCAAATACATTTTAATTTTTCCTTTTCCTTTTGCTTCAATATCGCCTCTATATTCACATTCAAATTTATGTTTTACGAGTTGATATGTTTGTTCTGTAATGTTTACTTTTCCGACAATTCCGTTGCTTTCTGCTCTGCTTGCCGTATTGACCGCATCTCCCCAAATATCGTAAGCGAATTTGGTTGTGCCGACTACTCCCGCCACTACTTCGCCTGTGTTGATGCCCAATCTACATTCATAAAAAGGCATATTTTTTTGGATTGATTCATTTTTATAATTTTCCATATATGCCTGAATTTCTAAGCCTGCTTTGATAGCATCTATTGGATTGGTTTCGTTTTCAATCGGTAAACCTCCCGCACACATATACGCGTCTCCGATGGTTTTTATTTTTTCGAGGTTATATTTTTCTACAATTTCATCAAAAACAGAAAAACATTTATTCAATTCTTCGATAATTTCTTCGGGAGTCATATTTTCACTTCTTGAGGTAAAACCTTTGAAATCCGTAAATAAAACCGAGACTTTATTATAATGTCTTGCTTTTGCTTTTCCTGTATTTTTGAGTTCGTCGGCAATTTCATCGGGCAGAATATTTCTTAATAATTTATCAGATTGTGCTTTTTCGAAGGAAATCATTGTATTTTTTGATTCAATGACTGATTTTTGTGCTGATAATTCTTCATTTGCTTCCACCAAAGCCAATTTTGATTTGACCATCGAAATGGTCAATTGATACCGTGTTTCTATCAATAAAAACATAAAAAAAATAACTACAATCAATAATAAACCACCATTTACTAACGCTTCTTGAATATTTAGATGATGATTCATATTAAAAAATATCATATTAGCAATAAAACTTGGAATAATAATCCCCAAAGAATAATATTTATTCCACATAATAAACATTCCCGCCCCAATAAAAAGGGCTAAATAATTTAAAGTATGTCCTGTAAAATCATCTAATTTTAAAACGCTATACGTAAACGCATTTTGCAAAGAAATCAACAAAAAAGGAATAAAAATTAAAGTCCGAGAAGATATTTTGCCTTTGGAATGAATATACAACAAAAATAAAGTAAGAATCGAAATCGAAATACGAATTATTTTGATGTCCCAATGGGCGTGAGGAATGTTAAAATAATCACTAATACTAAAAATTGGATTAAAAATAACCGCAATCCAAGCCCCATACGTATGATATTTAGCAGAAGAAATATCTAAATCTTTTTGCCAAGAAAGCGTTGTATTTACCTGTATTTGTTTTGTATCTCTGACCATAATTTGAAAAAAAAGAAAACATTTTTACCATAAAAACGCAATATAAATGCCAAGGTTACAAAAAATATGTATAACCTCCAAATAAAAACATTATTTACAAAAAAAAGTTTGGTTTCTTACAAAATATATCAAAGAAAAAAAAATCTATTTTTGATAACTTTTGAACATTTTTGATGATTTTTTTGTTCTTATGATAGATAATTTTTAGTTTAATTTTTTAAAAATAATGAATACAACGCAATCCAAATATATTACGGTTTACACAGAATCGAACCCAAATCCAAATTCTTTAAAATTTGTTTTGAATACAATGTTAGTGCCTGAAGGCGTAACTTTTGATTTTCCTGATAAACAAACCGCTCATAAATCGGTTTTAGTCGCAGAATTATTTGATAATTTTGATTTTGTGCAAAGAGTTTTTGTGATGAATAATTTTATTACCGTTACAAAAAATGAAGAGATAAGCTGGCACGACATCGCAAGCAGTGTAAAAGAATATATTAAAAAATATTTTGAGGAAGGAAAAATGTTGTTAATACCCAATGTTTTGAAAGAATATGCAGCCGAATTAAACGACGAAAACGAGCCTGAAATCAACAAAAGAATTAAACAAATTTTAGATGAATACATCAAACCCGCAGTCGAAGGCGATGGTGGAGCGATTAGTTTTTTATCTTTTGAAAATGGTTTGGTAACGGTGCAGTTACAAGGTGCGTGCAGTGGTTGTCCTTCTTCTTCGATGACTTTGAAATCTGGCATTGAAAATTTATTGAAAAGTATGATTCCTGAAGTGCAAAGCGTAGTAGCGGAAAATATGTAATTTTATGCTCAAAAAAACTTCCTACAATTCGTAAAATAAATGGTAGGAATTTTTTTATTTATTTTGGTTCTTACGAAATTTATGCGGAAAATAAAAGTATTTTTTTGAAATATGTTTTTTGAATTGCCTCCAGATTTATCTGGAGGATAATAAAAAATTCAATCATTGGCTTTAGCCGAAATCTTTGCATTTTTCAAATTGATATTTTTTTAATAAATGGCATAAATGCCATTTCTATTCATACAGAATAAAATTATATCCGCAATAATCTCCCATAAACCTTTATTTTTTTTCAATTCTCAAAAAAGTTTTTCGTGGAATATCAGCACTCAAAATCTCTATAATTTGATTGACATATTTTTGTGGATTATCTACATCTAATTCAAAAGGACAAAATAAAGTTACTTCTTTTTGATTGTCCAATATAGTCAAATATTTGCCTAAATCACCTTGTATGCCACTTATATATTTTACTTTTTTAGTGGTTGATTTTTTAATATACCTTTTAAAATAGTTCGGTACAACCATTTTATCGAGTGTTTTTGCTTTTTTTAGACCAATACACCAAGTTTCTGTCGTATCATAAAAAAATACTTTTACGGTTTTATTTATTTCAAATTGTTGAGAAAGATGAGAAGGAAATTGAATTATAAATTTTTCTTTTTTGGCATTGATAAGGTTTGCCTCCAGATAATATCCTGTTCCAATATCGATGACTTCTTTTATCACGCCTTCAAAATATTTCTCTTTGGCGTGTTTGATAATCATACCTTGTTCATCGGTTTCGGTTTATGCCAATAATAAAGGCACAAAAAACAGCATTTGTAAACACAAAAATAAAATGACGTATATTCATAAAAATGGTGATTTTAGATTTTTTGTAAAAATTGGCTTTTTCTCCCCGGTCTGTGTGCCATAGACTGAGGATTAGAGATTTTAGATTTTAAAATTTATGGTAGAAATAATTCAGAAAAAAGACACTTTTATTTTTCTAATCAAGATGTCCGAGAATTAAAAATTATTTCGATAAACTTTTTTCTAAAAGTAAATGTAATCTTTTTATTTCGTCTTGGAGATCAATAATACGAAAATCATAAACTTTTTGTAATTCCTTAAACATAAATTGTCCTTGTTGTATTCTTATTGCTCCATCTTTAAATTCATTTTGGGTAGTATTAAAAACTATTTTATCATCGAAGGAAATTATATCAGTAGGTTTTACCATTAATATTTCAGCAATACTAAATAAACGACTTATAGGAAAATCTACTTCTCCACTTTCCATTTTACTATAATTTTGTTGGGTAATGTCCAACTTTTCTGCCATATATTTTTGGCTAAGATTTCGTAATTCTCGAAATTTTTTAATGTTATGTGCTATACTCATTTGTTTATTACAAATACTATTTGTTTATTACAATTCAAAGGTAGTGATTATTTTTAAAAAAACAACTAACTTTGCATAAAATTATACTTATTAACTAAATAAAGTCCGAATACAGGCTACTTTACTAAATGAAAAGTGTATTTTAATCTTAATTATTATAACATCTTAAATAAATTAAAATGGAAAATGAATATTATAAATTCGCATCTTTTGGACAAAGAGCGTTGGCAAGAATTATAGACGTAATTATCGTTGGGGTAATTATGAATATACTGTTCGTTATTTTTGTTTCGTTATTACAAATAGAGATTACCAGCTCTGAACAAGCTAAAGCTTCAGAGATACTAAGTGGATTTAGTACATTATTTTATTTTTTTTTATATCAACCTATTCTTGAAACAAGAGGTGGAACATTTGGAAAAAAAATAATAGGCTTACGAACTATAAATTTAGATACAAGCAAAGAACCCACTTATACAAATAGCTATAAACGTTCTGCATTATACTTTGTTTTTATTATTGGCTTAGGAATACCTGCTATTCTAAGTTGTCTTGCAGTATTATGGAATAAAAATAAACAAGCTTGGCATGATAGTATGACAAATATTGCCGTTGTAAGAAACTAACTAATAAAATGCAATTTCCAATAATAATTATACCTAAATCTTTTAAATGGGCAAAAGAAAAGACTCCAAAATTACCACCTGAGCCGCTCAAACCAATACAACCAGATACTTCGCTGAGCGGTTGTAGTTTATGGATATTTATAGGTACTTTTTCATTTTCTATGTTATTGATAGGGTTTGGTAATAATGGTAGTAATAATAGTATTAATGAAAATCCCGAAATGGTACTAATTTTTAATATTATTGGTTTAGTCAGTTTAATTCCGATTTTTATTTGGCTCTATTCTAATAAAAAGAAAAGAACAATTAAAAAAACTATTTATGAAAATGAATTAAAAGTATTCCCGAATATAATGGAAGAATACAACCAAAAAATTCAGGAAATTATGTCATCAAAAAATTTACTCAATTTTAGAGAGCAAGAGTTAAAAAAAGTTATTCAACTATCAACTTCTGCAAATTACTTAAAAAAAAGTGTAAACAAAGGACGATACGAAGATTTGTTCTTTACTTATTTAACTAATTTTTTTCCAGAAAATATTATTATTAACGTTTCATTAGGACATTTTGAAAATCCGTATGTACCCGACTTTGTGTTTGTTGATAAAAGTACTGGGTTACACATAGATATTGAAATTGATGAACCCTATGTCTTGAATACAAAAGAACCTATTCATTTTGTTGGTTCAGATGCTAGAAGGAATTTATTTTTTGAAGAAAATAACTGGGTAGTACTAAGATTTGCAGAAGAACAAGTTGCTAAACAACCTCTAAGTTGTTGTATAACTATTGCTAATATAGTAAATGAAATAACAGGTAATAGTTCATATCTTTCGAAAATGAAAAATATCGAAGAAATAAAACCAGTAGAGTGTTGGACACGTGAGGATAGTCTATTTTTGGGAAAACAAAATTATAGAGAGACTTACTAATAAAAATACCTAAGTTAATCGTAAAAATAGATTTGGTTCATAGTAAATTATTGTGAAGCTAATTTTATTTTGATATGAATATTAATTTATTTTAAAAAATATAGATATTTCGGCTAAAGCCCAATGCTATTAACCTAAGCTATTTTAGACTGCCCTCCTAAAATTACATTGAGTTTTCAAGTGCCTATTTTTTGCTAAAGATTTTTCTCGTTTTCTTTCTTTTTTATCAGTAGATTTATTAGTTGTATTTCTGGCAAAATAAAGTATAAGTTCCTCTATAATTTTTTTAGGATCTTCCACTAAAAACAAACACATAATTTTAGGCTTTAA
>JAAFJG010000077.1 GCA_013298075.1 Cytophagales bacterium | reverse complement strand
ACTCAAAAAAGAAAAAAAAGTAGAAAAAAATCAAAAAAATGAATAGAGATTAGACAAACTTTAATGAAAAATAAAAAAATGGTTTTCTTGAAAGAAAACCAACGCTAAAATATTGTCCAAAGTCTAATTCAATAGAAACCTGAGAAAAGAGGTCTTCACTTACAAGATAAGCAAATTTTTTTATTCCTGCTTGTAAAGAACGTTGGTGTATGTTCTGATTGATCCACTCTTGCGTTTCTGGTACAACCGTAAATAAAAAAAATTTTGTATCTACTAAAGATTTTGTAGGGCGATATTTCTCTGTAATTTCGGCATAAGCGGTGAGTTCTTTGCGAAAATCCTCATCTTGCATACTTTCTGTAGCAGGCAGCCAAATCACTTTGAGTAGTTGAGCCTCTTCATTCACTATTAAAGTGACATAAGTGCTTTCATAAACTTTTTTTTCCATTTTTTATTTTGAGATTTTAATTAAATTGATTTTTAAACCATAAGTAAGCCTCATTTTCAGAGGCAGCATACTCTGTTTCAAACAGATTTTAATTTTCTTGTATTGTCTGTTCAATAGATAGAAATTTTATTATTAGTTAGTCAAAAACTTATTTTGGAACTATAAAAGTGTATTTTTTTAAATCTCCAACTGATTTAAGTATTAAACAAAACATTACTTAAATCTATAAATTTTGAAGTTTGCTGACTTTCTATTTTTTCAGTCTATTTATTTACACGCAAAAATAATAAATATAATTAGAAAAACAAAAATGTAAGCAAAAAATATTGATTATTTTTTATCATTTTTTAGTTTTCTTTTGATTTCTTTTTTGATAATTTTTTTTGCTTTTTCATCAAATTTATCCAAAGGAAAATCCATATTTAACGCATTGACAAAATAAGGTTTTGCTTCCTTTTTATTTTTGATAGCTAATAAAATTTCACCACATCGATATTGAATTATCGGTTGTTTTTCATCTATCATCAAAGACGATTGATAAAATTTGAGCGCCGTTTCTGTATCGTTGATTTGTGCGTATAAATCTGCTATTTTTTTATATAAATTTATATCATTTTCACGTAATAAAACTGCTTTTGTATAGTCTTGAATGGCTTTTTGTGTTTGTTTTTGCTGTTCATAAATATCGGCTCTTTTGAGATATAAATCAATATTTTGATTATCAATTTCAATTGTTTTGGTTAATAATTCGAGAGTTTTAGGTTGATTTTTTTGTTGTATTTCGCAATCAATCCAAATCATTACATAAGAAATTTCAAGCGTTTCGGGGTGATTTTTTTCTAAGAAATAAAAATCTTTTTGCATTTTTTCGCAGTTTTTCAGCATAAAATTTGCTTCCAAACGAAACCTATAATAATCAGATTTTCTTCCATCTAATTGAATGGCTTTTGAAAAATTAGTTTCTGCTTCTTGCCATTTTTCTATCAACATCAACAAACGCCCTTTTCCAAAATATAATTCTGCTGTTTTGGGTTCTAATAAAATTGCTTTGGTATAATCAGTCAAAGCCAAAGAATTTAAGCCTTGCTCAAAATAAGATTCTGCTCGATAATGATAAGCCATCGTTAAATTTGAGTTTTGCGCAACTGCTTTATTCAAAAAATCAATCGATTTATCAAAGTTTTTTTCGTAGTACGCAATCACGCCTATATAAGTCAAACTTTCGGCGTGTTTGGGTTGTATTTTTATTATTTTTTCAAAAAATTCTAAAGCAATTTGATATTTTTTTTGCCAAAAATATATCTTTCCTTTGGCAAAAAAAACATCTATATAAGTAGGATAAATTTTTAAGGCTTGGTCATAATAATCCATTGCCTCTACAAAACTTCCCAAATGAAATTCAAATTCTCCTTTTTGGAATAATTCTTTCGCATTTCTGGGTTGAGCATATATATTTTGACTAAAAAATAAGAAAAAAAATAACATTTTTATAATGACTAATTTCATTAAAATTATCCTCCTTTTCCTTTCTTAGTATTGATAACAGATATTTTTTGAACAGATTTTTTAAATTCTTTTCCTCTTTCTTCATAATTAGCAAATAAATCAAAACTCGCACACGCAGGCGAAAGTAATACAACTTCTCCTTTTTTACATAGCTCGAAGGCTTGCTCAGTAGCATCTCGAATATCTTGTGTTTGATAAATAATATGTATAGAATCTCTAAAAAAATCGACTAATTTGGTGTTATCTTTTCCCAAACAAACCAATGCTTTTACTTTTTTAGCGACCAACTCTTTGATTTTGTTGTAATCATTTCCTTTGTCTATACCGCCTGCAATCCAAATAATTTGTTCCTCAAAACTATCCAAAGCATAATAAACAGAATCAACATTGGTTGCTTTCGAATCATTAATAAAACGAACTCCTTCGATAGTTTCTACTTCTTCTAATCGATGTTCTACGCCATGAAAGCTTTGAAAATACTCTTTTAAAGCCGTTTCAGGTACGCCCAAACGCAAACAAACTTGAATAGAAGCCATTACATTGACCATATTATGTTTGCCTTTCAAATGAATTTCGTTGGTTTGCATCGAAAAACTTGTCTTTTGTTTTTTATCATAAAAATCCAAAAATTGTCCTTTCAAATAAGCCCCATTATCCAACACTTCTGACAAAGAAATAGGAAAATGTTGTCCACCAATCACTCTTTTTTTGATTTCTTGGGCAACTGCAGGATTATCTTTTTGATAAATAAATACTTGTTCTTTTTTGATATTTTGAATGATTTTAAATTTTGCATCTACATAATTTTGAAAATTATTTTCATATCTATCCAAATGGTCGGGCGTAATATTCAAAATAATGGCAATATCAGGAGAAAATTTATAACAATCATCTAATTGAAAACTACTCATTTCCAATACCCAATAATCATATTCATCTTTCACTAATTGTTTTGCCCAACTTTCGCCTACATTTCCACCCAAACCTACATTCAAACCAGCAGATTTAAGCAAATGATACGTCAATAAAGTAGTGGTTGTTTTTCCATTACTTCCTGTGATAGCAATAATTTTTGCTTTTGTATAACGTGAGGCAAATTCTATTTCAGAAATAACTGGAATTTTTGCTTTTTTTGCTTTTTGAATAATCTCTGAATTGGAAGGAATACCAGGACTTTTGATAATTTCTGAGGCTGTCAAAATAATATCTTCCGTATGTTCACCTTCTTCATACATAATATTTTCATCGGTCAAAATTTGTTCATATTTTGGACTTAATGGATTTTTATCAGATACAAAAACTTCAAATCCTTTTGACTTTGCCAATAAAGCCGCTCCAATACCGCTTTCTCCACCTCCTAATATCACAATTTTTTTAGTCGTATTCATAAAAATTTTAGTCCAATAATTTAAAAGAAAATATTTTTTAGTTTTCTATATGCAAAACTAATACAAAATTTAAAATCTTTGATGTATTTGTATAAAAAAAAATTTTTTTTCGAACAAAAAACTGGTTCAAGTAAGGTTTTGTTAATACTTAGGGAACATCTAAAAAAATATCAACCTATCAAAAAGACTTTGTTTATCACTTTTAAAATTAATTTTAGGCAAGATTATTGAATTTTAAGAATATTATTAAAAAAAACAAAAACAAACAAACAAACAAACAAAATGCAAAAAAAAATCTATTTTTTTATTTTATTTTCTTTTATTTATGTTGATATTTTTTGTCAAAATAATGAATTTTTAGTGCAATATTTAGTAGAAATAAACCAAATACAAAGCGTTTCGATAGATAAAAACGAACATTTATTTGTGGGAGATATAGAAGGAAGTCTAAAAAAATATGATAAAAATGGACAAGTTTTGTTAGAATATTCTCCCCAAAAAATTGCCACAATTTCTTACATAGATGCGGGGGCAAGCCTACAAATTTTGGCTTTTTATCAAGATTGGCAAGAATTTATTTTGTTTGATAGATTTTTAAATCCAAAACAAACTGAAAAAATAAATAGTGAAAAAGTTGGTTTTATGGCTGCTATGTGCCTTGCTGCTGATGGAATGGTATGGATTTTTGACCAAAACGATATGAGTTTGAAAAAATATAATCACGTTACAGAACAAATTTTGATATATTCTCCCTTAGACTTATTGTTAGAACCCAAAGAATATGATATAAAAAATATGAAAGAATACCAAAATTTTGTATTTTTAGTAGATAAAAAAAGTGGTATTTTGATTTTTGATAACTTAGGAAATTATAAAAGAAAAATTACTTTAAAAGATTTTCAATCGATTAGTTTTTCGAATGATTCGATTTATATCTTATTCAAAAATCAAACTTTACAAATCATTTCATTGTATAAAGATGAAAATATATATATCAATTTACCCAAAAATTATGATTGGTCTTATATTATTCCAACACAAAAAGGTTATTTTGGATTGACTAACCAAAAATTATATTGGATAGAAGAAAATTAAATTTTTATCAATCATAAAAAAATAACCATCAAACCAAAAAAATATTACAAAAAAAAATATTTTTTATGTAATTTTGCACCAGAAAAAATTCCCTCAAAAATTTATGATGAAAAAGTTTTTTGTATTTATTTTATTATTATTTTCTTATTTTTCTCAAATATATGCGCAAACAGATAGCACAATTAAAATAGATTTTCGTTCTCCTAATACTTTTTTAAGCGTTGATTATCGTCAAGGACCTATTTTAGCCCATCACCAAAGATTACAACCTTTGATTAAAAATGGTTTTTTATCGATTGATGTTCGTTTAGGTTTTCAATCCGTAGGCAATGCCCAAAAAGAACGTGCTTGGCAACAAAAATTGGCTTTTCCTTCTTATGGCGTAGGTATTTCTTATACTGATTTTAGAAATGAAGCGCTGGGTGCGCCCTTTACTTTTTATGGTTTTGTCAATTTGCCTTTGAGGCGTTTTCGAAATAGTTGTTGGAATATTGAATTTGCCACAGGTATTGGCGTAGGTTTTAATAAATATAATTTTGAAACAAATCCTAATAATATTGCCATTGGTTCTTCTGCCAATGCTTTTGTAGGATTAGGTACAAATTATGAACTCAAAATTTCAGAAAAATTTGACTTGCGTGCAGGCGTAAGAGTTGCTCATTATTCGAATGGAACGGTTGTTCAGCCCAATTTAGGTTTAAATTTATTGGATTTTTCATTGGGTACAAAATATTATTTTGAACGCCGTAAACCTTTTCAAACTTATACTTTTGAGCGTCATCAATTACAATATGAAACCGTTATTTTTGCTACATTTGCCCAAAAACAAACCCCTGTCGTCAATAATACAGGAGTTTTGAGTGGAAGTCCTGATTATACAGCTGCCAATATTTCTGTTGATTTTTTAAGGCAATTTAATAGTTTTCAAAAAATAGGAATAGGTTTAGCGGTTTATTATGACCAATCTTTAGAAGCAAATCCGAAAAATGATATTGGTACATTAGGATATTTTACGCAAGGAATCCACGTGAGTTCTGAAATAAAAGCAGGACGTTTTGCTATTATGGGCAATCTCGGTTTTTATACATTTAGAAAAGTATTTAGAGATTTTCCTGTTTATACACGTTTAGGGTTTCGATATTATTGTACTTCTGATTTATTTTTGACAGGAATTTTAAAAGCACATTTAGGCAATGCAGATATGGCAGAATGGGGAATTGGATATAGATTTGGGAAATAAATTTGAATAAAAATTGAATTTATTCTGCTATGTATTTTTACACAAATTTTATAAAAAAGCAATTTTTTTAAAATATTTTTTAAATTTTTTTGTAATTGTTAAAATAATAAGTTATTTTTGTAGAAAAATAACATATAAAATTATGCTAACATTAGATTATAAAAATGTTTTATCAGTAGCAGAAGAACTCATTGAAAAAAATGGCTCTACTACAACCCTGGACGTAAAAAATTTGTTGCGTAATCGAAATTTTCAAGCCACACAAAACGAAGTTTCGAGTTTTATCAATCAAGCCTCTATCCAAGAATCTTGGCAATCTCATCAAAATTCTAATTTTAAAGTGTATTCTTTTGGCAAAGATACTCACGAAACTTTGGACGAATATTTTATCAATAATACAAATTTTTGGGCAATCAAAGTAGAAAATGCAAAAATTACGATAGAAGAAGGAATAGTAAATGGCAAAGAAACCACTACCGAACGTTCCTATAATCGAAACAAAAAAGCCATCAGAATAGCCAAAGAACTTATCATAGAAAAAGAAAAAAATGCTTTTTTTAGAACTCCTGACACACGCTTGCCTTTGTCTGTAAGAAAATCTATTGCAGGATATGAAAATAAAAAAGCAACAAAAATAATTCTTAGTTTTTTTAATGTAATTTTTAAAACCACAGAAAATGTAATGGTTAAAAATAATCAACAAGAAGAAAAAAAAGCCATTTTAACTATCGAAAAAAATGGTGGCTATCAATTTGCGTGGGAAAAAAATATCAAAGAAATACAAAAAATCACCAAAACAGCCAATCAAAACCTTGAAATTAGTCAATTTCAATTCGATTATTACCAAACAACAGGCGAAAAAATGAACCATAAAAGCATTGTAGATAAAGAAGGCAATGTTTATCAAGAAATAAATATTACAAATAAGTTAGACATCATCAACCATATTTTAATCGATTTAAACAAAATATATATGGCAGAAATATTTTTTGAAACAGGCGAAAAATTAAGCCTAAGCAAATTTGATTATAAAGATATAGACATATTTTTACAAGTGATTCGAGGTTTTGAAGTCTGATAAAAAAGGAAAAATTATCAACCTAAAATAAAAACAAATGCTATAAAAATTGATGATTTTTATAGCATTTATTTTTATATATTTCAATCAAATTTTATCTAATTTGTTGCCCGATAGTGAAGTGAAAACGACTTCCACCGCGTCCTCTACCCGGAATTTCATCAAATCCATAACCCCAATCTAATCCTAACATACCAAAGGCTGGCATAAATATTCTTGCTCCCACGCCCGCACTACGTTTCAAATCAAATGGACTATATTCAGCGTAAGAAGCAACGTTATTTCCTGCTTCTATAAATGTCAAAGCAAAAATAGTAGCCGCTGGATTATTAGAAATTGGATAACGCACATCTAACACAAATTTATTGTATAAAACCCCGCCTGAAAGTCCTTGTGGCGTAACAGAATTATTTTCGTACCCTCTCAAACCAATAATATCTAATCCTAATAAAAAGTTTTGTCCTGTTAAACCATCACCACCCAATACAAATCTTTCAAAAGGACCCACGCCTAATTGATCATTATATGCTCCAATATATCCAAAATGCGCCCTTGTACTTAACACAAATTTGCCCGGCAATGGCGTATACCAAGTATTATCTAACATCCATTTATGATATTCAATCCAACGAAATTTATCCGCAGTATTCATTGTTTCATAATTTGCTCCTTTATTAAAAGAAGAATAAGGAGGCGTAAATGTGGCACTAAAATTAATAGTAGAACCACTTTTTGGAAACATCGGATTATCTACACTATTGCGTGAAATAGTTGTATTAAATGCAACACTATTTGCTACTCCTGTTCCTCTATCAAACAAAAACCCACCATAATTATTCAAATTATATCTTTGAAAAATGAGCGAATTAGTAAGTGTAAAGTAGTTATCAGGCCATTGCAAACGCCTTCCTAAACTCAAAGTTGCACTTGTTACCTGCAAACCACCCAATACATTTCCATTAAAATCTATCGTTCTTTGTACGGAATGACTTACATTCAAAGATAAATTATTAGGTTTTTTTCCACCCAACCAAGGCTCTGTAAAAGTCAATGAATAAGTTTGAAATCTACGTCCATTTGCTTGAAAACGAACCGCTAAACGTTGTCCATCTCCTGAAGGTAAAATTCCGCCCCATTGTTTTGGTTTGAATATTTTTTTAGCAGAAAAATTATTAAATACAACTCCTAACGTGCCTACAAATCCAAAAACACCACCCCAACCGCCAGAAAGTTCGACTTGATCACTTGGTTTTTCTACCAAACTATAATCAACATCTACGGTTCCATCTTGCATATTTGGAATTGGATTGATGCCAATTTTTTCTGCATCAAAATAATTTAAAGTAGAAATTTCACGATTAGAACGAATAATATCAGAACGTCTAAATTTTTCACCCGGCAATGTTCTTAATTCACGTCTTACTACGTGGTCACTTGTTTTTGTATTTCCATTGAGCATAATTTGGTTTACATTTGCCTGCGCTCCTTCATATACTTGCATTTCTACATCGATAGAGTCTCCTTCAATGGCTACTTCGACAGGATTGATACTAAAAAATAAATAACCATCGTCCATATATAAAGACGTAATATCTAAGTCAGATTGACTAAAATTTAATCTTTTTTCTAAAGTTTGAACATCATACACATCACCTTTTTGGATACGCAAAATAGTACTCAAAGTTTTGTCATCATGCACATAATTGCCTTTCCAAGTGATATTTCTATAATAATATTTGCGACCTTCGTCCATTTTGATTTTCAAACCGACGTATTTTGTACCTATTTTATACAAACTATCGCTCACGACGCGTGCATCACGATAGCCTTCGCCATTATAAAATTTGATTAGATTTTCTTTGTCTTCTTCAAATTTAGATTTGATAAATTTAGAATTACGAAATATATTTCCTCTTTGTTTTTCTTTTGTTCCTTTTAATTTTCGGGAAACTCTTTTTTTACTAAAAGCAGTTAAATCTTCAAATTCAATTTGTTTGATTTTTACTTTTGCTCCTTTATTTACCTGAATATTTAAAGCAACACTATTCGCTAAAATCGTATCTACTTTTTGCATTACGGCGATTTTTGCGTTCAAAAATCCTTTTTCAGCATAATGTTTTTGAATAATACTTTGTGTATTTTTCAGCATAGTAGGCGTTACGATTTTTCCTCTAATAAGTCCTAATTTTTCTGTCAATGTCGAAACTTCTCCTTTTCTCGTACCTGTGATTATAAATCGACTTAATTTTGGTCTTTCTGTCAATATATAATGCAAAAATACATTCTCATTTTCTATTTTTTCGATGACAATTTGCACATCGCCTAAAATTCCTTGTTTCCAAAGTTTTTTGATAGCATTGGGCAATGCTTCGCCCGGTATTTTAATTTTCATTCCCAATCGAAGTCCTGAAAGCGAAACCAACGCACCTGCATCTAAAAATTTTGTTCCTGAGACTCTAATATTCGCCACATTATAGTCTTTGGGTTGAGCAGGATTGATTTGATTTTCTTCTTCAGTTTTTTCTTCCACTTTTGCAGGTGTATTTTTTCTGTTCGGAAAAAGTCTTTGTGCGTGTGCATATTGCAACATCACAACACAGAAAAACACACAGAGTATTATAACTTTTTTCATAATCACAATTTTTTTCATAATTTTTATTTATTTTTCAATCATTTTTTGAGTATAAAAGATAAAATTTCAAAACTTATTATAGGTTTTAGATAATTATTTAATTTGTTCACTGATTTTGCCAAATCTTCTTTCTCTTTTTTGGTAATCAATAATTGCTTCGATTACATCTTTTTTTCTAAAATCAGGCCATAAAGTAGGCGTTACAAAAATTTCAGTATAAGCCAACTGCCATAACAAAAAATTACTAATTCGCATTTCTCCGCTGGTTCGAATCAATAATTCGGGGTCAGGAATATTTGCCGTTTCTAAATGTTGAGCAATTAAATCTTCGTTGATTTGGTCTATATTTAGTTCTTTATTTTCTATTTTTTGAGCAATTTTTTTCATTGCTTTCGTAATTTCCCACCTTCCACTATAACTCAAAGCCAAAACCAAATGTAAACCTGTACTTTGTGCCGTTTTTTGGATTGCATCTTGTAAATTTTTTTGGCATTTTTGAGGTAGTTTTGAATTATCTCCAATACTCAATAATTTTACGTTATTTTTTAACAAAGTTGGCGTTTCTTTATGAATTGTATTGACTAATAAATTCATCAAAGCCTCTACTTCTTCTTTTGGTCTTTGCCAATTTTCAGTCGAAAACGCATACAAAGTAACATAATTGATGCCCAATTCTGCACAAGTTTCAATCGTTTCTCTGACAGATTTGATAGCGTTTTGATGCCCAAAAACACGCATTGCTCCCTTTTTTTTTGCCCAACGTCCATTGCCGTCCATAATAATAGCAATATGTTTGGGTAGATTATCAGGATTTATTTCGGTTTGCATTGACAAAAAAATATGTTTTGATTTCTAAATGGTGCAAAAGTAATAATTTTAACATACAAAAACAACAGACTTGTAATAAAATTATAATTTTTAACTTTTTTTTACAATTATATTCGGTTTTAAAATAAAATTACAATAACAAATATTCGTTATTGTAATTTTATGTGAGATAGAATTATCTTTTATTTTTTTTGTTTATTATCAACAATTTATTGCAAAATTTCGTGACCTAATTTATCTCTTTTGGTTTGCAAATATTTTTCATTATGTTGATTAGAAGCGATTTCAATAGGAATTTTTTCGATAATTTCTAATCCATATCCAACCAAACCTGCTCTTTTAATCGGATTATTGCTCATCAATCTTAATTTTGTAACGTTCAAATCTCTTAAAATTTGCGCTCCAATGCCATAATCTCTTTCGTCCATTTTGAAACCTAATGCTTGATTTGCCTGCACTGTGTCCATTCCTTTTTCTTGAAGTTGATAGGCTTTTAATTTATTGACCAACCCAATTCCTCGTCCTTCTTGGTTCATATATAAAATAACACCTTTTCCTTCTTTTTCGACCATTTCCATCGCTTTGTGTAATTGCGCTCCACAATCACAACGACAAGAGCCAAAAATATCTCCCGTTACACACGACGAATGTACGCGAGTTAAAATTACGTCTCCTTTTTCCCACGTTCCTTTTGTCAATGCCAAATGTAATTCGCCTGTGTTGAGTTGTCTATAAGCCGTTAATTTGAAATTGCCCCATTCTGTTGGCATATTTATATCGACTTCTTTGGAAACCAAACTTTCGTGTCTTAATCGATAGGCAATTAAATCTTCGATAGAAATTAATTTTAAAT
This sequence comes from Cytophagales bacterium, assembly GCA_013298075.1. Classification (GTDB taxonomy): domain Bacteria; phylum Bacteroidota; class Bacteroidia; order Cytophagales; family Microscillaceae; genus RDXZ01. The sequence goes on along the minus strand of JAAFJG010000077.1, from coordinate 6,329 downwards.
TTAATCTATCTGCTAAAATTCTTAATTGTGGTAATCGAGCCATTGTTCCGTCTTCGTTCATAATTTCTATCAACACTCCAACAGGCTCAAAACCTGATAATCGGGCTAAATCTACGGTTGCTTCTGTGTGTCCTGTGCGTCTTAAAACGCCACCATCTTTGGCTTTCAATGGATTGATATGACCCGGGCGACTTAAGTCTGCGGGATTTGTTTTTTTGTCTGCTAATGCCAAAATAGTTTTTGCTCTATCGTGTGCGGATATGCCTGTGGTGCAGCCATTTCCTAATAAATCAACCGTAACCGTAAAGGCAGTTTTCATTGGGTCAGTATTTTGTCCGACCATCAAATTCAATTCTAATTCATTTGCTCTTTGTTCTGTAACGGCTACACACAACAAACCACGCCCTTCTTTGAGGACAAAATTAACTTTTTCGGGAGTGATACATTCTGCTGCACAAATAAAATCGCCTTCATTTTCTCGGTCTTCATCGTCCACTACAATTACAAATTCTCCATTTTTAATGGCTTGAATTGCTTCTTCTACACTATCCAATCTTATTTTTTCTTGCATTTTTTTGAGTTTTATTTATTTTTTTAAATATCTGCAAAGGACGTTATTTTATTTCAGAAAACAAAAAAATGTTTGATTTTATGAATAAAATCAAACATTTTTTTTCAAATATCTATGCTAATTTTTTACTATTCAAATCTCAAAGCATCAATCGGGTCTAATTTTGAGGCTTTATAAGCAGGATAAAAACCTGAAATAACACCAACCAAAATACAAACACTAAACGCAATCACCATCCAAAGCCAAGGAATTACAAAAGTGCCTACATTGATAGAAATGGCAATAAAATTACCCATAATAATACCTAAAATCATTCCTACAATCCCACCAATTTGACAAATTACGATTGCCTCAATCAAAAATTGTTGTCTGATACGGGCAGGCGTAGCACCCAATGCTTTCCTAACTCCAATCTCGCGTGTGCGTTCCGTTACCGAAACCATCATAATATTCATCAAACCAATAGACGCACCCAAAAGCGTTATAAAACCAACCACATATCCACCAACTTTTAAATATCCTGTAATATTATTCAATCTTTCTACCAAAGATTCGCTGCTCGAAATCTCAAAAGAATTGGGTTGCCCGATTTTATCTTGCCTAATTTGTCGCATTAAAAGTGTTGCTTCGCCCATTGCTTCTTTCGAATCCAAACTATTATTCAAAACCGTTGAAATATTAAAAGTAGGTTTTGCATTGGTCATCAAAATTCTTGCCCTTTCCAAAGGAACAATCACAGAACGGTCGCCACCTTGTTCGCCTCTCGAACTTCCTTCTTTTTTTAATACTCCTACGACTAAATATTTCCCACCTTGCATACTCACAAATTCATTGACAGGCGATCTTTTATCAAATAATTTTTCGGCAATTTCAAAACCTAAAATAATGCTATAATTTCCTTTTTCTTGTTCGATAGCCGAAAAATTTCGTCCTTCTGCCAAATCTAAAAATTTATTAGATAAATAATTTTCACTTCCACCAATCACTAATACGTTTGGATTGGTTTTTTTAGAGCCATTTTTAACCTCGACTGCTCCGCCAACAATCGTACTAATACTAACTTTGGCATCAAAATCGAGATTATTTTCGTATAATTTTGCTTGTCTATACGTCATAATTGGATATGATTTTTCTTGTCTTCGAGGTCCGCCAAAACCGCCACGCATTTGTGGTCTTGGTACTTGAATTTCAAAAGAATTAGCACCAAATTCTGCAAAACTACTATTTAAAGAGGCTTGCATACTGTCTATTGCCGTTAAAATTCCTACCAAAGCCATAATTCCAATCGCAATAATCAAAGCAGTTAAAACTGACCTTAACATATTACTTTTTACCGACCTCAATCCTTCTTTGATGTTTTCTTTGAAATTCATACTATTTTTTTATTTAAAATTCAATATATAAGTATAAAAAAAGGCTATTTATTACAACCTAAACCTATAAATTTATCTCAATTATTTTTCTAATTCGATTTGATAATAAGCTTGTGCAGAACTTCCAATCGTATGTGCAGCCAAAATTCCTGTGATGCAATGTTTTAACCAAACAGACGATAAAATTCCAATTTGATGAAAAAATTTGGTAACAAGATAGTAATCTAATAATTTTGAAGTATCTTTTCCAAATCTTTGTAAGTTGCGTTGAATAGTGGCAGAAATATCTGTGATTTGATTGACTTTCCAACCAATTTTTATAGCAATTTTTTCTACTAATTCTATTTCCCACCAATTTTTGACTGCAAAACCAACCGCGGTTAGTTGTGTGGCAATTTGAAAATCTTTGTGTGATTGTGAATACGTTTGTGGTAAAAATACATCAAAAATAATCGCTTTTCCACCTTTTTGTGTGGCATTATACCAATTTTGGAGTGTAAATTCAAGATTTTGCGTATAACAAAAACTTTCTACGGCAAATAAAATATCAAAATCTTTGATAGATGGATTTTCTAAATCTCCTATAATCCAATTCGTATTCGATAATAATTTTGATTTTTTTTCTGCGAATGTAAGATGTTTTGGGCTGAGGTCTAAGCCATAACTTTGTATTTCAGGTAATTTTTCAGCAATATATTTCACATTATAACCCATTCCACAACCCAATTCAATTATTTTTTTTGCGTTTATTTTTTTGGCTTGATGAATAACAAAATTTGCCTGCTCAGTCAATCCTTCTGCGTGATGTTTTTTATCCTCTGGAAAAAACAAAGGAAAGTGCATTGCCCCTTCTTTTGAATGAAAATATCGATACAAAAAATCCATTTTTTGATAATATTTTTCTATTGTTTTGGTCTGCCATTTTTCGTTCAATATTTTTTCTATGTTGATAATTTTATCTATTTTTTCTAAATCTTTTTGTAATAATATTAATTTGTCCATTGAATTAAGTATATTTTTTGGTGCAAATATACACAAAAATATCGAGGTCAGGTTTGTGTTTTCATCTGAAATGAAAATATTTTTTTTAAAAATAAATAATAATTTTACTGAAAAAATGATTATTTTATTTGTATTTTTTAGAAATTGTTTATAATTTTGTTCAAAATATAAAATCAAAATGACAAAAGAACAAGCAAAACAAATTATCAAAGAATTAGTAACAAAATTTGATGCTAATATTGAAAGTTATAAACAAGCAGATTATAAAGAAGCAAGAGTAAGAGTCGATTATTTAGACCCTTTTTTTCAAGCATTAGGTTGGGATATTCGCAATCAAAAAGGACTTCCCGAACAATATAGAGAAGTAATTTATGAAGATAAAATAAAAATGAGCGGACTAACCAAAGAGCCAGATTATGGTTTTACGGTTAATGGCGTTCATAAATTTTTTGTAGAAGCAAAAAAACCAAGTATTTTAATCAAAGAAAGCCAAAGTGCTGCATTTCAAGTCAGAAAATATGGCTGGAATAAAAAATTAGCGGTTTCTATTTTATCAGATTTTGAAGAATTGGCGGTTTATAATTGCACCGTTCCGATTGATGAAGACAACGATAATGCGTCCACGATGCGTATTAAATACATTCATTACAAAGATTACGAAAAAAACTTCGATTATATTTGGGAATTATTTGGGCGTGATAATGTTTTCAAAGGTATTTTTGACGAATTTGTAAAAAATAAAGTAAAAGTAAAAGGTTCAGAAGACGTTGATGTTTCTTTTTTGAAATCTTTGGACAAATGGCGCGATGAATTGGCACAAGGAATTATTTCGGCAAATCGAAAAATGTCAGAAGATGATTTGAATTTATCGGTACAAAAAATTTTAGATAGAATTGTTTTTTTGAGAATTGCAGAAGATAGATTGATTGAACCCATAGAACGCTTAAAAAAATCTATCAAAGCAAAAGATGTTTATTTAGATTTGTTCGAATATTTTGAGGAAGCAGACAAAAAATATAACTCAGGACTTTTTGATTTGTCCAAAGATAAAGTTACCAAAAATATAAAAGTTTATAATAAAACTATCATTAGTATTATTTCAAAATTGTATAAAATGCCTTATGATTTTGCGATAATGCCGATTGAAATTTTGGGTTATGCTTATGAGCAATTTTTGGGTAAAAAAATATATTTGGATAAGTATAACAAACTCGAAATTACTGAAAAACCTGAAGTTAAAAAAGCAGGTGGCGTATATTACACGCCACAATACATTGTCGAATATATCGTAAAAAACACGATTGGAAAGTTGATAGCCAATAAAACGCCTGAACAAATTGCAGAAATAAAAATTTGCGACCCAAGTTGTGGCAGTGGTTCGTTTTTGATTGGTGCTTATACTTACTTGTTAGACTATCATTTAAAATATTATTTATCACAAAAAAAACGAGATAATAAAATCTTAACGCCTGACAATCATTTGACTTCGTCGGTTAAAAAACAAATTTTGTTAAATAATATTTTTGGAGTTGATATTGATAAAAATGCGATAGAAGTTACTAAACTTTCTTTGCTTTTAAAAGCCTTAGAAAACGAAACGATTGCTTCTATTAACCAAGCCATCAATATATTTCATGAGAGAGTATTGCCAACTTTGGACGAAAATATTAAGAGTGGGAATAGTTTGATTGATATGGATTTTTATGATAATGAAATTGATTTTGACAATAATTTGGTAGAAAAAGAAATAAAACCATTTAATTGGAAACAAAAATTCCCCCAAGTATTTGATAAAAATAAAGGTTTTGATTTTATTATTGGCAATCCGCCTTATGTAAATGTAGAAAATTTACAAAAAGATGTCAAAGAATATTACTTTAAAAACTTCGCCTCTTGCGTAGGCAGAACTGATGTGTATATTGCTTTTATTGAAAATAGTTTAAATAAATTATTGCTCAAAAATGGAGAATTAGCTTTTATTATTCCTTATGCTTTTACGAATCAAAATTATGGTGAAATATTAAGAAAAATGCTTATTCAACAATATTATATCAAAGAAATTGTCGATATAAGCGAATATTATGTATTTAGAAATGCAAACGTTAAAAATATTATTCTGATTTTAAAAAAACAAGAAAATCAAAAAGAAACAAAAATTTCTATCGCCAAAAATATCGAAAGTTTTAGTGATGATAATTTTAAAACGAGTATGATTGACCAGCAAAAATTTTTAGAACTCAAATCATATCGTTTTGAAACCAAACCTGTTTTTGATATTTTGAATATAAAAAATAAGATTTGGGAAAATGCTAATCCACTCGAAAAAATATGTTTGGTGGCTTATGGCGCAAGATTAAACCACAAAGAAGAACAAATCGGCAAAAAAAATTATATATTTCAGGAACAAAAGAAAGGTTTTAAACCTTTTTTAGAAGGAAAAAATATTGAAAGATACCACTTTTCACAAAATGGTTGGTTAGATTATCAACCTGCTCAACATTATAATTCGATGTTCAAAGAATTATTTGAAAATGAAAAAATAATGTTTATCAATGTAGTAAAAGATAAATTACGTTTTGCTTTTGACAAAGATAATTTTTATAATAGTCATACAGTTATTAATTGTGTAAGAATTGATTTATTACAAAAAGCCACACACGTGTCTGCGAAAAGTGCGGTTAAAAATGCTGATTTAGATTTTTGTAAACAATATGATTATCGTTTTTTGTTGGCAATTTTAAATTCATCTTTGATAAACTGGTATTTTGTCAATTTTTTAAGCGAAAAATTACATTTTTATCCCAATGATGCAAAAAGTTTACCTATTATTAACATAGATATTCAAAATAAATCACAGAAAAAAATGATTGATGATATTATCAAAAATGTAGATTTTATTCTAAAATTATACGAACAATTAAAAAAATTGGTCTTACCAAGTCAAATTGATACAGCCAAAGGACGCATTTTATTTTTAGAAGAACAAATCGATAATTTTATTTTTGATTTGTATAATTTGAGTGAAGAAGAACGTGAATTGATTATAGGATAAAATGCAGAATAATTTTTTGAGCGTTTGGAAAAAACGAATTATTGATAAAAAAATATCAAATATTTCTGATTATGCGTATGAATATGAAAAATGCGTAGCAGAATATCCTGCTTTTCGAAAAAGTGAAGGGATTTTTTACACGCCACAATACATCGTGGAATATATCGTAAAAAATACGATTGGGAAGTTAATAGCCAATAAAACTCCTGAACAAATTGCAGAAATAAAAATTTGCGACCCAAGTTGTGGCAGTGGTTCGTTTTTGATTGGTGCTTATACTTATTTGTTAGACTATCATTTAAAATATTATTTAGCACAAAAAAAACGAGAT
>JAAFJG010000076.1 GCA_013298075.1 Cytophagales bacterium | reverse complement strand
AAAGAGGGAGTTTTGGCATTAGTTAAACTTGTCGGTTTTACTCCCTCCAAAAAACAACCTTTACCAGGCGTAAAAGTCTTAGCAAGCGCCTTAGAAAGATTTTATTTTATGAAATTAGGCGCAAAAGCAAGTAGAGAAATAGCAAATAAAACAAAAAAAAGTATAACTATCAAATAACCCCTACAAGATAAGCCCCAAAAGTGAGGGAGTTTTTTTAGGTATATTATTTTTTATTTAGTCCCTTATTTTTAAGTTACATTTATCTAAAAAATTTAAGATTGATTTATATTCAATTTTTGAATAGACTCCACAAATGCTTTTAAACTTTCATTATTAGCCAAAAAAGGCTTTAAACCTTTCATTTTACGCATCTCGTCTATAATATCCGCTTTAGTTATACTTTTCATTTTATATTCGAGTTTTGCTTTTGGGTTAGCAGAATCTTCTGTATTATTTTCAAATTTCGCCAAAAGCCACGCTTCTGTTTCCTCAATAGCAATCGCATATAAAAGATTATCCACATAATTATTTTCTAACCAAGTATTTATAAGCGTGATAATATCTTGACGAAGTTTAGCACAATAATCAGGATTGTTGGTTTTTGTTGGTTTTTGAAAAATAAAATTTTGTTGTTCTATTTCTGCGGTATCCAAATGAATAACCATAAAATTTTCTCCCTCAAAAATAAAAAATTTTTTAAAATTTGGTCTTTTACCTTCACACGCATTTTTTACGCCTTGGAATGTACCAATCGTAGGATTATTTTTGTCCGTTTCGTCTGTTTGATTACTGGGTTTTATATCAATAATATCAGAATTATCTATGTTACAAGCACGCAAAATATTACGAATTACTTTTTGGTCTTGTGTGCCTTCCGCTATAATGCCAATACGCATATTTTTATAGTTTTTTTAAAATTTATTAGAAATTGCACCTAAAAAACCTCTTGTCCACAATTCAGACAATTTATATTTTTCACCAAAACTATTTTCTTCATTCGGTTTTAATTTTATACGTTTGGTTTTGGTATGTCCATATTCATTGCGTTTTACTTCAAAAAGTCGAATTTCATCATCAAAAAGATTTAAACCATCAAGAATGGCAGGATTATGCGTAGTAATCAATATTTGTTTATCATTTTCTTTGGCAAGTTTACACATTTCTTTCATAAGTTCAGAACAAAGATGTGGATTGAGTGAAGTTTCGATATTATCTATGGCAAAAAAATTCGGTGTTTTGGTACTTATCATCATAGTCAAATAAAAAAGTATATGCAAAATTCCTTCATTGGCATTTTCAGAAGAAAAAAGATTGGCTAATGTTTTTTTTGGCATAAATTTATCCTTAAAATACAACAAAGATTTACTATGATTAAGTTTATAACCTTTTGTTTTTAGTTCATCTTTTGTATCTATCACAAAGTCCTCAAACCATTCTATAAAATAAGAATAAGATTTGAGTTTTTCTGTTTCTTTTTTACTCAAATTTGCCATCATAGTATCAAGATTTTCTCCAAAAAGTCCTTTTTGCGAATGTGAAAAATGCCCAATTCCTCGCAATGCTTGTGTATTAAGGGTATAAATAGCAAAATCTTTTAAATTTTTTGTAACGATATGATTTTCGTCTTTTTCTTCTTCTATATTTTTGATAATTTCAAGAATATTTTCTCCTATTTGTTTGGTTACTTCTGGATTATTTGTTTGGGTATATTCTTCTTTTAGTTTTTCAAGTAACACATTATTTTTAGAAGATATTTTTAAATTTTTACTCCAATTACTTTCTATATCATTTTTATTTTCAGCAGTTGCTACACAATAAATAGTTTCATTATCTATTTTCAGGCTAATATCTATGGTATGATTTTCTTTTTTATTATTTTTGTCTTTTTCGTGAAATTGATTGACCATCAAAGTAGGTTTTGTTACTCTGATATTATTGTTATATAAAATATCTGCATCAACAACACTATATTTTTTCAAAGCATTTGCAAAAGCAATTGCTTCCAAAATATTAGATTTTCCACAGCCATTTTCCCCAATAAATACATTGACGCGCCCAAGCGAAATAGTATCATTGGCAATAGATTTAAAATTTTTTATGTTAATTTCTTCGACCATTTTTTTATTTTTTTTCTAATATCACATTTTTTTACTTCTCACAAATATAATATAAATCTAAACTTTCTTCAGGTTTTTCACTCAAAAAATAATCTGAATAATGAATATCATTGACCAAACCTACATTGGTTTGTTGTAATTTTTTTCGATTCATACGATTTAAAATATCATAAGGAATTTGTAAAATTTGTCTTGGTAAAATATATTGCAGATTAAAAATATCCCATTTTGTAAATTTTTTGACAGATTTTTTATTTTCTTCGTAATAATTCATAATTTTTTCATTGCCCATCACGCCCAAAGTTTCTACTTTTGAAAAATATTTTTCTAATAATTTTTTCAATTCTTCGGCTTTATATTCGCGTGTATGCCAAGGATTGCGTGTGAGCGAAAGGCTTTTATTGGGCGTAGTTACTAAAAATTTTCCCCCTTTTTTTAATACTTTATGAATTTCTTTGACAAATAATTCATCATTTTGAATATGTTCTATGACTTGAAAAGACACCACAAAATCAAAATTATCTTCTTTTAAAGTCGTAAATGGCGGAATATTTTCAGCCACAAATGTATGCGTAGGATATTGCGTTTTTAGTTGGTTGATAAGTTTTTCGTTTTTATCGATGGCAGTATAATGTGTACAATTTTCGGTTAATAATTTTAGTCCACGCCCAATGCCACAACCTACTTCTAATACATTTCCATTGATATATTCGGTGGCTTTGATATAAGCGAATAAAAGTCTTTGATGAATTGGATTATCTGATGCAATTTCAGAAGAAGTGATTTCTGTTGTACTGAACATATTTTTTGATTTTTTTTAAATATTTCGCCACAAAATTAGTGATTTTTTTTCAAAATGTAAAATATTTTTGTGATTATAGAAAAAATGCTGATTTATTTTTGATTTTGATAAAAATATTTTGAGAATATTTATAAAATTAAGAAAAAATATATACTTTTGTAGGAAAATAAATAGTGGATATATTTTAATTGATAAAATTATTGATTCCTAACACAAACAAAAATGTTTTTATTCAAAAAAATTGCCGAGAAATTTGGTTTTGATGCTTTATTTCATAGTCGTAATGATGATGCTACACGTGATTTTGTGCGCGGTTATTGGGGCGGTTTGGGCATTGTGGGTGTGTTATTTTTGGTGAGTTATTTTATGTTAGTTTCTGCCCTCAATCAGCAAGCCGATTTAGTTGGTTTGGTTAATTTGATAGTCAATCAAAATGGTTTGAGCCAAGAAATAGCAAAGCAATCTTTGATTTTGCAAGATTGTCAAAGAGATTCGCAATGCGAGAATAGCAAAAAAACATTAGAAGAAACGACTCTTTTCTTCGAAAAATCTCAAAAAGTATTATTAGCAGAAGAAAAAAGATTAGGAGTAAATTCTGTTCATTTAGATTCATTGCACCAAAAAAATAAATATGCTTTTTATCCTATTTTAGAATCCGCCAGAGAAATTACAAAATTAAGCGAAAAGATAAAAATAGACAAAGCCATAAACAAAGATAACGCATTCACCAAAAAAAAAATGGATTTATATGTCCAAAAAATATTATACAAACAACAAAATTATACTAAAATTTTATCCAATTTAGCAAGTGAATATAACATCGAATCACACGCACATATTCAAAAAGTAAAATTGTACCAAAGTTTATTATTGGGTTTTGCTTTTTTGGTTTTATTGATGCTGGTCTTATATTTATTTCCGCCTATTATTCACAAATTACAATCTTACTTGCATAAAATCGAAGAGGATAAAAAAGGAACGGAAAGTAAAAATATAGAAATTTCTTCAGCGTATCAAAAATTACAAGAACAAGAAGAAAAAACAAGACAAAATGCCCTCGAATTACAAACAAAAAATGATGATTTGATGCGCACACAAGCAGAATTAACGTATTCTAATTTCGAAGTTCAAAACAAAAATTTGGCATTGCAAGAAAGTTACGATATTATCGAAACACAAAAAAAATTACAAGAAAATCAATTTTTTGAAACCTCTTTAAATCATTTTTCACAAGTAATGCGGTGGCAATCTGACCACACTATCAATAGTTGGGCAGATAATTTATTGTCTGAAATTGTGCCATTTGTCAATGGATTGAGTGCAACTTTGTATGTGTATGATAATGAAATTGAAGCGTTGAGTTTGGTCGGAAAATATGCCATTGATTATGATGATATTTTTGAATTTGATACCATCAAATTAGGCGAAAATCTGGTCGGACAAGCCGCAAAATCATTAGAAAGTATTTATTTAACTAATATAAATGGCGAAAATAAACAATATTCTCAACATATTGCCACAGAAACCATCAATCCTTCTGCTATTTTGGTCTTGCCTGTTACTCAAAATGATACGTTGGCGGGCGTGTTAGAATTGACTTCTGTGCAAGAATTAGAAAATAAAATGTTGGTATTTTTGAAAAAATTAAAAGAAAATATTGGCTCTAATTTGATGGGTTTATTAGACCAAAAAAGAATTAGTCAATTATACGCCAACTCGAGAGTAGCCGAAAAAAATGTTAGAAAAAATTTATTAAAAATAAAAGAAAACGAAGAACGTTTTAGAAAATTATCAGAAGTAACGCAAGAAGGATTAGTATTTTTGCAAGATAATCTTATCAAAGATGTTAATTCTGTATTGCTCAAAATGTTGGGTTATGAAAATCAATACGAGGTTTTAGGCAATCATTACGTCAATTTAATCGCTCCAAAATATAGATTTGAAATAGAAGATGAAAAATTATTGGACGATGGATTGCCACACGAAACCGAAGCAGTCAAAAAAAATGGAGAAACTTTTTCGATTGAAATACAGGCAAGAAGTGCTAATTTTCAAAAAGAAATCGTAAAACTAATTTCTATTCGTGATATTACAGAACGAAAAAAAACGCAAAAAGAATTAGAAAAAGCAAACCGAATCGCAAGTCTTGTAGGTGAATTAGAAAAGAAAAATAAAAATATTACGGCAAGTATTGAATATGCACAACGGATTCAACAGGCAATTTTACCCAATGAAAAAGTTATTGGAAAAGGTTTTATAGACCATTTTATTTTGTATATTCCCAAAGATATTGTGTCTGGAGATTTTTATTGGTACGCCGAAAAAAATGAACACGCTTTGATTGCCGCCGTAGATTGCACAGGGCATGGAGTACCCGGTGCTTTTATGTCTTTGATTGGGTATTCTAATTTGAATAAAATTGTACTCGAAAATAGTATTACTGACCCCGCTACTATTTTGAATACATTGGATAAAGACGTGCAAGAAACGCTCAAACAACACGAAGATAATTCGCAAAGTCGAGATGGAATGGATATTGGATTATGTTCTTTGAATATTTTTGAGAAAAAATTATCGTATGCAGGGGCGTATAGACCTATGTATATTTTTTCTGAAAATGGTGATTTGAGAGAGTTTAAAGGCAATCCATTTCCTATTGGTGGCAATTTTAAATACAATCGTCCTAAATCATTTACGCAATATGACGTTGATTTGGAAGAAGGCGATATGATTTATATTTTTTCTGATGGTTATACCGACCAATTTGGTGGCGATGAAAATAAAAGATATATGACCAAACAATTCAAAGAACATTTAGGAAGAATTTATCATTATTCATTAGAAACACAAAAAAATTTATTGGAACAAGCATTTTTAGATTGGAAAGGAGAAGAAAAACAAACAGACGATATTTTAATTATTGGATTAAGATTTTAATTTTTTAAATTATATAAACAAAATAAAATTATGAAAAAGTCAATTTTTAGGTTAATTTTGATGGGCTTTATTTATCTTTTGCCCGTTATTTTTAGTGGTTGTTGTATAGGAGGTGGTTCTTGTTGTGGTAATCAAAGAGTAGCAGATAGTTTTTTTAGAGTAATTGGAATGAATGGAAAAATTTATGATGGTACTAATATTTATGATGCAACTCAAACCGCCAGCAATATTGCTTCATTTTCTATAAAAATAGAATCTGTATTAGAAAAGTATAGCAAAATAAAAGAGCAAAAAACTTTCTCTTCAGGTATGTTATATGCTTGTAGTCCGGGTTATAATAGTATAGTTTCAAAAGATAAAATTAAGAAAATATCAGTAACAAGTAATAAAATATTTAATAATTCTTTGAATATTGGTGTTGATTTAAGTAGTATCTTTTTGATTGATTTTAATATTGATCTAAATTCTGGTGTTATACGTAGTTCGCCATTAGGTTCTTACCCTTCCACTATCGACAATAATACTGCACCTACGATGTTTAATTTGCGTTTAACAAGTTTTCCAAGTATGGATAAAAAACATATTTTTACCATTAAATATGAACAAGAAAATGGCGTAAATTATACTTATGTTACGCCTGAAATCACTTTTCCATAGATATTAAAAAAAACTTGGTTAGATTTTATATCAACTAAGTGTTTTTTTTTTTTTAGAATATGAATCATTTACCATTCAATAAACCACAACTTTTACAATTAGAAGAAAAAATTTTTGAGGATAATTATCTCGAAGTTTTTTTGTATAGATTAGATGTTATACACGAAAATTTGGGTGGAAATAAATATTTTAAACTCAAATATAACCTCGAACAGGCAAAAAAATTAGAAAAAAATACATTGATTACTCTGGGAGGTGCTTATTCAAATCATATTTTTGCGACTGCCTCAGCAGGAAAAATATATAATTTTAAAACCATAGGCATTATCAGAGGAGAAGAAAATCTACCTTTAAATCCTACCCTCGCACACGCTCATACGCAAGGAATGGAACTTATTTATTTGAATAGAACAGATTTTAGAAACCTTAAATCTCAAGATTCAGAAAATTATTGGCAAGAAAAATTCGGAGAAAATGTATATTTTTTGCCCGAAGGTGGAGCGAATATTTGGGCTGTCAAAGGTTGCACAGAAATAATGAATGATTGCGAAATAAATCCCGATTTTATTTGTTTGGCATGTGGCACAGGCGGAACATTGGCAGGTTTATCAATAGGAAGTAAAACGAGTAAAATCATTGGTTTTCCTGTTTTGAAAGGTGGAGAATTTATTGAAAATGATTGTTTAGCATTAGCCAATCAATATTTTTCTTATTTTGATATATCTCCCAAAAAACTTAATTTTGAATTACAAACAGATTATCATTTTGGCGGATATGCTAAAACCAATTCAACGTTAAAAGATTTTATTCATTTTTTTGATGATAAATATAGAATAAAATTAGACGAAGTTTATACTGCAAAATGTATATCTGGCGTATATGATTTGGCATCAAAAAAATATTTTCCACCAAAAACTAAAATCGTTATTTTACATACACAAAGAATGTTATAAAATAAATAAAAATAGTAAAACTTAAAAATATGAATCAACTTTTAAAAGATTTGCAACACAAAGTAAATCAAAAAACAAAACCTTTGGGGGCGTTAGGGCGTTTAGAAAATTTGGCAATTCAAATTGGAATGTTGCAAAATACGCTTAATCCTTCGCTCAATTTTCCACATATATTAATTTTTGCTGCTGACCACGGCTTAGCAAAATCAGGTGTAAGTCCGTATCCACAAGAAGTTACGGCTCAAATGGTGCTTAATTTTGTGCGTGGAGGTGCGGCTATCAATGTGTTTGCCAAACAAAATAACATTGCTTTGACTATTGTTGATGCAGGTGTGAATTTTGATTTTGATAATTCTTTGCCAATTCTTCACGAAAAAATAGCCAAAGGTACAAAAAATTCTTTAGAAGAACCTGCGATGAGTTTGGAACAATGCGAAAAAGCATTCGAAAAAGGAAAAGAACTTATCAAACAATTACACGAAAAAAAATGTAATGTAGTAGGTTTTGGAGAAATGGGCATTGGTAATTCGTCTGCGGCTGCTTTATTATTAAGCCATTATGGAAAATTACCGATTGAGGCTTGTGTGGGCAGAGGAACAGGTTTGGACGATGAAGGACTGAAAAAAAAGTCTGAAATTTTATATCAAGTACAACAAAAACACAAACAAACATTGGCAAAAACAGACAATCCATTAGAAATTGTAGCTACTTTGGGTGGTTTCGAAATGGTTATGATGGCGGGAGCAATGTGGCAAGCGTCTGAATTGAATATGTTGGTAATGATTGATGGATTTATTGCTACATCGGCTTTATTAGTGGCAAAAAGTATCAAAAATAATATCACAGAAAGTTGTGTTTTTTGTCATCAATCAGAAGAACAAGGACATCAAAAAATGTTAGATTTATTGCAAGCAAAACCACTTTTGAACGTAGGCATGCGTTTGGGCGAAGGCACAGGCGTTGCGGTGGCGTATCCTTTGATTGTTTCGGCTGTTAATTTTTTGAATGAAATGGCATCTTTTGAGCAGGCAGGCGTGAGCGAAAAAAATGATTAGTTTTTTTTTATAAATTTTGTATTTTAAAAATAAATTCTCTCAAAAAAATAAATAATTTTTTTTGAGATAGATAATGTTAGGTTTCATTGCTGTTATTCTTCGAATAGCAAAGTTAGAAACTTCAAAAGTTATTGGTTTAAGTAACACTTTGCTTAATACTTAAACCAATTTCTTTTTTTATACTTAAACCACAATTAGAGATAGTATAAATATTTTATTACATAAGTTATATTGCTTATTTTATATCTAATTTGGGCAATCCAACTGTTCGCAGTACTTCATTTGCTTGTTCTACTTTATTTTGAAAAATAGGGATTGTTTTATACTTCTCCAAAGAATTGTCAATTTTGACTATTGGAATTTTTTTGTCACTTAACTCTTGTATTTTTTTCATATTTTTTGTTTATTAAATAAATGTATATTATTTTCTTTTCACTACAAACGCCGTATAATCAACATCTTTTTCAAACTCTTTCCACTCATTATTTAAAAGACCAAATATATGAAATTTTTGTTTAACTTCTTCAATATATTTTGAAATATTTTTTGAATTGCCTCCAAATTTATCTGGAGGACAATACAAAATTTAATAGTTGGCTTTAGCCAAAATTTTTATACTTCTCGAATTTATAATTTTATAAAACGAAAAAAACGAAAAAAACAAATATTTATATAGAAAAATAACAAAAAATCGAACAAAATATTGATTAAAATTGTTATAAAGGTATGTTTTTGTAACTTTTTATTATTTATTGCGTAAAAATGAATAACAAAGCAACGGATTTTTCCGCTAAAATAATAAAGTAATGAAAAAAATATTTGTAATTTTGTTTTTTGTATCTTTTAGTTTCTCTTTTCAAATCATTTTTGCTCAAAGTTCGTGGGAAGCCGCCGAAAAAGAAAAAAAATTAGAAGAAAAAAAAAGACGAAAAAATAACAAGAAAAAATCAAAAGAAGACATCAAGAAAGAAGAAAAAGAAGTCCACCGAAAATCTCAAAAATGGGACGATAGGTACGACAAAAAAATAGGGAGAAGAACAAGAGGAAATCAAGTTCCACAATCATCTGCCTCGCTTTCAAATGAAAATAGAAGAAGCACGAGCAACAAAAACAAAAATAGAAACAAAGCAAAAAGTGGCGTGCCAAAAGCAGCCAAAAAAAACCAAAAAAAATAAAACATCAATCACTTTTAAATGGTATAAATATATGAAATATTTTAGTTATGGTTTAATTATCGCAATTTTTATTACATTTTTTGTGATGATTTATTATGCTTCTTATCAAGGTTGGGGAACTACACCTTTGCATAATTCTGTCGGAATTTATAGAGTGGGTGGATATTATGGCGGAGGATCAACCACAGGAAATGGTGCGGTGAGAAATCAAACAGGCAACTCAAAAGGTGCTTCGGGCAATTTTAGAAGTGGTAGTAGAGCAGGACGTGGAAAGTAATTTTATTCACTTTGATAATGACATTTCTTTTATGTTAATCCTTGGTCTGTGTGCCACAGACCAAGGATTAACATAAAAGAAATATTTATTGACAAAATCAAAAAGTCGTTATCAAACTTAATACAAAAATATGTTAAATCTATAATTTTGTACATATTTGAGTAGTGATAATATTTATTTGAGTTCAAACCTATATGTTCTTTGAGGTAGCATTACACGCTAAACTCTTCTATTTTTAGATATTTTTTTGACCAGAGTTTAATTAAAAATAAGATGAAAGAAATTAAAATTGTTTTTTTGATTGCTTTTAGTTATTTTTGCATTTTTAGTTAAAGGCTTTCTTATATTACTTATAAAAAATGGAAACAAATTTAGAAACACTTATTCAAAACGAATTAGAAGAATCAACACAAGTATTGCACGAGTTTACGACAAATATCGAGAACATAAAACAAATCAAAGTGGTGGCTGAGGTGTTGGTTGATGCTATTAAAAATGGTAAAAAAATTATTTCTTGTGGTAATGGTGGTTCGCATTGTGATGCGATGCACTTTGCAGAAGAATTGAGTGGGAAATATCGTGAAAATCGCCCTGCTCTGCCTGCATTAGCCATTTCTGACCCAAGCCATATCACCTGTGTAGGTAATGATTTTGGATATAACGAGATTTTTGCTCGATATTTAGAAGCATTAGGACAAAAAGGTGATGTTTTATTTGCATTAAGCACCAGCGGAAATTCGGGAAATATTTTGCGAGCCGCAGAAGTTGCCAAACAAAAAGGAATAAAAGTAGTAGCACTAACAGGCAAAGATGGCGGGAAATTAGCTGCACTAGTAGATGTAGAAATCAGAGTAAAAGGTGGAAAATTTGCGGATAGAATCCAAGAAATTCATATTAAAATTATTCATATTTTAATTTTACTAGTTGAGACACAAATGTTTGGAAATAAATAGACGCTTACCTATTTTTAGACTGATAATAGCATATCATAGTTATATCCTTAAGTTTTAAATATAAAAATAAGTCATATTTTACGATTTATTTTGTCTGATATTCAGTTTGATAAAGGCAAAAGTAGGCGAATCAGACTGAGGTCAGATTATCTTAGAGAATAAATAAAAAATATTATATCCAATAAAAATCTCATTGATTACACATCTAAAGCGCAGGCATTAACGCTTTATATGTGTGTAACTTCTAAAAATAAAAAAAACGAATTTTTTAGTTTATGTAAAGGTACAAAAAAATCAATTTAACATAACCTAGTCGTGCAGTTTCTAAAATTCCTTCAAGGTTTTTAAAATCTTGAAGGAATAATAAAATAAATATTTATTTACAAAATTAAAAATTCGCTATCATACTTACATTTAAGTTTTATTTTATTTAGTACAACAAGTACAAGGAATTTCTTGATTTGCTTCTAACTTTTTAACGTATTTTTCCCACTCGTTTTTAGTGAGTTTAAGTTCAGTGCGTTTGCTTTGTGCTGCTAATTCTTTACAAACCACATCTTGCATATCTTTGCTTTGGGTTGCCCAGACTCTAATCATATTATCTTTGCAACCAGCCAAAAGTTTTTGTCCATCGGGACTAAATGTAATTGACCAAACCCAATCTTGATGATCATCTAAAACGATTGGAATTTCGTTTAAGTTAGAAGAATTCCAAATTCTAACGGTGCGGTCAAAACTTGCACTTGCTAATTGTTCTCCTGTTCTACTAAATGCCAAACTGCTAATTCTTGCTCTATGTTCTTTTTGTTCTTCGTCTAGACCTCCTGTTGCTGATTCCCAAATTTTGAGCATTCCGCTTTCTGCGCCGCTGGCTAATTTAGTTCCATTCGAAGAATAAACTAAGGCTGTAATTGCACCATTTGCCATATCTTTCCAACTATTCAACTTCGTTCCTTTGTTGTCATATATTTCAATTTCACCATTATTTTTTCCGATTGCAAATTGATTAAGCGTTGGGTGAGCTGCAATAGCATTTACTTTTATATCAGATTTCAAAAGTTCTTTATAATCAGGAGTAGCAGAGTTCAAATTCCATAATAACATTTGCTTATTACTATCTACCGAAATTAGTTCGCCTGATGGCAAAAATGCTAAAAACCAAATTTCTTTCGCTTTGATTGGCAATTTAACCTTAGAAACATTATTTTCAAATACTTGTATAAAAGGATATTCACCTGCACAAGCCATTTGTGTTCCGTTTTGATTGAAAGCAAGTGTTCTATTTAATGTACTTTCTGTAGATTTAATCGGGTTAGGAACTACTTTATATGCATCATAATAAGACATATTTTGAGTTCCCCAAGATAAAATCATGCCATCACTTCCTGTAGAAATTACGCTATTGCCCATCGGTACAAGACATCTTACATTCGATTTGTGTCCTGTAAATTGATTAAAATTAGGTACTTGTTTTCCTTTCAAAGTTTTAACAGCATAATATAAACCTTGATAAATATCAGGATCATTTGGCTTGCCTCTATGTTGTAAATTGATAAAATTAGCTTGTTGTGCTACTAAAGTTTGCAAATCAGAGTCAGGCAATTTAGAGGCTTTGATAGCCATTGCTTTGGCAATCGATACCATTTCTAATCTTCTTACATTTTCTTGAGCAAGCAATGCTTTTTGTTTTTGAATTTCTGCTAATTTATTATTAATATCCGCCACTTGTTTATTGATATTAGCAATTTCCATTTGTTTGATGGCAATCGCTTTTTCATTTTGGGCGCTTGCTTGTGCTTGTAAGGCGGCAATCGCTGAAATATCTGCTGCTGCTTTTGCTTTGAGTGCGGCTTTACTTGCTACTAACGCTTCTTCTTCTTTCACAAGTGCATCATTTTTAGCTACAGTTGCTTCTGCGGCACTTTTTGCTGCTTCTTTCTGTTTCCCTTCTGCAAACACGGTCGCTTTTTGTGCTTTTACGGCTTGTGCTTCGGCTGCAATAGAGGCTTTTTTGGCTTGTTCTCCTTGTTGCAAAGCATATAGTAAAAATAATAAACAAATAATTACGACAATAATAGACCCAATAGATATTTTTCGAGCATTTGCTAAACGTCTTTTTTGTAGTTTTTCTTTGTTTGTTTGTAATTGGTCATATTGTTTTTGACTCGAATCCAAGAAAAACATTGCCCTTTCATACATTGGATTATGACGCATTCCCCAAGGCAAAGATGGTTTTTGCTCCTCTCTCCATTTTTGAGCTACTTGCAAATCAGGTGGAACCCAAAGTGGTTGTCCCGATTGGTGTGCTTCAGAAGCTTCGGCTAAACGCAAATATAATTTAACACTACTCGATTCATCATCAACCCATTGGCTCAATGAAGTCCAAATTCTCATCAAACTTTCGTGAGAAATATCCACCAAAGTATCTTCTGTCAAAGGTTTATCAGGCGAAGGCATCAAAAGTCCATTGCCTTCTTTTCTAAAATGATTGACAACGGTTGCCACTTCATTGATTGGATAATCAGCAATAGAAGCAATTTGAGAGAGCAACGCAGGTTTTCTGACTCCTGCCCCTTCACTTCCTTTTTCTGTGATAGTTTTGAAAATCTTTTCACAAATTTTACGCTCTGTTTCGTTTAATTGACTATACACTTCGTTGGCGTGTACTGATAATGCTTTTTGCATACCTCCCACTGCTTCATAATCTGCGGCACTAATTGTTTGGTCAGCACTAAAACGATTTTTTTTCCATTGCGCCCAAGTACGCATCAATGCGTGTTGCATTACAGGTAATTGGTCTGCACTATCACCTGCATCAATTAAAATTTTATTGACCAGATTATCATCAATACTTGCTCCCATCAACGCAATCGGTTTTACGATAGCTTCTCTTTTCTCTTCCCTTGTCATTTGTGGAATAAGAAATTGGCTTTCGTTTAACTTTTCAGTCAAGTTTGGATATTGGGCGCAATTTCCAATAAATTCAGAACGCATAGTCAAAATAACATAAATAGGCGTTTCATTTTGAGAAAAAGCCTCAATAAACATTTCTACATATTGTTTTGCTTGCTGATTAGCGACCGCATCTTCTTTGGCAAAAGTAAAAATTTCTTCGAATTGGTCTAGATAAATTAAATATCTTTTGCCATCAAAGGCTTGTAGATTTTTAATTTCTTCCACTAATTTTTGTGGCGTATAAGACGCATATTCGCTTTCGGGTATATTTTTTTTGAAAATAGATTTTAATAAATTTCCAATCGGATTTATATCAGGACGTGCCACGCACAATTCCCACATATCAGGATTTTCATTTATTAAGGTATTTAAAAGTCCACAATAAACAAAAGAGGATTTCCCAAGTCCTGAAGCACCCACAATTCCCAAAAAACGATTTTTGAGTAATTTTTCTTTTGCTTCATTTATTTGTTTATCACGACCAAAATACAAATGACTTTCATTCGTTTCAAACGACCTAAGTCCTACAAAAGGATTGATTTGTACTTTTGTATTTGTTGAAGTTATAGTTTGCATAAGATTCACACGCTGTTTTTTTATAAAAAGACTAAATAGATATTAAAATTTTAATGAGGTTGAAATGACTAAAACTTTAATGAACACAAAGATAACACATTTTTTGTTTATAATTATCAAATTATATAAAAAAAATAAAATTATACCAAGATTTATACAATTTTAATGATTTTTAAGATTGATTACCTTGATTTTTAAGGATTTTTGTCTTAAAAAAATTATAAAAAAATCAATTTTAGTACATCATAAAAGATAACAAAAATCGGACAAATTAACACTTTTTTTTACTAAAATTTAACTCCTGCCAATAAAATATCATCAGTTTGCACTTCATCGCCTTGCCAATTTTGGAGTTCTTCTTTTATTTTATCTTTTTGTTCTGATAAAGGTAAATGACTAATGCGTAATAAAAATTCACGCATTGCTTTTTTCATATATTTTTTATTTTCTATACCACCAAATTGATCTTGAAATCCATCCGTAGTCATATAAAAAACATCATCTTCTAACACAGGAATAACTATTTTTTCGAATATTTTTTGTTTTGTTTTTTTAGAAAATCCAATCGAATGAGAAGAGGCTGGATAAATATGAATATCAAAATTGCGTACCAAATACAAAGGATTTCCTGCGGCTGAATAGGTGATTGTATTATTTAATTCATCATAAACCATGACCGTAATTTCCATACCATCTTGCACTTGATTGTCTGTATTGCCTTTTTTCAAGTTTTTAATTACTTGTTTATCTAATTCATATAAAATTTCATCAGGCTCAAAAATTCCTTTTTCATCAACAATCTCGTGCAAAATAGAATAACCCATCACTGTCATAAATGCGCCCGGAACTCCATGCCCTGTGCAATCTGCGACAATAAAAATTTTCTTTTTATATTCTTTTGGCAATTCATTTTCTATGGCTATTTCATTATTTTCTTTTTTGAAAGAATACGGAAATATTGAATCATTTGGCATTTCTTGTTTTTTATTTTCGAGAAATGTAGGTTGTTCTTGATTTGTAATTACGATTTCAGAATACCAATAAAAATCTCCCGAAACAATATCTTTGGGGCGCAACATAATAAAAGCCTCTTTAAATTTTGTTTCGACTTCGTTCACATCATCAAATAACGCCACTTGTATTCGGCTGGCATAATTGATGCTATGTTTCATTTCTTTATTTATATGTTCAACTTGTGCATTTTTGAGGTCAACGGCATCTCTTTGTGCTTGAATTTCTTGACTTTGCTTAGTTATTTCTTGATTTTTTCGTTCAATTTCATACGTTCTTTGTTTGACTTTATCCTCCAATTCACGTTTTACTTTGCTATGTAATTTTTCGTTTTCTTGTAATTGAATAATCAAACCTCTTTCTGCGTCGTGTTTATCATCTTCAATTTTTTTGTATCTTTCAGTTAATCCTAATGAAAATACAAAAATTTGTCCGATAACACCTAATTGATAATACATAATATTATTGTGTAATTTAATAATTTGTGATGCTCCCAAAAATAATAACAATCCACCTGCTATCATCAATAAAGTTCCGAAGGCAAAATAGCGGGCTGGTTTTTCGCCCATTGTTAAAATAAATATTAACATTACCAACAAAATAACTTGTATCGTGCCATAAAATATTCTTTCTACCACAATATAACTCGAATAATTAAAACTGGCTAATACTATCAATGCCAATAATAACGCAGTAAAAATAGCGGTAACAATTTTAATTAATGTGTCCCACAAAGGCATTTCTCGATGGGTTTGCAGATAAGAACGCATAAAAAACATATACGCAATAAAACCTAAATGGGCTGCAAAAGGTAAATAAATATAATCAAAATAAGGAAAATCCCCTGTAAAAAATTCAGAAGTATATCCATAAAAATTCAAAAAATAAATCGAAGTCGTAAAAATATATAAAACATAATACAAATAAGTTTTATCCATCAATACAAACAACAAAATAAAATTATAAAATAACATCATCCAAAGCAATCCTTGAAAAAAACCTTGTAATAAATTATCTAAAATAACTTTCTCTTGCCATTGTGGTTTTGGATATAATTTTACATTGGGGTCAGGGGATAGTTCGACTTGATTTTGAAAACGTACATATATATCAATGATGCCACCTTTGGCAGGCAAAAATAATTCGACTGTATTATAACGCCCTGTTTTGATTTCTTTTTCTTTTGTTTGGACTAATTGACCTGTTTTTTTTAGGTCATATTTGCCTGTGTGTTGAGGTACATATACATAAGCCTCTGTAACTCTACCTAAATATAAAATCCAATCTTCATCTATATTGCTTGCGTTTTCTAATCTCAAACGCATCCAATACACAGATTGTGAATGTAGTTCTTGTTGGTCGTATTTAGTTAAAACGAATTTATTTTTAAAAGTAGGTTTGATAATATCGTCGATGGTGATTGTACCCGAAATATCTTCGAATAAAGGGACTTTGCTTTGTTCGAGATGCAAAACATCATTGCGACTTTCCAAACGCAATACTTCATCAACAGCATTGATTGTTGTTTTTTTTTGGGCAAAACTAATATTTATTACCAACAATAAAAAAAAGAATAATAAATTTTTTTGCATATATTTAAAATAGTTGCGATTTGAATGTACGAAATAAATACTTTTTTTTGATAAATGCAAAAAAAAGAACGTTTTTTTTATGAAAAATATTATTTTTAGATTTTATTTGGATAAATAAGTTGATACTATCCGAAATTCGTTCTAAATTTATTTTTATTTTTTATAAAAAAAATATCAAAGAATCAATCTTTTTAGGGAGCATATAAAAAATAAACTACCCACTCAAAAAAACTTATTTTTAGTTCCCTCACCGCTGGGCTTATCTTGTAGGGGTTATTTAGTTGTTTTGCTATTATTTAAAAAAAGTTTTTTTGTTTTTTGAAATAAATTTGTTTTTTGTATTATGTTTTTATAATTTTGTGGTACGTATAATATTTAACTTAAAAAAATATGTCAAAATTCAGTGGTATAGTTCCTTTTCGTCGTGAATTAAAAAAAGCTTAGACAAAGCCTTTGATTTAGCTTATTCTAAACCAAG
>JAAFJG010000075.1 GCA_013298075.1 Cytophagales bacterium | reverse complement strand
ATGGCTAGAATCATAGACATAGCACATTTTTGTCGAGATAAATGTTTGAATATAATAAAATTTGTCAATATTTTCTGTATCTTTGCAGTATGAAAATCGTTCATAAAAGTAGTTTTTGTCTTAGTAAAATAAATTTTTACTTTTTTAACGATTTTCTTTTTAAATAATTGCCTTTTTTACCAATAAATTTTTGGCACGATTTTTATCAATACGTCTAACAAAAAATAAGGCATAAAGAATTGATTATCAACAAATTAAAAAAACATCGGGTAGCGTAAAAATTTCCTTAATTTTATCTCGAAATGAATATAATTCAGCCATTGATTACACGATTAAGATGAGATAAAAATGTCGAAATTCTAAAAGTCATTTTTTCTGTGTTTGTAGTAGAAGTAGTAAGACTAGTTTGAAACAAATTATCTTGCATTAACTCATACATCATCTCAAAAATTTCATTTTTTTTGCTCAATAATACTTCTTTTTCGTATAAACTAAAACCAAGCATCACACAATCCATAACATTTACATTCCATTTTTTTTTATATTCTTTATTTTTATTTATTTTACAAAATGCATTGTCGCCCAATACTTCATATACTTTTTCGAGCGTATTATCAAGCATTAGTTTATATTCTTGAATTTTTTCAGTATTAATTTTTCTATTTTGATACATAAATTTATTCAAAAAATTTTTCATTGAATTTTTATAATTTTCAATGATTTGTTGTTCATTATTCCAATTTTGAGAGATAGCCAAAAAGCGTAGAATAACTTCCACATCAAAAAAACGACTACTCGGTTTGTCTATTTGTAATAATTTTAATAAAAATTCGTTTTGTCTTAGCTCATTTTTTAAGGCTTCATTAAATAGACCTCTATACAAACAATTTCTTAACTCTTGCTCATTAAGTTGAACCGAACCACTATTTAGACGCATAAACATATTATATTTTATCTCAGGATTCGAATCACTTGCAATCAATACTACACGAATCAAACCATAGTTTAATTTATTTTTGTATTGCATAGGCAAATTTTCGAAATGTAAACCATTCAATAAATTTCCATTGTTATCTTCGCCCAATACCTCTAAATCTTTGAGTTTAAATTTTCCATCATAAAAATTTTTCAATGCTGTTAATCTCTGAACGCCATCTACAACTAACCAATTTTGTATTTCTTTTTCGTTATGTTTTTCTTCTTGCGCCACATAAATAGTTGGAATAGGTACATTTAATATAATAGATTCAATCAAGAGAGATGCTTTTTTTGTATCCCAAACATAACTTCTTTGAAATTCAGGATTTAAAATAATCTTTCCTTTCTCAATCATACTTATTATAACTTCCACGCTTTTATCATATGCTTGCATAAGCAATTTTTTTTCATCTTTGCGAATGGGTATAAAATTGCTTTGATTTTCTTTCGGAACTTCTACATTATTCATATCTAATCTTTATTTTTTTGCAAATATAAATAAAAAAATAAAAAAATAAAAAAATAGGTTCATTTTTTTATTTTTGAATTAAAAATTAAAAATAATGAACCCTAAAAACATAAAAAAACGCCTTACTTTTTGTAAAATAAGACGTTTTTTTATTCTATTTTTTTGTTAGTTCAAATTAGATTTTAAATTGTGTTTTTTAGACATTTCCGCTAATTTTTGGCGTAATAATTCTGTTTCTTGCTTCAATTCTGCCAAATGTTTTTTTACATCTTGAGGCGAATCTTTTATAATTTTTTGCATATTTTTGAATAAATTGAATAAATTTTGTTTATAAATTTATCTTATTTTTTTAAATGAAGTGCAAAGTTAGATATTTTTAATGAGAAATCCAAATAATTTTGACTTTATTATTGATAGATATTAGAATAATACAAATGATTATAAGAATATTTAAAATAAGAAAAATAATATTATTGAATACGTAAAATTGAATTTTTTGTTTCAAAAAAATAGAAGTATAAGAGTAAAAGCAAAAAAACTAATAAAAATATAAACAATAAACAACCTCTACAAAATTATAGATATATTATTTTTTGTTTTTAGGAAATTTGTGCGGAAAATAAATTTTTTTTGAAATACGTTTTTTGAATTGTCTCCAGATTTATCTGGAGGATAATATAAAATTCAATTGTTGGCTTTAGCCAAAATCTCTATGTTTTTCAAATTGATATTTTTCTATATTTTCAAAATAAATAACTATTCATAAGTAGAATAAAATTAGCCCTACCTAAACTATCTAAGAGCCAAGAAAGTCAAAACTAAAATTTTATTCAAAATAAACAAAAATCACAAAAAATAGTTAAAACGAACTTTTACCACATTCAAAAATGTTTTATTAATGAAATATTAGTATCAATTTATATTCACAAGAACACAAAAAAATGTTACAAAAGCGTTTATTTCTTTTATTATTTTCTTTCATAAATTTTTCTATTCAAGCCCAAAAAATAGATGAAAACAAAGAAAAATGGATTTTTTCAGTTTCATTAGCCAAAGTAAATGTTCTATTTGGTGTCGAAATCAAAAAAAATAATAACCAACAATGGGAAGGATTTATTGATAATCAACAAGAAAAAGTTATATTTGATAGAGTCGTAAAAACCAAAGATTCACTTTGTTTGTATATCGATTTATATGATGCCGCTTTGCTTTGTAAGTACGATAACGAAATGAAATTGAGAGGCGAATGGGTGCGTTTTGGCTTAAAAGTGCCTTTTAAAGTACCTTTGACAGCAGAAATTCCTGCTTATAATCATTTAGAAACTTCAAAATTCAATAGCACAAAAGATTGGGCAGGAAGATGGGAAGTTACTTTTGACGATAATAAACAAGTGATTGGCGAATTTAAAAATGTAGAAAATAATTGTTTTGTAGGTACATTTTTGACAAATTCAGGTGATTATCGTTTTTTAGAAGGATTTTGTAATCAAAATACTTTTTATTTATTTGGATTTAGTGGAGCAAGTGCCTATTTATTTATTGCCACAAAAAACTCAGAAACAGGCGAAATTACAGGCGAAATGCACGCAGGAAAATCAGGATATAAAAAATTTACAGCCAAAAGAAATCCTGAAGCCAAATTGCTTGACCCCAATAAAATTACTTATTTGAAAGATGGATATAAAAAACTTGATTTTTCTTTTCCTAATTTAGAGAATCAAAAAGTAAATTTATCAGATAAAAAATTCAACAATAAAGTCGTAATTGTGCAGTTATTAGGCTCTTGGTGTCCAAATTGTCTCGATGAAATTAGTTATCTTTCACCTTGGTATCAAAAAAATAAAAAAAGAGGCGTAGAAATTATCGGTTTAGCTTATGAAAGAAATGGAGAATTTGAAATTGCCAAATCAAAAGTAGGAAAAATAAAAAAAAGATTTGATATTCAATACGAATTATTGATTGCTGGCACCACAGACAAAGAAAATGCAAACGCAACTTTGCCTATGTTGAACGGCGTGAATGCGTATCCAACCACTATTTTTATCGATAAAAAAGGAAAAGTAAGAAAAATTCATACAGGTTTTAACGGACCAGCAACAGGTAAACATTATGAAGATTGGCAAAATGATTTTAATTTATTTGTCGATACTTTGTTGAACGAAAAATAAAAGTATTCAAAAAAATAATTTTAATGACCAAAAAACGTTTTATATGTATCGTTATTTAAAAAAAATCAAAATACAAAATTAAAATGAAAAAAATATTTTTATTATCGTTGTTGATAATTATTTCAACTACAATTTTATCGGCACAAGCCAAAAAAGGCGGGAAAAAAGATGAAATTACTAAAAGTAAGACTGCTGCAAAATCATTTGTAGGAAAACTAAAAAAAATGCCTTGGTCAAAATCAGTGCAAAGTTATTGCGCGCAAGGCAGTGAATATTACGTATTGTTAGCAAGTGATGACCTTGAATTGGTCATTCAAAATAATTCAAAAACTGATTTATCTACTTTTGAAAATCAACAAGTAAAAATTACAGGAAAATTAGAAACAAAAACCATAACTGCCGACCCAATGGAACAAAGACCTATTTCACCTTCGCTTGATGGCAAAGATGATGGCACCTATAAGTGTACGGTTTTGGCTATGAGTAAAATTGAAAAAATTAAGTAGTAACACTTTTATTTGTCATAAATCAGAACGCAAATCAGAGAAGTTAAATAAATAGATGGATTTTTTATCTGTAATTTGTTTAGTTGTTTTGATTTGTGTTTTTGTTTTTATAAACTATATTTGAAATACTTATAAAAATATTTATTTTTTTGATTATTATTTTCAAAAAAACATATACCTTTGCATTTCTATTTTTTATCATCAAAATTATTAAAAAACTATCTAAAAAAATGCACTCAAAAATACTTTTTATCTTTTTTTATTCATCTTTTATTCATTTATTTATCACCGCACAAGAAGAAAAACCTTACGTTATTTTAGTTTCTTTTGACGGTTTTAGATATGATTATGCACAAAAATATCAAGCAAAAAATTTTTTACAGATGGCAAAAGAAGGCGTAACCACCAAAGCCTTATTGCCTTGTTATCCGAGCAAAACGCACCCAAATCATTATTCTATTATCACAGGATTAAAACCAGGGCATCATGGTTTGGTTGATAATACTTTTTATAATGCCAATACAGAAGAAACTTTTGTAAATAGTAATCAAAAATTTGCCTCAGAAAAGAAATGGTATGGAGGCGTTCCACTTTGGCAATTAGTTCAGAAAAATAATATGAAATCAGCTAGTTTTTTTTGGATTGGCTCAGAAGCACCAATTTTAGATAAATATCCCGATTATTATGTGAAATATGGTGAAAAATCTCAAACAAGTAACGTAGATCGCATCAATAAAGTAATAGAATGGATAGATTTACCTAAAAAAGAAAGACCAAATTTTATTAGTTTGTATTTTTCTTTGGTAGATGACGCAGGGCATTTACACGGCACAAAAACAGATGATATTGAAAAAGTTGTGCAAAAAGCTGATAGTTTGTTAGGATATTTACGCAGTGAAATTAGTAAAAGAAATTTGCCTATCAATTTAATCGTTGTTTCTGACCACGGAATGATGAATATGCCCAATGAAGACGACCATTTTTTGCCTGTAGAAAGTTTAGCAGACATCAAAAGCGATTCGACTATTCAATACGTTTCGAGTGGTTTTCAAGCACAAATTTATATCAAAGATAAAAATAAGCAAAAAGAAATTTTCAAATCCATCAAAACGTCTATTCATAAAGATAAATATAACGTCTATCTGAAAAAAAATACACCTATTCATTGGGGGTATAGAGATTCTGATTTGGTGGGCGATATTATTATTGAGGCAAAATTTCCTTATTATGTAGGAGGAGAAACACAATTAAATAAACTTAAAAAGCAAGTAAAAAGAATTGGACAACATGGCTATGATACCAAAAAACATAGCGAAATGGCGGGTATATTTTATGCCGTCGGACCTGATATTATTCCCCAATTAAAACCAATGCCAGCTCTCGAAAATGTTAATATCTATACTTTGATTACGCAAATTTTAGGGATTAAATATGACCACAAAATCGATGGAAAAGAAAAATATTGGGAAAATATTTACAAAAAAAAGCAAAAATAACAATGGATTCAAGAGAAAAAATATTAGAAAAAATCAAAAAAGCATTGATAATTCCTACGGATAAACCAATGCCAAAACCTGATTTTAAAAAAAGTCCTTATATACAATTTACAGAAGCAACTTGTGAAGTGGCTTTTGCAGATGCGTATAACAAAGGCAAAGGAGAGTTTTATTTTTGTGAAAGTTTAGAAGTTTTTTTGACACAATTAAAACATTATTTAGACAATAAAAATTTCACAAAAATATTTATTTGGGAAGAATATTTACAAGAATTAGCCAAATTTATTAAGATTGATTTTCAAAATAATGACAAAAACTTGAATGATATAGAAGTTGGAATTACGCTTTGTGAGGCGTTGGTGGCGCGCACAGGAAGTATTGTGGTTTCTTCCAAACAAAGTGCAGGCAGGCGATTGACTATTTTTCCGCCTATTCATATTGTCGTGGCATTTACTTCGCAATGTGTTTGGGAGATAAAAGATGCTCTCACGCTCTTAAAAACGCAATATGAAAATAATTTTCCATCTATGATTTCGTTTATTACAGGTCCGAGTCAAACCGCAGACATTGAAAAAACATTGGTTTTGGGAGCGCATGGTCCGAAAGAATTAATATTATTTTTAGTCAAAGAATAAACAAAATAAGTAAATATGGAACAAAAATATACGCCCATTAATTGTAGTTTTCACGATATTTTATTGTCCTTGGCTACAGAAAAAAAATATTGTAAAATTCAATATTTTACTGATATTCACGAATTTATAACGGTTAATTCTATTGTCAAAGAGGTTTTTACGATTGCTGAAAAAGAGGAATTTATGCTGCTTTTAGAAGACGAAAAAATTCGTTTAGATAGATTAGTCAGCATCAATGGAATATTTGCCCCTCAATATACACACATTCAAGATTTTAGTTGTGATTGTTAAAACAAACAACAGATGAAAATAATTATAACTTTTTTTTTATTTTTGATTTCTCCTTCTATTTTTGCTTTTGATTTATTTTTTTTAGAAGGTGATACTATTATTCAGCAAAAATATGATGGGCGATTTACATTAGGTACGACTAATTTTAAGTTGATGTATGGTTATCCTTATCCTTATTCAACTTCTCATTTTGTGGTTAGTATCAATAATCAATATGCTTCAAATCGACCTGGTTTGAAAGGCACAACGTATTTAACTGGAACTTTCAAATCGGTTCAAGTCAATGGTTCTTTTTATGGAGAAATTGAATATGAATTTAATGGCGTTAGATTTACGCAAAAATTAGTTCCTGTGGATAGAAATTTTGAAGAAGTAAATCCAAAAAATAAAAATTTTGCACAATATTATAGAGTAGAATATTCTTTTGAAAATAGAGCGAAAGACAAAAGATTGATTGGAATGATGATGCTTTTTGATACACAAATCGCAGATAATGACGCTTGCGTAATGCAAACTTGTAAATTTTCGAATATCAAAAACGGAAAATCTTTGTTAGAAAAATTTTTATCTTTGTTTAGTTTTGGCTCACAAAAAAAAGAAAGAACGTACGAAAATGAAGATGTTCCCGAAGTTGTTTTGGTTTTTAGAAGTGATAAAAGACAAAAAGACATTACAGGAGCATTTGTTTTGAGCCAAAAAAAAGCCACCAAACCTGATGAAGTTTTGATTGGAAGATGGAATTTTTATAAAAATGTACGTTGGGGATTCGGCAATCCAAACGATAAAAACATAGAATACGAAGACAGTGCCTTACTTTTGCGTTTCAAACCCAAAGACACAAAACCTTTCGAAACGCAATATTTTTCGACTTATTATGGCGTATTAGATGTAGATACTTTGAAAATGTTGCCCGCAAAACCAGCCAAAGAAATTGGAACAGATTTTAAAATCGAACCCGATACAATTTATGAAGGAGAAACCGCTCATTTATCTTGGAAAACAAAAAATGCGATGAAAGCCGATGTAATTATTGCGTCTATCAAAGGAAAATTAAAAAATGAAGGCGTAGAAATTGTAAAACCGCTCAAATCTCAAAATTATACTTTAAAATTGATTTTGCAAGGAAAAGAAATCGAAATGCAGGAAATTACTTTGACTGTTTTACCCAAAAAAAATAAGCCAAATGTCATTATTCCACCCAAAAAAGATATTCAAAAAGAAACAAATACACAAACCAATCAACCGAAATTACCCGCCAAACTGAAAGATGATAAATGGTATGATGGTAGATTTACGTTCGGAACGAGTGATAAAAAAATGACTTTTGGTTATCCTTTCCCTTATTCTACTTCGCATTTTATTTTGACTATCAACGGAAAAAACGCTTCTAATTATGATGGATTAGGCAAAGATTTTCAATATTTAGCAGGAAAATTAACGACTTTGGAGAATAAAAATTCGTTGAAAACACAAGTAGAATATGAATTTGAAGGCGTTACAATTATTCAAAAATTAATTCCTTGTAATACAAAATTTCAAGAAATAAAAAGTAATACTTTTGGTAATTATTATAATATTGAATATACTTTTAAAAATAACTCAACAGATAAAAAAGAATTTCATTTTGCGTTAATGTTAGATGTGATGTCAGGCGTGGGCGATGAAGCCATTATCAAAAGCAATGATATAAAAATTCCTTTGAATACAAAAATAGGAGGGGAGGAGATTCCTCAAAAATTGCTTATTTATGATGAAAAGGAAGAAAATTTATTTGCAGAATTGATTTTAGATAAAGAAAAGGCAACCAAACCTGATGCTATTTTTGTCGGAATTTGGCAACATCTCAATACGATTGCACATAATCCAACGGCTATTCAAAAAATTTATACCAATGATTGTGCGGTACATTTATCTTGGCAGAAAAAAATATTAGACACAAAAAAAAGTAAAACTATTTGTATTTATTTTGGAAATAATCAATTAAAAGTATCTGCTTTGCATCACCAAAAAAAGCCTTCGGTTACGCACAATGTTTTTTTTGAAGTGAATAAATTTGACCTCAACAAAGAAAGCATCAATATTCTTGAAAAAATGATAGAAAGAAAAGATTATGCGTATTTAGTTATTGAGGGTTTTACGGATAAAACAGGTACTGCTGCACAAAATTATGAACTTTCACAAAAAAGAGTGCAAGCCGTTATTGAATATTTGACAAACAATGGCATCGATAAAAATAAAATTTTAGTTAAATCACACGGACAATTTTTTGCAGGAAAGAAAGCGGATAATCAAGAAAGACGTGTGAGTATTATGGCTTTTGATTGAAATAAAAAATCGACTAAAAAATGAATTAATTTCAAAAGATTTTTTTTGGTGAGTTTAGAAATTAAGAAAAATAGGATTTTTTGATTCTTAAGAAATTATCCATTTGAAAAATATAAAAATTTTGGCTAAAACCAATGATTGAATTGTATATTATCCTCCAGATAAATCTGGAGGCAATTCAAAATACAATTCAAAAAAAATCATTTTTCGTATAAATCCCCCTAAAAACCTTATTTTTCAATCCATTTTTCCATTTCTTTTTGCATTTTTTGTGCTTCTTCTTTGGCTTTTTCTGCAAAATCATATCCATTTGAGGCATACAAAATACTTCTTGAGGCATTGATAAATAAACCAATATTATCATTGATGGCAGTTTGACTTACTTCGTTCAAATCTCCTCCTTGCGCTCCTACGCCCGGCACTAAAAAAAAATGTTTTGGATATTTTTCTCGAATAGATTTTAATTCTATGGGATTAGTTGCCCCGATTACATACATTATCTTATTTTCATTGCCCCAATTTTGAGAAGTTTCTAATACTTTTTCAAATAATTTTTGCCCATTTTCCAAAGTCAAATGTTGAAAATCTTTGTTGCCTTCATTCGAAGTTAGAGCCAATAAAATTACCCATTTATTTTCATAATTTAAAAATGGCATTATCGAATCCTTGCCCATATAAGGAGCAACTGTAACCGCATCAAAATCAAAAGTTTGAAAAAAAGTTTGAGCGTATTTATCAGAAGTATTACCAATATCTCCTCTTTTTGCATCTGCTATTTTGAAATGTGTTTTGGGAATAAATTCGAGTGTTTTTTCAATTATTTCCCAACCTTTTGCACCATAAGCTTCATAAAAAGCGGTATTTATTTTATACGCCACACAAAAATCAGCGGTTACATCTATGATTTCTCGATTAAAATCAATGATAGCATTTGTATTTTTTTGTAGATGAATAGGAATTTTTGTTTCATCAGAATCCAATCCTACACACAAATAAGATTTTTGTTGATGAATAAAATCTACTAAATTTGAATAAGTCATTTTTTGGTATTGAATTATTTTTTGGTATTTAATTGTTGATTGAATTACTAAAAAAATAAAGTTACTTTGTATTTTTTGAAAGTAACTTTATTTAATTATTTATGCAAAGAATTTGAGATAAATTTATTTTTTAGTCCTTATGAAATTATTGCGGAGCTAATTTTGGTCTATATATGAATATATTTCTATTTTGAAAATATAGAAAAATGTCCATTTGAGAAACATAAAAATTTTGGCTAAAGCCAAGAATTGAATTTTATGTTAACCTCCAGATAAATCTGGAGGCAATTCAAAAAAATACATTTCAAAAAAAATCTTCATTTTCTGCACAAATTTGCTAAGAACCTATTTTTCTATAAATTTAATAACAATCTTTCAGGATTTTCTAAATATTTTTTGATTGCCACCAAAAATGTAACCGCTTCACGTCCATCAATAATTCGATGATCATAAGACAAAGCCACATACATAATCGGTAAAATTTGTACTTGTCCATTGACTGCCATTGGTCTCTCGACAATATTGTGCATACCTAAAATCGCAGATTGTGGTGCATTAATAATAGGAGTAGAAAGCATTGAGCCAAAAATACCGCCATTCGTAATCGTAAAAGTTCCGCCTGACATATCATCAATAGAAAGTGTATTGTTTTTTGCTTTGGTTGCCAAATTTACAATTCCTTTTTCTATTTGAGCAAAATTCATTGTTTCTACATTTCTCAACACAGGCACAACCAACCCTTTTGGAGCAGATACAGCCACCGAAATATCTACAAAATCATTGTAAACAATTTCGCCATTATCAATATAAGCATTTACTTCAGGAATTTGCAAAAGTGCATTAGCTGCAGCCTTCGCAAAAAATGACATAAATCCTAAACCAACATTGTGTTTTTCTTTAAATTCATCTTTATATTTAGCACGCAAATCCATAATTGGCTTCATATTTACCTCGTTAAAAGTAGTAAGCATAGCCGTTTCATTTTTCACAGCCACCAATCTTTTGGCAATCGTTTTACGCATTTGTGTCATACGTACACGTCTTTGTGTGCGTTCACCTGTGGCTATTTCTATTGTTTCGGTTTTTGGAGATTCCATTTGTGTAGGTTTTGCGATTGTTTTTTCTGCTAATGTCGCATCATTTTTTGTAATTCTTCCATCAATTCCTGTGCCTTTTACTTCACTCGAATTAATTCCTTTTTCATCTAAAATTTTCGCAGCTGCAGGCGAAGGTGTGCCTGATGCGTATGAATCTTTTTGAGAAGAATGGACTACTTGAGCAGTGGGTTGTGAAACAACTTGGGTAGATGTAGTAGCTTTTGCAGGGGCATTTGTTTCTTCAATTCTACAAATTAAATCACCAATTTTGAGCGTAGTGCCTGCTTTGGCAACAATTCTTAAAATTCCTGTCGCAGTAGCGGGCATTTCTTGAGTGGCTTTATCGGTTTCGACTTCGCACAAAGGTTCATCTAAATTAACAAAATCACCCTCTTGTTTTAACCAACTTCCTATCACCACTTCGGTAATAGATTCTGCGATAGGCGTAACTACCATTTCCACTATTTTTCCTGTTTTTGCGGTTGGCTCTGCTTTGGCAGGCGTTTCAACTTTGGCAGGAGCAGTTTGTGTAACGATATTTTCTGTTTTTGTGGTAGGTGTTGCGTTTCCGCCTTCTATTTTGGCAATAGTAGTTCCGACAGGAATAGTTTCTCCTGCTTGCACTACAATTTTTAGAACACCTGCAACATCTGCATATATTTCTTGCGATGCTTTATCCGTTTCGACTGTGCAAATTGCTTCATCAATTTTTACACTATCACCGTCTTTTTTTAACCATTCAGCAATCACAACTTCTGTAATGGATTCGGCTATGTTGGGGATTTTAATTTCCATTAGAATATAAAAAATAAATAAATATATACAATTTTAATAAAAGTAAGAGAAAAATTTGTGCTAATTTGAGTAAAATTATTGAAAATAGCAAATTTTTTTTGATTTTTGATGTACAAAAAATAAAAACACTTAAAAAAAGATTATTTTTTGGGCGTATATCTAATTGCTTTTCCTTTGGAAGCCAATATTTTATTGTCTTCATATACCAAACTTCCATTGACAAAAATCTGGTCAATTCCCTCAGAAAACTGATTTGGATTAGCTACAGACGCTTTTCCGTTGATAGTTTTAGGGTCAAAAATAACAATATCCGCTACTTTTCCATCGGCAATATCATTTCGAGAATCCATTGCACCTTTCATCAATCTACAAGGCAACGTAGTAACTTTTGACAAAGTTTTTTCCATACTCATACCAATTTTAATGCCATGCCTAATTGCCGTAGCAAAACAGCCCGCACCTCTTGGGTGATTGTTTGCTTTTGGCTCACTTTCGATTCCACCATCAGAACCTATCATACAAAAATCGGTTTGCAAAGCCAAATCAATCGTTTTATCGAAAGCCATTGTCCCTTCTGGCACAGCCACCAATAAACCCGGACGACCTCTATACGCATTAAAAGTTGTTTCTGATAATTTTTGTCCACTGCCAACCACTGTCAAATCACTATACGTTAAACCGAAATTTTTCTGCCAACCTGGGTCAAAACGTCTTGAAATCAAATAAGTTGCCCAATAACTATATGGGTACACGCAAGTAGTGAGTTGTCCGCCTGATAAATTAGCATTTTGTATTAATTCTAAGGCTTTTGGCATATTGAATGTGCCTCCTGTTGAGTGCAAATGGTCAATATGGATTCTTGCGCCTGTTTCTTTCGATAATTTAATTGCTTCTTTTACTCCTTCCAATTCTGTTTCTTTGGCAGAATAACGAAGATGTAAAAAGAAAGGTCTGTCATATTTTGCTGACAATTTGGCATATCCTAATAATTCTTCGTAAGAAGTGGGTTGATATTCGATGCTATGTGCTACGCCTAATGCTCCTTCTTCTAATGCTTTTTCAGTGTATTTCATTCTATCCGCAAAAGACATAAAACGCAATCTTAATATCATCACAAAAACACTTACACCATAATTTACATAGTGCGGAAGTGCGTCAAATTTTTGATGAAATGAAGCAGGATAAGCCGAACCGCCGTGCATTTGTAACACAGAAGTTGCTCCATCAGTCAATTTATATTTTTCAAAAATACGATAAGTTGTTTCAGGACTTCCTGCGTTATCTGCCAAAATATCTACAAAACCTGGGCTTACAATTTTCCCTTTGGCATCAATTATATTTTTAGCAGTCAAAGGTCTTTCGCTTACTTTGATTGTATTTTGTTCAGTAATTCCAACGTATAATTTTTTGAGTTGTTGTTGATGATAAACTGTTCCGTTTTTAATAACAGTTTTTAAATCTGCACTTGCTTCTATATCAATTTCACCATCATCTGCTTTTGTATCTTGCCCCAATAAATTATGGTTTAAGAGTGAAAAAGAAGATAAACCACCACCAATCACTGCAATTCGTTTGAGTGCTTCACGTCTTGATAGGTTTTCAGCAATATTATTATTTTGATTTTCCAATGTTTTATGATTAGATTTTTTATTTTTTTGCAAAATTATACAAAAAAAATGAATATAAAAAATAATAACGGAGCATCTAAAAAATAAGTTATCAAGTGTTAAGAAATTCATGTTTTATTTTTGAAAATATACACGTATATATGTATAATGCGAAGGCGTTAATGTTTACGTTTTAGATTGTATAATAAATGAAAGTTTTTTTGAGTAAATATTTTCTATTTGGTTCCCAAAATACATATCTTTTTATCTATATTTTTATTTTTTATGGATAAAATTTGATAAATAAAAAAATATTTTTTATCTTTGCGTAATGGAATCAAAACAATATGACAAAATTTTTAAGGAGAATGTAGAGCAGATTTTTTTAGCACTCTGCGAAAAACACCTTAACATTAAAATACGAAAAACGGAGGAACTCAAAGATAAACTTCAAACTACTACGGAACGCGAGGCTGATTTTTTGAAAATGGTTTATGCTAAAACCAAAAAAAAATTTATTTTGCATATTGAATTTCAGACGCAAGATGAAACCAATATGATTTTGCGTATGCAGGAATATCACGGTATTTTAAAAAAGAAATATAATAATATTGATATTGAGCAAATTGTTGTTTATTTAGATGATAAACCTTCAAAAATGGTTACTCAACTGCCTGATGATCAAGTATTTAGAGGTTTTAAATTATTAAGTTTGCATACACTTGATTATCAAACATTTCTTGATTCACAAATACCAGAAGAAGTAATGTTGGCAATTTTGTGTGATTTTGAACAGGAAAATGCGAAAGATGTTTTAAAAAAAATAATTTTGACCTTACAAAAAATAAGTAAGGACGATATTACGTTAAAGAAATATATACGACAAATTTTACTTTTGTCAAGGCTCAGACAATTAACAAGTATTTTTCACGAAACTATAGAAAACGATATGGCAATTACATTAGGCATAGACATCAAAAACGATGTACTTTATAAACAAGGAATTGAGGAAGGGAAGTTTGAGGGAAAACTCGAAGGAAAACTCGAAGGAGAAATCGAAGGTGAATTAAAAACAAACTTAAAAATTGCTTTAAACGCTATTAAAAAAGGTTTTGATAGCCAAACAATTTCAGAATTGACAGGTTTGTCTATGGAAGAAATAGAAAAATTACGTAAAAAAAAGTAAATATTTAGGTAAACCTAAAATATTATTTTTGTCGCGATTGAGAAAATTAACAAGTATTTTTCACGAAACTATAGAAAATAATATGGCAATTACATTAGGGATAGACATCAAAAACGATGTACTTTATAAACAAGGAATTGAGGAAGGTGAATTGAAAGGAAAACTCGAAGGAAAACTTGAAGGAAAACTCGAAGGAAAATTGGAGGGGAAAATCGAAGGAAAATTAGAAACCGCCTTCAATGCTATTAAAAAAGGTTTTGATAATCAAACGATTTCAGAATTGACAGGTTTATCTATGGAAGAAATAGAAAAATTACGTAAAAAAAAGTAAATTTTTTATTTATTTTTATTGGAATACACAGATAAACCTATTTTATCTGTGTATTTATTTTTTACCTATTACCAAAAATAACTACCTCACAATTTATTTTCAATAACTTTACAACCCAATTATTTTTTTATTCCCAAAAAAAGCAATACCTTTGTAAAACTAAAAAACATCGATTGTAAGAAAATCTAAATAAAATGAAAAAAATAATTCTTTTTTTATGTTTATTTTGTGTGTATGCGTATGCAATGGCACAACAAATCAAAAACGTAGAGGCAAAACAAGAGGAGCAGGAAATTATCATCAATTATGAACTCGTGGCTGATAATGATAACCAAACTTTTGAGGTAAGCATACAACTTTATGAAGGAGAAAAACCGCGTTATATACCCAAAAACCAGAACTTAAGAGGAGATGTAGGGCAGGGTATAACAAGAGGGCAAAAACAAATAATATGGGCAATCACTGAGGATATAAAAACACTCAAAGGCAATAACTTTGTGTTTAAAGTAAAAGCACGCTATACTCAAAACTCCTCTAAACCTATACCCAAAGAAAAACCTTCTGAACCTACAACCACCAATAATAAAACAATCTATACAGAAACTATAAAGGGTGTCAGTTTTAAAATGGTTTATATACAAGGAGGAACTTTTACGATCGGCAGTCCTGCGAGTGAGCCAAATAGAGAAAGTGATGAAACACAACGGCAAGTTTCTGTAAATGCCTTTCAAATGGGCGAAACCGAAGTTACTCAACAACTATGGGAAGCGGTGATGGGCAGTAATCCGAGTTATTTTAAAGATTGTCCTTTATGTCCTGTGGAGCAGGTGAGTTATGAAGATATAGTAAATAATTTTTTACCGAAGTTAAATAAACTAACAAGTAAAAAATATCGCTTACCTACCGAAGAAGAATGGGAATATGCGTGCAGAGCGGGGACTATTACTCCATTTTCTACAGGCGATAATCTCACTACGAACCAAGCAAACTATGATGGAAACTATCCTTATAACAATAATGCAAAAGGGATATATAGACAAAAAACTATCAATATAGGCAGTTTTCCTGCGAATGTTTTTGGTTTATTTGATATGCATGGGAATGTCTGGGAGTGGACATCTACCTTGTATCCAAATACTAGTAATCGTGTTTTGCGTGGTGGCTCTTGGGGCAACGATGCGAAGTATTGCCGTTCTGCTTCTCGTAACGGCAGCACGCCCGCGAATCGCTACACTGGCGCTGGTTTTCGTCTGTCTTTATAGTTTATGCTTTGCTGTTCGCTATTCTTTGAGCAAAAACGGGTTTGCAAGTGCGTAGGGACAGAAGGCGGAGCGGAGCGACCAGCCTTCAGTCCCTATGCACTTTGCAAACTCTACGATATAGCGGGGCATTTTATATGATTAAATCGAGGTGAAGTAGACTTCTGCGAATAGGTCGTTTTTTATAACAAACGCCATTTTTTCAGATTGTCAAGTCTTCGACATTGACAACTGAAAAAACTACTGAATATAAATCTTTGTTTATTTTTATAAGTACATTACAATTCTTTTTTAATAACTTACAAGTAAATTATTTGGTTATTCCAAAAAAAAGAAATACTTTTGTAACAGAAATAAAATTATATGTGATTAGGGGTATAATTTATTCAAAAATCAACTCAATCAATTATTTTAATCTATAAAATTTGATACAAAAATGAAAAAAATACTATTTTTTTTGGTGGTTTTAGGCGTATATCACCACATCATATTACAAGCACAGACTTTTAAAGTCGTAAAAATGCAGGGCAAAGCATCAGCAAATAAAATAGACATCAAAATAGGTACTATTTTAAAAGATAGTGATAAAATCGTGTTTGCCACCAAAGACGCTCAAAATTTTGTCAAATGTAGAAATGAACAAACAGGACAACCAATGATAGTTCAGTATGGTAGAGAAAAAGCAACCAGCTCACTTAAAGAAATATGGGAACTTTTTGTCGAAAAAACAAAACAAGTAGGCACAAGCACCAGAGCAGGAGGCAAATCTATCCAAGAACTGCAAGAATTTTTGATGGCAAGTGAGGAAAATATACCTAATAATTTTTTGATCATCAAAGAAATTAATTTTTCTGTTCCCGAGGAATTTGCACAAACAGACAAAAATAAAATCTTATTGCGTTATGAATATAACAACGAACCAATCAATAAAAAAATCAAAGTAAAAAAAATAAATAATGGTTGCAAAGCTACCTTAAATGTGAATGAATTTTTTGGGAAAAATATAGACTTACAAAATATTAAAAAAATACGTTGCGAAATACAAACATTTAAAAATAGTGAAATAAAAATAGATACAAAAGCACTAAAATTGATATTTTTGAACAATAGTGTCGAAATTATCACAGAAATAAAAGAAGAGTATAATATACTCCAAAGCAAAAACGAAAAGGAAATTACCAAAAAAATACAAGAATATTTATTTGATAAATTCCAAGCACACACAGATAAAAACGAAATAGAAAGCATCATTAAATCTTTTTAAAAAATAAAATAACTAAAAATATGAAAAATTATCTATTATTTTTAATTCTTTGCGTGTATATGTGCGTCAGTCATATACAGGCACAAACAAAAGAAACAATACTCGAAGGTACTTCCGAACCTTTTAGTATTTAGACTTTGGACAATATTTTAGCGTTGGTTTTCTTTCAAGAAAACCATTTTTTTATTTTTCATTAAAGTTTGTCTAATCTCTATTCATTTTTTTGATTTTTTTCTACTTTTTTTTCTTTTTTGAG
>JAAFJG010000074.1 GCA_013298075.1 Cytophagales bacterium | reverse complement strand
GTTAGAGTATAATAATGCCGTTTTTTTGTTCGAATTTAAAGTGAATAAAACTCCTGAAATTGCGTTAAAACAAATCAAAGACAAACAATATTTTCAAAAATATTTACAACCCAATAAAGAAATTTATTTGATAGGTGTGAATTGTTATGAAA
The DNA here is from genome assembly GCA_013298075.1 of Cytophagales bacterium. Classification (GTDB taxonomy): domain Bacteria; phylum Bacteroidota; class Bacteroidia; order Cytophagales; family Microscillaceae; genus RDXZ01. The sequence goes on along the minus strand of JAAFJG010000074.1, from coordinate 17,669 downwards.
AGGAAATTAAAGAAATTTTACACGAAAAATATCAATAAAAAATAAATTATGGAAAATCAAAAATATCCTATTGGCATACAAGATTTTGCAGAAGTAATTGAGGGAAATTATGTATACGTGGACAAAACAAAGTATATTTTTCAAATGTTACAAGGAAAATATTATTTCCTTTCGCGTCCGCGTAGATTTGGTAAATCCTTGTTAGTCAATACATTATATTATTTATTTGAAGGAAGAAAAGACCTATTCAAAGGACTTTGGATAGAAGAGCAAATTGAATGGAAAAAACATCCGATTATAAAAATTGATTTTACTTTGTTAGATTATGATAAATTAGGGTTGGAAAATTCTATCAAAGAAACCTTATTTTTAACTGCCAAAAAATACCAAATAGAGATTAAAAATACAACTATCAAATCTATTTTTAACGAACTCATTGTTAAATTATCAAAAATAGAAAAAGTGGTTATTTTGATTGATGAATATGATAAACCTATTGGTGATTATTTGGAAAAAGGAAAAATGGAATTGGCTATTGAAAATCGTGATATTCTCAAAAATTTTTATAGTACCTTAAAAGGCTTGGATTCCCACATTCGTTTTTTCTTTTTAACAGGCATTACAAAGTTTGCTAAAGTGTCTATTTTTTCTGATTTGAATAATTTAGATGACTTGACTTTACATCCAGATTTTGGCGAGTTATTAGGTTATACTCAAACAGAATTAGAGTTTTACTTTCCAGAAAAGTTAAAAGAAATTGCATCAAATTTAAACTTATCTTATGCTGATTTTTCACAAGAAGTAAAACTTTGGTATAATGGCTATAATTTTTTAGGTAATCAAAAAGTGTATAATCCATTTTCAATGCTACGTTTTTTATCGAATAGAAGATTTGCTAATTTTTGGTTTGAAACAGGCACGCCATCATTATTGATAAGATTGCTACATCAAAAAAGATTTTTTGACGTGGATAATATTTTGTTGAGCGAAAATTCTTTTAATAATTTCACCTTAGAAAATATCAGTGAAAATATTTTATTGTATCAGACAGGTTATTTAACGATTAAAGAAGTTGTTGGAAATAAATTTATGTTAACTTATCCAAATTTAGAAGTTAGGTCATCTATGTTTGGTTATTTGTTGAGTGATTATAGTTATTTGAGAGATGATTATACAGATTCTGTGATTTATTACCTCGAACAATCATTATTAAAACGAGATTTTGAGTTATTAAAACAGCAATTAAACGTACTATTTGGTAGTATTCCTGCTGATATTTTTGAGAAAGAAGTAGAGAGTTATTATCACGCGATTATTTTTCTTACTTTTCAATTATTAGGCTATAAAATGCAAGCCGAAGTTAGAACTTCCAAGGGTAGAATTGATGCAGTGTTAGAGTATAATAATGCCGTTTTTTTGTTCGAATTTAAAGTGAATAAAACTCCTGAAATTGCGTTAAAACAAATCAAAGACAAACAATATTTTCAAAAATATTTACAACCCAATAAAGAAATTTATCTGTTAGGTGTGAACTGTTATGAAAAGGAAATTAAAGAAATTTTACACGAAAAATATCAATAAAAAAGAATGAATAAACATAAAATTATCAATGATCCCGTACACGGATTTATTAAAATTCCTTCTGATTTAATATATGATTTGATTGCTCATCCTTATTATCAACGTTTAAGAAGAATAAAGCAGTTAGGTTTGTCTGAATTTATCTATCCGGGGGCTGTTCATACGCGATTTCATCACGCTTTGGGAGCAATGCACTTAATCGGATTGGCTCTCGAAACATTGAAAAATAAAGGCGTTGAAATTAGTCCCGAAGAATTAGAAGCAACTCAAATTGCTATTCTTTTACACGATATAGGTCACGGACCGATGTCGCACGCTTTGGAATATTCGATTTTAAAAAATGTACCACACGAGGAAATTTCGAGTTTATTTATCCAAAAATTAAATGAAATTTTTGAAGGAAAATTAACTTTAGCAAAACAAATTTTTACCAATGAATACAGTCGTAAATTTTTTCATCAGTTGGTTTCAAGCCAATTAGATATGGATAGATTGGATTATTTGCAAAGAGATAGATTTTTTACGGGCGTGATGGAAGGCACAGTAGGAGCGGAGCGCATTATTAAAATGTTGGCGGTGCATCAAGATGAAATTGTGGTAGAAGAGAAAGGAATTTTGAGTATTGAACAATTTTTAACTGCTCGAAGATTGATGTATTGGCAAGTATATTTACATAAAACAAACATTTGTGCCGAACAGATGCTTATTCAAACATTAAGACGAGCAAAACATTTGTATAGAGAAGGTAAAAAAATTCCTTTGGTAAAAAGTTTGGAATTGTTTTTTGAAAAAGAAGTAAATTTAGAAGAATTTACTGAAAATCCAATTTATTTAGAAAATTTTGCGCTACTTGATGATAATGATATTTGGTCTTGTCTCAAAAATTGGGAATTTGATAATGATATTGTGCTAAAAACATTGAGCAAAGGTTTATTGGAACGAAAATTATTTAAGATTATTTTATCAGCAGAAAAAGAAACTAATATCGACATCAATGAACTTAAAAAAAATATTGCCGAAAAACTAAAAATTTCTGACAAAGAAACGAACTATTTTGTCCGTGAGGGCGTTGCTTATAATGAGGCTTATCAAGCAAAAGGCGAAGTCATCAATATTTTATCCAAAAATGGAGAAATTAATGACATTGCACAAGCCTCCGATTTGCCCAATATAAAAGCACTCAAAAAAGTTGTAAAAAAATATTATTTATGTTATTTTAGATAAAATTTATGCTCGGAATTACTTTATCAGGCGGTGGCACACGAGGTCTCGCACACATTGGCGTATTGCACGCATTAGAAGAATTAAAAGTTAAAATTGATGTATTGGCAGGCGTAAGTTCGGGAGCAATTATAGGTATTTTATATGCCGCAGGTTATTCTCCCGAAAGAATATTAGATTTGATAATAAAGTATCCAAAGATGAGTATTTTTCAACCATCTTGGACAAAAAGTCTTGGTTTTTTTGAATTAAAAGCCTTAGAAAAATTTATCAAAATATACATTCCTGAAAATGATTTTTCTGCACTCAAAATCCCTGTTACTATAGCAGCCACAGATTTGGAAAAAGGAGAAGAAGTTTATTTTTCGGAAGGAGAAATAGCCAAACCTTTGATTGCGTCTTGTTGTGTACCTATTTTATTTAATCCTATAAAATATCAAAACAAATTATTGGTTGATGGCGGACTTTTAAACGGACTAATCACAAAACCATTAGAAAATTGTGATAAAAAAATAGGCGTACACGTTAATCCATACGATAAAAATCACGCTTTACGCAATACTAAAGATATTTTTGAACGTTGTTTTACTTTGGCTCTCCATAATCAATCTCGAAAAAATTTGGCATTATGTGATTTAATGATAGAGCCTATCGAATTAGCAAAACATGCTGCTTTTCGTTGGGATAAAGTACGTTTGATTTATGAAATTGGGTATTATGCTACGATGGAAAAAAAAGATGAAATATTAAAATTAATTGAAAAAACATAAGTATTTTCTCGATTTTTCACTCTTTTTGTAGATGTTTTCAATTTAATTGAATAAACTTAAAATAATTTAATCGATATAAAAATGGCTTTTATGCTATGTTTATATTGTTTTTTAAACATTGTTCGAATAAAAAATCTATTTTTTAAAATTTTAACAATACTTTTTTCGTTTTATTTATAATTTTAGGTACTTTTGTAAGGTTTTTGCAAAGACATAAAAAAACATATAAGAATATCATCATAAAAAATTTATCATTTCATGAAAAAAATCTTTTTATTATTAGGAAAATCTTTATTCTTACTTCAATTAATATTGTTAGGATTTTCTAAAAATATTTCAGCACAAACTTTATATGCTGAAAATTTTGGAACTACAACAGGAGGATTACCTACAGGTTGGACAAGTAGTAATGCTACAAATGGTTGGACAAGAGTTACAACTACGCCTTCTACCACCTATACAAACGCAAGTGGTGGGGCGAATATTAATTTTGTGAATAACGGAGCAAATGCTGTTTCTCATACATTAACGTATTCAAATAATTTGGCAACTACTGGTGCTTATACACAAGTAACGGTCACTTGGGGAGCAAGAGCAACAACTGGTTTCAATCAAACAGTAACTTTTGAATGGAGAAATGGAAACGCTGGAGTCTGGACAAATGCACCTTATACACAAGTACTTTCAAATGGAAACTGGGCATTCGTTAATTCAAATGTAAGACTAAATTTGATTGGTGCATTAGGCTCAACCAATTTGCAATTTAGGTTCACAGTTACTTCTAATAATACAGGAACTTATAGCATTGATGATTTTTCTGTGGCTGGCTCAAGTAATGTGAATAATGATTGCAGACAAGTATTTAATACCAATCGCTTGGTTTGTGGTACTACTACTTTCTCAGATAATAGTAATGGACGCGGTGGACTTGATGAATTTGACAATACTATTTTTCCAAACAATCAAAGAGGTTGTTTGGTAACAGGAGAACGTCAATCCGCTTGGTATGCCTTTAGGGTTCGTACAGCTGGAACGCTTACATTTACTATTGTCCCCTCACTTATAACCAATGATTTTGATTGGGCAATATGGGGTCCTTTTAATAGTATGGATGCTAATTTTAATTGCCAAAATTTAGGACCGCCTGTTCGATGTAATTATGCTGGTGCCAGTTCACCTCTTCCTATTACAGGCTTGACAGGTATGAATTTAACAGCCACAGGTACAACTGGTGGTGCTGCTGGTTCTGCTTTTAATCGATTTTTAGATGTATTACCTGGACAGATTTATATATTATTAGTAGATAATTTTAGTATTTCTACTACACCTTTTACGTTAGTTTGGAATACCGCTACCGTTACTGCTTCTAATGGAAACACAGTAGGGGGAGGAAATGGAACAGCAACTCTAGCTGCAGCAAGTCCCGGTTTTAGAACACCTGTATCAGTTTCTTGTAATAAAGCAACTTTTATCAATCAATCCGCTACTTGTGATGGTACCTTGACGTATCTATGGGATTTTGGTGATGGACAACCTGTTACAGCCACCAATTCAGTCAAAGACCCTGTTTATTATTATCAAGCGGCAGGAACTTATAATGTAAAATTAACTATTAGTATCAATTCACCCGGTAGTCCTAATAATGGACTAACGGAAGAATTTATAAGACAAGTTACCATTGTTGGCTCACCACCTACCGCTACTATTACAAATTTGAATAGTAATTATTGTATCGATTCGCCTCCTATTACTTTGACAGGAACAGGAAATCCAGTCAATGGAACCCCAAGTTTTGTTATTCAGCCAAATGGCTCTTCTACAGGACAAATAGATAATGCCACACAATTTAATCCAGCAACATTAGGAGTAGGAACTCATGCAGTTATTATGCAATATATTTCTCCTATTGACCCAAATTGTGTAGGACAAACTATCAAATTAGTAACAGTTTCGCCAAAAGTACCACCAACGATTACAGGTTTGGCTGCTACTTATTGCCCAAATAGTCCGATAGTAAATTTAGTGGGAGCGCCCACAGGTGGAAGTTTTACTGTCAATGGAACTGCTGCTACTCAATTTAATCCTACTGCTTTGGGAGCAGGAACTCATACGGTTATTTATACAGTTATAAATGCTACAACGAGTTGTGTATCTTCTCAAACACAAACCGTAACTATTTCGAGTGTTGCCCTACCAACAATTACTAACTTAAATACTTCGTATTGTGTAGGCGGAAGTGCTATTACTTTGACAGGCACGCCCGCAGGTGGAACTTTTACTATCAATGGAACTGCTGCCACACAATTTAACCCAACTACATTGGGCGTTGGCAATCATACAGTTGTTTATACAGCGGCTGGTTGTACGGCTACGGCTACACAAATGGTAGAAGTAAAAGTTAATCCAGTCCTTACATTTACAGGATTAAATACTCAATATTGTGTGTCTGCTGGGGCTTTTACCTTACAAGCAACGCCTACAGGTGGAACTTTTAAAGTAAATACGATAGCGGCAACTCAATTTAACCCAACCACTTTGGGAGTAGGTATTCACACAGTTTTATATGAATATACAGACCCAACTAATAGTTCTTGTACCAATACTAAATCTCAATCTGTAACTGTTTTGGCATTGCCGACATTGTCTTTTACCAATCTAAATGCCACTTATTGTATTTCAGCGTCAGCCGTTACATTGGCAGCAACGCCTGCGGGAGGAACTTTTACGGTGAATGGAGTGGTTGCTACGCAATTTATACCTTCTACTTTGGGAGCAGGTACACATACAGTGATTTATAGTTTTACAGATGCAAATGGTTGTGCTAATACAAAATCACAAACTGCTCAAGTAACTGCTTTGCCAGTTTTGACCAATAATGTGGCTACTGCTTATTGTTTATCAAGTGCGGTTGTAACTATGACAGGAACGCCGGGTGGTACATTTACTATCAACGGAACTCCAGCCACACAATTTAATCCGGGGGTTTTGGGAGTAGGAACTTACACAGTTATTCAAAGTTTTACAGATGCAAATGGTTGTAGTAATATATTGAGTAAAACAGTAAGTGTAAATGTAAAACCTACGCTTAACTTTATCGGTTTAAATCCAATTTATTGTATCAATAATCCTTCCTTTGCTTTGCAAGCCAATCCAACAGGAGGTACATTTAAAATCAATGGAACGGCTGCTACCCAATTTAATCCTACTACATTAGGTGTAGGAATATATACAATTAGATATGATTATATTTCGCCAACTGACCCTGGCTGTTTTAATGATATTTCTCAAACCGTAGAAGTAAAACCTACTCCAGTGGTTACATTAACAAGTTTAAATAATGCTTATTGTATCAGTGTGCCAAGTTTTGCTCTCACAGGAACACCTGCAGGTGGAACTTTTACTATCAATGGAACGGCTGCCACACAATTTAATCCAGCAACATTAGGAGCAGGAAATCATTCAGTTATTTATACTTTTACTGATGTAAATAGTTGTGTCAATACAGCCACAAAATCTGTAGTAGTCAATGCATTACCTGTTTTAGCGTTTGTAGGTTTGAGTGATAGTTATTGTAATTCTAATGCGACATTCAACCTAAATGCTACGCCTGCGGGAGGATCTTTTACTATCAATGGAAATCCATCTACTCAATTTAATGCGGCTTTATTAGGAATAGGTAATTATACTGTGGTTTATAATTATACAGATGCCAATAGTTGTAATAATACTTTGAGCAAATCTGTTTCGGTTGTAGCAAAACCTGTACTTAATTTTGTGAGTTTAAATACTTCTTATTGTGCTAATAATCCAAGTTTTGCCTTACAAGCAAGCCCGATTGGTGGCACATTTAAAATCAATGGAACGGCTGCGACACAATTTAATCCGACCACATTAGGCGTGGGTATGCACACAGTTGTATATGATTATGTGTTGCCTGCAGATGCGGGTTGTTTCAATAGCATTTCTCAAATGGTAGAAGTAAAAGCAATTCCAACGATTGTATTGACTAATATTAATAATGCTTATTGCATTGATGTAGCAAGTTTTACAATGGCTGCCACGCCTGCGGGTGGAACTTTTACTATCAATGGAACGGCTGCCACGCAATTTAATCCGACCACTTTGGGTGCGGGAAATCAAACCGTTGTGTATAGTTTTACAGACATAAATGGTTGTACGAATACAGCCACAAAAATCGTTGCCGTAAATCCTTTACCTGTGTTGGCTTTTGTTAGTTTGAAAGATGCTTATTGTACTTCAAGTGCCACTTTTAATTTATCTGCTACGCCTGCGGGAGGAACATTTACAGTGAATGGAACTGCTGCTACACAATTTAATCCTACTGCTTTGGGAGTGGGAAGTTATAATGTGGTTTATAATTATACTGATGCCAATGGTTGTAGCAATCAAATTTCAAAACCTGTGGCAGTACAATTAAAACCAAGTGTAGCATTTTCGAACTTAAATTTACAATATTGTATCAGTGATGTAGCCTTTGCTTTAGCAGCAACGCCTACGGGAGGAACGTTTACAATTAACGGAAATCCAGTGACGCAATTTAATCCTACTACTTTGGGAGCGGGAACTTATACGGTTAAATATAATTATATTGACCCAAGTGATGCAGGTTGTTTCAATGATGTTACACAAATTGTAAAAGTATTTCCGTTGCCACAAATTGAATGGCAAGGTATTATTCCAGCGTATTGTGTATCTCAACTAACACCTGTCAATCCGATTGCAAAAATTACTTATGCTGATGGCACAATAGTCAATCAACCTCAAACTGCATTTATTCCAGCAATGGCGGGAGCAAGTTCACAGACGTTGTCTATTACGGCTACTGACCCCATCACAGGTTGTCAAAGAACATCTACATTTAATTATGTAATCAATGCTTTGCCTATAGTTTCTTTGGTAAATGTACCTGATGAATATTGCTCACAAGCAAATCCTTTGACCTTACAAGCCCTGCCTGTGGGAGGACAAATGTTAATTCAAGGTGTTGCCACTAATATTTTAAATCCTATATTATTTGCAGTCAATACGAATGTAAACATTCAATATACATTCACTTCGGCTGCTACTGGTTGTACGAATACAATCAATAAAACGGTTAGAATAGTAGAAAACCCCGGTTTTTTAACGCTCACTTATAACTTAGAAGTTTGTCCTCAATCTTCGACTACAGGTTATCGTTTGGAAGCAATGACTTTCGCGGAAGAACAAGCTTTGATAACTGCTGGAACTCCACCTGTTTATCAATGGTCAAATAATACAACAGGAAGATTTGTGGCTTTAAGAACAGAAAGTGATGGCGGAACTTATACCGTTTTAATCAAAGAACAAAGCGGTTGTCCAGTCAAAAAACTTATTTTTAATGTAGTGGTTTCTTGTGAGCCAGAATTACACTTACCAACGGCATTTAGTCCAAATGGTGATGGTTTGAATGATACTTGGGAAATTTTTGGTGATGATTTATATAAATTAGAATTAAGTGTTTATAGTCGTTGGGGTGAAATTGTGTTTATTGCGTATGACCAAAAAGAAAGTTGGGATGGAAGACGTTATGGTTTAAAACTTCCTGATGGTATTTATGTTTGGAAAGCAAAATATCAAAATGCACTTAGTCCGGGAACTTGGATTTATAAACAAGGAAGCGTTACGATTGTAAGATAAAATTTAAAATAAATTTGAAAAAATCATTCAAGGTAAAAACTTTGAATGATTTTTTCTTTTTATATATCACTCAAACGAAAAGTTGGTTTTATAGATTGATTTTTTATATAATAATTTTGGTTATTAGGAAATTTGTGCGGAAAATGTTTTTTTTGAATTGCCTCCAGATTTATCTGGAGGATAATAAAAAAAATTCAATCCTTGGCTTTAGCCAAAATCTCCGCACTTTTCAAATTGATATTTTTTAAATAAATGTAATTTCTATTCATACAGAAGAAAATTATATCCGCAATAATTTCCTATGAACCAAAAATAATTTTTTTCTCCTCGGTCTGTGTCGCACAGACTGAAATAAAAGTTACTAAGCTATTTCGGTCTGTGTTACGCAGACCGAGGAGAAAAAACCTTGAAATAATAATAAGGGAGCATATAAAAAATAAACTACCCACTCAAAAAAACCTATTTTTAGTTCCCTCACCGCTGGTGAGGGAGTTTTTTTTGGTATAATATTTTCTACTTAGTCCCTAAAATAAATATTTATTTACACAATTAAAAAGTTGTTATTTAATTTATTGATATTTTTCGTATAAAATCTCCTTAATTTCTTTCTCATAACAATTCACACCTATTAAATAAATTTCTTTATTTGGTTGTAAATATTTTTGAAAATATTCTCTGTCTTTGATTTGTTTTAATGCAATTTCAGGAGTTTTATTCACCTTAAATTCGAATAAAAAAATGGCATTGTTATATTCTAAGATTGCATCAATTCTACCTTTGGAAGTTCTAACTTCTGCCTGCATTTTGTAGCCTAATAATTGAAAAGTAAGAAAAATAATGGCATGATAATAACTCTCTAATTCTTTCTCAAATATATCAGCAGGAATACTACCAAATAGTACATTTAATTGCTGTTTTAATAACTCAAAATCTCGTTTTAATAGCGATTGTTCGATATAATAAACCACAGAATCTGCCTTCAATTCCAAACCACTATAATCATACAAAAGATAACTAAACATTGATTTTTTTACTTCTAAATTTGGATAAGTCAAAATAAATTGAGTTCCTAAGTCTTCTTTAATAGTTAAATAGCCAGTTTGATAAAACAAAGTAATTTCATTGATATTTTCTAAATTAAAGTTATTAAATATATTTTCAGTTACTAAAACATTATCTACATCAAATATTCTTTTTTTGTATAATAACTTCACTAGCAATGAAGGTGTCCCTGTCTCAAACCAAAAATTAGAAAATCTTCTATTTGATAAAAAACGCAACATTGAAAATGGATTATACACTTTTTGATTGCCTAAAAAATTATAGCCATTATACCAAATTTTTACTTTATCCAAAAAATCATCATAAGGTAAATTTTGACTTAATGCAATTTCTTTTAATTTATCAGAAAAGTAAAACTCTAATTCTGTTTGCGTATAACCTAATAATTCGCCAAAATCTGGGTGTAAAGTTAAATCATCTAAATTATTCAAATCAGAAAAAATAGAAACTTTACTAAATTTTGTAATACCTGTTAAAAAGAAAAAACGAATATGTGCGTCCAATCCTTTTAAAGTACTATAAAATCGTTTAAGAATATCACGATTTTTGATAGCCATTTCCATTTTATCTTTTTCTAAAAAATCACCAATAGGTTTATCATATTCATCAATCAAAATAACTACTTTTTCTATTTTCGATAGTTCCATAATCAACTCCCGGAAAAGAGATTTAGCAGTCGTTTTTGTCAATGTTACGTTATAATTTTTTGCTATTTCAAATAATCTTTCTTTGATGGTTTTCTCTAAATTTTTTTCAAAATCTAATTCAGAAAAGTCAAACTTTATAATCGGATGTTTTTTCCATTCAATTTTTTCTTCTATCCAAAGTCCTTTGAATAATTCTTTTCTTCCTTCGAATAAATAATACAAAGTATTGACTAACAATGATTTACCAAATCTACGCGGGCGCGAAAGAAAATAATAGGCACCTTGTAACATTTGATAAATGTACTTTGTTTTGTCCACATATACATAATTTTCTTCTCGCAATTTAGCAAAATCTTGTATGCCGATTGGATATTTTTGATTTTCCATAGTTTTTTGATATATTATTTTTAATTTTTAGCAAATTTAACATTTATTTTTTACAAATATAATCATTTTTTAAAGTAAATTGATAGAGAACAAATTATTTGATTGCATTTCAAATTTATTAAAAACCATTTGTATAAAAAATCATTCTATTTACCTCTCACGCCTACAGACATACAACACACTCGAAAAGTTAAGTGAGTTATTTTTTGCCCATTGATTAGATTGAAATCCATCAAAAAAACCATTTAAAAAATTCAATTTTCCTGTTTTATTTTTTCGACTTAACAAACTAATATAATAAGAATCATAAGGCATTGCCATATATTTATCTATTTTTATCGAATATTTTTTGAGTAATAAGGGTAACGTTTGCGGCGTAAAATGATACAAATGACGCGGTACATCATAAGCAGCCCAATGCTCTTTCCATTTTTGAGCATCAGCAGAAGCACAATTTGGCACTGCAATCAATAAAATCCCATTGGATTTTAATAAACTTACTAACTTTTGGATAGTTTCATCTAATAAATGAATATGTTCTAACACGTGCCACAAAGTAATTACATCAAAACTTTGATTTTCAAAATCAGTCTCAAATATATTTTCTTTTAAAGAAGTTTGTAATAAATTTTCGGCTTGTTTTCGAGCAATTTCTTCGGGTTCGATGCCTTTTATTTCCCAATTATTTTCTTGACAAATCTTTAAAAAATCACCTGTTCCACAACCATAATCCAAAATACTTCCTTTTTCAAGTCCTGATTCCTTTTGGATATGTTTTAATTTAGATTGCAAAGAAATTTTTCTGACTTTTTGATATATTTTTGCCAACATTCCTTTTTTTGTATTCGAATGAGAAATATAATTATCAGAATGATAATATTGAGCAATATTTTGAGCATCAGGGCGAGGATTTGTAAATTTAAAATTACATTTTTCACACACCACAATTTGAAATTTTTCTTGTGAAACCGTATAATCTTCACACACTAAAAAAGGTGAAAAATAAGTATTATCACAAACAGGACAATTTGAAAGATTTTCTAACATTTTTATTTTTTTTTAGGATAAATATATCATTTCAACAAATGAATTAAAATAAAAATAGTCAGACTTTTTTTTAGAAAGTACAGACCATTTTTATTTTTTTACTTTATTTTATTCAAGTTTTTATCTTGAATTTTATTTTTTTAAACCAATCATTTCTGCTAATAATTTTGCACCTGTTTCGAGATAAACATCTTTTTTCTCTTTAGATTCGACTTCATTAGGAGTATTTTCTTCCTCATCATTTTGAGATTTTTTCTTATATTTCTTCTCAAATTCCTCCGTTTCAATTTTCCTTTTGGCAAGATTCAAAGAAATTTTTGTACGTTTACGTAATTTTTTTACGTCCTCAATTTCTGTCATCAATTCTTTTAATTCCTTATTAGATTTGAGTTCAGAATCTAAAGTTTTTTTCAATTTTTCGACTCTTTTAGGCGTAATATCATCGGTAGGCGTAAAACGTGAAGCACGAATTTCGTCCCAAGGCAAAGCACTTCTTTCAGAACTTTCGCCTACTTCTGTCCTATCAAACATCGCAGGAAAAGCCACATCTGGCATCACTCCTTTATTTTGCGTGCTACTTCCTGTTACACGATAAAATTTAGAAATAGTTAAATTGATTTGTCCTTGATTTTGGTCATCAGAACGCATATATTCCGCCAAACCCATTGGACTTTGCACAGTTCCTTTTCCAAAAGTCTGCTCGCCAATAATTACCCCACGTTTATAATCTTGAATAGCACCCGCAAAAATTTCAGACGCAGACGCACTAAAAGTATTGACCATTACCGCCAATTCACCTTCATACGTTACATCAGGATTTCTATCAGGTTGCACATCAATATCTCCACTGGCATCTTTAATCTGCACCACAGGACCTGTTTTGATAAATAAACCTGTTAAATCTATTGCCTCTTTCAACGAACCACCACCATTATTTCTCAAATCAATCACCAAACCATCAATTCCTTCTGATTTGAGTTCACCAATTAATTTTTTAACATCACCACTTGTACTTTTATAATCTTTGTTACCTCTTTGATAATCATTAAAATCGATATAAAAAGAAGGAATTGAAATCACTCCAATTTTATAATCTTTGCCGTCACGTTTTGTGTTGATAACTTTTTTAATAGCAGATTCGTCTTCAATTTTAATTTTATCACGCACCAAACGAACTATTTTTGGTGGTGCGCCCGCAGGTGAGTTCGCAGGAGTAATTTTCAATCTAACCGTTGTTCCTTTTGTTCCTCTAATCAACGTAATTACATCGTCAATTCTCCAACCTACCACATCTTCAAAATCACCTTTATCGCCTTGTGCAATCGCAATAATTTTATCATCTTTTTTGAGTTCTTTACTTTTGAAAGCAGGACCTCCTGGCATTACTTCGTTGATAATTGTATAATCTTCTTGAGAGCGTAATCTCGCACCAATTCCCTCAAAAGATTTTTTCATATTCATATTAAAATTTTGAGCATTGACAGGCGAAAAATAATTGGTATGTGGGTCAAAACTTTCTGTAAAAGAGTTCATTGCATACTGAAAAACATCTTCACTATTGATTTGATTGATTGTTTTTCGAGAGCGATCATATCTTTTTTTCAACGTAGATTTTATTTCATCAAATTTTTTACCAGCTAATTTTAGCCCCAACATTTCATTTTTGATGCGTTTACGCCATTCTTCTTCTATATCTTTTTCGGTTTTGAACCACGCCAATTTTTCTCTATCTGTTTCCAAATATTCATCAGCATTAAAATCAGGTTCTTTTTCTAATAATTTATCTACAAAATTCATTCTTTCGGTAAATCTTTGTTTATAAATATTAAAAATTTGAAAAGGTACATCAACTTGTCCTTCCTCTAACATCAATGCAAATTTTTCGCGATAAGGTTTAAAACTTTCAATATCAGGTTCCAAAAAATAAGATTTTCCGCCATCTAAAGTTTTCAAATACGCATCAAAAGAAGCGATTGAAATATCTTTATCAATACTTTTTTTGGCATAATGACTACGCATCAAACCAGAAAGTAAAATCGCTTTTTTAGGGTGAACTTCTTTCGGTTTTATCAAAGAAGTATCTTTTAAACTAAAATTAAAATTTAGTTTTGGTACAACTGTTTGTCTATTTTTTCCCCAAGATGAAAATTGTGTAAAGCCCCAAACCAACAATAATATGGTGGGAATGGACAATAAATATATTGTTTTTTTCATTAGTCCTAAAAATTGTAAAAAATATTTGCTTTTCATATTATTTATTAAACGTATATGTTAAGTTATTTGTTAAAAAAAATGATAAAATATTACGTTATTTTTAAATTTATTTCGTTAAAAAATCTTTTTTGTTGGTTTTATAGATAAAATGTTTTTATTTTTTGTGATTTTGGAAGATGGATTGTTTGTTTTATTTTGTTTTTGTGTTACCTTTGCATTTTATAAAATAAAATATTTTATCGTGATTAGATTAAAAACCTCATAAAATCTACTCTAAAATATATTTGTTTATCACAACTGCACAAATTTTTATCAAAAGCTACACCATTATTTTATTGTTTCTCATACATATTTAAACTATTTTTTATGAAATTTATCTTACATATTTTGTTTTGGGGAATTTGTTTTTATACTCCTATTTTCGCACAGGAATATCTAAAAATTGAAGGCATATTATATGATAACGAAACGAAAAAGGAAGTACAATTTGCAAATATAGGTTTATTAGGAACTAATATACAAAGCTTTAGTAATGAAAAGGGAGAATTTTCATTGATTTTTCCAAATATCGATTCGAAACAACAAATATTAATTTCCCATATTAACTACAAAAATTATACTCATATCCTTGAAAATAATAAAAAAAACTTATCAATTTTTTTAATTCCTAATGAAGTTATTCTCTCTGAAGTAGTTATTAAAGCTACTGATGTGAATAATTTGTGGTTGCAATTCGTTAATAATAAACTCGTTGAAAAGTACATAACAAATGATAAATATATATTCACTGCTTATTACGAAAATAAAAATAAAAATTCTAATTGGAAGTATGGACTATTTTCAAATGAATCAAAAAATCAAGCTATAATCAAATATAAACAAGATAGTAAAAATATTTTTCACATAGAAACACTGAAAGGACGAGTTTTAGATAAGTCAAATCATTTTTTTAGTAATTCCGCAAATTATTATGACCCTAATAGTTTATTCAGAACAGCAAATCTAAAAAAGCAATCTATTTTTGATTTAGATTTATTACCTTTTTACGCTTTAGAATTAGATACAATATTAAGAAACGAGCAATCTGAAATTCTGGTTATTACGTTTAATCCTAAATCAAAAATACCTAAAAAAGTAAAACCTAAAATCAATAAATATAAAATATGGTTAGAGGCAAAAAATTTGAGATTAGTTAAAATACAGAAACAGGCAGACTTAAAATTATCTAAAAATAAAAATAAAGATATTCACGAACTCAAAAGAAATTCATTTTTAGAAATAAAATTTGATACGATTAGTAACGGGATTTATTATCCGCAATACATCAAAAGTTGGTTTAGAGTTGTTGAGAGTTCTTTACTTGGTGAAACAAAAGAAAAATTAGAATGGTCAGATAATTTTGAAAGTGAATTATTTGTAACCGACTTTCCGCACCCCTGTTTTAGTTTAGAGTATTTACTCAAAAAAATATAAATATTTAAAAATTTACACATAAAATATATTTAATTTATCTGAAAATTTACTCGATTTATTAATTTCTATTCAGATTATTGTTAAAATAAAATTTATTAGATGATTTTGCCAATAAATTCTCGAATTTCAACGATAATACTCATTTTTAAAAATAGGGTGCGGAAGGTCGGTTGTAACAAATATTCAAAAAGATACGTTAAATAATTTTATTATAGATGAAAATGAAGATAATTTGGAATTAAGAAATATGAAAAATCATTTTTTATTTCGTAAAAATTACAGCATAGATAATCCAAATTTCTGGGAAAATTATAATATTATTAAACCTAAAACAGAAATTATTGATAGCACAATCAAAAATAAATCTGCTAATAATTTAATAAATTTAGTCATCGAAAAAGCTATAAAAGCCAATGATAACATCAAAAATGGTAGTTATATTTTACATCATAAAAAATATATTGACGGAAAAATAGAAACAAATAGTGTTGATACTTGCTATTTTCAGAAAACAATTTATGGAGGTTATGGTTCAAAAATAAAAGTAAAAAACACAGAAACTGATTATTTTTTTGATGGAAGCATATCTTTTTCGTTTAATCATTTGAATAAAACTTATTCAAAAAATGAAAGAATGTTATTCCACGCCAATCCTATATATGAAACAAGATTATTTCCTGCAATGCCCAAAAGTAATGAATATTTGAATAATATACTAAAAGCGGCTCAATATTGCCCCACAAAAATAGAAGAACAAGAACTTTTTTATGTAATTGAAATTATATTTCCAAATAATAAAATCGAAGAGGTAAAAAATTACAAAGAAAAAATTTACATTCGAAAAAAAGATATGTTATTGACTAAGATTATTTTAGAAGTGAAATATGCTGGTGATAAACTCCAAAAAGAATACGATATTAACTATATCAATATCAATGATTTAAACGAAAATATTTTTGAAATGAATGGTTATTTAAAAAAATACATTTTTGTTGAGAACCAAGAACAAAGTGAAGAAGAAAAAATAACAATGGAATATTTAGAAGAAAGGGTAAAAAAGAGAAATGATAAAAATAAAAACAAAAAAGAGTAATTTTATACATTACTCGATTTGGTATTAAGAAATACATTTTTTATTTTGAAAATATTATTTTTAAAATAAAATAATCAATATTTTACGAATAATATTGCAAACGTTTAAATCCAATAATTCTTTTACTTCTTAAATGATATTTTTTTATAAAAGTAATTGCCTGCCAACAAAAACGAAAAGCAGAAATGGTTGTGATTATCATTAAAAATAACCAAAATTTTTTAGAAAAGAAGGCGTTTTTGTTAAATCCGAAATTGTTCATTATATTTTTCATAGTTTTAAAATGGGGGAAGAATTAAATTGTTTTTTGCTATTAATTTTTTACTCTCATTTATATATACGACTAAAAAGTGCAAACGTTACAAAAATCCGACTTTCCGCACCCCTTATTCCATATTATAGTATTTACGAATATTGGAGGAGAAGTATTTTATAATTTTGGTATGAATTTCTTTCATATTGAGTAATATAGGCTGTTTTTGGTTATTTATATAT
>JAAFJG010000073.1 GCA_013298075.1 Cytophagales bacterium | reverse complement strand
TATCGACTCGATTAAATCTATCCAATTTATCAGTTTTATTCGATTCGCTTTCTAAAATTTGTTCTATTTTGACTTGAAAAGTTAGTAATTCACTCAAAAAACCTTCTAAAACATCAAAATTTGCTTTGTCTCGAAACAATTTTTTAATTGCCCAATCAAAACTTACATAAGTTCTATTCATATTTTTTAGTATTTTAATGGAATGCAAATTTACAAAATATTTTTTTCTATTCAATCATTTTATCCAATATTTTCATCAAAAAATTAGATATTTAGGAAATTTATGCGAAATTTTTTTTTTGAAATATTCTTTTGAATTGCCTCCAGATTTATCTGGAGGATAATATAAAATTCAATTATTGGCTTTAGCCGAAATTTTTATTTTTATCTTTATAATTTATTCAGAAAAAAAACCTATAAATTTTTTAAGATTTATAGGTATTTTGGTATTTTTTAAGAAAATCGTAAGGTTTTATCTGAGAAAATTAGTGGTCGTGATTATGTTCTTCACTTTCCGCTAAACTATCACAATGAAAATTACGACCTTTGTTTAAAACGGGTTTTTGCGTAGGTATTCCTGTTGCTTTAGCGACTTGCATTTTTTGAATGAGTCTTGCTCTTTCTTTTTGCATTTCATTTTGTTTTTGAACATCTTTTTCTCTTTCAAAATAAAAAACGCCATCAATCATTGTTTTTTCTGCTTTGGCATAAATAGACAAAGGATTATCAGACCACAACACTAAATCCGCATCTTTTCCAACTTTTACACTACCCATTTTATTGTCTAAATGCAATAATTTTGCTGGATTTAATGTAACTGTTTTCCATGCTTCTTCTTCGCTTACATTGCCATATTTGACACATTTGGCAGCCTCGTGATTGAGTCTTCGAGCCATTTCTGCATCATCAGAATTGATGGCAGTAACTACATTATTCATCAATAAAAGGGCTGGATTGTAAGGAATAGCATCTTTTACTTCAAATTTATACGCCCACCAATCTGCAAAACTTGAAGCACCTGCTCCGTGTTTTGCCATTTTATCTGCTACTTTATAGCCTTCTAAAATATGGGTAAAAGTATTGACAACAAAACCATATTTTTCAGCCATTCTCATCAACATAATAATTTCAGACTGCACGTAAGAATGACAAGTAATAAAACGTTTTTTCTCTAATATTTCTACTAAAGTTTCGAGTTCTAAGTCTTTTCTAAACGCTGCTCCTTTCGTATTCTTTAAGGTTTGATAATCTTTGGCACGTTGAAAAGCTTCGTCCATTACCTGCTCCACGCCCATACGTGTTTGCGGATAACGTTCACGCCCAAAACTTCCTGCATTACCATTTTTTACGTTTTCACCTAAGGCAAATTTGATAAAATTAGTTTCAGGAATCAATAAATTAGCAGGTTGTTCTCCCCATTTAAACTTCACAATCGCAGATTGTCCGCCAATACAATTCGCAGAACCGTGCAAAAGTTGTGCGGCTGTTGTACCTCCCGCTAATTGTCTATACATCTGCACGTCTTCGCTATCTACCGCATCATGCAAACGAACTTCTGCAGAAACTGTTTGAATTTCATTGATACTAAATAAATTAATATGCGAATGTTCATCAATAATTCCCGAAGTCAAATGTTTGTTAGTGGCATCAATTATTTTCACATTTCCAGATGTAAGATTTTCACCAATTTGTGCAATTTTTCCATTTTTTACTAATACATCACTTTTTTTGATGATGCCTTCTTTTTCGTTTGTCCAAATGGTTACATTTTTGAATAAAACGTCTTCTGCTTTTGGTAATTCTGTATTTCCAAAAGCCACAAAAGGAAAGATGATTTTACCTAATTCTAATTTTGGAGTTTCAATTTTAGGTGCTTTGGTTGTATCAGCCAAAGGTTTGTTATAAATTGCTTGCCAATTAAAAACATCTCCTGTGGGCGTTTCGCCTGTACCTTTCATATTTTTACCTTCTATCCAACCGCTCAAACGAGTTTCACCTGTTTTTTGTTCTTGTCCTTTTTTGGCTAATTTGAAAGCCATCGAAACCATTTTATCTTTTCTAATAAAAACTGGATTTACTTTCAAACTATCGCTTAATTTTTCTATCGAATAAGCATACATATCAGGTTTTCCGATGATATTGAATGTATAATTTTGAGTGCCTAAAGTTAAATTATAACTTCCACTAATATTATCTTTGGGCATTTGTGCGTGTTCAAAACGTTGTCCTGATACCCAAGTTTCGTGTAAAATACTTTCTTTGGCGAAAATATTATCAGAAAAAATAATAAAATTTGCGAACATTCCAACTTTCAAACTTCCGACTACATTTTCCATTTTTACCATTTTTGCAGGCGTAAAAGTCAAGGCTTTCAACGCATCTTTTTCATCAAGTCCATATTCTACGGTTTTTTTAATGTTTTTCAAAAAGTCGGCTTTATTTTTCAAATTTGCACTCGTAAAGGCAAAATTAATTCCGTTTTTTTGTAATTGTAACGCGTTTGAAGGCGCTAATTCCCAATGTTTCATTTCTTCTAAACTCACCATTGATGCATCAATAGGGTCAGTTACGTCATATACATCAGGAAAATTAACAGGGATAATAAAACTTGCGTTGGTGTTTTTTAGTTCTTGCAAACGTTGATATTCATCGCCTTTTCCTTTGATAATATATTGAATACCAAATTCATCGCCCATTTTATCTACACGTAAAGCGTGCAAACGGTGATTTGTTTCGAAAATAGCAGGTAGATTTTTTGCTTTATTGATAGCTTCTAAAGTCAAATTAAATTCTTTTTTTTCTTTTAAATTATTGTACCAATCCGCATCTAAATACGTTTGGCGAAGCACCGCAAAATATCCCATTAATGAAAAAGGATAGGTTTGTTGCGAACTTCCTTTGTCCAAAGATAAATGTTGAGAGGCTTGACCATTCAAAATTATTTCTTGAGATTTCGCATTTTTTAGGTTGATAAATGCGCCTGTTCCACGCATTAGCCCATCATGATGATGCGTTAATACATTCGCAAAACCTAATTTTCTTAGTTCTGTAGCCACTAATTCGTTGGGCGTAAAAACTTCTACCGCATTGATTTCGGATTTAATAGCATCGTTCCAACCATAAGCACCTTTTCTTTCGGATTCAAAATTTTCTCTCCCAAAACCACTAAAAGCAGGTTTTTTGATGGCAGGCATACCCAAGTCAGAATCTAAATCAATAAAAGCAGGATAAATAAATTTTCCTTGCAAATCAATCACACTAGCACCTTTGGGAATAGCAATATTTGCCCCAACATTTTCTACTTTTCCTTGACGAATAACTAAAATAGCATTGCTAATTTTTGTTTGATAATCAACAAAAATAGTAGCGTTGATAAAAGCATATAGATTTTCTTTGTCATCACGCATTCCGTTGGCAGGTGCGGTAACAATTTGTCCGAAACTTTTGAATATCAAGCTACAAAAAAATAAGAATAAAAAGGAAGTTTTTTTCATTTGGATTATGAATTTTGTTTTAGTTTGCGAAATTAAACAAAAATAATAATTTATAAGAGAGATTAATTATTTTTTAACATAAAATCTTTAATTTTTCATTATTTTTTGTGTGAAGTTTTATTTTGTATTTAAAAATCTTTCTTTTTAATCATTATCAAATAAACAAATCTAAAATTTATAAAATAATTTGTCTATCTTTGCATGATATTTTACTACTAAAAAAATTACAAAAAAAATCTACTTTTCCTTCAAAAAAAATCTAACTTATTTATCTATGCAAAAGACTAAAATTACTTATATTATTTCTGACACCAATCGTTATATTGGTTTTGAGTGGGTTATTAGTGCTTTAAAATCCGAATTTGATTTTTCGATAATTCTTTTAAATCCTGCCAAAAGTTATTTAGAAGATTTTATGATTGAAAATAATATTCCAACTTATTTTGTAAAATATCGAGGCAAAAAAGATGTATTAAGTGCATTTTTTAAAGTCCGAAAAGCACTCAAAAAAATTAAACCTGACCAAGTTCATTGTCATTTTTTTGATGCTTGTCTGGTTGGATTGCCTGCTGCTAAAAGTTTATTTATCAAAAAAAGAATTTATACTCGTCATCATAGTACATTTCACCATGAATATTTTCCAACAAAAGGTGTTTTTTACGATAAAATGTATAATTATCTGGCAACAGATATTGTCGCTATTAGTGATGTAGTGAAAGATATTCTGATTGACAAAGAAAAAGTAAAACCTACAAAAATTCATTTAATTTATCATGGCATGGATTTTAATGATTTTACGCATACTTCAGAGGAATCTATTCAAAAAATGAAAATTAAATATGATTTAGAAGATGCTTTTCCAATTATTGGCGTAATTGCACGATACGTGGAATGGAAAGGAATACAATATATTATTCCTGCTTTTCAACAATTACTGACTACTTATCCAAAAGCAAAGTTGATTTTACTCAATGCAAATGGCGATTATCAAAGCAAAATTAGAAAATTATTGAATCAATTGCCTCCAAAAAATTATATAGAAATTAAATTTGAAACCGATATAAAAGTGTTTTATTCGATTTTTGATGCATACGTACACGTGCCTATCAATGCACAAATCGAAGCCTTTGGATTGACTTATTTAGAGGCATTAATTTCAAAAATGCCTTCTATTTTTACGCTTTCAGGCATTGCACATCAATTAATAGTTCACGAAAAAAATGCTCTTTGTGTACCTTATAAAGATAGTCAAGCAATTTATGAAGCATTAAAAAGGATTTTAAACGAACCCAATTTAAAAGAAAAATTAGTAGAAAATGGATTTATTGACGTGCAGAAAAATTTTGGTTTAGAGAGATTTATCAAAGATTTGACCCGTTTATATCAAGCCTAAAAAACATTTAAAAAATCTTTTTTTTCTATTTTTATCACAAAAAAAATTACATTGTATCATTTATTTTAAAAATATTCTTATATTTGCAAAATTGAATAATTAAAAACATAAAAAAGTAAAATGAAATCTCCTTTAAAAAAGACCAAAATTGTAGCTACCGTAGGTCCTTCTTGTAATACAAAAGAAGTAATGCTTGACCTAATAAAAGTGGGCGTAAATGTATTTAGATTAAATTTTTCACACGGCACACACGAAGAACATTTGGCTGTGATTAAACTCATCAGAGAAATCAACGAGGAAAACAAAATTAATATTGGTATTTTACAAGATTTGCAAGGTCCAAAAATTCGTTTAGGTTTATTAGAAGGACAACCTTTTGAGATAGAAAGCGGACAAAAAATAGAAATCAGTACAGAAGACGCACCAAGTACACCTCAAAGATTGACTACTATTTATAAAGCATTGGCAAAAGATGTGCGTCAAGGTGATGCTATTTTGATTGATGATGGAAAAATCGAACTCAAAGTAATTTCTACCGATGGCGTAGTTGTCAAAACGGAAGTGATTTATGGTGGATTTATCAAGCCTAAAAAAGGAATTAATTTGCCTGATAGTCCTGTTTCTGCGACTTGTTTGACCGAAAAAGATACGACTGATTTGATGTTTGGCTTAGAAAATGACGTAGATTGGATTGCTCTTTCGTTTGTGAGAAATGCGATTGATATTGAAATTTTGAGACATACGATTAAATTAAAAGGAAAATCTTCTAAAATTGTAGCGAAAATTGAACGTCCTGAAGCCGTTAAAAATATTGATGAAATCATAGAAGCCTCTGATGCTTTGATGGTGGCAAGAGGTGATTTGGGCGTGGAAGTTGGTTTTGAAGCAGTGCCAACTATTCAAAAAATGATGGTTGCCAAATGTAACAAAGCCGCAAAACCTGTGATTGTTGCTACACAAATGATGGAAAGTATGATTGATAATCCTCGCCCAACCAGAGCAGAAACCAATGATGTGGCAAATGCGGTGATTGATGGCGCAGATGCGGTGATGTTGAGTGCGGAAACTGCCGCAGGAAAATATCCTATTTTGGTGGTAGAAAGTATGACGAAAACGATTCGAATGGTGGAAGATGAAATCAATTCTATTTACAAAAAAAATCTAAGAATTGATAAAAATTCGAAATCTTTTGACAATGATACGGTTATTGCAGCAGCCAATTATTTGGTTGATGACGTGAGTGCGCAAGCGATTATTGCGATGACTTCGTCGGGTTATACGGCTTTTAGATTGGCAAGTCATCGTCCAAAAGCAAATATTTTTATTTTTACTTCGAATAGAAGCATTATCAATCAATTAAATTTATTGTGGGGCGTTAAAGCGTTTTATTATGATAAATTTGTATCGACTGACAAAACTTTTGAGGACTTACAAAACTTTTTACTCAAAAATGATTATATCGAAAAAAATAATAAAATCATTCATTTAGCAAGTATGCCTATCGAGAAAAAATTACGTACTAATGTAATTAAATTGTCGATTGTATAGAAAATAATTATTTAAAAAAAACGCTCCCAATTTTTTTGGGAGCGTTTTTTTTTGTGGGTTAATTAAGAAATTTCAGGAAGTTTAACACTTAATTTATAGAATTTTACAAACTGTGTAATTTCTATTTTATCCTCTAAACTTATTCTATAACTTTTGGATTGTTCTGCTGATAGTAAATCTTTGTCATAATGTATAATCAAACAAGGAATTATTTCAGTAGCATTTTTAGTGTTTTCATCATAACATTTTAATTTTTTCAAAACCTCAACATCACGAGCATATCCGCTAACTTGTCTTACATCTTCTATCACATAATTAATTTCCAAATATGCTTTTTTATATTTAGCATCAATAATCATTTTTGGATTTTGTAAAATAAAGTCTGTTTCACCATACTCACCTCTTTTGTGATATTCAATATCATTTCCAAATTCATTTTTCAACAATCCTAATACGTACAACTCAAATAATTTAGCCATATCAATCCAAAAAGGTGGCGTTTTTATGATTTGTGCTTCTTGTGTATTATTGATATTGTAACCAAAACGTTTTAAAATAATTTTAGCCAAACGAATAGCTTCTGAATATTCTTTATAAAAAGAATTAAATTTTGTATGTTTTATTTCGTTGAGTTCTATTTCGTCTGAAACGGTTTCAAATGCAGGCAAAATATAATTGAAAGTATTGGTAATGAACGCATTATTTTTCTGTATATGTGGAATAGTAGGTAAATATCGTTGCACAAAAAATAACGCTTTTTTGAGTAATCTATTTTCCAAACCATTAAAACCAAATTCTTCATAACTACAATACGTTTTCAAAATATCATTCTTTACAATGTTTTTTTTGATGGTTTGATTCACCAAAATTTTACCCTTTGTTTTAGCAGTAAGATTTTTTTCTACTTTGTAATATGATTTTTTCAAGCCTTTTTTTACAATTTGTTGCACAATACCCAAAAATTGCACCACCAAAAGAGGAGTAAGCAAATCTTGTTTTTGGTCAATTTCTATGCTTGGAGCATCAAAATTTATCTCAAATAATTCTTTTGTATGGTTTACATCAATATATTTCAAGGCAGAAAAAAGCATTTGAAGATAGTTTGTTTGTTTGCTACTTTCATTTATTTTTGGTTCTACATAAATTGCTTGTTCATTTGTAACAATCCAATCCACGCCAATAAAATAAGACATTTGCAAAGTGCTTCCATTGTATTTAAAAAGTTTGCTTTCGTTTACTTCTTTTAAACTTTCAAAACTTTTTTCCTTATCTTGTTCTTTAAAACAATTTAATCCCATAGATTTAAGAAGTTTTTAAATCGTTGATTGTTTTTATATCACAAGTCAAAATACCATCTTTGACATATTCATGCAAAAGTGGTTTTATTTCATATTTAAAACGCATTGACAAATTATCTGCCTCGCCTAAGAAATAACTATGTCCAATCATAATATCATCAATTTGAAAATCAGAAGAAAGATTTTTTTCAAAAATTCCTCTAATGGTTGTGAATAACGTTTTTGCATTAAGATTTGTGATAACAGAATCATCGGGTGGGATATTTACAAAAGCAAATCTTCTACGAATAGCATAATCAATATGCCCCACGCTACGGTCTGCGGTGTTCATTGTGCCAATAATATAAAGATTGGACGGTAAAATAAATTCTTTTTTGCCATCTAATTCATATAAACTATTCACAGGTTTATCTCTGTATTCAAGTGCATAAATCAATTCTCCTAATACTGCTGGAAGATTTGCACGATTGATTTCGTCGATTATGAGTACATATTTTGCGTCTTTATTATTGCTTGCTTTTTCAGCCATTTCGCACAAAATTTTATTTTTTACCTTATAAGAAATTTGCCCACTTTCATTGGTTTCTGCTACAATGCCACGTACAAAATCCTCATAACTGTAAGCAGGGTGAAATTGGATAAGTGCAAATTGTTCAGATTTATACAATTCTTTGAGTTCTTCATCACGCTTTTTTTTCTCCTCAGTTAAAAGAGTATCAAAAACAAAGTTATATGCAATTTCTTCTGCTTCACGTGTTTTGCCTGTACCTGGCGCACCTTGTAAGATTATTTGGCGCTTTTGAGTTAATATGTCTTTAAAATCTTGCATTTTTGCTTGTTGTTTTAATTGTTTCAATTTATTTTCCATGTTTTCTCGAGATTCTTTTTTCTTTCTCTCAAAATTGTTTTTAAGTTCTTCAAACTTTTCTAAACAATTATTTGGAAAAACCTCTAATGAATTATCTTCTTTGTATTTAGCCCAATTACTTTTGATATATTCATTAATTTCAGAAAGCCCACTATTTTCTATACCTTTAATACCTTGACCACCTTGAGTAAATTTAGATAATTTATTGTCCTTACAAAAAATTTCCCAATCTACCCATTTCATAGGAAATAAAGTGTTTTTATATCCTAAAGAATCATCAAAATTATATATAAAGTTTTTAGGTATTTCAGAAATCCCTTTTAATGTATTGCCTTCAAAACCTAATACAATATCACCTTCTTTTAATCCATTTAAGATATTTTTAAAAGCATTTCTTGCACGTTTGTCATTTTGAGAAAATATGGGAAGCCACTCGTTTATCTCTTTCATATCAGCCTCAAACAAAAAACTAACGTCATGCTCCCAACCTTGTGAAACTACATTTTTAGACTTTAATTCATTTTCATAGCTGCTAATTTCAGTGTATATACCAAGTTTTTTTATGTTCATAATAATTTCATTTAAAAAGTTATGCTTACTCTAAAATACAGTTTTCGGCTACCCTGTTTTGTTTATAAATTCAAATCCCCTGCAAATCTAAAAAATTAAAATCAAATAAAAAAATTATTATACAAAAATAAATTAAAAATATAATTTATAAATATAATTACTACTAAAAGCCAAATAAAATATTTTGTTTGTATGTTTTTAAAAAATATTTTACAAATACAAAAAGTAGGAAAAATAACCAAAAAAAACCAGAAAGGTGGATATACTTCAAAAGAATCGTATAATCTACCTTCCCAAAAGTATAAAATACTCCTTTGTAATCCGCAACCCATGCAAGAAATACCTACATATTTTTTGAATAAACAAGGTAACATCTTTACTTATATTTTGATTTTTTCTTCTAATAAATTACCGCCACTATCAATAGAAATTCTAAAACGTTGTTCTTTAGGATTTGCCATCGCTAATATTCCCCAAACAGGCAACCACAAACCACAACTGATAAAACTGATAATCACGTGCAATACATTATTAACTTTTCCGCTCGGTTTTACCAAAACAGCCACAAGCGTTTTGTCGTTTCGGTCTGCTACCGTCAAACCCAAAAGAGTTTTAGTAGAAATAATATTTGAGAAGCGTTGAAATTTCGCCTCAAAATCTGGATTTTGATTTTCCATAATAAAAATATGTTTTTTTTGTGAATTTTATTTTTAATACAAATGACTTCTCTCTACCTCTTTATTGTTAGCATAATAATCAAGCATTTGTTCTGAAACTTTTTTCATAGTTTCCACCAAAGATTGTGGTGATAAAACTTTTACGGTTTCGCCAAAATGTAAAATCTCCTGCACAAATTCGTAGGTAATATATACATGTAATTTTATATGTACTTCGCCATCACTTTCATTTACAATCTCTTGAGAATTATGCAAAGGCAAATTTTTTACATATTTTCCTTGTGTTTTCTCAAAAATCAATTCTATATCTTCTGGCTTTTTATTTTTCTCGTAAGGTTTGCTAATACCAAAACAATCTTTATAAAAGTCCTCTGCATCAAAAGGAGTTTCCATTTTAAAAGTATTATCTTTCTTTTTGAGTTTAAAATCATGAAATCTATCTAAGGAAAAACTTCGTATTTGCTTTGTTTTAATATCTTTTCCTACTAAATACCAACGATTACGAAAAGCCTTAATCAAATATGGTTCAAGTTCATAATTTTTTTTCTCATCTTCCCAAAAAGATTGATATGCAAAATAAATAATATTTTTTGATTGGCAAGCATTTAAAATATCACTGAAATATTTGTTTTCTATCAATGCATTTCGTTCAGTTTGAATATATTTTGCACTGTCTTCATTTTCTAAGAGATTTCCATGAAAGCATATATTTTGTAAAGAAAAAAATTTTTTCTCCGCGTCCTCAGACTTATCAATAAAATTTAGACCTGATTTTGTTTGGATATAAAAACCAAAATTTTTTAAATCATCAATATCTCTCAATACTGCTCTTGATTTAGTATCATCAGCCTTTAAATTTTGTGGGTCTATCAAATGACTAATTACTTTTACTAATTCTTTTGTAGTACAACCTTTAGCACCAAATTTTGGATACATAAGTGCATCAACAATCAATTTATATCGCTTTAATTTTTCAAAATCTCTCATAAAAAATGGGGTTAATGTTTTATTTTAATACAAAGGTAATGTGGAGTACAGACAAAATTTGTCCGAATTAAAAATATTTTTTATTTTTTTTATTTTAATACAAAAATAACTTAAAATGAAAAATAAATATATTAAATTCCTTTACCTTTTATCTTAATGCAAAGGTAATATGAGGTATAGACAGAATTTGTCCGAAGTAAAAATAATTTACTATTTTTTTTCAAAATAATTTAAAAATTCGAAAAAAAGGCGTTTGTAAGCCAAAAAACCTACAAACGCCTTTAAAAATAAATCGAAAAAAAACTTTTAATTTAAAAAGAAAAGTTTTTTGCCTTTTCTAAAACCTTATTCAAACCCGTTATATCTTTTCCACCCGCAGTCGCATAAAAAGGTTGTCCACCTCCTCCGCCTTGAATTTCTTTTGCCAATTCTTTGACCATATTGCCTGCGTGTAGATTTTTCTCTTTCACTAATTTCTCATCAATTATCACAGAAATAAGCGGTTTTCCATCAATTTCTGCGACCAGAATTGCCAATAAATTATCCGTTTTTTGTTTCAAATCATAACATAATTGTTTCAACGCATCAGCCGAAGGCACATTTACTTGGGCAATAATAGTTTGCACGCCATTTTTATTTTCTATTTTTGTCAATAAATCATTTTTGAGTTGATTTACTTTTTCGTTTTCAAAATGTTCAATTTTTTTCTGCAAATGTTGTTTTTCTTCTAATAAATCCAACACTGCTTTTTTCAAATCTTTTGGATTTTTTAAAATATCTTTCAAATCATTCAACAAATTTTCTTGGGCTTTAAAATAATTTTCTGCTTCTTCGCCTGTAATTGCCTCAATTCGACGCACACCCGCAGAAACTGAACCTTCCGAAATAATTTTAAAACGACTGATTTGAGCGGTATTTTTGACATGCGTACCACCACATAATTCGACAGAATAATTTTTATCAAAAGTAATCACACGCACAAAATCGCCATATTTTTCACCAAATAAAGCCGTTGCATTCAAGTCATCGACTGCTTTTTGGAAGGGAATATTGCGTTGTTCATTGAGTTGAATATTGGCACTTATTTTTTCATTGACTCTTTTTTCTACTTTCGAAATTTCTTCTTCGTTCATTTTTGAAAAGTGAGAAAAATCAAAACGCAAAATTTTATCATTGACCAACGAACCTCTTTGCGCCACGTGTGTACCCAACGCCTCACGCAAAGCCGAGTGCATTAAGTGCGTAGCAGAGTGATTATTAGCAATTAAATTTCTACGATTTTCATCAATTTTGGCTTCAATAATGGCATTTTTCAAATATTGTTCTCCCAAACCAATCCAATTATCGTCTTCTGTGAGATGAATAATCAAATGATTTTCTTTTTTCGTATCAAAAATTTCAATTTTTGTATCATAATTATTGAAACGAACTTGAAAACTTCCTGTATCTCCAATTTGCCCGCCACTTTCTGCATAAAAAGGCGTTGTATCTAACACAATTTGATAAAATTCTTTGTCAAAAGTATTGATTTTTCGATATTTAATGATTTTAGATTGCGTGCTAACTTCATCATACCCCACAAAACTAATTTTATCAATCGTATTGATATTTACCCAATCCGAAACTTCTTGTTTTTGTGCGGCTCTTGCTCTATCTTTTTGGGTTTGCATCGCATTTTTAAAGCCATCTTCATCAATTTTCAAATCATTTTCCTGAGCAATCAAAGCCGTTAAATCGACAGGAAAACCAAATGTATCGTATAATTCAAAAACAATATCTCCCGAAATTTCTGTTTTATTTTGTTGTTTTGTATGTTGAATAATCGTTTCTAAACGTTCTAAACCATTCGCCAAAGTACGCAAAAAAGCATTTTCTTCTTCTCTAATTACGTTGGTTACAAAATCTTTTTGAGCAGCCAATTCAGGAAAAACTTCACCAAATTGCTTGACCAATAAACCCACCAATAAATGTAAAAAAGGTTCTTTAAAGTTCAAATAACTATATCCATAACGCACAGCACGACGTAAAATACGGCGAATAACATAACCAGCCTTATTATTTGAAGGCATTTGTCCATCTGCAATCGCAAAACTTACGGCTCTGATATGGTCAGCAATGACACGCAAAGCAATATCCGTTTTTTCATTTGCACCATATTGAATGCCTGATTTATCACACAAAAATTGCAAAGTATTCGAGAAAACATCAGTATCATAATTAGAAGTTTTACCTTGAATCGCCATACACAATCTTTCAAAACCCATACCTGTATCTACGTGTTTTTCAGGGAGAGATTTCAACGATTTATCAGCCATTCTTTCAAATTGCATAAAAACATTATTCCAAATTTCGACCACTTGCGGATTACTTCCATTCACCAATTCACGCCCTGCTATTTTGTCAATTTCTGCCTGTGAACGCAAATCAATATGAATTTCAGAACAAGGACCGCAAGGACCTGTTTCTCCCATTTCCCAAAAATTATCTTTTTTATTGCCAAATAAAATTTGGTTTTCGGGTAAATATTTTTTCCAAATATCTAATGCTTCTGTGTCTGTTTCTAAATTTTCTTTTTTATCACCTTCAAAAACGGTTGCGTACAATCTTTCTTTTGGTAATTTATATACTTCTGTCAAAAGTTCCCAAGACCAAGCAATTGCTTCTTCTTTAAAATAATCTCCAAAAGACCAATTTCCAAGCATTTCGAACATCGTGTGGTGATAAGTATCTTTGCCTACATCTTCCAAATCATTGTGTTTACCCGTTACACGCAAGCACTTTTGTGTGTCTGCAATGCGTCTATTTTGTGGAATTTTATTTCCTAAAA
Organism: Cytophagales bacterium; assembly: GCA_013298075.1. Taxonomy (GTDB): domain Bacteria; phylum Bacteroidota; class Bacteroidia; order Cytophagales; family Microscillaceae; genus RDXZ01. Next base: position 4,175 of record JAAFJG010000073.1, on the reverse strand, counting down.
AAAAGTCTTTGAATTGAGCCATACCCGAATTTGTGAACATTAAAGTTGGGTCATTTTTCAAAACCATAGGAGAAGAAGGGACAATTTGATGTCCTTTGCTTGCAAAAAAATCTAAAAATTTTTGTCTTATTTCGTGAGAAGTCATAGTAAATAAATGTAAGAAAATTTATTTTTTTTAAATTAATTGGTTTTTAGAGAGTATTTAAAAAAATAACTTATTTTTAGTTCCCTCACCTCTGGGGAGGGTTAGGGTGGGGCTTTTTGGAAAATTATACTCACCCTCTGAGGATTGAGTTTTTTTGTAAATTATGCCCCACCCCAGCCCTCCCCAAAGGTGAGGGAGTTTTTATAGGTATATTATTTTTATTTTGTCTCTTATTAAATTATTTTTTTGTGGCTATATCTTTTATCAACTACAAAAAAAATTTTGCAAAGTTAGTGTTTTTTTGTAAAAGAAAAGACATTTTTTTGTTTTTTTTATGATAATTTGTAAAAATGAACTTTTAAAAATTACTCAAAAATCTCTGAAATTGCCTCTAAAATAGTTTGGCAAGCCCAACGAATTTCTGTTTCGTTGATTATCAAAGGCGGAGCGATTCGCATCGCATTGTCGCAATATAAAAACCAATCAGTCATCAATCCTTTCTCCAAACATTTATCGATAATGGCTTTGAGCGTGATAAAATCTTCAAAAACAACCGCCAACATCAATCCATTTTGTCGTATTGCTTTTATTTTTTTATGCTTTAATAATGCCACAAATAATTGTCCTTTTTTATCTGCTTCTTCGTATAATTTTTCGTCTGTAATCACTTCCAAAGATGCCAACGCAGCCGCACAACACACAGGATGTCCGCCAAAAGTAGTAATATGTCCCAAAATAGGTTTATTTTTCAATACGCTCATAATTTTTTGACTACTTATAAAAGCACCCATCGGCATTCCTCCGCCCATTCCTTTTGCCAACACCAAAATATCGGGAATAACATTTATTTTTTCGAAACCAAATAATGTTCCTGTGCGTCCAAAACCTGTTTGGACTTCATCAAAAATCAATAAAGTATTCGTTTCGTTGCATTTTTTTCGTAATTGTGTAAAATAATTTTCACAGGCAGATATAATTCCTGATTCGCCTTGCACTACTTCGATGATTACGCAAGCCGTTTTTTCGGTTATTTTTTCAATATCGCCAAAACTTCCATAATGAATTTGGGTGATTTGGGGCAATAAAGGTCTGAAATTTCTTTTAAAATTTTCTCCGCCACCAATAGAAAGTGCGCCTTGTGTGGAGCCGTGATAAGCATTGAAACAACTGATTATTTCGGTTCGATTCGTGTATTTTTTGGCTAATTTCATTGCTCCTTCGATTGCCTCTGTTCCTGAATTGAGAAAGAAAATATTTTGCAAATTATCGGGTAAAAAATCAGTTATTTTTTTGGCTAATAATGTCTGTGGACTTTGCACAAACTCGCCATAGACTAACACGTGCATATATTTAGCCGCTTGTTCTTGAACTGCCTTGACTACTTTTGGGTGGCAATGCCCAACATTACTCACAGAAATTCCTGCAATTAAATCTAAATACGATTTTTTTTCGGGAGTATAAAAATACATTCCTTCTGCTCTTTCAATTTCTATTAACAAAGGAAAATCAGAAGTTTGTGCAATATTTTGAAGAAAAAGTTGTCGATGACTAAGCATATTTTATTGGTTTTTATCTGAAAAAATAAAAGTACTAAACGTTTTAGCAATCATTGTATAATTTTGATTTTCTAAAAATTGAAATATTTTTGATTCGCTTTGGATAGATTCTAAATTTCTTTCAAACTCTTCTACCAAAATAATAGTTGGTCTATATTTTTCCCAATTATTAGATTGTAATACTTCTAAATCAAATCCTTCGACATCAATATCCATAAAATCTATGCGTTGATTTTTGGGTAAATATTCATCTAAAACTTCTGCTAATTTTCGAACTTGAATTTGTTTTTCGCCTACTAATTTTACCAAATTTTTTTCCATTCTTTCTTTCAATACTTCTTCTGAAAAAGTGTTCATAGCGGGCGCATCACACAAATAAAATTTCATCACCGCATTTTCGTTTCCCATTCCAACATTAAGATTTATGTCACGTTTTCTAAATTTTTTGAATTTTTGAATAGTTGTTGGATTGGCATCAATATTTAATCCTTTCCAACCTTTTTGATAGAAAAAATAGGTATTCGAATACGTTTTTGGGTGATAACAACCAATATCGATATAAAAACCATCATTTTTTGAAAATATTTTTCTTAAAATTAGGTCTTCCGCTTCGCCTGAATATGATTTTTGGCTGATTCCGATATAATCTTGATAAAAGTTGAATAAAATCGAGTAAATTTTATTGGGTAATATATTTTTTAGTAATCCCATATTTTTTTTGAGTAATTTGAATTTTTTTCTTTTTACTGATGTTTTTCGACTAAAATATCTTTGATTTCTTTTTCAAAACAATTTACGCCTATCAAATAAATTTCTTTGTTAGGTTGTAAATATTTTTGAAAATATTTTTTTTCTTTGATTTGTTTTAAGGCAATTTCAGGAGTTTTATTAACTTTAAATTCAAATAAAAAAACTGCATTATCAAACTCTAAAACCGCATCAATTCTACCTCCCGAAGTTCTGACTTCTGCTTGCATTTTATAACCTAATAATTGAAAAGTGAGAAAAATAATAGCGTGATAATAACTTTCTAATCTTTGCTCAAATATCTCGGCAGGAATACTACTAAATAATACATTTATTTGTTGTTTTAATAACTCAAAATCTCGTTTTAACAAAGCCTGTTCGATGTAATAAACTACCGAAGAAGACGCATTGGCAACATTACTAAAATCATTTAATAAATACCTAAACATCGACTTTTTTACTTCTAAATTTGGATAAGTCAATACATAAATATCATCATTTTTTTCTTTGATTGTCAAATAACCTGCTTGATAAAGTAGTGTAACAAAATTTATTTTTTCTATCGAGAAATTACTTAATAAATCATCACCTGCTATCAAATTATCTACATCAACCACCACTTTTTCTCGCATCAATTTTACCAATAAAGAAGGAGTTCCTGTCTCGAACCAAAAATTATTAAATTCACCTTGTGATAAAAAACATAACATCGAAAAAGAACTATAAACCGTTTCTTCTCCACGCCAATTATACCCATTATACCACTTTTTTACTTTCTCTAAAAAATCAATATAAGGTAATTTTTCACTAATAGCAATTTCTTTCAATCTTTCAGAAAAGTAAAACTCTAATTCTGTTTGTGTATAACCTACCAATGTACCATATTTTGGGTGCAAAGTCAAGTCATGTAAATTATTTAAGTCCGAAAAAATAGATACTTTAGCAAACTTTGTAATGCCTGTTAAAAAGAAAAAACGAATGTGTGCATCCAGACCTTTTAATGTACTATAAAATTTTTTAAGAATATCTCGATTCTTAATAGCTAATTCCATTTTATCTTTTTCTAAAAAATCTCCAATCGGTTTATCATATTCATCAATCAAAATAACTACTTTTTCAATTTTGGATAATTCCATAATTAACTCACGAAAAAGAGATTTAGCGGTTGTTTTTGTCAATGTTACTTTATAATTTTTTGCTATTTCAAACAATCTTTCTTTGATAGTTTTCTCTAAATTTTCTTCAAAATCTAATTCAGAAAAATCAAATTTTATAATCGGATGTTTTTTCCATTCGATTTTTTCTTCTATCCAAAGTCCTTTAAATAAATCTTTTCTACCTTCGAATAAATAATATAAAGTATTGACTAACAAGGATTTACCAAACCTACGTGGACGCGAAAGAAAATAATACGCACCTTGTAACATCTCGTAAATATATTTTGTTTTGTCCACATACACATAATTTTCTTCTCGTAATTTAGCAAAATCTTGTATGCCGATTGAGTATTTTTGATTTTCCATAATTTCTTTTTATTGATGTTTTTTGACTAAAATATCTTTGATTTCTTTTTCAAAACAATTTACACCTATCAAATAAATTTCTTTGTTGGGTTCTAAATATTTTTGAAAATATTTTTTTTCTTTGATTTGATTTAACGCAATTTCAGGAGTTTTATTGACTTTAAATTCGAATAAAAAAACCGCATTATCAAAATCCAAAACCGC